>CAZHGS010000003.1:0-184515 GCA_964532325.1 uncultured Gemmatimonadaceae bacterium | reverse complement strand
CCGTATGTCCGGTGGTGTGGGGGGACGGGGGGCGTGAGTCCCCCTCCCACCCGATTCCGCAGCCCCGGAGGGTCGGCCGCCGACGCCCCCCGGACGCCCCCCCGTCCACTCTCCCTCCACTGTCCACGCCCGCTCCCGACGCTGAGTAGGGGAGCGCGGGCAGCGTCCCCGCGCCGGTGACAACCGCCCGCGACCCGTAGCCGCCCCGGTCCGGGACACCGGCGTCCCCGAAATCCTCTCCCCTGCGTGCGGGGCCACCGGCGGTCCATCTGCCCGGAGCGTCCCGTCCGCCCGCGTCCCGTGATCGCCCGTGGTGCCCGCACCCGCCCCTGGGATCCGTCGGCCATCCGTGTTGTCCGGTCAGGGTGTTCCCCGTCGCTTGCCCCTTGCTGCTCCACTCTGTACCATTTATATCCACTTTATCCCACTGCATCCCACGAGGAGAGGTTCGGGTGACGGGCTTCCTCGGGCGTTACGAGTACCAGCTGGACGAAAAGGGGCGGCTGAGCCTCCCGGCGGAATATCGCCGGAAGGCGTCGGGCAGCCGCTTCGTTCTGCTCAAGTGGGAGCCCACGCATCTGACGCTCTTTCCGGAGGATGTGTGGGAGGACGTGAGTAAGCGTCTGCTGGAGTTGCGTCGTGGGCGCCGGGACCTCGCGACCAAGCTTCGGGATGTCATGTCCAGGGCTACGGAGGTCGTGCCGGACAAGCAGGGGCGATTCCTGATCCCTGCGTGGTTGCGCGAACAGGCCGGCCTCGGTTCCTCCGTCTTCCTGATCGGGGCGATGGACCGCGTCGAGCTCTGGAATCCGGATTCGTTCCGGAGGCAGCATCCCGACGACCTCGATGCCGAGGGAGGCGGGGTCGAGGAGATGCACAGGATCTTTGGCTGAGGGTGGCAGGCCCGGGCGCGTTTCACGAGCCCGTTATGGTCGGGCAGGTGCTGGCCCAATTTGAGCCAGCCGGCGATGGGGAGATCATGGACGGAACTGCTGGAGGCGGCGGACACAGCCGGGCACTACTCGCCCGGTATCCCGGGTGCCGCGTCCTTCTCGCGGACCGTGATCCTGCCGCCCTCCGCGAGGCCGCCCGCGCCGTAGCCGCTTACGCCGACCGCATCTCGCTCGTCGAGGGTACCTTCGACGAGGTCGCGCGGGAGGCGGGAGCCACCGGCCCCAGGCTTGCGGGCGCACTCCTCGATCTGGGTGTGAGCACACATCAGCTCGCGTCGGACAGAAGGGGGTTTTCCTTCCGTCCGGAGGCCGCGCTCGACATGAGAATGGCGGGCCCGTCCAGGGGCGGGGCGAGTGCTGCGGATCTCCTCAACGGCCTCCCGGAAGACGAGCTTGGTCGCCTGTTCCGCGAGTACGGCGAGGAGCGGCGCTGGAGGCGGCTTGCGCGCGCGGTCGTGCTCCTACGTCGCGACCGGCCCTTCCGGGTCGCCCGTCACTTGGTTGAAGCGCTGGGGAAGGCCTACCGGCGTCCTCCGGGCATGAGGGAGAAGGCCCGTGTCTTCCAGGCGGTCCGTTACGCGGTAAACCGCGAGCCCGAGCTCCTGCGCGCGGCCCTTCCGGCCCTCCTGGATGCGCTCCTTCCTGCCGGTGTCATAGTAGTTATTGCGTACGAGTCCCTTACCGACCGGATTGTCAAGGAGCGGTTCGCGGAGTGGAGCCGGTCCTGTGTCTGTCCGCCCCGGTTCCCGAAGTGCGCCTGCAGGGGCAGGCCTCTGGGATCGCTCGCGACCCGGGGGGCGCTCCGGGCTTCCCGGTCCGAGGTCGAGTTGAATCCCCGCGCTAGGAGCGCGCGCCTGCGCTCCTGGAGGAAGGCGGCATGAAGTCCTTCCTTGCGAGCACGTGTGTCGTCGGCCTCCTCCTTGCGGCGCTGACCCAAGTGACTTGGCGGCAGGTGCGTGCGCTCGAGGGGCTGGCGGAAGTCGACCGCGTCCGTCGCGAGACGTCACTCGTGATAGCCGAACAGCATGATCTCACAAACCGGATCCGGGCTCTCGAGAGCCGGGCCCACGCCACGCGGGTCGCGCGTGAGCGCCTCGGCATGCGTGCGCCGGACGCGACCGAGATCGTCTGGCTCTCCCGCTCCGGCGCGGCCGATCTTGGGGGAGTCCGGTGAGTCCGGACCTGAGACGCAGTCCGTTGCGGCACGTCCCGGATACCACGGTGATGCTCCGCAGCCGGATCGTGTTCGGAATCTGGGGCATCGCGGCCGCCGGTCTGTTATGGAGCGCCGCACGCCTGCAGGTCGTCGAGGTGGACCGGTGGAGGGACCTCGCGAGCCGGCAGCACCGGATCGAGACGCGGATGCCGGCCGAGCGGGGGTCGATCGTGGACCGTGGCGGCGTCCCCCTGGCTCTCTCCCACGAGACGGTTCGGATCGGGATCGCGCCGCGGGAACTCGCCGATCCCACCCGGACGGTGGCGCTTCTCGCGGAGGCGCTCCGGATCCCGGTCTCCGAGGCCGAACGGCTGGCGTTCTCCGAGAAGGGCTGGGTCATGGTGCCCGGCCGGTTCCCGCCCTCCGCCGGTGAGACGCTCTCGGGTCATCGGGGCGTCTATGTCCAGCGTGAACTGACTCGCTTCTATACCCAGGACGCCGTGGGCCGTGGCCTCCTCGGAGCCGTGATCGATCAGTCCGGGGCGGGTGGCATCGAGCAGCAGTTCGAGACGCATCTGCGCGGGAGTCTCGGCACGGGATTCGTCGCGCGTGACTCGCGCGGAGGGGCGATTCCGGGCGAAGCATGGGAGATACGCGCGCCACGTGCCGGCGGTTCGGTCGTCTTGGCCATCGATGCTGCGGTCCAGGAAATCGTGGTTGAGGCGCTAAGTGAGGCGGTGGAGTCCACGCGATCGGTGGGGGGAGACGTGATCGTCACGGATCCGCGGACCGGGGAGATCCTCGCGATGGCGTCGCTCAGGAACGGGAATGCGGGACGCCTGGGCGGGATCACGACCTCCTATGAACCGGGCTCGACGCTCAAGCCGTTCACCGTGGCCGCTCTTCTGCGCGCGGAAAAGGCGACGTTCGACGACTCGGTGGATACAGGACGTGGGAGCTGGACATTCGCCGGCCGGACCATCAACGACGTCTCGACGGTCGGGACGGCTTCGCTGCGGGATGTGCTCGTCGTCTCGTCGAACGTGGGCGTTGCGAAACTCGCGCAGAGGCTCACGCCTGCCGAGCAGTACGAGACCCTTCGCGACTTCGGCTTCGGGGTTCGGAGCGGGATTCTGCTCCCGGGCGAGGCGTCGGGGCGGCTACGCCGCCCCGAGCACTGGAGCGGGCAGTCGCCCGCCTCTCTGGCAATCGGCTACGAGATTTCAGTGACCCCTCTCCAGATGGCGATGGCGTACGGTGCGATCGCCAACGGAGGGGTCCTGATGCAACCGGTCCTAGTCAGGGAGATCAGGGATTCCGACGGACGCACGATCCGGACGTTTCCACCGCGCCCGGTCCGGAGAGTCGTCTCCCGGCGGGTAGCGCGCGAGATCACCGACGTCCTGGTCAGCGTGGTCGAGGAGGGCACGGGCACCCGCGCGCGCCTCGGCTCCTTCGCGGTTGCCGGAAAGAGCGGAACGAGCCGGGCGTATGCCCGCGATGTCGGCTACGCATCGCGGGCCTATCTCCCCTCCTTCGTCGCCTTTTTCCCAGCAAATGATCCCCAGATCTTGGTTGTCGTGAAGCTCGAGCGGCCGCGCGGCGCCTACTACGGAGGTTCGACTGCGGCCCCCGTCACCCGAGCCACGATGGAGGCGATCCTCGCGGTGCGCGAACCTCCCGTCGACCAGGGGGCGTTCGCTGCGCTTGCCCGCCTGCGTCCGGGAACCGGCGGGGCAACTGGTCCCGCCGGTTCCCTCTCGAGTTTCGCCCTTCGGGTGGCGACGCCGCGCCGCCCGCCTGCGCCGTCCGCTGTCGTTGAACACGGGTCGCACGGCGAATTCGCGCTTCCCGTCCTGACCGGCCATTCCGGCCGTGCCGCCGCCCGCCGCCTTCATGCGCTCGGGCTCGAGGTGCTCTGGGAATCGCCGGGCCCCGTGGCCGGGACGGAGCCCGCCGCCGGGACGCCCGTCGTGGCGGGCGACACCGTGCGTCTCATCGCCGATCCCGCCCACCAAAGCGGTGGCGGGGCGGAGCCCGGAGGTGCGGTGGATGAGTAGTCGCCCCCAGGGACCGGGCGGTGTGACGCTCGCACACCTCCTCGCCGCGATTCGCGGGAGGGGCATTGCGTGCGAGCTCCGGGGCTCACCCGCGGTGACGGTCTCAGGCGTGTCCGACGACTCCCGTGTGATCGCGGGGGGCGAGCTCTTTCTCGCGTGGCGCGGCACGGCCCGCGATGCGCACGACTTCGTGGCGGATGCCGTCGATCGCGGCGCCGCCGCGGCGATGGTCGAGCGCTACGTCGACGTGGCGGTCCCGCAGATCCGTGTTCGGGAGGCAAGGCGGACGGCGGCGATCCTCGCGGAGGCGGTTGCCGGCAACCCGGCACGTCAGCTCCATCTGACGGCCGTCACCGGCACGAACGGGAAGACCACCTGTTCGCTGCTCATCCGCCACATCCTTGCGGCGAGCGGACCCTCCGTCGCGGTCGGGACGCTGGGCGTGGTCGGGGTGGACGGGCAGATCGAGTCTGGGACCGAAGGGCTCACGACCCCGGGGGCGGTCGAACTATCGGGACGCATGCGGAAGTGGGTCACTGCGGGTGTGAGGACGGTGACGGTCGAGGCGTCCTCACATGCCCTCGACCAGCATAGGCTCGACGGAGTGGGCCTCGATGTGGCAGTGCTGACGAATCTGACGCGCGATCATCTCGACTATCACGGAAGCATGGAGTGCTACAGAAAGGCCAAGGCGCGGATCCTCTTCCTGATGCGGAAGGGTGGCGGGGTGGTGGTGAATGGAGAGGATCCCGCCTGGTCTCATCTTCCAGCGATTGACGCCCGGCTCATCGTGACCCGTGTCGAGGGCCAGGCTGTGGCTGGGCGTCCGCCGTGGGGATCCGGTACGCTCCCGGACCTTGTAGCCGGGGATGTCGTGCTGTCAGGGGAAGGGAGCCGCTTCCGGGTGGGGTGGGGTGGTGATGAGGCGGCGGTCTCCCTTCCCCTCCTCGGTCGCTTCAATGTGGAGAACGCCCTCTCAGCGATCGGCGCGGCGCTTCTCGCCGACCTCACGCTTGAGGCAGCCGCGGAGGCGCTTGCCGACGTCCCGCCCGTCGCGGGGCGGCTTGAGGTGACGGTGACAGACCCCGTCCCCGTCATTCTGGACTACGCGCACACGCCTCATGCGCTCGAGCAGGTCCTCGATACCCTGCGTCCCCTCTGCCACGGCCGAATCATCCTCGTATTCGGTGCCGGAGGGGATCGGGACCCGACGAAGCGGGCCAAGATGGGGAGTGTTGCAGCTACGGGTGCCGATCTCTCGATCGTCACCTCGGACAATCCCCGCACAGAGGACCCCGAGGCCATCGTGGACCAGATTCTCGCGGGCATGCGGGGTTCGCCGTGCGAGAGGATCACGAACCGGCGGGCCGCGATTGCCCGTGCGCTCGAGTGCGCCGAGCCGGGGGACGTGGTTCTCCTCGCCGGCAAGGGACACGAACGATACCAGATCATCGGGACCGAGCGTCGGGCATTCGACGAGCGGGCGGTGGTTCGGGAACTGCTCGGATCCGGACGGGCGGCGTGAACACCCGGTTCCGGTGGACGGACCGGACCGTCTCGGAAGCGCTCGGGCTTGCATGGGACCCGGACACGGGGACCACCCCCTATCGTCGTGTCTCCACCGATTCCCGAGCGGTGGGTGCCGGTGACCTCTTCGTGGCACTGCGGGGCCCGCGCTTCGATGGCCACGACTTCGTTGCCCAGGCGGTGCGCGAAGGTGCGCGGGGCATCGTCGTTTCCACGACGGTCGAGCTTCCCGGAACGGTCGGCGGCGTCTCGTGCTTCCGCGTTGCCGACACCCTCTCTGCGCTCGGGCAGCTAGCGAAACACCGCCGCCGGGCGCTCGGTGCCAACGTGGTTGCGGTCACGGGGTCCTCCGGGAAGACGACCGTCAAGGAGCTTCTCCTCGGTGTCCTCCGTTCCTCCCGGCGGGTGCATGCCACACGCGGCAACCGGAACAACCGGATCGGCGTTCCGCTAACGATTCTGGAAGCCCCGATGGACGCCGAGATGCTCGTCCTCGAGGTGGGCACGAGCGAGCCAGGCGAGATCGCCCTTCTCACCTCCGTCGCACAGCCAGACCACGCGGTCGTGACTACAGTGAGCGAGGCCCACCTGACGGGGCTCGGCAGCCTTGCCGGGGTGCTGGACGAGAAGCTGGATCTCATCCGCGGCGCGGCCGGCTCCGGGATCGCGGTCGTAGGTGATGAGCCCGCGGAGCTCGCCCGTGCTGCCCGGGCGATCCGTCCGGACATCCGTGTGGCTGGGCTCTCGGCGCACGCCGACGCCGAACTGCGGGGCCGCGCACTCGATCTGGGACCGGACGGCACCTACCGGATCGAGGTTGGCGGGCGCGTGTTGAGGCCAGGGCTTCCCGGGCTTCACGGGGCACGGAACGTGCTCCTCGCCCTCGCCGTGGCGCGGTTGCTTGGGGTCGCGGAGGATGCAGCGATCGCGGGAGCGTCCGAGGTCACGCCCGCGCCCTTCCGGGGCGAAATGCGCGCTGTCGGGGGGCTCACGATGATCCTCGACTGCTACAACGCGAACCCGCAGTCCCTCGCTGCGGCGCTCGAGCTTCTCGCGGGTCTCGCGGCCCCGTCGCGCAAGGTAGCCGTGCTCGGGAGCATGCTTGAACTCGGAGAGCACTCTGGCCAGCTGCACCGGCACGTGCTGGAGAAGGCCAGGTCGCTTCCGCTCGACGTTCTGGTCGCGACGGGTGAGTTCGCGGCCGCCGCCTCGGGGGGAAATACCTCCTCTAGGCCGGGGAGTGGCCCCGAACTCGTCGTGTCCCCGACCGTCGACGGAGGCTACGAGGCGCTCCGGTCCCAGCTTGACGGCACCGAGACCGTCCTGCTCAAGGGGTCGCGGAGCGTCCGCCTCGAGAGGCTGCTGCCCCTCTTCGAGCGCGACTTCGGCGTCCCCGCTGCCTGCTCTGGGGGAGGTGGCTGAATGCTCTACCACCTCCTCCCCCAGTTCGCCGACGTCCATATCCTCTTCAACGTCTTCAGCTACCTGACCTTCCGTTCGGTCGGCGCCGTTGTAACCTCCTATCTCCTCGTCTTCGTGGCGGGTCCCGCGACGATCCGGCGGCTGCAGCTGGGTCGGGTGGGGCAGGTGATCAGGGAGGACGGGATCGAGGCGCATCTGAGCAAGGCCGGCACACCGACGATGGGGGGGAGTCTGATCGTTCTCTCGGCCGCGCTCTCGACGCTGCTCTGGGCCGAGCTGACAAACGCCTTTGTCCTCCTCGCGCTCCTCGGCCTCCTCTGGATGGGCGCGATCGGCTTCATGGACGACTACCTGAAGATCGTCCGCAACCAGCCGCGCGGGCTTGTCGCGAAATACAAACTGCTCGGCCAACTCTCCTTCGGACTCGCCCTCGGACTCCTTCTCCTGCTTCGCCCCGTCTCGTCGATCCCGCCCACATGGACGATGGTGCCCTTCTTCGAGGGATGGGTGGCGGCTTTCTGGCCGCCGGCCTACGTCGTCTTTGTGGCGCTCGTGGTGTGCGGCACGTCGAACGCGGTGAACCTGTCGGACGGCCTGGACGGCCTTGCGGCCGGGCTCGGCGCGATCGCGCTCGCCACCTTTGCCGTCTTCGCCTACCTGATCGGGCGGATCGACACCTCTGCCTACCTCGGACTCCTATACCTCCCCGGTTCGGGAGAGCTGGCGATCTTCGCCGCAGCGCTGGCAGGCGGCGCCGTCGGATTCCTCTGGTTCAACTCGCACCCCGCCAAGGTGTTCATGGGCGACACCGGGTCGCTCGCGATCGGCGGGGCCCTCGCCGTCCTCGCCATCCTTCTCAAGGCCGAGTTCCTCCTCCTCCTGGTCGGGGCTGTCTTCGTCGCCGAAGCACTCTCGGTGATCCTCCAGGTAGGATGGTTCAAGTATACCCGGAGGCAGAGCGGTACCGGTCGCCGCATCCTTCTCATGGCTCCCCTGCATCACCACTTCGAGAAGGCAGGGTGGGCCGAGTCGCAGGTGGTCGTGCGGTTCTGGATCCTCGGGGTCCTCTCGGCACTTGTCGCACTCAGCACCCTGAAGGTCCGGTGAGGAGTGCCGCGGCAGGGTCCACGCGGACGCCCGTCCGGAACGTCCCGCCCGGGGTCGCGGTCCTCGGCCTCGGCGCGAGCGGTCATGCGGCGGCCCGGCTCGCCCTGGAGAAGTACGGCAGCGTCTACGTCTCCGATCACTCGGACGATGACGGCACGCGGCGCCGCGCCCATGCACTTGAAGCGCTCGGCGCGGACGTCCACCTAGGCGGCCACGACCTCGGGCGGATCGCCAGTGCCGGTGTCGTCGTCACCTCTCCGGGGATTCCCGGAAACGCTCCCGTCCTGCGCCGCCTGCGTGCCCGGGGTGTGCGCTGGATCTCCGAGCCCGAGTTCGCTGCGCGTTTCCGGAACGGTGCGCTGATCGGCGTGACCGGAACGAATGGGAAGACGACGACCTCGGTGCTGATCGGCCATCTGCTCGGCGCCGCGGGGATCGACGCGGCCGTCGGGGGCAACGTCGGCGGCGGGATCGCACCTCCGGCCTCCGCGCTCGCGCTCCGTTCTCCCCGCGCCGAGTGGTGGGTTCTTGAGCTGAGCTCGTTCCAACTCGCCGGCATCGAGCGGTTCTCCCCCGAGATCGGCGTCCTGACGAACCTCTCGGAGGACCATCTGGATCGCTACGGGGACGTGGCCCGCTACTTCGCGGACAAGAAGAGGCTCTTCCGCAATGCGACGGCGGCGAGCCGGTGGGTCGTGAACGGGGAGGACACGGAGGCGCTCGCGCTTGCCGGGGACGCCGTCGGGGAGCTTCATCTCTTCGCCGGCAAGCCCGGGGATGCAGAGCCCCTCCCAGCGCGGGCGCGCCTCTCTGCGTTCGTCCGCGACGGGGTCCTCACGCTCCGCGCGGGCGCGCCGCGGGATCCGGACGCTTCCGACGAGCCCCTTGTCCCCCGCGACAAGCTTCGGCTGCTCGGACGGCACAACGTCATGAACGCGCTCGCCGCGGCGCTCGCCGCGCGGCTCGCGGGCGCGGCACCCGCCGGTCTGCGCCGCGGCCTCGCGAGCTTCGCCCCCCTCCCGCACCGTCTCGAGCCCATCACCGAGCGGAGAGGTGTCCTCTGGGTGAACGACTCTAAGGCCACGAATGTGACTGCCACGCTGAGTGCGCTCGAGAGCATCGGCCGCCCCGTTGTTCTCATCCTCGGGGGGAAGGACAAGGGGGAGGATCCGCTGCCGCTCGTCCCCGCTCTCGGGAGCGCTGCCGCCCGGGCCGTCGTGCTCTACGGCGAGGCGGCCGGGCGATGGGCCCAGGAGCTTTCGCGCCCGCTCTGCAGAGGCATGGGGAGCGGCGGCCGGATTCCGGTGGTGGTGGCCGCGGGACTTGACGACGCTGTGGCCGTGGCTAGGCGGCACGCCCTTCCGGGCGACGCGCTCCTCCTCTCTCCCGCATGTCCCTCCTTCGACCTCTTCCAAAGCTACGAGGAGCGCGGGACCAGATTCTCCGGGCTGGCCAGAGAGGGTGCCCGATGACCGGGCCCGTGGCGCCCGCCACGCCGGAGGCGGGAGGCTCGGCCTCCCACGGGAGCTGGGAGCGGCCCGTACTCGCGGTTCTCACTGTCCTCCTCCTCTCCTTTGGCCTCGTCAACCTGTACTCGGCCTCGGCTCCCCTGGCCCAGCGGCAGGGGCTACCCGACACATTCTACCTTCTCCGCCAAGCAGTCGGCGCGGTCGCGGGTCTCGTCGTGCTCGTCGTCTGCGCCCGCATCCCCTACCAGATGTGGCGTCGGTTCGCGTGGCCGCTCGTCTTCGCCTCGAGCGCGGTCCTTGTGATACTCCTCCTCCCGGCCGCCCGGGCCATTGCGCCCGAGATCAACGGCGCGCGACGGTGGCTTGAGCTCCCCGGGTTCCGCTTCCAGCCATCGGAACTCGCCAAGCTCGCGATAGTGGTCTGGACGGCCCACATAGCTGTCGCGGGGCAACACCGGTTCCGTAGCCTCTCACGGGGGATGCTTCCCTTTCTCCTGGTGTGGGCGGTACTCCTCGTCCCGATTGTGCTTGAGCCCGACCTCTCGACGGCCTTTGTCGTCGGAGCCGGCGCGGCGATCACGCTCTTCGTGGGCGGAGCCCGCATCGGCCACTTCGTCTTCCTCGGCGTGCTCCTCGCCCCGGTGGGTGCGCTGCTGCTCGGCACGGCGACCCGGCGGGCGCGGATCCTCGCCTTCCGCGATCTTGCCACGCATGCCGAGGGGGCCGGCTACCAGGTGTACCAGTCCCTCATCGCGCTCGGGTCGGGCGGCATCGCGGGCAGGGGATTCGGAGAGGGACGCCAGAAATTCGGGTTCGTTCCCGAGCCGCACAACGACTTCATCTTCTCGATGATCGGCGAGGAGTGGGGGCTCCTGGGCGTTGGGATCCTGCTCGGCCTCTACATGACGATTTTGTTCATCGGGTACCGGATCGCGGCGGGTGCCACCGACCGGTTCGGCCAGCTGCTCGCCACCGGCATCACGAGCATACTCGCCCTCCACGCCTTCCTCCACATGGGCGTCGGTTTGGGGCTCGTCCCTCCGACGGGGCTCCCGCTTCCGCTCGTCTCCTACGGGCGCTCGAACCTCCTCGTCACGATGGCGGGGATCGGTATACTCCTCGCGGTGGCCCGGGTCCGCCCCGTGGCCGGGGCGGCGGGGACGTGAACCGGCCGCCGGTGGTCGTCTTCTCGGGAGGCGGCACGGGAGGGCATCTCTACCCGGCACTCGCCCTCGCCGCCGCGCTCGAGGAGCGACGGCCCGATGTAATGTCCCTCTTCGTCGGTGCCGAGCGGGGGATCGAGGCGAGGATCCTCCCCGAGCGCGGTCTGAGACACCTCTTGGTCCGCGTCGAGGGGCTTCGCAGGGGCCCCTTCCGCCCGAACCTCGGGGTGCTGGCCCTCATGGCGCGGGCGACGGGGCAGGTGGCCGAGGCCTTCCGGCGGGTGAGGCCCCAGCTGGCAGTGGTCACCGGGGGGTATGCGGGCGGGCCGGCCGGCCTCGCGGCCATCCTCACACGGACCCGGCTCGTGCTGCAGGAGCAGAACTCGCTCCCCGGCGTCACCACCCGGGTCCTGGCCCCCCACGCACGGGAGATCCACCTGGCCTTTCCCGAGGCGCTCCGGGCGCTCCCGCGCGCGGCCCGGCGGAGAGCCGCATTTTCGGGCAACCCGATCCGCCCGCCCGTCCGTCCGCCGCGGCGCGAGGCTGCGGCGGTGCTCGGCGTCAATCCGGCGAGCCGGATCGTTCTCGTGACGGGTGGCAGCCAGGGGTCGAGGGCGCTCAACCGGATCGTTCTCGAGGCGGTGCACGGCGTCCAGGCGGGCGAGCTCGAGCGGCCCGCCGGGCTCGAGTTCTTCTGGGTCACCGGGCTCTCGGAACTCCCGGAGGTGGAGGCGGAGCTCGAGGCGAGAGGGTCCCCCCCATGGGTGCGGGCGGTCGCCTACACCGACGAGATGCCGCTTGCCCTCTCGCTCGCCGAGGTGGCGGTGAGCCGTGCAGGGGCGATGACCACATCGGAGTTGCTGGCCTGCGGTGTCCCGTCCGTGCTCGTGCCGCTTCCAACGGCGGTCGCGGACCATCAGACGAGAAATGCGCTGGCGCTACGCGATGCCGGTGCTGCGCTCCACCTCCGGGAGGAGAACGCGACGGGGGCAGATCTCTGGTCGCTCCTCGACCCGCTCCTCCGCGACCGCCGCCTGCGCGAAGAGATGGCCGCCGCCGCCCGGAGGCGGGGCCGGCCGTTCGCCGCCCGCGAAATCGCCGCCTCGATCGCGAAGCTCCTCCCGAAACCGGCCGCGGGGTTGGCAGCCCACGCCGTTGGGGTCGCCCAGTGATGGCACGGCCGACGGGACCCGGGTCCACCGGGCCGGGCTGGTCGCGGGACCGGTTGGCGGGGCGGAACCTGCACTTCATGGGGATCGGCGGGGCGGGGATGTGCGCCCTTGCAGAGGCCGTTGCACGCCGGGGCGGGCGGGTCAGCGGGTGCGATCTCGCTCCGGGAGAATCGGTCCGGCCCCTCAAGCGCCTCGGGGTCCATGTATATCCAGAACATGGGGCGGCCCATCTGGACGGTGCCGGAGCGCTCGTCGTCTCTTCGGCGATCCCGGCCGACCATCCGGAGATCGTGGCGGCGGCCCGGGCGGGGATCCCCGTGTGGAAGCGGGCCGAGGCGCTCGGCGCCTGGGTCAGCGCCGGTCGCGTGGTTGCTGTCTCGGGAACGCACGGGAAGACGACGACGACGGCCATGATCACCGAGATCCTGGTGCGGGCCGGGCGCGACCCCACGGGGTTCGCGGGCGGGTGGGTCCCGGAGTGGGACGGCCACCTCCGCCCCGGCGGCGATGACCTCTTCGTCGTGGAGGCCGACGAGTACGATCGCTCCTTCCATCACCTGTGTCCGTCCCTCGCGGTCGTGACGAATGTAGACGCTGATCACCTCGACACCTACGGCGACATAGCGGGTGTGCGCGAGGGCTTCCTAGGGTTCCTCGCCGGGGTGGCCCGGGGTGGCCGGGTGCTCGTCTGCGCGGACGATCCGGGGGCCGCGTCGCTCATCCCTTGGCTCGGGTCGCCCCCGCGCACCTTCGGGTTCTCGCCCGGGAGCCAGCTCCGGGGGCGGGATCTCTCGCACAGCGCCGCCGGGAGCCGTACGCGGATCGTCGAGGACGGTCGGCGCCGCGGCGTCCTCGAGATCGGGATCGCCGGCCGGCACAACGCCAAGAACGCGTTGGCCGCGGCTGCCGCTACCCGCTCGCTCGGGGTGAGCTGGCAGGCAATCCGCGCCTCGCTCCGCGACTTTTCCGGCGTCGTCCGGCGATTCCAGCGGCTGGGCACGGTGGCGGGCGTCACGGTCGTCGATGACTACGCGCATCATCCGAGGGAAGTGGGTGCGGCGATTGCCGCCGCCCGGACGAGTTTTCCGGACTGCCGCCTCGTCTCCGTCTTCCAGCCTCACCTCTTCACCCGCACCCGGGACTTCGCCAGAGCGTTCGCCTCGGCGCTTGCCGGTGCCGACGCGGTGTGGATCACCGAGATCTACGCGGCTCGGGAGTCTCCGATCCCCGGGATCGATGGAGAATTCGTGGCCCGCGCCGTCGAACAGGCGTCCGCGGACGTTCCGGAGCGTTCGCCGGAGGTCCGGTTCCACCGCGAGGTCGACTCGCTGCCCGCTGCCCTCGCCGAGGCGCTTCGCCCGGGCGACCTTTGCCTGACGCTGGGAGCGGGCTCGATCGGAGAGGTCGGACCGGCGCTCGTCGAGAGGCTCCGCGCGAGGCGGGGCGGAGGCGACGATGCATAGCCGCGCCCGCTTCTTTCCGGCTGTGACGCTCGGTCTCCTCCTCCTTGTTGGCGTTCCGGAAATCCGGACCGCACTTGTCGGGCTCGAGTACTTCCGCATCCAGGACGTCGAGGTTCTCGGGATGGAGAATCTCACGCATGCCGCGGTCCTCTCCCAAGCGGCGCTCCGGCCCCGGGCGAACGTCTGGGACGACCTCTCGGCCACGAAAGCGCGGCTCGCCGCCCACCCCCTCGTCCGGACGGTCGAGGTGCGCCGCGAGCTTCCGGACGGACTCATCATCGAGCTCGAGGAGCGTCGGCCCGTGGCCTTCCTCCCGGCACCTGTGCTCACACCCGTCGACGCCGACGCCCGCCTGCTTCCGATGCACGAGGTCGCCCGGCGGCTCGACCTCCCTCTCCTCCAGGCCAGCCTGGACGCGCCCGGCGAGCGGGTCGAGCTCACCCCCGCACAGCTGCGGCGGCTCACCTCCGAGCTTGCCCGGCTCAGGGAGATGGATCCGGCGAGCTTCGCCTTGGTGTCGGAGGCGAGCATTGACGCGGGCGGTGACATCCTGCTCCACCTCGGTGAGCCGCGCGTCGCGATCCACTACCGGGCGCCGCTCGGGCCGGGCCACCTGAGGGAGGCCAGCCGCGTCCTTCGCGATGCGCTCCGAAGGACGCCGGATCGGATCCCGGGCCGGGTGGACCTCCGGTTCCAGGGCCAGATCGTATTGCATTTCGTGGACGCGCGGGCGAACCAGGGGGGTGGAGCGTGAAAGGAAATCCCGTTGCCGGCCTCGATATCGGAACGACGAAGACCTGCGCGGTCATCGCCGTTCCCGACGGCGAGCCCGGTCGCAGGCCCCATCTTGAGATCGTGGGGGTCGGCCAAGCCCGGTCGGGCGGGATCCGGCGCGAGGTCGTGGCACACATCGACGAGGCGGCCGCTGCGGTCCGGAGCGCGATGCGGGAGGCCGAACTCATGGCCGGGGTCGCGCTCGGGCCTCTCTGGGTCGGAATCGGCGGTGACCACCTGCGCATCCAGTCCTCTCTCGGGGTTGTGGCGCTCGGGGACGAGGAGATCACGCGCGAGGACGTGGCCGAAGTTCACAGGGTGGCGAGGGCCGTCGCGCTGTCTTCCGACCGGGCATTCCTGCACGAGGTCGCCCAGGAGTACCTCGTCGACGGCCAGGGCGGGATCACCGATCCGGTCGGAATGTCGGGCGTGCGGCTCGAGGCCGACGTCTTCCTGACGAGCTGCTCCTCGTCGGTGGCTAGGAACATCCGGAAGGCCGTGTCGAAGGCCGGCTACGGGATCCGGTCGCTCGTTCCGGCTCCGCTGGCGGCGGCGCGCGCCGTTCTCTCCGAGGACGAGAAGGAGGTGGGGGTGGCGATGGTGGGCATCGGGGGATCTACGACGGAGCTCGTGGTCTACCGCGATGGCCAGATTCGCCACGTCGGGATCCTCGCCATCGGGGGCAGCACGGTGACGCGTGACCTGGTCAAGGGCCTCGCCGTCACCTTTGCGGAGGCGGAGAGGGCCAAGGCGCTCCACGCGGTCGCCTCCGTCCAGCTCGCCGACCCGAAGGAGACGGTGGAGATCGCCAGCCCGAGCCCCGGCCAGACGCGGGAGGTCTCCGTCGAGCTGATGGCTCACATCGTTGAAGAGCGGCTGGACGAGCTCTTCGGGCTCGTGCACCGGGAACTTGAGAAGGAGGGGCTTCTTGGCGAGCTCGGGGCTGGTGTGGTCCTGACCGGCGGATCGGCGGCGCTCAAGGGGATCGTCGATCTCGCCTCCAGAGTCTTCTCCTGCCCGGTACGGTTGGGAACGCCAGCGGGTCTTGGCGGACTGGCGGAGTCGGTCCAGCGTCCGCGGTTCGCGACGGCGACGGGCCTCTGCCTTCACTGGCTGGACATCGTACACGAGAGGGGGGAGAAGGTATCGCCGCCCTCCCTTAGCGGGCGGATCTGGCGATGGATCCGCGAATTCTTCTGACGAGATAGCGCTGTTCCGCGCGGCCTGCCCAGGGCTGCCGGACACCAACGAGTGGACTGCGGTCCCCGACACTGAGAGAGGGCTGGATCCCCAAACGGAGGAGGAGGGAGAGATCATGATCTTCGAATTCGAGGACACGCCGGTCAGGAACGCCGTGATGACCGTGATCGGAGTTGGTGGAGCGGGCGGCAACGCGGTCAACCGCATGGTGGACGAAGAGCTCGAGGGAGTCGAGTTCGTCTCGGCGAACACGGACGCGCAGGCCCTTGAGAGCTCCCGCGCCCACTACGCCATTCAGCTCGGAAAGAAGCTCACGCGCGGGCTCGGTGCCGGTTCCCGGCCGGAGATCGGCCGACAGGCGATCGCCGAGTCGGAAGAGGAGGTGCGCTCGCTGCTCGATGGAGCGGACCTCGTCTTCATCACGGCCGGGATGGGAGGCGGCACCGGCACCGGGGCTGCTCCCGTCATCGGCGAGATGGCCAAGGAGCTCGGAGCCCTGACGATCGCGATCGTGACGCGCCCCTTCTCCTTCGAGGGGCCGAAGCGGATGCGACAGGCGAACCAAGGGCTCGCCGAACTCGAGCGCATCGTCGACACCATGATCGTCGTGCAGAACGACCGGCTCCTCTCGGTTGTGGGCAAGGGAACCTCCTTTAGGGACGCACTCAAGAAGGCCGACGAGGTTCTCCTCCACGCGACGCAGGGCATCACGGACCTGATCCGGGTGAACGGAGAAGTGAATGTGGACTTCGCCGACGTGCGCACGATCCTCGCCTGCCGGGGCGCGGCGCTCATGTGCTGTGGCGTCGGCGAGGGTCAGAGCCGGGCGGTCGAGGCAGCACAGGAAGCGCTCTCGTCTCCGTTATTGGACAACGTCTCGATCCGCGGCGCGGGCGGAGTGCTCATCAACATCACCGGCGGAACGGACTTAGCTATTGACGAAGTGGCGGAAATCTCTACGATTGTTCGAGACGAGGCGGGCGACGAGGCCGAGATCATCTTCGGCGCCGTCCACGACGAGGCACTCGACGGGCAGATCCGGGTCACGGTTATCGCGACCGGATTCGAGGCCGAGCAGGACTGGATGCCGCCGCAGGCGTTCCCTCGCGATGCCCGCATCAGTCCGACCCCGAAGGTGCCGGGCTGGGCTGGCAGCGAGAGTCAGGCTGGTCCCGGCCATGGGCAGATGGCCGCGCAGGTGGGTGCTCCCGCGGGCGACCGGAAGGTCGTTCCGCTCAGGCGGCCCCAGAAGAAAACGATTGACCGGGGCCAGATCGACGAGCTAGACATTCCCACGTTCATCCGTCGGCAGATGGACTGACAGACTCCCGTTCGCCACCTTCCGGGTCCGGTGGTCGCCCCGGAAGGCGGTTCCGGGCGCGGCCAGAGAGCGGATCCACAATCGAGGGCATTGCTGCGATGCACCGACTCCTGGCACTGGTCCGAAGCCGTACCCATCTTCTCGCCGGAATGGGCGGGCTTCTCGGGATTGGTGCAGTAGGGCTCGCACCGGAGTACGATTCCACGCCTGATGCCGGGATTCTCGATCCCCTCGAGGTGGCCTCCGCGGAGAAGACAGAGGTCCTGACGCTCGAGTCCGGCAGGTTTCTCGGGCCCCTCCTCCGCGAGAGCAACCTGCCGGAACCGATCCAGAATGAGGTCGTGGCCGCGATAGAGCGGCACGCCAGCCCCTCGCGCCTCCCCGAGAACACCGAGGTCCGCATCCGCTACGTGCGGGACACCCGCCGGGTCCTCGGGATCGAGGTGCAGCACTCGGACGACGCGCTGGTCCGGATCGATCCCCGCCCCTGGGGATGGCAGTCCGCACTCGTGGTCACACCCGTGCGGACCGACACTCTTGCGGTGGGCGGGTTGATCGACACGAGCCTCTGGACCTCGGTGATGCGCAACGCCGGGCTGGCCGACGTTCCCGAGAATGGCCGGGAACAGATCATCGGCCTTCTTGACCGCGTCTTCCGCTGGTCGATGGACTTCTCCCGCCAGAGCCAGCCCGGCGACACCTACCGAGTGGTCCTCGAACGCGAGGTCCGTCCCAACGGAAGCATGCGCTCCGCGCGGATCCTCGCGGCAGAACTTGTGAATGGGGACCGGCCACTCCACGCCGTCTGGTTCGATGTGCACGGCGACGGTGACGGCGGCTACTACGACCTAGACGGGGAGTCGACCCGGGCGGCGTTCATCCGGGCGCCGGTCGAGTTTCTCCGGATCTCTTCACGCTTCAGCCGCAACCGGTTCCATCCCATCCTCAGGGTATCCAGGCCGCATGTCGGGGTGGACTACGCGGCGGCGACGGGGACGCCTGTGATGGCCACGGCTGATGGCGTGGTGACTTACAGTGGGCGAAACGGCGGCTACGGTATCTTCGTCGAGATCAGGCACGGCGAAGAATACACGACGCGCTATGCCCACCTGAGCGTGGCCACGGTCCGCGTCGGGAGCAGGGTCGCTCAGGGCCAGACGATCGGGGAAGTCGGGATGACCGGGCTCGCCACGGGTCCTCACCTACACTACGAGTTGCACCGGAGGGGCTCACCGATCGACCCGCTCACCTTGGCGGACATCCCGACGGGGGACCCGATCCCGCGCCTCGAACGGGACCGGTGGGCAGCGGAGCTCAAGGAGCGGCTCGCGATCCTCCGCACGGTCCCGGGCACGGCGGTCCTCCGGGTCGCGCAGGCGCAGACACCCGAGCCAGAGGCCGCCCCGGCAATCCGGCGGTGAGCCGCGCTGGCCGGCCGCGGAGCCGGGACAGCGGGAACCGGCCGGGCGCGTGACTTGACCCCTCTCCTCTGGGTCACGGGCGCAATCAGTCTCGGCGGCATCCTCCTTGCCGCCGTCCTCTATGCCAGAGCCGGTCCCTCCCACCTGCCGGGCCGACATCTCCTTCTCCTACTCCGGGTGGGAAGCCTCCTGGTCGTGACCCTCCTCCTCTTCAATCCGGTCGTTCCGGGCGAGGATCCCGACCGGGCCGCTCCGGACCGGGGCCACTGGCTCGTCGTGGATCCGGACTTCTCGCTCTCCCTTCCAGGGCCCGGGGGCGCGACGCTCTGGAACGACCTCGTGAGCCGTGCGCTCGATGCGGAGGCGTCGGGCACCCGCCTCGCACTCGCCTTGGCGGGGGAGGGGGGCATCGAGGGGGTGAGCGGGGAAGTTCTCGCGACGCGTGCGCCCCGGGCTCCGATCGCGGCGCTCGGAGTGGGCGTCTCGCGCCTTGCCGAGGGCGGCGCTGACTCGGTCCTGATCCTCTCGAGCCTCCGCCGCCCACGCGACGAGATCCGGCGGCTCGTCAACGAGGCCCCCGTCCCGGTCCGGCTCGAGCGGGTGGGCGAACGTACGCGGAACGTGGGGATCGGGGAGTTCGCACTCCCGGCCGCGGTTCCCGCGGGCGCCGGCGTGACGGCCCGGGTGGGTCTCTTCGGCGAGGGAGGCCTTCCGGGCGACTCGGTCGCGATCGAGATCCGGGCGGGGGGCGAGCCTGCCGGCAGCGCACGCGTCCCGATGCCGGCCGACGGGGAAGAGACGGACTTCGTCTTCGAGCTGCCTCCCCCTCCCGCAACGGGCCCGATGCGCTACACCGTCGGGGTGGAACTCGAGGGTGACCTCTTCGGGCCGGATGACCTCCGGTCGCACTGGCTGACAAGCGGGACGGGCAGCCGCGGGATCGTCCTCGTCTCCCTCGTTCCGGATTGGGAGCCGAGAGTCCTCCTCCCGATCCTCGAGGCTGTGACGGGGCTTGAGGGCGTGGGCTACCTGAGGCTCGGCGACGGGCGCTTCCTCCCACTCGTTACGGGGAACGAGCCGGCGGTCCCGGTGGATCCGGACACATTCGCAGACCGGCTCCGTGATGCCGAGATTCTCGCCGTACAGGGTGGCCTCGAAGAGCCTCCTCCGTGGCTTGTCGATGTCCTCGCCCGGCACCCGCGGGCCATTCACCTCCCGGGAGCGGGGCCTGGCTCAGCGCTCGCAGGCCTCCCGACCGAAGAAGCGCTTCCCGGCGAATGGGCAGCGCGCACGGATCTCCCGCCCTCCCCGCTCTCTCCCTTCCTCGCGGGCATCGGTCTCGGGAGCCTGCCCCCGCTCTCGACCGTCCTTCCGCTCTCCGAGCCGATGCCGCTCATCGTAGCGCTCAACGCAGAGGGTCCCGGCGGTGGGGACGCGCCCGTGCTCGTTCTTGCCGAGGACGAGGGGTCCCGGCGTGCCGTCGCGCTCGCCGAGGGGTTCTGGCGATGGGGAGTGCGGGACGGGGAGGCGCGTCGCGCGTACCGCGGGCTCTGGGGAGGGGTGACGAGCTGGCTTCTCGCGGCGGCGGGAGATGGCGCGGGGGAGGCAGTGCGCCCCGAGACGCGGCTCCAGGAGCGGGGAGAGAGCCTCCGGTGGGAGGTCTCCGGGCGGCCCGACGGGCTAGAACTCACACTGGTTCCCGCGGAAGGGACGGCCGGGGCGGAACTGCCCCGGTACCGCGGACCGCTCCTCCCTGATGGCGCGCTTGCGACCACTCCCCCGGTAGAGCCCGGGGTCTACCGCTACGATGTCCGGGCTCCGGGCGGTGCCTCCCCCGATTCCGTCGTCGCCAGCGGCGTGGTCGAGGTGTCGAGCTGGGTCCCGTCGCTTCGCCGGCTTCCGCTAGAGATCGGCGAAGCGGGCGTTTCGGCGGGGCCTCTGGAGCCGGCCGGCGTGCCGCGGGGGCGGCGGCCACTCCGGACGCATCCGCTCCCCTATCTTCTTCTGCTCCTCCTCCTCTGCGCCGAGTGGATCGGGCGCCGGCGCGTGGGACTCGGGTGACGCGCGCGCGGTTCAGGGGCTTCCGGTCCCGCTCGCAGGCCTCCGGGGTCGGACGCCGCCCGTGGGAAGCTCGCAGATGCGGCTCTTAGGGCGGGAGAAAGCCGGACCCGGTCTCTGGAGGCGCGTCGCCGGGCTTCGACTCGGCGATCTTCGCGCCGCGCGCGCCGGGGTGAACCCCGAGATGCTCGAAGAGCTTGAGGAGAGGCTTCTCGCTTCGGACTTCGGGGCGAGGGCGACATTCGAGCTGGTGGAGGCGGTCGGGACCCTAGCCCGCCGGGGCAGGATTGCGGGTACCGCCGGGGTGGCCGGCGCGCTTCGCGAGCGGATCCTCGGGATCCTCGGGACGGGCGGCGGGGTCACGCTCGCGGAGAGCACGGAGGGACCGCCCACGGTCTACCTCGTCGTCGGAGTCAACGGCACCGGAAAGACGACGTCGGTGGCGAAGCTCGCCCACCTCCTCCGGAAGAGCGGCCGGTCGGTTCTGGTTGCCGCGGCCGACACCTACCGTGCGGGCGCGATCCGCCAGCTCGAGATCTGGGCCGGCCAGGTTGGGGCGGACTTCGTGCGGGGCCGAGAGGGAGGGGATCCGGCGGCCGTGGCGTTCGACGCGATCCAAGCGGCCAGGGCACGGGGGATCAACGCCGTGCTGGTCGACACGGCGGGACGGCTCCACACGAACCGCGGTCTGATGGAGGAGCTCCGGAAAGTGAGGCGCGTCATCGCCCGCCGTGTGCCGGGTGCGCCCCACGAGACGCTGATCGTCCTGGACGCGACGGTGGGGCAGAACGCCGTCGCGCAGGTCTCGGCCTTTCACGAGGTGCTCGGACTCACCGGGATCGTGCTCGCGAAGCTCGACTCCTCGGCCCGTGGCGGGATCGTGGTCGCGCTCATGGAGGAAACGGGGGTGCCCGTCAAGCTGGTGGGAACCGGGGAGCGGGTGACCGACCTCGGGTGGTTCGATGCCGGTGCGTTTATCGACGGGATCTTCGGGGAGGGGTGAACCGTTGTCCCTCGGCCCGCTTGGCCGGCCGGTGCAGTTTCTCAAGGGCGTGGGACCCGCGCGATCGGAGGCGTTGAAGAAGCTCCGCATCGGCACGGCCCGTGATCTCCTCTACCACGTCCCGCGAAGATACGACGACGCGTCCACGATCCGGCCCATCAGCTCGCTCTCGGTCGGCCAGGATGCGACCGCGCTCGGGCGCGTCCGCTCCAAGGGAATCATCCCGACGCGCTCGGGGCTTCGGATCTTCCAGCTCGTCCTGCAGGACGAGACCGGGTACATCACCTGCTCATGGCCCGGCCAGCCGTGGCTTGAGCGGCGGTTCCGCAAGGGAGACCTCCTCCTTGTGGCGGGCCCCGTCAGGCACTTTCACGGGCGCCAGATCCATCCCCGCGAATTCTCGGTGGTCGCGAGATCCGGCGAGGAGGTGGAGCTGCCCGGTGCCGGGACAGTTTTTGTTACGTATCCCGCGGCCGAGGGCGTTCCGCAGTGGACGCTCCGGGAGATCTACGGGAGGAATCTCGACTGGCTTCTGACCCACGTCTCCGGGGAGGAGTACCTCCCGCCGGACCGGCGGAGGGCGCTCGGTCTCGTCGGTCTCGGGGAAGCGCTACGGCGACTTCACCGGCCCGGTACCGTGATCGAGCCGGAGGAGGGGCGCCGCCGGCTCGCCTTCGACGAGCTGTTCTTCCTCCAGCTCGTCCAGGCGCTCGCCAGGCAAAGGCAAACAGAGCTGCGGCCGGGGATCGAGTTCCGCCGGTCCAACAGGTGGATCCGCCCGCTCCACGCGAGCCTTCCCTTCGAACTCACGGGCGCACAGGCGCGTGTGCTGGGTGAGATCGCAGCCGACATGACCTCGCGCCGGCGGATGAACCGCTTTCTCCAAGGCGATGTGGGTGCGGGCAAGACGCTCGTGGCTCTCTTCGCGATGCTGCTGGCTGCCGAGAGCGGATACCAGTCCGCGCTGATGGTCCCGACGGAGCTGCTCGCCGAGCAGCACGCTGCTGCCGTGGGGCAGTTCCTGGGCCGAGCGGGTGTCGACGTGCGGTACGTGCTCCTCACCGGTTCGGTCCCGGCCCGTGAGAGGCAGGACGCACTCGACCGGCTCGGCCCGGCCGGGGACGCCATGATCGCAATCGGAACGCACGCGCTCATCCAAGAGGGCGTGGAATTCCGGCAGTTGGGCCTCGTGATCGTGGATGAGCAGCACCGCTTCGGCGTCCGGCAGCGGATGGCGCTCGCAGGGCACGGCGGCCCTGGGGGGTGGCCCGACGTTCTCGTCATGTCGGCGACGCCGATTCCCCGCTCCCTAGCGCTCGTCCTGCACGGCGATCTGGACCTTAGCGTCCTGGACGAGGTACCGCCGGGGCGTGTGAGGGTCGAGACGACGCTCTGCCGGCCGGAGAGGAGGAGTGAAGCCTATGCCCGCGTGGCCGAGGAGCTCGGGAAGGGGCGGCAGGGCTACTTTGTCTTTCCCTTGGTCGGGGAGTCCGACACGCTGGCGCTCCGGTCGGCGACTGCGGAACACGACCGCCTCCGGACTGAGGTGTTTCCGGACCGCCGCCTCGGTCTTGTTCACGGGCAGCTCTCCGGTGAGGAGAGGGATGCGGCGATGCGTGCCTTCCGGGAGGGCGAGACCGACATTCTGGTCGCCACGTCCGTCGTCGAAGTAGGCATCGATGTGCCGAACGCGACGTTCATAGTGATCGAGCACGCGGACCGGTTCGGGCTGAGCCAGCTCCACCAGCTCCGGGGACGCGTCGGGCGGGGGCGCCACGAATCAGTCTGCATCTTGGTTGCCGATCGCAGCGTCCAGGCCTCCGAACGGCTCGGTGTGCTCTGCCGCACGCACGACGGGTTCGCGGTCGCGCGCGCGGATCTGGAGATCCGCGGGCAGGGAGATCTCTTCGGGGCCCGTCAGCATGGGCGGTCTCCCGTCCTCCGCTTCGCCGATCTACGGACCGACGAGACGCTCCTTGCAGAGGCGCAGAGGCTCGCCCGGGCCACTGTAGCGGCGGATCCCGAACTCACCTCCCGCCGGAATATGCGGATCCGCTCGATCCTTGAGGAGTGCCACGCGGAGAGGCTCCGGCTCTGGAAGGTGGGGTAGCCGTCCGCCCGTCGGTCCCAGTAAGCGGCTTGCGGGAGGCGCGGCGTCGGAGCCGCTTCCGGTTGCCTCCTCGCCGCTCGAAGGCACGCGCGTTAGAGTGGTGCCTCTTGGATGGCAGGCCAGGGCGGGTGGGCGCGGGAGCAGTCCCGCACGCCTGTCCACGACTCCCGTTTGGGGAGGAGCCGAAGGATGGGGCGAGACCCTTACACGGAAGTCCGGGCGCTGGGCCGAAGGGACGGTGGGCGCGTCACCGTGTCCGGGTGGGTCGAGGCGGTCCGGGCCCACGCGAGGGTCGCGTTCGTCGTCGTCCGTGATGGCACGGGAAGTGTGCAGTGCGTCCTGCCCAGGGGCTCGGTGTCCCCGGAGGTGTGGGACGCCGCGCTCGCGCTCGCCCACGAGACTACCGTAGAGGTCACGGGCACGGTCCGCTCCGACCCACGCTCTCCGGGCGGATACGAGATCGGCGTTACCGATCTCCGGGTCCTGGGTCCGGCCGCGCCGTATCCAATCCAGCCGAAGGAGCACGGGGTCGAATTCCTGATGGACCACCGCCACCTCTGGCTCCGCTCCCGGACGCAGAGATCCATTCTCGGTGTCCGGGCAGAGGTGATGCAGGCGATCCAGGACTTCTTCTACCGGGAGGACTTCACGCGCATCGACACGCCGATCCTCACCGGCGCGATTGGGGAATCGGCGGGAACGCTCTTCTCGACGGACTACTTCGGCGAGACGGCGCACCTGGCCCAGACGGGCCAACTCTACTTGGAAGCGGCGTGCCCCGCCTTCCGCAAGGTCTACTGCCTCGGCCCGACCTTCCGGGCCGAGAAGTCGAAGACGCGGCGGCACCTGACGGAATTCTGGATGGCCGAGCCCGAAGTCGCCTTCGCCGACTCGGATGCGAACATGCGGCTCCAGGAACGGCTCGTCTCCTACCTTGTCGAAAGGGTGCTCGACCGCTGCGGCGAGGCGCTCCGGCGCCTCGGCAGGGACACCGCCCGGCTTGAGGGGATCTCGCCCCCCTTTCCGCGCATCTCGTACACCGACGCGGTGGAGCTCCTACGCTCGAAGGGTAGCGACGTCGAGTGGGGGCAGGATCTCCGCGGTTCGGACGAGACGCTCATCGCCGAGGAGTTCGCGCTTCCCGTCATGGTCCACGACTACCCGCGGGAGGCGAAAGCCTTTTACATGAAGGAGAACCCGGACGATCCGAGGACAGTGCTCTCGAATGACATGATCGCGCCTGAGGGCTATGGCGAGATCATCGGGGGCAGCCAGCGGGAGGACGATCTGGGGCGGCTCCGCGCCCGGATCGCTGAGGAGGGTCTTCCCGAGGCGTCCTACGGGTGGTACCTCGACCTGCGCAGATACGGGAGTTTCGTGCACTCGGGATTCGGCCTCGGCGTCGAACGGACGGTCGCGTGGATCACGGGCCGGCCGCATGTGCGCGAGCTGATCCCCTTCCCGAGGCTTATCAACCGGCTGGCTCCATGACCCGCGTCGTGCTCGACCTAGAGGACAGGAGGCCGGTATGGGCGATGCCACGGTGGGCCGTCGATGAGCTCGCCGCCGCGCTCCCGCAGGGCTGGGAGCTCCACGTCTCGACGAGCCCGGCTGACGGTTCAGGAGACGGGGGCGGTGCCCCGAGCGCGGAGGTCCTTGCGGCGGTCAGGAGGGCACGCGTCTACATCGGGTTCGGGATCCCGGAGGCGGTTCTCGACGCTGGCGGGGCAACTCTCGAGTGGGTGCACTCGGGGGCGGCCGGCGTGGGCAGTTCCCTCTACGGCGCCATGCTGTCGAGCCGTGCACACTTTACGAATTCGGCGGGAATCCACGGCCCCCCGATCGCCGAGACGGTGGTGGCGATGGTCCTCCACTTTGTGCGCGGACTCGACCTCGCGCTCGCCGCGCAGATCCGGGGCGAGTGGGACGACGCTCCCTTCCTCGAGGCCGACACCCCGGTCCGGGAACTATCGGCGCTCACAGTGGGGATCCTCGGCTACGGCGGGATCGGCCGTGAGGTCGGGGCGCGGATGGCTCCCCTGGCGCGAAGGGTCATCGGTCTGCGCCGCTCCCGCCCGGAGAAACCGGTGGATCCGCACGGGGTCCGACTCCTCTATGGTGCGAAGGACCTCCGGCGACTGCTCGCCGAGAGCGATGTCCTCGTTGTCGCGGTTCCGGACACGCCGAAGACGAGGAACCTCATCGACCGGGCGCGGATCCGGTTGCTTCCCCGGGGTGCGCTTCTCGTCAATGTGGCGCGCGGAAAGATCGTCGAATCCGGGGCGCTCCTCGATGCGCTCCGGGACGGCCACCTCCGGGGCGCCGCGCTCGATGTCTTTCCGACGGAGCCGCTCCCGCCCGACGACCCGCTCTGGACACTCCCCAACGTCCTGATCACCCCGCACGTCTCCGCTGTCACCCACGGCTTCTGGCGCCGGCAGGTGGACCTCATCCTCGGCAACCTGGGGCGCTTCTGTGAGGGCCGGCCCCTGAGAAACGAGGTGAACCGTGCGGAGGGCTACTGACCCCGGGCGGGGTCAGTCTCCTCCTGCTCGGCCTCCTTGATCTCATCCCAGAGCGCATCCAGTTCCTCCAGGGAGGTGCCAGGAAGCGCCGTGCCGCGCGCCTCCGCGAGTGCCTCAAGCTGCCGGAAGCGCGCCTCAAACTTCGCGTTCGCCCGGGCGAGTGCCGAAACCGCGTGATTGCCGGCGAGACGGGCAACGTTCACGACGGAAAAGAGGAGGTCGCCGAGTTCCTCCTCAAGCCTCGGGGCCGAGGCCTCTCCGAGCGCGGCCTCCACCTCCCTGATCTCCTCGTCGAGCTTCCCGAGCGCGTCCTCCGGCTGCTCCCAGTCGAACCCGACGCCCGAGACGCGCTCCTGAAGCCGGTGGGCGCGGAGAAGGGGATCGAGTCCGTCGGCGAGGTTGTCGAGGACGCTTCCGGTCCCGCCCCGTTCCTCCGCCTTGACGGCTTCCCACGAAACGGACGGCCGGGCACCGAAGATTCCCGGGTGCCGCCGGACCATCTTTCCTTCGAGCGTGGCGACGACCCCTTCGGCCGTGAATGTCCCCGCCTCCTCGGCCACGACGATCTGGAAGGCCACGTTCAGGAGGAGGTCGCCGAGTTCCTCACGGATCGCGTCAGGATCACCCTCTTGGATCGCACCGACGGTCTCACGGGCTTCCTCGACGAGGTGGGCGACGAGGGAGCGGGCGGTCTGGCGGCGGTCCCACTCGCACTCCCGCCGGAGAAACCGGACGAGAACAAGTGCCCGGTCGAGCACGCTGCTTTCCGTACGGAAGAGCCCGTCCGGTCCGAGGGGGGGCTCGTGGGGCGTGCAGCGCGCGGCGGGAGGATTCCGGCTCATCGGGATCTCCGGGATGAGGGGACAGGGCCTGCCACAAGTGCTCCGGCCTGTCCTGACGGGCGGGTCGCCACAGATGTCATCTCGGTGGCCGGGGCTCTACGGGCAATGCGGGTACTCCCCCCGGACCATACGACTGCAAGGGCTGTTGTCCGTGGCCGCCCGGACACTCTTGGTCAGCCCGCAGTCGGGTTCAAGCAACCCATAGTTGTCATTGAGGCCGCTGTCGATTCCGTGTTCGGGCGACATTCTCCTGCAACTGCATGCTCCCGCGCCCATGCGATGTTCCGCGTTTGCAATTCCCGGAAAAGTGGGGTAGTCCTACTCGTTTGCTGTGTAACAGTTTCAGGGTACCGGGCGCACGGGTCCTGTCGGATGGAGGGGGGCATCCGAGATGAGTGGGCCGTGTGAGTGATGGTGCGTGAGGTCCAACGATGGGCTCGGAGAGGCCTCCCCGCGCAGGACGTGCGCCGCTCGAACGGGTTGCACCGGAGGCGGTCAGGCGTGGACCGGTTCCCCGATCTCACCGGTGGTGGGATCGATACCGTGTTTGGTCAGCATCCGGATCCAGCGCTCCGCGTTTTGTTTGACCATGGGTGCTTCGTAATCGGTCTCCGGGTCTCGGTACGGGTTCCTGGATGTCAACACGGCGCAGATGACGCGCGGCATCTTGTGGGCTATGGCGATGGTGGCGCGCTTATGGCCCCGGCCCCCTCTGCCGAGATGGGCGGGACACCTGCTGCTGTAGGAATTGTTGAAGGGGGCGGGAGTTAGGGAGGCATGACAGGAAGGAGAGAGGACATGATTTGGAAGGGAGGAGAGGCGACGACCGGGGGGCACGGGGAACGTTCAGTCCACCCCTCCGCGTCGTCGTCAGCTGCCGAGCACGCCGCGCCACCGTATCCGGCAGCGGGTCAGCCGTGTCTTCCGCGAGCAAGGGGTGCCTTCCGGGGCTCCTCGGTCTGCTGCATCCGGTCTGGGACACGCATGACAGGACCTACCCGTATGCAGCCAACATCTCCATTGGTCAGGGACGGCAACACCCTCTCAGCTCCCGGATGGCATGACCGATCCGGCTCACGGACGCCTACGGGTTCGAGCTGTCCGTGTGCAGCCTCGATGTCCTCGGCAAGTCGGCGCTGGTCGAATGCCGACCGTTCATTCCGTGACGGCGCGGTCCGTTCATCGCAGCGGCGCCGGTAGTCAGTGACCAAGAATGCCCCGTCGACGTCAACGGGATCGGCACCTGAGCCCCGGTCACGAGCGTGGGTGGAGATTCGTTCGTCCGCCCTGAAACGGAACTACAGGCGCATTCGCACAATCGTGGGTTCCGGTCCCGGGATCCTTCCGGTCGTCAAAGCGAACGGCTACGGGCTCGGGATGAGGCGTGTCGTCGAAACGCTCGAGCCACTCGGTCCATGGGGCTACGGGGTTGAGACGGTCGAGGAGGGCATGGCGCTCGGATCATTCGGAATCGACCGTCCCGTGCTCGTCATGGCGCCCGTTCCGCCGTCGGAGGTGGATCTGGCCGTGGCCGCAGGCATGAGGCTCAGCATCTCCTCCCCCGATGCGGTTGGAGATGTGACCCGCGCAGCCCGGCGGGCGGGCTGCCGGGCGCATATTCACGTCGAGATCGATACGGGGATGGGCCGCGCCGGCTTTGACTGGAGGCGCGCGGACGAGTGGGGTGCGTGCCTCCACGCAGCTCACGATGGGGAGATCGAGTGGGAGGGCGTCTATACGCACTTCCATTCTGCTGCGGACTTCGGATCGCGCGCGATCTTCGAGCAGGTCGAACGCTTCCGGGCCGCCGTCGGCGAGCTTCGCCGCCGTAGCCCCGGACGACGGATGGAACACGTGTGCAACTCCTCTGCCCTTGTCCGGAGTCCGGAGCTGGCGGGTGATCTGGTCCGGCCTGGCATCTTCCTCTACGGTGCGAGGCGGTGGCCGGGGGTTGAGGACCCGGAGAGCGTTGTGACGGTACGATCCCGGATCGTTCTCGTCCGCGATGTTCCGGCGGGCACGACGCTGGGCTACGGTGCGACGTACACGTCCTCCCGGTACGAGCGCTGGGCGACGGTCGCCATCGGTTACGGAGACGGGATTCCGAGGGCGCTCGGGAGCGGGGGCGAGGTGATTGTCGGTGGCCGGAGAGTTCCCATCATCGGGCGGATCTCCATGGGGATGACAGTGGTAGACATCACCGGCGTTCCGGGGCCGTCCGCGGGGGTGGGCGCGCAGGTCACGATAGTTGGGGAGGACGGGGGGGAGCGGATCACGCTCACGGACGTTGCTCGCGTCTCGGGAACCATCACCCATGAGATACTCACCCGCCTCTCCCCCCGGCTCCCGCGGGTCTGGCTTCCATGACCGGTCGGGCGGGGTGAGGGCCCGGCACGGACGATCCGGGCCGCCGAACGAACGGGCGTTCAGGAGTTCTTGTTGATGTCAAGTCGGGTGCGGGGGGCGTCAGCGCTACTCCTTCTTGCGGCTGCTCCGGCGTGCGAAGACGTTTCTCCGACGGTCGTGAGTGGGGAGAGGATCCCGATCCGCGCCGAGACGGTCGAGGTGCGGCTTCCTTTCGAGGCGTTTGCTTCCGAGCTGAGATCCCATCTGGGTTTCGGATCCGCCGCCGAGCTTGCCCGGCCGATTGTCGCGAGCAGGTGGGCAGAGGAGCTCGATGCCCACCTCATGGTCCGGTTCGGCGAACTCCCAGCCGCGATCTCCGTTCTTCCGCCCGGCGCCACATCCGGTGCCCAGACCGACACGGACTTCCACGCCGTCCGGGGTGAGGTGGTCCTCAGGTGGGATACGACCGGCGTGGCGGTCACCTCGTCGTTCGACCTCGAGGCGGAGGCCGTGCTCACCGGCTGGGATCCCGCTACCGCAACGTGGGAACTCGCCGCCGATACCCTCGGGGGCTCGATGTCTTGGCCCGAGCCCGGAGGCGGGCCCACGCGCCCGCTCGGCACCTTCGACTGGGCACCGGCAGTGACGGACACCCTCACAGTGCCCCTCGACTCGGTAACCGTCGCCGAGTGGACCGATCCGGAGCGGCCGGAACGGGGTCTCAGGGTCCGGACGACGACGGACGGATCGCTGCTGAATCTCTCGAGCGTCGTATTCCGGGTCCGGGTCCGCTCCTCGGTGAATCCGGACACGGTCGTGGTCGTCGACATCACCGACGGCACGTCAACGTTCGTGTATACGCCGGAGCCTCCGTCAGCCCCGGGCGCGTTCCGGATCGGGGGCGTCCCGGCGGAGCGGGCGACCTTCCGCGTGGGGCTGCCTGAGACGGTGGATCCGGGTCCCGAGGCCTGCGGGCGCGTAGAGTGTCCGCTCCCGGTCGAGCCCGACGGGATCATCTACGCCGCGCTGGTACTTCACACCCATCCGCCACCCTCGTCCGCCTTCGCGCCACGGAGTAGCGTCTCCCTAGAGATGAGGCCCGTCCTGAGTCCCGCACGGCTTCCCCGTTCTCCCCTCGCGCTGCCCGTGCACGAGCCGCTCGAAGCGATCCCCCCGGAGTACTTCAGCACTGGAGCCGGATCGGTCTACGAGATCCCGATGACCAGTTTCCTGAGGGGCGTCGGGGCGGCGGGAAGCGCTGGGGAAGACGCGGAGCCGGCCACCGTCGCCCTCCTTGTGGCTCCCGAACCGCAAGGCGTCGAGGTCCTATCTTTCTACGGGCCGGGCACGGAGCTGGCACCGTCGCTCCGCATGATCCTGAACGTCTCGGGGGGCGTCGTGCTGCCATGAGGGGATTCCTGCCGTCGCGGCCCTGGACGCACGTCCTACCAGCCCTCTTCGCGGGGGTTGCCGGGCTCATCCTCGCGCAGGGTGTCCCGACCCCCGCCCTCGGCCAGTCGCTCCTCGCGGCCGACGGGCTCGGCCTCCCCGTGGAGCCGCTCGATGCCCGCGCCCGCGCACTCGGCTCGGTCGGGGTCGGACTCTCGGGGGCGCACCTGCTTGGCCGCGATCCTGCTGCAGGTGCACAGGCGGTGATCTCGACGGCGGCCGTGACCTTCCAGAGCTCAAGTGCCACGCTGACCGATGGCGCTGCGGCCCGCCACACCCGGTTCCCGGCGATCTCCGCCTCGTATCCCTACGCCGGCAATGTCTTCGCGGTGTATCTGGACAGCTTTCTGGACCAGGAGTTTGAGATCCGGTCCGAGGAGACGCTGCTGCTCGGCGGCCGATCCGTCGGCGCCCTGCATCGCTTCACCTCGACAGGGAGCATCGGCCGCGCGTCGCTGGGCTGGTCGCGGGCCGTCCGCGAAGTCTTCGCGGTCGGCGTGACGGTCGGCACCTATGTGGGGGTGACCGAGAGGCGCTTCTCCCTCCTACTCGACACGGAGGACGTGGGAATCGGGGTCGAGCCGTTCGAGACCGGGAGCCGGCTCAGGGCGTCGGGACTTGTGGCCGGGGCCGGGGCCAGTTGGAATCCCGGCCCGCTCGTCCGGGTCAGCGGCGCTCTCTCCTGGTCCGACGCTCTGGTCCTCAGCCCCTCGACCGACGGACAGTCGGAGGAGGGGGTCTACCGGATCCCCCTCGAGGTCCGCTTGGGCGGGACGGCGAACCTCCTGACCGGCCTCTCCGTTCATGCCGGGCTCAGCTATGCGGACTGGACCGATGCGGGAGCCGATCTCCGGACCGGGGAGAGCCGGGAGGCCGCCTGGAGCTACGGAGGGGGGCTCGAGTGGGCCGGCACCTCGCTGTTCGGTAGGGCCCTCCCCCTCCGGGTCGGTGCGCGGCATCGGGCGCTCCCCTTCAAATCGGCAGGTGCAGCAGCTTCAGAGTTCGTGCTCACCGGTGGGTTCGGCCTGAACCTCGTGGATGCCGGGGACCAGCCCTTGGCGAGACTCGAGCTCGGCTACGAGCGGGGTCGGCGCACCGCGGGCCCGATCGAGGAAGACGTTTCCCTGCTTGCCGTTACCGTACGTGTCGCGAGCGGGTGAAGGCGCAGTCGGTGCCGTCCAGGCGCGGACGATGCCGGAACTTCGGGTCGCATTCCGCACCTTCGGGTGCAAGACGAACCAGTACGACACGGAGCGGATGCGCCAGGAGATCGAGGCGCGCGGGGGACGAGCGGTTCCGACGTCCGGTCCGGCGGATCTCGTGGTCGTCAATACCTGCACGGTCACGAACCAGGCCGATGCGGATGCGCGGCGCTACGTCCGGCGGGTCCGGCGCAACACCCCGGGCGTTCCGATCCTCGTCGTCGGCTGCTCCGCCGCGCTTCGCGGGAGGGACTACCGGGCAATGCCGGAGGTGGCCGGCGTCGTCGCCGGACACGACCCGACGGAGGTGGCGGGTGCCGCGGACCGGCTCGGCCGCCCCCTCGTCCAGCTCGGACTTCGGGGGGCGCTCGAGCGGGTGGACCAGGAGCCGGTTGGTGCCGAGGTCCTGCTCCGGCGCGAGGGCGCCTCGCGGGCCTGGCTCAAGGTGCAGGACGGCTGCGACCGGCGGTGCTCATTCTGTGCGACCCGGCTTGCCCGGGGCAGGAGTCGCTCACGCCCCGCCGACGAGGTCGTCGCCGAGGCCCACGCCCTCTCCCGGACGCATCCGGAGCTTGTGATCACGGGGATCCACATCGGCCACTACGGGCGGGACCTCCAACCCGCCGCCACCCTCTCGATGCTGGTGGCTCGCCTCCTCGACGAGGTCCCGGGGGTGCGTTTCCGCCTCGGGAGCATCGAGGCAACCGAGGTGGACGATCTACTCCTGAGGCTCCTCGAGTCCTCGGGCGGGCGCCTAGCGCGGCACCTGCACATGCCGCTGCAGAGCGGCGCCGATCCGGTGCTCCAGAGGATGCGCCGGTGGCACACGAGGGAGGCGTACCGGTCCCGGGCGCTCGAGATCGCGGAACGGTTCGGGGTGCTCGGGCTCGGCGCCGACATCATCACTGGATTCCCGGGGGAGACCGAAGCGGATCACGAGGCGACGCGCGCGCTGGTCGAGGAGCTTCCCTTCACCTATCTGCATGTGTTCCCCTTCTCGCCCCGGCGCGGAACTCCGGCGGCCGACGCGGGGCCCGAGCGGCCCGTCCCGGAGCGGGTCAGGGGGGAGAGGGCGCGCGAGCTGCGCCTGTTGGCTGAGGAGAAGGGGCGGATCTACCGGCTGGCGCGTGCGGGATCGGCCGCCCGCGTCGTCCTCGAGGGAGGGAAGGGAACGGCGCTCACGGGAGACTACCTGCGCGTTCGGGTACGTACCCGGCGGGGCGTCCCGCTCCGGGACGGATCGGATGCTCTCCCGGCCCGCGGTCCCGCAGCACCCGTCCTCCAGGAGGGGCGGCTGGTCCGGGCTGATGGCGATCTCGCTATTGATCTCAGCGGGCCGGCGCACTTCAATTAGGGTCATGGAGACGATCGGAGCCCCCCCGCGGCGCGCGTACGTCGAGACCTACGGGTGCCAGATGAATGTGGCTGACGGGGAGCTGATGGAGGGGATCCTCAGCTCGAGCGGATACGAACTGGTCCGCGAGCCGGCCCAAGCCGACCTGGTGCTCGTCAACACATGCGCGATCCGCGAACACGCGGAGCGCCGCGTGCTCGGACGGGTCGCCCAGCTGAAACGGCTGAAACAGGCGCGCCCGGAGGTGGTTCTCGGGGTCACCGGCTGCATGGCGCAACGCATGGGGAACGCGCTCCTCGAACGCGCTCCGTACGTGGACCTCGTCATGGGACCCGACGGCTACCGCTCCCTCCCGGAGCGGATTTCCGAGATCCGGCGGAGCCGCACGGTCCGGCGGACGGCCCGGACCCGTCAGCCCGGCGGCGGGCCACAGCGCGCGCAGCTCGCTGTCCTCGACCTGGACCGGAACGAGCACTACGAGGGACTCGGGGTCCGCCGGCGCTCGGGAACGACCGCGTGGGTCTCGATCCAGCGCGGGTGCAACCACCGGTGCACCTTCTGCATCGTGCCCTATGTCCGCGGGCCGGAGAAGAACCGCGCACCGGGCGACGTGCTGCGCGAGGTGGCCGAACTTGGCGCCGCCGGCGTGACCGAGGTCACGCTCCTCGGCCAGACCGTCAACTCCTACCGGTCGGGGAGCTGGAGCTTTCCCCGGCTGCTCAGCGAAGTCTCACGTGTCGACGGGATCCGGCGGGTCCGCTTCACGTCGCCGCATCCCAACGACGTCACGCCGGAACTCGTCGAGGTCATGGCCAATGAGCCGGGCGTCTGCGAGCAGCTCCACCTTCCCCTCCAGTCCGGGAGCAACCGGACGCTCCGGAGGATGCTCCGCCGCCACACCGTCGAGAGCTTCCTCGAAACCGTGGAGCGGCTCCGCGATGCGATGCCCGACATCGCCCTCTCGACGGACGTCATCGTTGCCTTCCCTGGGGAGAGCGACGGGGAGTTCCGGGACACCCTCGACGTTCTCGCCGAGGTTCGCTTCGACGATGCGTTCACCTACAAGTACTCGCTCCGGGAGGGTACGCCCGCCTCCCGCCTTCCTGCCGGCGATTTTCTCCCCGCCGAGGTGGCACAGGCCCGCCTCGAGGCGCTGATCGAGATGACGCGCGGGATCCAGCGCGAGGTGAACCTGGGAGAGGTGGGCAGGGTCGAGGAGGTCATGGTCGACGCCCCGGCCCGGCACCCCGGCCAGCTCCGGGGGCGCACCAGGAGGAACAAGGTTGTGGCTTTCCCCGCCGGGAGCGCCCGGCCCGGGGACTTCGTGACGGTCGAGCTCACCGGGACCTCCGGCCCGACCTTCTCTGGACGGCTTCTTCCATCGCGGGTCGCGGCGAGCGCCTGATGGGCCGCGCGGGTACGGTTGCGCTCGCCGTCGCGGTTCTCCTCCTCGTGATGCTCTTCACCCGGGGGAACGGTTCGGAGCGGGTGAGCCTGGAGCTCGGGATCGTCTCCTTCGACACTGTCCCGCTGGCCTATGTGGTGCTCGGGAGCTTCTTCGTCGGGATGCTCGTGATGATGGTCGCGGGGATCCACACGGACCTCAGGGTCAGGCGCCTTCTCAGGGACCGGCTCGAGGAGGAGGACCTCCGGGAACGGGCCCGCCTCGATCAGGTGGACCGGAACCAGCGGGATCTCTTTCTCGCCGCCGAGGAGGAAGAGGATTTCTGATCCGGCGGACCGGCGCGGCCCGGCCGTACGATGCCCCGGGCGCGGCCGCAGGAAGGCAGAAACCCGCCGGCGCGGCCCGGTGCGCGTTGTCCGGCCGTCGTCCTCCTTCCGTGTGGCCGGAGGCAGAGGCTGTTCCAACACGGGCCGGGGGCTCATGAGCCGATCTTTCCGGTGGCTGGCGGAGTGGAGTCTGGCGGGCGTGCTCGTCGCCGGATGCGGACCCGGTTCGGTGACGGAGCCGCAGGGCCAGGTCCGCGGCGTCGTTCTCGTGGAAGACACGAGCCTTCCGGCTGTTGTCGTCGATCTCACCGGTCCCGATGTGCGGAGCACGACGACCGACCCCGCCGGCCGCTACGTCTTCGAAGGAGTGCCCTCCGGGGCGTATGTGGTGACGGTCCGGAGTGCCTCGGCCGACATCTCGTTTCCCGCCACCTCCAGGACCGCCGTCGTCTCGGGGGCCCAGACGGTTACAGTCGATTTCCTCGGAAACTACATCCGGACCGCCTCGATCGAGGGCTGGGTGAGAGCCGGTACCCGGGGGCTCGCGGGGGTCGCCGTGACGCTCGATGGTGTCGAGTCCGGAACCACGCGCACCGGGGAGGGGGGCGGATTTACCTTTCCCGGCCTCCGCGCGGGCCGCTACCAAGTGGAAATCTCGGAGTTCCCGGCCTCGGTCCGCTTCCCCTCGATCCGGACCGACGTCGACCTCATCACGGGGCAGACGTTTCTCGTCACCTTCGGCGGTGAGGCGGAACTGACGGCGTCGGCCGTGATCCAGGCGATCGAACGCCGGCTACCGGGCGGTCAGAGGGTCCTGGCCGACTACCAGGACCTCCACGGCGAGCTCGAGGTGACGGTTGCCATCGACCGGGGACAGGATACCCTCGAGGCCGTCGAGCTCCTCCTCGACGAGGAACTCGTGGCACGCCAGAGCTTCACACCTACACAGGCGCCGCCGGGCACCCGCACGGGTGGGGCGGAGGGGCTTCAGGCCGAGCCGCTCCTGAGTGTGCGGCTCCCGCTGAACACGGCGGCGTTCGATCTCGCGACGGGCGCGGCCCACTTCCCGAACCGGCGATACGCGCTGAGTGCACGGCTCGCGACCGTCGAGGGCGGCCCGGTCGCCTGGCTCTCGTCCATCCAGGTAGAGCTGCGAAACACCGACACCCTCTGGGGGGTGGTCACGGCGGAGAACGGTCCGGTCACCGGCGCGGATGGGGAGCGCTGGATCGGCGGCGATCTGGAAGTCCGGGTCCTCCCGGTCGTCTACGACCTCTCGCGGACGGTCGAGTCGGTGACCCTTTCCCTGCGGAGGAGCGGAGGCGGAGAGCTCCGGGTCCTCACCGGGGAGCCCGGACCCTCTTCCCTCGTCTTTCCTGCCCGGGGGGACCCGGGTCCCGGCACCCTTACCGGCTACCAGACACCCGTGGGAGAGGTGGACGAGCTTGTGGTGGCCTCGGCGCGCTACGCGGACGGCCGGTCCATGCCGGGCGTTCCCGTGGTGCTCGCCGGCCGGCTTCGAATCGACATTGCACCGCCGCCCGACCCGGGCTTCGCGCTCCCGGTCCAGGGTCCCGTGGTGCCGTGCTGTCTTGGCAACTGGGTGGGCGGCGATTTTCGTTTTTCCGCCGCCGTGCAGGGGGAACCGGACGCGGGGGTGGGGGGCGGGGCGGTGAGCATCCATGTCGGGGAGGCCTCCCTCTCGGACGCCGAGCTCGCTGCCGGGCCCGCCGTCATGACGGCGGCCGAACTCTCCCCGACGGCCGACAATGTATCGCTGCGTGCGGTCGCCGTGGCACGGGATGCGCTCGGGAACGCGTCGGTCGTCCCGCTCGCCCCTTCCGAGGGAAACCCGGGGGCGGGGGACGGGACCGCCCGTTTCGGCGTGGACCTGACCCCGCCCGTCGTGAAATTCGACGCCACGAGCGTCGGAAGCCGGGCCCGGAATCCTGTTCCCGGCTCAGCTTGGGTGCTTGACGCCGAGGATCCGCTCGCCGGCATCGGACCGTTCCCGGCCCGGACATCGGTGCGGGTGAGCAGTCCCGCGCTCAGCGGGACGTCCGGACAGTGCCTCTTCCCGGGGCCGGGGCCGTGCGGTCCGGTGTCCGACGGACGCGTTCGTGCCGTGCCCGCGGGGGTCGAGGGCTACATCACGATGGAGACCCGGGTCCTCGACCGCGCGGGGAACGCGTCTGCGGAGATCCGGCGGACCGTTCTGGTCGACGCGACACCGCCGGTCCTCGGTCCCCTGAGCGTACCTGGCATCCTCGTCCCGAACGAGCCCGCGGCCTTCCGCGTCCAGGCCACCGACAACCTGGATCTCGGAGACGGCTGGTTTTCCGTCGAATACGGTGACGGCACCCGAACCGGACGCGAGGTGGTCGCAATGGTTCCGCCGGATCCCCTCGGGGTGGCATTCGACGACGAGATGACGACGGACGCGCGCCTGGTCCTGATGGTCCCGGTGGTGGCGGGGCTTGAACGTGTGGAGGACGCCGGAGGACTCGCCCGGCCTGTCGGCAACGTGCTCGGTCCAGAGGCGGCGCGCGCCGTCGTCACCGATGCGGCCGGGAACCGGACGGTCCGTTCCGTGCCGGTGCGGGTCGCCGGGGAGCTCACCGCGCGGAGCTTCTCGGTATCGGAGCGGGGTCCGGAAGGCGGTGTGGCGGATTTCACGCTTGCGGCCGCGACGGAGCGTGTCTGCCGGTCCGGTGACGGGACCTGCGCGCCGGATGATCCCGGCTCGGTACAGCTCACTGCAGCGGCAAGGGGGCTCGGCGGCGCGTTCGAACGCCCATTCGAGCTGGTGCACTTCTACCTCGTCATCGAGGGCGAGCCGGAGTGGATTGCAACGTCGTCGGCCGCGGGACTTGCCGATGGGGATGGGGCCGCGGGACGCGAGTGGAGCTGGAGTGCCGAGTGGATCCCGGCTGCGGCAACGCCTCCCGGCCCGTCGGTCCTCTACGCGGTGGGAGTGGATGGGGAAGGGGCGGCGCTCCGCTCGGCCGACCTCGTCTCGGTGGAGGTGGCCGCCGGACGGTGAACGGGGCGCCCGGGGTCCGGTGCTTGGCGTGCGCGCACCAGCCGTGTCGTGTCCCCTCTCAGGAACCTCTCGCCACGGGGTCAGGGGTGGATCAGCTCCGTGACACCCCGGAGCGGCACGTGCCGCCATCAATGCGACTGCCCTGAACACAGTCTGTGACCCTGTCGCGACTGCGGTAGCGCGGGTGTGAGGGGTTACGCGTGGGGTGCATCCGTCCGGCAATGGAGCCACACGACTCCGGTTCGCATCGCGGGACCGGGAGTGATGAAGCCGGGAACTGATCGAATGTCCGAACTACAGGCCACAGACGATCGGACGGTTGCACACCGCGCGTTCCGGATGGGGCTGCCGGATATGGCCAGCTGGGTGCGGTACTGCGGGTCCTGCTCTCCAGGAGCCAATTATGCCGCAACGTCACGTGCGTCCCTCCAGCCGAGATCAGCACGGGTGCGCCGGCACTTCTCCCTCGGAGACTGCCCGCTCTTGGTATCATCCTTGCCATGCGCCGCCCCATAGGGAGGAAGGAAAGAAGGGAAACGGAGACCAAGGATGCCAAGAGTCTGCCGCGTGTTGATACGGGGCAGGTTCAGTGCATCGTGGAATAGGAGACTTGGGGTCGCCTCACCGTCAGCGTGCGCCGGATCTGAGAGTGTGGTAGCACGGCACGCAATCGATGCATAGCGGCCTCTCTTGTTCAGCCCCTATTCCGGTTACACGGTGCGGTGGCTAGCAGCCGGGCGGCACCTCGATGGCGACCAGCCCCTTTTCCTGGTCCACGAGCGGCGCCGGATAGTCGCCGGAGAAGCAGGCGTCGCAGAAGGGTCCGGTCTCCGCCACGGCATCGAGCATCCCCCCGAGGGAGAGGTAGCCGAGGGAGGTGACCTCGAGGAGACCGGCGATTTCTTCGACCGTTCTGGATCCGCCGATGAGCTCCTCGCGCGACGGCATGTCGATCCCGTAGAAGCAGGGGAATCGCACAGGCGGGCTTGCGATACGGAGATGTACCTCCCTCGCCCCGGCGTCCCTCAGGAACTTGACGAGCGAGGTCGAGGTGGTTCCCCGGACGAGTGAGTCGTCGACAACGACGACGCGGCGGTCCCGAACGATCTCCCGGACCGGATTGTACTTCACCCGGGCACCGAAGTCGCGGTCGGCTTGGGAGGGACGGATGAAGGTGCGACCGACGTAGTGGTTCCGGAGGAGCCCGAGTTCGAAGGGGGTCCCGCTGGCCTCGGCGTAGCCGAGAGCGGCAGAGTTTGCAGAATCCGGGACGGCGATGACGCAGTCGGCCTCGGCCGGCTTCTCCTTCGCGAGTTGCCGGCCGAACGCCTTGCGGGCCCGGTCGACGGGCACGCCCCAGATGTGGGAATCCGGCCGGGCGAAGTAGACGAGCTCGAAGACGCAGGGGGAGGCCGAGTGCGCGGCTTCCCGCTCCCCGACCCGCGTGCTTTCTTCTCCCCGGAGCCTCAGGAGCTCGCCAGGCCGGATGTCACGCAGGTATTCGGCCGCGATAATGTCGAGGGCACACGTCTCGGAGGCCACCACATGGCCGCGCCCGACTTTTCCGAGCACGAGGGGACGGAATCCGCGCGGATCGACGGCCACGTACAGCGTGTCTCCCACCGAGATCACGATCGAATAGGCGCCCTCGAGTCGCCCGAGCGCCTCGCTGATCTGTTTCTCGACCGTCGGCTGGCGGGAGCGCGCGATCAGGTGAACGATCACTTCCGAATCGGAGGTCGTCTGGAAGAGTGAGCCCTCATCCACGAGTTCCTCGCGGAGTTCCTGCGCGTTCGTGAGGTTCCCGTTGTGGGCGATCGAGAGGTCGCCGCGCGCATACCGGACGACGATCGGCTGCGCATTCTGCGGCCGGCTGCCGCCGGCGGTCGAGTACCGGACGTGGCCGACCGCGCTCGTGCCCGGGAGGGCGTTGAGGTCATCGGCCGAGAAGACGTCGGAAACGAGTCCGAGCCCCTTTCGCACCCGTGCCGTGCCCTCACCGTCGATGACGCAGATCCCGGCCGACTCCTGGCCGCGGTGCTGGAGAGCGTAGAGTCCGAGGAAGACGCGCTCGGCCACCCCGTCGGTACCCGTTACGGCGAAGACGCCGCATTCCTCGCGCGGACGCCTGTCGAGCGCCGTGGCCGGGATATCCCGGGCCGCTCCGAGCGGTGCGACGGGCAGTGCCCTCACGTCCGGCCGGCGTCCATGATCGTAGGGATGGCCTCCCGGTACCGGCGGGCGAGTTCCCGGGATCCGACCCGGACGAATCCCAGGGGTGAGACCAGGGAAAAGATACCCGAGCGCTCCCCGACCGTGCCGACGAGCTTGGCCGGCACCCGGTGGAGGCTGGCCACCTTGAGACACCGGTCCGCCTCCTCCGGCGCGCACGAGACGACGATTCGCCCCTGGCCCTCCCCGAAGAAGAGCGCCACCGGAGCCCGGTCGTCGTTGATCTCGACCTCGATCCCCAACGGGCCGTCCTCGCCGCCGACCGCCGACTCGGCGAGCGTGCATGCGAGCCCTCCCAGCGAGCAGTCGTGCGCGGACCGGATGAGGCCGTCGGCGTGGAGCGCGAGGACCGCCCGCTGCAGCTGGCGCTCTGCCTCCAGGTCTACCGCGGGAGGCGTCCCCGCGACCATCCCCTCCCGGCGGTACACGTATTCCGAGCCGCCGATCTCCCCATCTGTCGCACCGAGTAGGAGGATCGCGTCCCCCGGACGCCGGAACGCGTGTTGCAGCGCTCTCGATACGTCGTCGATGACTCCGACCATCCCGACCACCGGGGTGGGGTAGACCGGCCTTCCGCCCGTCTCGTTGTAGAGCGAGACGTTCCCGCCCGTCACGGGGGTCTCGAAGTAGGCGCATGCCTCGGCCATCCCGAGCACCGATTCGCGGAGCTGGAAGTATGTCTCCGGCCTGAGCGGACTCCCGAAGTTGAGGCAGTTTGTCACCGCCCGCGGCAGCGCGCCCGTGCAGACGATGTTCCGGGCCGCTTCCGCGACGGCGGTCCTCGCTCCCTCGCGTGGCGAGAGGTACGAGTAGCGGCCGTTTGAATCCGTGGTGGCGGCGACTCCACGGCCGCTTGTCCCGAGTCGCAGCACCCCCGCATCCCCTCCCGGCCTGACCACTGTGTCGGTCCGGACGGTCGTGTCGTACTGTTCGTAGACCCACGCCTTCGATGCGATGTTCGGTGACTCGATGAGTTCGAGCAGGTCATGCGTCAGGTCGCCCTCCCGCTCGAGGAGATGGGAGAGGTCGAGGGCCCGGAGTCCGGCCACTGCGGGGTCTTCCCGTCCCTCCCGCTCGTAGGCGGGGCACCCCTCCGTCAGGGGGAGCGCCGGTATGTCGGCTACGACCTCGCCGTTCTCGCGGACCCGGAAGCGGCCGTCGCCGGTCACCCGCCCGATGCTCTCCGCTCTCAGCTCCCACTTCTCGAGGATCTCCCGCACCCGGCTCTCCCGACCCCGCTTCGCAACGACGAGCATCCGCTCCTGCGACTCCGAGAGGAGGATCTCGTAGGGGGTCATCCCCTCCTCGCGCACGGGCACGAGCGAGACGTCGAGGTCGACGCCGCTCCCGCTCCGGCCCGCCATCTCCGAGGCGGAGGAGGTAAGCCCCGCCGCGCCCATGTCCTGGATCCCGACGATGTGGCCGCTCCGGATGAGTTCGAGCGACGCCTCGAGGAGGAGTTTTTCGGTGAAGGGGTCGCCGACCTGAACCCGGGGCCGGCTGGCCTCGTCGTCCTCGGAGAGTTCCTCCGATGCGAAGGTGGCGCCGTGGATCCCGTCGCGCCCGGTCCGCGCCCCGACGGCCATCAGGACATTGCCGACCCCCGACGCCTCGCCCCGGATCATCTCCTCGCCCCGCATGAGCCCGAGGCACATTGCGTTCACGAGGGGATTCTCCTCGTAGGCACGGTCGAAGAAGACCTCGCCCCCGATGTTCGGGATCCCCACGCAGTTGCCGTAGTCCCCGATCCCGCGGACCACACCGGAGAAGAGATAGCGCACGCGGGGCGAATCCAGGTCACCGAAGCGTATGGAGTCAAGCACCCCGACGGGCCGGGCCCCCATCGTGAATATGTCCCTGAGGATGCCCCCGACCCCGGTGGCCGCCCCCTGGTACGGTTCGACGGCCGAGGGGTGGTTGTGTGACTCGATCTTGAAGGCGAGTGCGAGTCCGTCGCCGACGTCGATGACGCCGGCATTCTCCCCGGGGCCCTGGATCACCCAGGGGGCCCGGGTTGGAAGGAGCCTGAGGAGGCGCCGCGAGTTCTTGTATCCGCAGTGCTCGGACCACATCGCCGAGAAGATGCCGAGCTCGGTAAAGGTGGGAGTGCGGCCGAGGATCCCGAGGATCTTCGCGTACTCATCCTCCGAGAGTCCGTGCTCGGCCACGAGCTCGGGCGTCACATCGGGGTCCAGCAGCCGCGTGGCCGCCGCCCCGGTCAAGCCGGAGCTCCTTCGAGCGCGGCCGCGACCGACTCGAAGAGTCCGCGTCCGTCCACCGAGCCGAGGAGCTCCTCGACGGCCCGCTCCGGATGGGGCATGAGCCCGAGGACATTCCTTTCCCGGCCGAGGATTCCGGCGATGTCGCGCGCCGATCCGTTCGGGTTCGCCTCCCGCGTTCGTGCGCCCACCGCGTCCACGTACCGGAAGACGACCCGGTCGTCCGACTCGAGTTCGTCGAGGACACCGGTGTCCGCGTGGTAGTTCCCCTGGCCGTGCGCGATCGGCATGCGAAGCACCTGCCCGGCCCGGTACGAGGCGGTAAAGGGTGTGTCGGTCGTCTCGACGCGGAGGAGGACATCGTGGCTCCGGAACCGCAGCGTGTCGTTCCTCCGGAGCGTCCCGGGCAGGAGCCCGCTCTCGCAGAGCACCTGGAAGCCGTTGCAGATCCCGACGACGAGTCCGCCCGCCCGCGCGAAGGCGGTCACTGCGGGCATCACGGGCGAGAAGCGGGCGATCGCGCCCGCGCGCAGGTAGTCACCGTGCGCGAAGCCCCCTGGAAGGACGACCGCGTCGACGGCTCCGAGTCTTTCCTCACGGTGCCAGACGACCTCCGGCTCGAGCCCGGCGACGAGCTCGAGCGCCCGGTAGCAGTCGAAGTCGCAGTTGGAGCCCGGGAAGGTAACGACCGCGACCCTCACGCCCGTTCCCCCCCGGCCGCGTCTCCCCCCGCCTCCGGAGCCTCGCCCCGGACCTCCACGTGGTAGTCCTCGGTCACCGGGTTCGCAAGGAGCTTCCTGCACATCTGCCCGACCCGCTCGGCCGCCGCCTCTCCGTTCTCGGCGTCGACGACCAGATCGATGACCTTCCCGATCCGCACCTCGGACGTTCCCGTGAACCCGAGCGACTCGAGCGCATTCCTGACAGCGCTCCCCTCGGGGTCCAGAAGGCCGGGCCGGGACCGAACGCTCACTTCCACTAGGTAGCGCATCAGCCGGTGTCCTCCCTCTGCCCGCCCGTGTCCGGGGGTGAACCGCGTGCCGGGCCCTCTGCAGGGCGCGCCCCGGACGAAGGATAACGGATCGGAGCGATTTCCCTATAGTCGACCGACCGGATCTCGGCGTCGCCCTCGTCGGCACCGGCCCCCTCCCCGTCGAGGAGCGGATCCTGGTCGGGGAGCCGGTCGACGAGGCCGAGAACGGTGCTCCGGGCCACGCCCCAGACCGTGTAGGCGCAGAGCACCGGGAAGATCGCGTACTCGGGGACCGCGAGCGCCGCCGCGGCGAGAAGCGCGAGCAGGAGCGATCTGGCGGTCGCGAGCGGGGTCCGGAACGAGAGCCGCGGGACGATCGGGTAGGGGATGTGGCTCAGCATCAGCGCGGCGAGCACCGCCATCAGGATACCGACTGTCTGCGGAGAGAGTGCTCCCCCGACCACCGGGGAGAGCGCGGTGGAGGTCAGGAACGGGTAGACGGTCGCGAGCATCATCCCCGCAGTGGGGGAGGGCAGCCCGTGGAAGTACCGCTTGGCGTGACCGGCTTGCTCGACGTTGTAGCGCGCGAGCCGCACCACGACGGCTGTCACGTAGAGGAACGAGAGGATCCAGCTCCACGTCTGGCCGTCGAAGAAGAGGGTGTAGGCGAGGAATCCCGGTGCGACGCCGAAGGAGATTGCGTCGACGAGGGAGTCGAGTTCGGCGCCGAACCTCGATCCCGTGGCGGTGAATCGGGCGATCCGCCCGTCGAGCATGTCGAGCAGCGCGGCGAAGACGATCGACCACGAGGCCGTCTCGAACTCCCCCCGGGCCGCCGAGACCATTGCGTAGATCCCGAGGAAGAGATTGCCGAGCGTGAAGGCGGAAGGGAGGATGATGATCCCCCGCTCGAGCCTCACGCGCTTCGCGCGCACGCGCTGGATCACCGGGCGCCGCCCCCCTCCGTGCCGAACGACGGCGGCTCATAGACATCGAGCGGCGTGCCGGTGAGGCGCCGGAAGATCTCTGTGTAGCGCTCGGTGGCGGCCGCGATCACGGCCGGGTCGAGCGGAGGCGGGGGGGGCGTCCGGTCCCACGCCGGCAGCCCGTCGAGCCAGTCGCGGACCGGTTGCTTGTCGAGCGAGGGCGGCGTCTCTCCGAGCCGCCAGCTCTCGGCGGGCCAATAGCGCGAGGAGTCGGGGGTGAGCACCTCGTCGATCAGGAGCAGCCTGCCGTCCTCCGACTCACCGAACTCGAACTTCGTGTCCGCGAGGATGATCCCGCGCGAGGTGGCCTCCCGGCGGCCGAACCCGTAGACCGCGAGCGAGAGGTCGCGGAGGCGGTCCGCCATGGCCGTTCCCACCCGCTCCTCCACCCCGGAGAATGGAATGTTCTCGTCGTGGCCGTCGTCGACCTTCGTGGCGGGGGAGAAGATGGGGGGCGTGAGCTCCTGGCTCTGCTCGAGGCCTGCGGGAAGCTTCTCGCCGGCCAGTGTGCCCGCGGCCCGGTATTCCCGCCACGCCGAGCCCGAGAGGTAGCCGCGCACCACGCACTCGATCGGGAGCGGCCGGGTCCGCCGTACGAGAAGCGAGCGGCGCGCCCAGTCGCCCCCCGCGCCTGCGAGCGCCGGAACGCGGCGGGCGATCTCCTCGGGCCTGGCCGCGACGAGGTGGTGCTCGACCTCGTCGCCGAGCTGCTCGAGCCACCACGCCGTCAGGAGGGTGAGGACCTCTCCCTTCCGGGGGACGGGCTCGGCCATGACGACATCGAACGCCGAGACCCGGTCGGAGGCCACCATGAGGAGGTGGCCCGACCCCGCGTCGTACATCTCGCGCACCTTCCCCCGATGGAGGAGGGGGAGTGGGAGGTCCGAGCGGAAGATCGGCGGGTGGGACGGGGTTGGCTCAGACGCGGACATCGGGTGCTCCTACGAGTTCGTCGGCCTCGGCTCCGAGGCGCTCCAAGATGGGCTCGACCCACTCGGCAAGGAAGGCGTCGACCTGCTCGGGCGCGCGACCGACGAAACGGGAGGGCTCGAGGAAGGCACCGAGCGCCTCCTCGTCGATCCCGAAGGCCTCGTCCGCGGCGATGCGGCGCGCGAGGTCGTTCGTCCCGCCGCTCCGCATCCGGCCCGAGGCCGCAAGCGCGTGGCGCCGGATCCTCTCGTGGAGTTCCTGGCGGTCGCCGCCGCGCTCGACGGCGTGCATGAGGACCGCCTCGGTGGCGATGAAGGGAAGGTGCCGTGCGAGGTTCCGCCCGATGGCGGCTGGCTGCACGGTGAGCCGCGAGGCGACGTCCTCGGCGACGACGAGCGCGCCGTCGAGCGTAAGGAAGGCGTCGGGGAGCGAGAGCCGGCGGTTCGCCGAATCGTCGAGGGTGCGCTCCATCCACTGCGTGGCGGCCGTGATCGCGGGGTCGAGCGAGAGGGTGATGACATGCCGTGCGAGCGCGCAGATCCGTTCGGCCCGCATGGGATTGCGCTTGTAGGGCATCGCCGAGGATCCGATCTGCTCCTCTTCGAACGGTTCCTCGACCTCGCCCAAGTGGGCGAGGAGCCGCAGGTCGTGTCCGAAGCGGGATAGGGAGGCGGCCACGCCGGCCAGCACGCTGCCCACGCCCGCGTCCACCTTGCGCGGGTACGTCTGGCCGACGGCGCCGTAGCGGGCGGAAAACCCCATACGGGCCGAAACGCGGCGGTCGAGCTCCTCGACCTTCGCGTGGTCGCCGCCGAAGAGCTCGAGGAAGGACGCCTGCGTCCCGGTCGTGCCCCGCACGCCCCGGAAGCGGAGTCGACCGAGGCGGAAGTCGAGCTCCTCGACGTCGAGAGCGAGGTCCTGCGCCCAGAGCGCCGCGCGCTTCCCGACCGTAGTCGGCTGGGCCGGCTGGAAGTGCGTGTAGCCGAGCGTCGCGAGATCGCGGTGGCGGCGGGCGAAGCCGGCGAGGGCGCGCAGGGTCCGGACCACGCGCGCGCGGATGAGGGAGAGTGCATCGCGCGTGAGTATCAGGTCCGCGTTGTCGGTCACGAAGGCGGAGGTGGCCCCCAGATGAATGATCCCGCGGGCCGCGGGTGCCACGTCGCCGAAGAGGTGGACGTGCGCCATGACGTCGTGGCGGAATCGCCGTTCGTACTCCCCGGCCCGCTCGAGGTCGAGGTCATCGAGTCCTTCACGCATCTCGGCGAGCGCCGCGTCGGGGATCGGCAGCCCGAGTTCGGCCTGGGCCTCGGCAAGCACGAGCCAGAGGCGGCGCCAGGTCCCGAAGCGACGGCCCGGGGAGAAGAGGCGCTGCATCTCGGGGGAGGCGTACCGCCCGCTCAGCGGATGATCGTAGCGTCCGTCTGCTTCAGGCATTCCGCAGCGACCGGCCGGGAGGGGGACGGTGGGGTGTCCTCACCGTCCGAGGATGAAGTCGCGGGCGGCGTACCCGCGGTTCCGCTCGAAGTAGAGGCGGACACGCGAGCCCGGAGGGATCTCGCCGAGGATCCGGGAGAGGTCCTCGGCTCCCTGGATTCCGCGGTTTCCTACCTGCACGATCACATCCCCCTCGAGGAGGCCGAGGATCCGGCGTAGTTCGGGGGAGATCCCCGTCACGAGGGCGCCCCGGGCCGACTCGACGCCGCGTTCGGCCCGGATGGGCTCGGTAAGGGTGACGAGCTCGAGTTCCTCAAACACCGTGACCCGCTCGGCGCGGAGGGAGGGAAGCTCCTCGAGGGTGAGGCGGATTGCCCGGTCCTCGCCCTCTATGGCGAGCGTGACGGCGTCACCGGCGCGGAGATCGAGGAGCGCGGCCTCGAAGTCGAGGGGGCTCACCATCCGCGTTCCGTTGATGTGTACGAGGCGATCTCCCCCCCGGATGCCCGCCTCCGCTGCGGGCGAGTCCGGCGAGGTGGCCGAGACGAGGACCCCGCGGGTGCGGCCGAAAGAGTCGGCCTCCTCGGGCTCCACCTCGAGCCCGAGCCATGCGCGACGGACCTCGCCGTAGGCGATAAGGTCGTCGGCGATGCGGAGCACCCGCTCGATCGGAATCGCAAACCCCATCCCCTCGCTTCCCCCGCCCCGTGAGAAGATCGAGGCGTTCATCCCGATCACCTCGCCGAGTGCGTTGACAAGCGGCCCGCCGGAGTTGCCCGGGTTGATCGCCGCGTCTGTCTGGATCATCCCGAGATAGAAGCCCGCCCCCTCGCCCGAGGGAACGATGTGGCGTCCGACCGCCGAGACCACACCGACCGTGACGGTGGGCTCGGGGTTCGACAGCATGTTCCCGAAGGGGTTGCCGAGCGCGAGGACCCACTCCCCGATCCGGAGGTCCCCCGTCTGCCCGATCGTGACGCTCGCAAGCCCTCTCTCCTCCACCCTGAGCACCGCCACGTCCGTCGTCTCGTCCGCACCCGTGAGGGTCGCCTCCGCGCTCCGTCCGTCGGGGAAGGTCACGAGGATCTGTTCGGCGCCCTCGACCACATGGGCGTTCGTCAGGATCACCCCGTCCGCGCCGATCACGAACCCCGAGCCGAGTGACGGAACGAGCCGCGAGGTGGTCCGGCTCCCGAATCCGAAGGTCCCGAAGGGAAAGAAGTCGTCCCAGTACGGGTCCCGCGTGCGCACCCTCTGCGTCCGGAGGACATTGACCGCGACGACCGCCGGGGAAGCGCGCTCCGAGGCCCGGACGACGGCGGTCTCCCGGCTCTCGGCGATCTCCTGCCCGGCATCGGACACCTGGGTCGCCTCACGAACGACGGCGGATGCTGCCGGACGGGGGGAGATGCGGGCCGGAGCCGCCGGATCCGGGTCGCGCACGACGGAGCTCGCGGAGAGTTCACCCCGGCTCTCGCACCCGCCGAGGAGCGGAAGGACGATAAGCGCCAGGCCGCCGATGGCGACTATCGGCAGCCGGCCCGGTGCGCGTGTGTCTCTTCGCATGGCCCTCCGGATCCGTCAGAGCTCCCTGCCGAGCGAGGCCCAGTCGGAAAGGAAGGCCTCGAGACCGCTCTCCGTCAACGGATGGCCCATGCAGCGGTAGAGGACCCCGGGGGGAAGCGTCGCGCAGTCGGCCCCGATCCGAAGCGCCTCGAGCACATGGCCGGGGTGGCGGATGGAGGCCACGAGGATCTGCGTGTCGACGAGGTACCGGTCGTAGATCTGCCGGATGTCGCTCACGAGCTCCATCCCGTCCTGTCCGATGTCGTCCAAGCGGCCTACGAAGGGGGAGATGTAGCTGGCCCCGGCCTTCGCGGCGAGAAGCGCCTGCGTGGCGGAGAAGCAGAGGGTCACGTTCACCGGGATTCCGTCCGCATCGAGCTGCCGGCACGCCGCGAGGCCCGCCTCGGTGAGTGGAACCTTGACGACGATGTTCTCGTGAAGCTTCGCGAGCCGATGTCCCTCGGCCACCATTCCCTCGGTGTCGACCGCGACGACCTCGGCGGAGATGGGTCCGTCGACCAGCTCGCAGATTTCGACAAAGACCTCCTCGGGACTCCGCTCGCCCGCCGTCTTCGCGAGAAGCGAGGGGTTCGTCGTGATCCCGTCGATCAGATCCGCTTCGGCGGCCCGGGCGATTTCTCCGGTGTCGGCCGTGTCCAGGAAGATATTCATGCCGCGGGAGAATCCATGCTGGGAGGATCGCGGTCAGGGTGATCTCCGACCCGTTCGGGTGGGTACTCCACACGGGCGAGGAAGAGCCCTTCGGGCGGCGCCGGCCGCGATGTGCGTAGCGCGGTGTCCGGGCGCTCAAGCATCTCCGCCATCTCCGCGAGCGGTCGACGTCCCCGGGCGATCTCGACCATTGTCCCGACCAGGTAGCGCACCATCCGGTGCAGGTAGCGGTTCGCCTCGATCCGGAACCGGTATCCGATCCGGCCCCACGGTATCCACTCCGCCGCCGCCACCTCGCAGATCTCGCCCCGGTGGGGCTGGCCCGCCCGCGCGAATCTCCTGAAGGAACGGCGGCCCGGGATCAGGAGGGCGGCCTCGGAGAGCCGGTCCGGTTCGATGCCGGCTCCCGACACGTCCCAGCACCAGCGGGATCGGAAAGGTGACGCCGCCTCCGGTGCCACGCCCAGCCGGTACTCGTACGCGCGGGCCGTCGGGTGGAACCTGGGGTGGAAGTCGTCCGGGACCCGGCGGACCTCCCGGAGCCAGACCTCGGGGGGGAGGAGCGCGTTCATCGACCGGCGGAGCTTGCCGGCCGACCAGCGCGCCGGGACGTCCACGGCCGCAACCTGTCCGAGGGCGTGCACCCCGGTGTCGGTCCGTCCGGAACCGGTGACGGTCCGGTCCCCGCAGGTGATCGTCCCGAGTACGCGTTCGAGCTCCGCCTGCACCGTCGATCCGCCGGGCTGGCGCTGCCAGCCCTGGTACGGTGCGCCGTCGTACTGGACGAGGAGCAGATAACGCCGGTGGCTCCTCATGTTCGGAGGCCGGGATGGGAGGTGCGTCTGGGGGGGGCGGTGGGATCGGGCCTGGATCCTCTCCGGGAAACCTTCACGGCGACGGCTCCGTCATCGCCGTACCAAGGTGGGGCTGTGCCGCCCCCGCCATCGTAAAGGTCAGGGTGTTCCCATGCGATCCCCGCATGGGCTCCATCGTGTACGGCAGCATCGCGGAGCGCCGGTCGGAACCGCGCCCGTCCTGCCTGTTGCTCGCAAGGCTCAGCGAACAGTCTTTCCATAGTCTGCGAACGGTTCGCCGTCATCCTCGTGAGGCTCGACGCCGACGTGGCGGCCCGGCGCTAGGACGCGGCCGCTCCTCAGCGCCTCGTCCAGCGACGCATCTTTGCAGAAGCCGCCAACGTCGGTGCAACCGTCCCCCTGTCCTCCTCGATTGCGGCCATGGTGCGGTCCACTGTCTGGCCGAAGGTCGACAGCCGTTCCTCTGCCTTCAGAGTCGTCCATCGGGCTTCCTGCCGGTTCCAGAAGAGGTTCTCCGCGATGTACTCGTCGCGGTCCTCCTCCGCCTCATCGCGCCACTCGGCCAGCATCCCCGCGCAGCGGTCCTCAAACGCGTCCGAGATGTACTTCAGGAAGATGAGGCCGGGGCGCGGCGTGCTTGTGCTCGGCTGCGTCCATCGAGCCGCGGAGCGCATCGGCCTGAGCCCACAGTTCGGACTCGTAGCCTGTCGTTGCGCGGCTATCGGCCTGCCTGCTCGCCATCGTCGCCGCTGCCATTGTCGCTTCGGACTGGACGATTCCCTGTCCCGGTTCGCTTGGATCGCACGAGCAAGATACGACATCTGCCGTGCCACCGTACACATCGGGAACGCGGGTCGCCGTCCGCGTTCCCTGGTGGCCCCCGGGGGCCGATGCGACCCTATGGAATCGCATGCCGGACCGTGGTCCGGGAGCACGAGACCGCAACCGTCACGGTTGAGCTTGCCGTCGAGGCTCCGGGCCCCCGTACCCTCCCGGGTCTGATCGAACCCGACCCCCTCCGTGTGACCGAGACGCTCCCCGGTTTCGTGAACACCTCGGACTTCTCGGCCGCCTTCAATGTCCGGAGAGGATCCGCCGACCACAACCTGATCCTCCCAGACGGGCTTCCAGTCTTCAATCCCTCGCACATCGGCGGCGAGGTGAGCTTCCGGCGAGGAGGCGGAGGAGGCGGATGCCGGTGGGCGTCGTGGGGTGCCTCTGGCCTCTCGCCGGCTGCGACCTCGAACTCGTGACCGTGGCCGATCCCGACGATGACCTCGTTGCCGAGATCTACATCGCGGTGCCGGACGGAGGCGCGGGTACCATCGCGTTCGTCCACCGTACCGAGGATGCGACCGGCGCGGCGCCCCTTCCCGCCATCGGCATCACCCTCACGGTCGCCGGCCGGTAGCTCCGGATTTCCGAGGCCCCCGACACCGGTATCTGCCTCGATTCGCTCGCCCCCGCCGGGGTTTGGGGACGCTGCCTCCACGAGCCCCGGCTCCCCTCCGGGTCCACAGTGCTCGGCTCGGTCGTAGAGGCGCGCCGAGACAGGGGTGTCGGGTCTCTCACCGGTTCGGTAGGCATCCCCCACGACTTCGCCCTCCCGGTTCCGGAAGCCGGCACGATGGTCTGCGTCCTGGGGGCGGACCGGAGCTCAAGGTACCGTGGACCTCCGTCCTACATCGGCGAGCCCCTCATTTCGCGGCTTCCCGAAGCGCTGGCCACCCGCGGAAGCAGAGTCACGTCGGGGAGGATCCGCTCCGCCTCCCCGGGCTCTCGATTTCGGCCGTCGACCTGAACTGCGTGAACTGGGTGCGTGTCGGGGGCTTCAGCCCATCCGGAACCGTCCGGGTCCCGAGCTTCCGCAGGGAGCGGGGGGGGTTCGGCAGGCCTCCGTCACGAAGGGGTTCCGTGTCCTGACGGTGGCCGAGGAGGGGGTCGCGGAGTGCTGAGCTCCGCTCTCCCCGCCGTTGCCGTCCGGCGGGTCACCCCTTCTCTTTCGGGGCGTCCGGCGGGAGCCCGCCGGGGCGCCACCCCCTGAATCCCCAACGGACGACGCGGATGCACCCGAGACTCGCGCCCGTGATCCGCCGCCTCACCGGAGGCGGGGATCTCTCCGCCTCCGAGGCCGAGGCGGCCTTCGATGTCGTGATGTCCGGCGAGGCCTCGCCCGTCGAGATCACCGCGCTCCTCGTGGGACTCCGCACGAAGGGGCATGCTCCTTCCGAGGTCGCGGGCGGCGTTCGCGCGCTCCGGCGGGCGATGATACCGGTCGCGGCCCCCGCGGACGCCGTCCTCGTGGACACCTGTGGCACGGGGGGTGGAAGCGTTACCACCTTCAACATCTCGACTGCGGCGGCGATCGTGGCCGCAGCGGGCGGCGTTCCGGTCGCCAAGCACGGGAACCGGTCGTTCTCGTCCAAGTGCGGGAGCGCGGACGTCCTCGAGGCGCTCGACGTCAAGATCGAGCTCTCTGCCGGAGCGATGGCGCAGGTCCTCGAGCGGGCCGGGATCGTCTTCATGTTCGCACCGCTCCTCCACCCGGCGATGCGCCATGTGGGCCCGGTCCGCGGTGAACTCGGCATTCCGACGATCATGAACCTCCTCGGGCCGCTCACGAACCCGGCCGGCGCGCGCCGCCAGGTCGTGGGCGTCTCGGAGCCCGGGCTCCTCCCCCTGATCGCCGCAGCGCTCCGGGAACTCGGACACGAGCGGGCGCTCGTGGTCCACGGGTCGCCCGGGATCGACGAGATCAGCCCGCTCGGGCCGACGCGCGTGGCCGAACTCGACCGGGGGGAGGTTCACGAGTACCACGTGGACCCCGGCGGCCTCGGTTTCGAGGCCGCCGAACCCGGGGAGATCCGGGGGGGAACCCCCGACGAGAACGCCCGCGTCATCGCGGAGGTGTTCGCGGGGAGGGAGATAGGCGGTGCGCGCACGGCCGTGGCCGTGAACGCGGGGGGCGCCCTCTACGTGGGAGGGAGAGCGGAAGATCTTGCCCGGGCGACGCGCCTGGCCCAGGAGCTCATCGACTCCGGCGCGGCCGGCCGGACCCTCGACCGGCTCCGCGAGGAGTCTGCCGCGGCCCGGTCCACCAACGAGGGGTGAGGGCCGGAACCGGCCGTGGTCACGCTCTGCGGGCCCCCCGGGGATGACGACCGGCCCGTCGGCGCGACGATGAAGTGGGCGGTCCTTCCGCGGAAGTAGCCCGCGGCGAAGAGAATGCGCATTTGCTTTTTCCTCCGTGTGTGCTCGAGGGGTGCGGACGCGAAGCGCCCGTCACCTGCCGCCGGTGCCCGCGGCCGGCTTCGTTCAGTTGCCTCTCAGTAGCGGCGCATCACGCCGACCACGATGCCCTGCACCTGGACTTCGTCCGCCGGGAAATACATCGGCGCCAGCGAGGCGTTCGCCGGCTGCAGGCGCAGGAGACCGTCCTCCTCCCGGTAGAGCTTCTTCATCGTGGCCGACTCGCCGCCGATCAGCGCGATCACCATCTCGCCGTCGGCGGCCGTCTCCCGGCTGGTCACGATGATGTAGTCGCCGTCGCGGATCTGCTCGTCGATCATCGAGCTCCCGCGAACCCGCAGGACGTAGTGCTTCCCGGTCCGCCGCGTCAGGCTGGGAGGGACCAGGATCGACTCCTCGTCGGCGATCGCTTCGATCGGCTGCCCGGCGGCCACCTCCCCGAGGAGCGGGAGCAGGATGCCGCCCTGCACGGAGCCGTCGCCTACCAGTTCGATCGACCGGCTCTGGTTGAACGACTTCCTGATGTAGCCCTTCCGCTCCAGATTGCTAACATGCTCATGCACGGTAGCCAGCGAGGTGAAACCGAAGTGCCTGCCGATTTCCTCGAAACTGGGGGCATATCCATGGTCGGCGATGTAGCTGGCCAACCAGTCGAAGATCTCCCTCTGGCGCTTCGTCAGGGGCATCGTCGTCCCTCCTGCCGGTGCGTGTGACCCGAACAGTACCCGAACCGAAGGATAACCGAAGATTGTCGGAGACGCAACCCGAGGCCCCGCGCGCCCACGCGGCGGGGGGAGCGCCGGATATTCTCGAGCGGATCGTGGGGACGAAGCGCCGGGAGATCGCGCGGCTGCGCCCGCGGGCGGAAGAGCTCGAAGCCGGTGCGCGCGCCGCGCCGCCGCCGAGGGATTTCCGAGCGGCGCTCGCGGGGTCCGGCGAGGTCGCGCTGATCGCCGAGGTGAAGCGCCGCTCGCCGGGGGCCGGTCCCATCCGGCCCGGCCTCGATCCAGCCGAGCTCGCGGCGGCCTACGAGGCCGCGGGGGCGTCGGCCCTCTCGGTCCTCACCGACCGGGAGTACTTCGGCGGCTCGCTTGAGGATCTCCGGGCGGCGCGCGCCGCGACCCGCCTCCCGGTACTCAGGAAGGACTTCCTCCTCTCCGGCGTGCAGCTTCTTGAGGCGCGCGCCGCGGGCGCGGACGCCGTGCTCCTGATCGTGGCCGTTCTCGATGACGGGGAGCTCCGCCGGCTCCGGCTCCTGGCGGAGGGGCTTGGCATGGCGGCTCTCGTCGAGGTCCACGACGCGCGGGAGATGGCGCGCGCGCTTTCCTCGGGGGCGACGCTCGTGGGGATCAACAACCGGAACCTGAGGGACTTCACCACGCGTATTGCCACCACCGCCGAAGTGATGGGCGCGGTGGGCGACGGGATCGTCCTCGTCTCGGAGAGCGGGATCGGGAGCCGTGCGGACGTCGCGTGGCTGGGTGGCCGGGGCGTCGATGCCGTCCTGGTCGGAACGACGCTGCTGAGTGCTCCCGGGCCGGGCGAGATGGCGCGCGAACTCACGGGGGTCGCCCGGTGCCCGGGCCGCGGGGGGTGAGTATGGGCGCGTCCACTCGCCGCGGGGTGCCCGAGGTCAAGATATGCGGGCTCACGCGGGAGGTGGACGCCCGCCTGGCCGAGCGTGCCGGCGCCTCGTACGTGGGCGCCATTCTCGTTCCGGGTACTCCGCGCTGTGTTTCTCCCGGTGAGGCCGGCGTGCTCGCGCGGGCCGTCGGGATCCCGCTCGTGGCCGTGGTCGCCGATCTCGCGGCCGACGCAGCGGCGCGGGCGGCCGACGCGGCCGGCGCCCGCGCGGTCCAGCTCCACGGGAGCGAGTCCCCGGGCGTCGTCGAGGCGCTTCGAGCGTGCGGCGGCTGGGAACTCTGGAAGGCGGTCCGGGTCAGGGAGCGGGACGATGTCCTCCGGGCGTTCAGGCGTTACGGCGGGCTTGTCGATCTCCTCCTTCTCGACGCGTGGTCGGAGCGCGCTCTCGGCGGCACCGGCACCCGTTTCCCGTGGGAGGTGTGGGATCGCGGGAGGGCCGGGCTCGACGATGCGCTCCGGATCGGCGTGGCCGGCGGCCTCTCGCCCGACAATGTGGAGGACGCCGTGGGCCAGCTCGCTCCCGACCTTGTGGATGTGGGCTCGGGTGTGGAGCTGGGTCCGGGCGTCAAGGACCCGGACCGCATCGAGGCGTTCATCACGCGGGCTCTCTGCGGGGGCGGGCGCACGGGGAGCGGTTCCGGCACGGCAGCCGGAGCTGGAGAGAGTTCCGCGGAGAGAGAGGCATGACACCGGGCGGAGAGACACAGGCCGGCGGCCGGGGCACGCCCGGGGCCGTCGACGCGGAACTGGCGCGGCGGTTCGGCGTGTTCGGGGGCCGCTACGTTCCGGAGACGCTCATCCGCGCGCTCGACGAGCTCGAGGCCGAGTACGCCGTGGCGCGCCGTGATCCCGGCTTCGCCGCCGAGCTCTCCGCGCTTCTCCGCGACTTCGTCGGGCGCCCGACCCCGCTCTGGCGCGCCGAACGGCTCGAAGACGCAGCCGGCTGGGGTCCGATCTACCTCAAGCGGGAGGACCTGAACCACACCGGCGCGCACAAGATCAACAACACGATCGGCCAGGCGCTCCTTGCCCGGCGGATGGGCAAGAGGCGGATCATCGCCGAGACCGGCGCCGGGCAGCACGGGGTCGCCACGGCGACCGCCTGCGCCCTCTTCGACATGGAGTGCGTCGTCTACATGGGCGCAGAGGATGTCGAGCGGCAGGCGCTCAACGTCTTCCGGATGGAGCTTCTCGGCGCCGAGGTCCGGTCGGTGGACGCGGGGACGCGGACGCTCAAGGACGCCACGAACGAGGCGATCCGCGACTGGGTCACGAGCGTCGAGACCACCCACTACATCATCGGGTCCGTTGTCGGACCGGCGCCCTTTCCGCGGATCGTGCGCGATTTCCAGTCGGTCATCGGCCGCGAGGCCCGCGCCCAGCTCGATGCGCTCGAGGGCACGCTTCCGGCCGCGGTGATCGCGTGCGTCGGGGGAGGCTCGAACGCGATGGGGATCTTCCACGCCTTCGTGGGCGACGACGAGGTCCGTCTGATAGGCGTGGAGGCGGCAGGCGAGGGGCTCGGCTCCGGGCTCCACTCCGCGTCGCTCACCGCGGGCCGGCCCGGCGTCCTCCACGGCTCGCTCTCCTACCTCCTCCAGGACGCGGACGGACAGGTTGCCCCGGCCCATTCCGTCTCCGCAGGGCTCGACTATCCAGGCGTGGGGCCGGAGCATTCTTTCTTCCGGGACACGGGCCGGGCGGAATACGTCGCCGTGGGCGATGGGGACGCACTCGCCGCCTTCCACCGCCTGGCCGAGCTCGAGGGCATCATTCCGGCGCTCGAGACGGCGCACGCCGTCGCCTACATCCTGGGCGAGGGGAGGACGTCGGTGGGGCGGGGTCCCGCGGTCCTCTGCCTGAGCGGGCGCGGGGACAAGGATGTCTCCCACGTCGCGCGCCTCGAGGGCTCGGGGTCTGCCCGGTGAGGATGATGCGTACCGGTGTGCCCAGGGCCGGACGATGCGGCGCCACGGTCGGGAGGATGGCGTGAGCCGCCCCGACGGGCACCGGCCACCGGGGCGGATCGCCGAGGCGTTCCGCGCCCGCCGAGCCCGGGGGGAGGCTGCGCTCGTTCCGTACGTCTGCGCGGGGTTCCCGAGCAGGGAGGGGAGCCTCGCGCTCCTCGAGGAGGCCGCGCGTGCGGGTGCCGACGTGATCGAGCTCGGGATCCCCTTTTCCGATCCCCTCGCCGACGGCCCGACGATCCAGCGGGCGAGCTTCGAGGCGCTTGAGGGAGGGATGACCGTCCGGGGCGCTCTCGGGGTGCTCGCCGATTTCCGGGCGGCGAGCCCCGTGCCGGTCGTCCTCTTCACCTACCTGAATCCCGTGCACCGGTTCGGGGTGGAGACCTTCGCGCGCGCGGCCCGGGAGGCGGGCGCGGACGGGCTGCTTCTCACCGACCTGCCGGCGGGTGCGGACCCGGCGCTCGAGGCGCGGCTCCTCCCGGCGGCCGCGGGGGGCATGGACCTGATCCGGCTCCTCGCCCCTACGACGACGCCGGACCGGGCGGTGGAGGTGGCCGACGGGGGCACCGGGTTCCTCTACTACATCTCGCGCACCGGGGTCACTGGCGCGCGAGAGGAGCTGAGGAGCGGTCTCGAGCGCGAGGTCGGAGCGCTGCGGGAGCTCACCGATCTCCCGATCGCCGTCGGTTTCGGGATCTCGACCCCCGGGCAGGCGGCCACGGTGGCCCGGATCGCCGACGGCGTCGTGGTCGGAAGCGCGCTGATCGAGGTATCGCGCCGGGACGGGGTGGAGGAGGCCGGGCGGTTCCTCGCCTCGCTTCGGGGGGCGATGGACGGGGCGGCGGGCTGACGGTCCTCTCCCCGGGCCGTGGCCGGGTGCGAGTGCCGGCAGGCCGTACCCGCGTCCTCAGGGCGCCGCCGCGAGCCGTGTGAGGATCGCAGGGTCCGGGGTCACGAACACCGTCTCGGTCCGTTCCGTTGCCACGCGTCCCGGCGGAGAGCCGCGGGGCTTCCTGACGTACTTCCTCCGGGTCCACGAGACGGCGGCGCTTCCCGCGTGCCGGGCACCGGAGTGGAGGGCGGCGAGCGCGGCCGCCTCGAGGAGATCGCGCCGGGGCGGCCGTCCCTCGCCCTTCCAGCGGAGGATCACATGCGCCCCCGGACTCTGGCGGACGTGCATCCAGATATCGTCGGGACGCGAGTGGCGGAAGGTGAGGTCGTCGTTGGCCCTGGCACCCCGGCCCACGCGGATCTCGAGGCCACCCGAGCTCCGGAAGCTCCGGTAGGGAAGGCCGCCGCCTGCCGTCCGCCGATCCTTCCCCGGCGTGGCCTCCCGGGAGTGGACGCTGGCGAGTGCGGGGTCGATCTCCCCCTTCCGGAGGCGGTCCGTCACCCGCCGCCACCGTGAGGCTTCACTCTCGGCCTCGCGAATGAGGTCGGGGAGCGCCGCCCGGGCACGCTCCGCCCTTGCCGCCTCCCGGAAGAGTCGCTCGGCGTTCTCGGCCACCGTGAGCGCCGGATCGAGGTCGATCGTGAGGCGGCCGCCGGCGAAGTCGTCCAGGGTGACTTGCCGGGCGCGTGGGGGAAGCCCGGAGAGGCGGGCGAGAAGGAGGTTTCCGGTCTGCCGGGCGCGCGCGGGATCGGGTGCCACCCGGGCCTGACGCCGGAGGCTCGCCACCCTGCGACGGGCCCGCCCGAGTCTCTGCAGCGCGTGGGCGAGGAGCCCGGGAGGAAGTGCAAGCACCTCGACCGGGTCGGCCGTGCCCGCCCCCTCGCGGGCCTCGCGGATCGCATCGAGGAGCGTGGGTCGCTCGACCGCGGAGGTGCCAGCGCCAGCGCCGGCCGCCCCGTCTCGCCCTCTTCCGCCGGGAGGGAGCGCGACCGGGTAGGGAAACCGCTTCCCGGCACGTCCGCTGAGAAACCCGCCCCACGAGCGGGGCTCGACCATGTCCCTCCAACGCTCCCACCCGCCCGGACCGGTCAGCGCATCCACATTCATCCGGGAGGTCCAGGCGACCCGCCGGAGGATCGCCGCCCGCCCATCCGGTCCGCCGGCCGGGCGCGGGATGAGTTCCCGCCACTCACCCGCGCCAAGCCGCCCGTCCGCTCCGGCCCGTTCCCGCCGGGCCGGAGGGCGGTAGGCCGTCCCCACCTTCAGGGTCCGTGCGCCGCCCCGCCGCGCCACCAGGAGGTGTCGGACCGTCCTTCCCTCGCTCTCCACGACGACCGCATTCCTCCGGTTCCCGATCAGCTCCAAGATGATCTCGCGGGGCCGGCGTCCCCGCCGTCCCCGCCCGAGGCCGAGGATCAGGATGCTCTCGTCTGGCGGCGCGCGGACGGAGCCGACGGAATACGGGCAGGAGATCGCGCCGGGGGGCGGCTCCCACTGGGGAAGGAGCGTGACCCACCCCTCCCGGGACGCCAGTTCGGCGGCCAGCGTGCGGTCGTGCAGGAAGAGGATGAGGCGGCGCGAGGCGCGGTCCAGGAGGAGCGAGCGGACGCGGGCGCCCCGGAGGCGGCCGTCGAGTTCGCGGGCCAGGGCGGCGGCGAGGAGCGGGTCCCACTGCATGGACATGCCGTGAAGCTAACCTGTGTCCCGGGCGCCGTCCGCCCGCGGGAGTCCGTGGAACGGGTCCCGCCCCACGGGGGTCTCTATATCCCGTTCTCTCCGGCCCCGCGCGGCCCTCTACGCATCCCGGCCTCGCCCCGGCCTCCCGCCGGCACTCCCCGTCCCGCCCCGGGACCGCCGCCCTCGAGGAAGACCATGACGATCCAGCACCTTCTGGGCATGAAGGCGCGCGGGGAGCCGATCACCGTTCTCACCTGCTACGACTTCCTCTTCGCGAGGATCCTCGAGGAAGAGGGGATCGATGTCATCCTCGTCGGCGATTCGCTGGGCCAGGTGGTCCTCGGATACGACTCCACACTGCCCGTCACCCTGGACGAGATGATCTTGCACACGCGCGCCGTCCGGCGCGGCGCGCCCGATACCTTCACGGTTGTCGACCTCCCCTTCATGACCTACCAGGCGTCGGTCACCGGGGCGCTCGAGAATGCCGGACGGGTCATGAAGGAGACGGGGGCCCACGCGGTGAAGGTCGAGGGAGGCGACGACGCAATGTGCGAGACGATCCGTCGGCTCGTCGGGGCCGGGATCCCGGTCATGGGCCATGTGGGGTTCGTTCCGCAGTCGGTGCACACGATCGGGGGATCGCGTGTCCAGGGCCGGAGCCGGGAGGACGCCGAGCGACTCCTCGCCGAAGCGCGGGCTCTCGAGGCCGCCGGCTGCTTCTCCGTCGTGCTCGAGCTCGTCACGGAGACCGTCGCCCGGCGGATCACCGGGGAGCTCGCGATCCCGACGATCGGGATCGGTGCCGGCGTGCACTGCGACGGCCAGGTCCTCGTCCTCCCCGATGCGCTCGGGCTCAACCCCACCTTCCAGCCGCGCTTCCTCAGGCGTTTCGCCGAGCTCGCCGAAGCGGGCCGAAGTGGTGTCAGGGCCTACATCCGCGAGGTGCGGAGCGGGAGCTACCCGGGGCCGGAACACACCTTCGGCGGGCGGGCGTGAGGGCTGCCACCTCCTCGCTCCCCGTCGCGCGGACGCGCGAGGCTCTCGCGACCGAGCTCCGTACCCTCCGGCGCTCCGGCGCGACTCTCGGCCTCGTGCCGACGATGGGCTCGCTTCACCCCGGCCACCTCTCTCTCGTCCAGCGGGCGGCGGAACTGGCCGATGCGACCGTCGTCTCCGTCTTCGTGAACCGCCTCCAGTTCGGCGCCGGGGAGGACTTCGACGCCTATCCGCGCGACCTCGGGCGTGATGTGGAGCTAGCGGCCGCCCACGGCGCGCACCTCGTCTTCGCGCCTGCGGAGCCGGAGATGTACCCCGCCGGAGAGCCCCGCGTCCGCGTCGATCCGGGCCCTATGGGCGACGTGCTCTGCGGACGCCACCGCCCGGGCCACTTCCGCGGCGTCCTGACCGTCGTGGCGAAGCTTTTCGGACTCGTCCGGCCCGATCTGGCGGTGCTCGGCCGGAAGGACTTCCAGCAGTGCGTCCTCATCGAACGGATGATACGCGATCTCGATCTCGGGGTCCGCCTAGTGGTCGCGCGGACCGTCCGGGATCCGGACGGCCTCGCCCTCAGCTCGAGGAACGGCTATCTGAGCCCCGCGGAACGCGGGGAGGCGGCCCGGTTCCCGGAGGCGCTGCTTGCCGCCCGGGATGCGTTCCGGAGGGGGGAGCGCAACGCCGGCGCGCTCCTCCGGATCGTCGACACGATGTTCGCCGCCCGTCCGGCGCTCCGCCTCCAGTACGCCGAATGCGTGGACCCGGCGACGCTTGCCCCCGTCGCCCGGGTGCGGGCGGGGACGGTGCTCGTGGCCGCCGCCTTCTGCGGGAGGACCCGCCTGATCGACAACATCGTGCTGGGGGCCGCCGCGGAAGCGCCTGCGCGCGGCGGTCCGTCCGGCTCCGGCGGTTGACCCTCCACCCCCTTCTCGCCCTCGCGGCGCGCGGGCGGATCCCCGGGTGGGCCCGGGCGGGCCCGGCCCGGCGGCGGCACATGGGGCGGGTCGCCGCCCTTCTCGGCGAGTGGGCCTCGGCGCTCGACCTCGGAAGGACGGAGACCGGGCGCTGGCGGGCCGCAGGCTGGCTTCACGACGTGCTGCGGGAGGCGGATCCGGCGGAACTCCGGCCGATCGTGCCGGCGGCGCTCTCGGATCTCCCGGGCCGCGTCCTCCACGGTCCGGCCGCCGCCGTGCGCCTCCGCGCCGAGGGGGTCGACGACGAGCCCTTCCTTCTCGCGGTCGCATTCCATACCATCGGACATCCGGAATTCGACACGCTGGGGCGGGCCGTCTACGCGGCCGACTTCCTGGAGCCGGGCCGGAGGGGAATGATGGAGTGGCGCGGGGCGCTCAGGACGAGGATGCCGGCCGAGCCCGTGGCGGTCGTCCGCGAGGTCGCGAGGTCGCGGATCGGCGGGCTCGTGGAGGCGGGCGCGCCGCTCCCCCGGGAGACATGCGAATTCTGGAACAAGTTGACCCGAGATGGTTAGGCGGAGGCGGGGCGAGCCGGTCTGGCCGTTCTTCGCGGTCCTCTCGGCCCTCCTCTTCGGTGTCGGCGCGGTTGTCGCGGTCACCGGGACCCTCGGGACGGGGAGCGGGGGGATGGGGGGTGGGACGGCGTTCCCGGACCCGCCCCCGGAAGACGGTCCGCTCGCGGGCGGGGCGGCGGGCGTTCCGCCCGGCACACCGGAGTCTCCACCTCCGGTCCCTTCCCCGGACGACCGGGTACGCGTGGAGGTGCTGAATGGAGGTGGGGTACCCGGGATGGCGGGCGCAGCGACGGACATCCTTCGGAGGCAGGGGTTCGATGTCGTCTATTTCGGCAACGAGCCGTCGTTCGGCCGTGACACCTCCCTCGTCCTGGCCCGCACCCCGCTCGAGGGAGCCGCGGAGGCGGTGAGCGAGGGCCTAGGGATCGGCGCCTTCGATGCCGAGGCGGACTCGACCCGGCTCGTGGATGTCACGGTCCTTCTCGGCACCGACTGGGAGCCGCCGTCGCCCCATCGCCCGGACACCACGGGGGCGGAGACGGCCGACGGGAGTGGGGACGGGACCCCGCCAGAGGGCCAGTGGAGGTGGGCGGACATCCTGAGACTCGTACCGGGGCTCCGGTAGTGGCGGCGAAGAACGGAAGCGCGGGGACCGGGCCCGACCGGCGTCGCACGCGGCGGGAGGCCCGGGCCCGCGAGACCCGGGTGCGCGAGTCGCGGCGTCGCAGGGCAGGGGCGGAGCTCTGGGAGTGGACGAAGACGCTCGTCCTCACGGTCGTCTTCCTCGTGATCATCCGCACCTTCCTGGTCCAGACGTTCGTGATCACCTCCGGCTCGATGGAGGAGACACTCCTCGTCGGCGACTTCCTCATGGTCAACCGGCTGGGCCTAGGGACCCGGATCCCCGGCACCGAGGTCCTCACGCCCGGATACTCCGAGCCCCGCCGCGGCGACGTCCTCGTCTTCGATCCGGCGCACGAGGAGGGGATCAAGCTCGTCAAGCGGCTCGTCGGGATGCCCGGCGACACCCTGAGCATGCGCGACAAGGTTCTCTACATCAACGGGGCCCGCCAGGAGGAGCCCTACGCGCGGTGGCGCGACCCGGAGGGAGACGACGAGCATCCCTGGATGGAGTGGCAGCTCGCGCACCTCACCGACGGGACCGACCCGAAGGAGTACATCCCGACCCGCGACAACTGGGGCCCGATCGTGGTCCCGGTCGACCGTTACTTCATGCTGGGCGATAACAGGGATTTCTCCCTGGATTCGCGCTACTGGGGACTGATAGAACGCTGGCGGATCGAGGGGCGGGCGATGTTCTTCTACTTCTCCTACAACCGGGACTCGCGGGCCCCCTTCGCCTTTATCCGCGAGGTTCGCTGGGACCGGTTCGGGCAGCGGATCCGCTGAGCCGCGGCCTCCCGCTCCGGCGCCCCCGCGCCGGGGTTCCGGCTCCCCCAGGGCCGGCGACGGCGGTGGCGCGGAGCTGGCCGCAGGCGGCATCGATGTCCCGGCCGCGCGGCCTCCGGACGGCCGCCTCGATGCCCGAGGCCCTGAGCGAGGTCCGGAACCGTTCGACGGTCGAGGGTCTCGAGGCGACCCACTCCCGGTCGGGGATGGGGTTGAAGGGGATCAGGTTCACGAAGGCGCCGGCCTCGCGTGCCAGCCGCGCGAGCTCGGGCACGAGCGACGGATCGTCGTTCACCCCTCGGATCATCGTGTACTCGAAGGTGACGCGTCGCCGCTTCCTCTCCCTGTAGTCGCGGACCGCCGCGATGACCTCGGGGAGGGGGTAGCGCTTCTCGAGCGGGATGAGCCGCGCCCGGAGTTCGGGCACGGGCGCGTGGAGGGAGAGCGCGAGGCCGAACTGCTCGGGCCTCCCGGAGAGCTCCCGGATCCCGGGGACGATGCCGACGGTCGAGACCGTGATCCGCCGCGCCCCGATCCCGAATCCGCCGTTGAGCACCGTGAGCGAGGTGTTGAGCGCCGCCCGGTTCGCTAGGGGCTCGCCCATCCCCATGTAGACGACGTGCGTGATCCGGCCGTACCCATTCGCAAGAGCCCAGGCGCGCGCGGCCCGGAACTGGCCCGCGATCTCCCCCGGATCCAGCTGGCGCGAGAATCCCGCCCACCCCGTCGCGCAGAAGGTGCAGCCGAGCGCGCAGCCCGCCTGCGAGGAGAGGCAGAGCGTCAGGCGTCGCCCCTCCGGGATGAGGACAGACTCCACGAGCTCGCCGTCGCGGAGCGCCCAGAGGTGCTTCGCCGTCCCGTCCTGCGACCGGGACACGGACCGGGGGCTGAGCGTCGCGAGCCGGAAGGCGCGGCCGAGCCCGGTCCGGACGGCCGCCGGGAGGTTGTGCATCAGATCGAACGATGCGGCCTCGGACCCGTAGACCCACCGCCGGACCTGCGCCGTCCGGTAGGCCGGCTCGCCCAGGGCCCGGAAGTGCCGGGCGAGCGCCGTCTCGAGCTCTCCCGGCGTGAGGGCGAGGAGATCGGGACGGCCCGTCGGGGCGCGTCCTCCGCGCCGCGGGCTCGCGGCCCCCTCAGCGGTGGCGTTCGGCACGTCCGGCTCTCCGGCGGCGGGTGACTCGGCGGGCGACGCGGTTCCCGCAGCGGCGCCCGGGCCCGAAGATAGCCGCCTCGACCCCTCCGGACGAATGGTGGCCGGAGCCCGTTCCCGGGAGGCTCCCACTCTGCTTGAGCCCGCTTCTTCCCCTCCTTACCTTGGTCCCGTCCTCCCCGGCCGCATCGGGGACCGCCCCCATCCCCGAAGGGACCGATGCCGTGCCGAATGCCCCCGCGTGCGAGGGTGAAGGAGATCCCGCAGGCGACCTGCCGGTGAAGCGCGCGGTCGCTGCCTGGGGGCCTGCCGTCCTCTGGGCGTCCTGTCTCTTTCTCTTGAGCGGGGTCTCCGAGCCCCCGCCCGCCTTCGAGCCGCTCCTCCTGATCCCGGACACCGTCGCCCACTTCGTGCTCTACCTCGTTCTCGGCGGGTTGGTCGCGCGGGGCCGGGTCCAGGGGGGAACCCGGATCCCGCACGCGGTTCTCGTGGTCGCGGCAGCGGGATATGCGGCCTTCGACGAGTGGCGCCAGGGCCCCGTGCCGGGGAGGACTCCGGAGCCGTCGGACTGGCTCTCCGATGTGGCGGGCTTTCTGGCGGGCTACCTTGCCGTTGCGTTCGTCCTGGGGCGAAGCCCCGTGGGACCGGGAGGTGTGGAAGAGGGATGAACGGAATCGCGGGGACCCGGGAGGAAGGGATGGCTGCCGGCACGCGGGGCGACACCGGCGCCACCGGTCTCAGGACCCGGATGGTCGGCCGGTTCGGCCGGGACGACGCCGGCGCCCGGGCCACGGTTGTCGGGTGGGTGCACCGCCGCCGGGATCTCGGGGGGCTCATCTTCCTCGACCTCCGGGACAGGAGCGGCCTCCTCCAGGTGTCGCTCGGGCCGGAGTGGACGGATCCGGAGAGTATGGTCCGGGCCCACCGTCTCGGGAGCGAGGATGTCATCTCCGTCACCGGGGAGGTGGTGCTCCGGCCCCGGACCGCGCGGAATCCCGAGATCGCCACGGGCGAGATCGAGGTGCAGGCGGCCCGCCTCGAGGTGCTGAACAGCGCCGCCACGCCGGAGATCCCGGTCTACCGCTCGTCCGCCGACGAGCTTCCCGACGAGGAACTCAGGCTCCGGCACCGGCACCTCGATCTCCGCCGCGCGGAGCTGCAGGAGAACCTCGCGCTTCGCCACAGCCTCATCCTGGCGGCGCGCAACTACTTCGATTCCCTCGGATTCCTCGAGATCGAGACCCCGATTCTCACGAAGACGACCCCCGAGGGAGCCCGCGACTATCTCGTGCCGAGCCGGGTGCATCCGGGCGAGTTCTACGCGCTTCCGCAGAGCCCGCAGATCTACAAGCAGCTCCTGATGACGGCCGGCTACGACCGGTACTTCCAGATCGCCCGCTGCTTCCGGGACGAGGACCTCAGGGCGGACCGGCAGCCGGAATTCACGCAGATCGATGTGGAGGCGTCGTTTGTCGAGCCCCGCGACATCATCGGGTGGATCGAGGGCCTGATGGCGGTGCTCGCAGAGGTGGCCGGCCTCCGGGCGGAGGGGCCGTTCCCGACGCTTGGCCATGCGGAAGCGATGGACCGCTTCGGATCGGATCGCCCGGATCTCCGCTGGAGCCTCGAGATCGCCGACTGGACGGGTCCCTTGGGCCGACTCGACTTCCCGGTGCTCAGGCGCGCGCTCGAGGGCGGGGGACGGATCCGCGGACTGCGGGTCGAGGGCGGCAACCGGCTCTCGAGAAAGCAGCTCGGGGCGTGCGACCGGGCCGCACGGGAGGCCGGCGCTCCCGGCCTCCTCTGGGCGAAGCGGTCCGGCGAGGGGGGGAGCGGACCGCTCTCCCGGTGGCTGGGGGAGCGGGAGTGGGGCGCGACCGGCGCGCGCCCGGGCGACCTCCTCCTCATCGCGGCGGGCACGGACGGAATGACCTCGCCCGCGCTCGCCGCGGTCCGGTCCGCGGTCCTCCGCGAGATGGCGCTCCCCCCCGAACGCGAGCACGCGTGGCTCTGGGTCCTCGACTTTCCCCTCTTCGAGGAGACCGACGGCGCGCTCTCTCCCGGACACCACCCCTTCGTCCTCCCGCATCCGGACGACCTCGACCGGCTGGCCGAGGCGCCGCTCGAGGTGCGGGGCCTCGCCTATGATCTGGTGTACAACGGCTCGGAACTCGGCTCCGGGAGCATCCGGATCCACCGGCCGGCGCTGCAGCGGCGTGTGCTCCGCATTCTCGGGATGGGGGAGGAAGAGATCGACCGCAGGTTCGCCTTTCTCCTGGAGGCGCTGGGGTCGGGCGCTCCGCCCCACGGGGGGATCGGGCTCGGGCTCGACCGCATCGTGAAGGACTTCATCGGGGCCGGGAGCCTGAGGGATGTGATCGCCTTCCCGAAGACGACGGCGGCCCGGGCGCTCTTCGAGGGTGCGCCGACGCCCCTCTCCGGCCGGGAACTCGAGGAGCTCGGCCTCGAGGTGCGCGCGGCCGGGCGCCGTGGTCCGGGCTGAGCGGCGGGGAGCGGTGGCAAGCGCGGGAAGCACGATCGTCGAGCACCGCATCGATGCGGCAGGCGCCGACTTCCTCCTCCTCGCCGGGGTGGGTGACGCGAACCTCCAGGCGGCGGCCGCGCACTTCGGCATCCGTCTCGTCCTCAGGGGCGACCATATGATCCTCTCCGGGGAACTCGAGGCCGTCGAGCGCGCGGTGCCGCCGCTCCGGCACATGATCGAGCTCGCCCGCCTCAGGACGCCCTTCGATGCGGGCGACATCGGACGGTTCGCCGAGGAATTCGGGAGCCGCGAGGAGCCCCTCCGGTTTCCCGCCGAGACGCGGATCCGGATCGCGCTCCCCGGGAGCCGGCGGGTCATCGTGCCCAAGTCCGCGGGACAGGCCGCCTATCTCGAGGCCATCCGGGACCGGGATATCGTGATCTCGATCGGACCGGCCGGCACCGGGAAGACCTATCTGGCCGTGGCGGCGGCGGTCGATGCCCTCCACAGGGGAAAGGTCAAACGGATCATCCTCGCCCGCCCGGCCGTTGAGGCGGGCGAGAACCTGGGCTTCCTCCCGGGCGACCTCCAGGAGAAGGTCGATCCCTATCTTCGTCCGCTCTACGACGCCCTGGAGGACATGATGCCGTCCTACCGGGTGCAGCGCGCGATCGAGGAGCGGACGATCGAGATCGCGCCGCTTGCCTACATGAGGGGGCGCACGCTCGCCGACGCCTTCATCATCCTCGATGAGGCGCAGAACGCGACGACGGCGCAGATGAAGATGTTCCTGACCCGGGTCGGCCTCAATTCCAGGGTCGTCATCACGGGAGACACGACCCAGGTCGACCTCCCCCGGCGGGACAACTCCGGGCTCCTCGAGGTGGAGCGGATCCTCAGGGACGTCGACGGGATCGCGTTCGTCTATCTCGACGGCCGCGACGTGATCCGCCACCGGCTCGTCAAGGAGATCATCCGCGCGTACGCGGAGGCCGACGGGCAGCCCGGGGAAGTGGCGGAGGGGGAGAAGACGCCGTGATCCGGACCTCCTCCCTCCCCCCGGCCAGGGGAAGCGGCCTCCCCCCCTCCCCCGCGTCCCCCCCGCCGGACGCCTGGACGGCGCGGCTCGCCCGCCACTGGGTGCAGCTCCTCCTCTTCGTCCTCGTCGCGCTCGCCGTGACGCTCTTCTTCCCGCCCTCGACCGGCCTTCGCGTCTCCTCCTACGAAGCCGGGATGGTCGCCGAGGAGGATGTGATCGCCTCCCTCTCCTTCGGCGTGCCGAAGACGCTTGATGAGCTCCAGTTCGAGCGATCCTCCGCGGCGCTCGCCGTTCCCCCGACATTCGAGCTCGACCCGGAGGCAGCGGACTCGACGGCGGCCTCCCTCGCCCGGTTCTTCGAGGCCGTCGACAGCGTCGAGGTCGCGGAGGACCCGGCCCTCGCGCTCGACGAGCTCCTCCTCGGGGTCGGACTCTCGCTCCCCGAGGCCCAGGCGGAGGTCCTCCGCGACCCGGAGGTGCGCACGCTCCTTGCCGAGACGGCGGCCCGCGCCGTGGAGGAGCTCCTCCCCGGGGGCGTGCTCGACGACGCGGCCCGGCTCGATCCCGCCTTCACCGGTCGGCTCCTCGTCGTGAGCCCGGAGGGGGGCGAGCGCTACATCACGCGGGACGACGCCCTCACCTCAGGTGCCTTCTACGAGCGGGCGGCCGGACTCCTCCCGGAGGCGGCGGGCTCGGAGGTCAACGACCTCCTCCGCCTCTCGCTCATCCGCTTCATGGTTCCGACGTTCCGCTACGATCCGGTCGCCACCCGGGTGGACCGTGACGCCGCGCGCCGCGCGGTCCCCGTGCTCAGGGCGAACGTGCTCGAGGGCGAGGCCGTGGTCCGCGCGAACCAGCAGCTCGGCGACGCCGAGATCGAGCGCCTCCGGGCCTACGAGGAGGCGCTCCGGGCCGATGGCCAGCTTGAGGACCCGCGCCTCCGGGTCCGGGGTCTGCTCGCCTCGATGACGATGTATCTCCTCATCCTCGCGATCTTCGGCATCCTCCTCTTCTTCTACCGTCCGGACATCTACTGGAGTCACCGCTGGCTCGTGCTGCTCGGCTTCCTCGTCCTCTTCTTCACCGGGATCAGCGGGCTCGTGGCCCGCTACGAGCTTCCCCCCGAACTCCTACCGATCGCCTTCGTCTCGCTCGCCGTGGCTGTCCTCTGGGACGGCCGGCTCGCCCTCGGGCTTGCCGCTGCGATGGCGGCCATCATCGGGATCCAGGAGCCCTTCCAGGGCGCCCAGGCGTGGCTCCCCGTCTGGGTCGCCGGATCGGCCGCGGCGCTCTTCGTCCGCGCCGTCCGGCGCCGGGCCCAGACGTGGATCTTCATCGCGATCATCTTCCTCGCGTACACGGGGACGATCGTCGCCCTCGGGGTGCTCGCGAGCCGGAGCGCCGAGGGGATCATCTACTCGCTCGGCTACGCCGGGATCAACTCGGTGGTGAGCGCGATCCTCGCGATGGGGTTCCTCCCCGTCTTCGAGTGGTTCACCCGCATCACGACCGACCAGACGCTCCTCGAGTGGGCCGACCCGAACCGGCCGCTCCTCAAGCGGCTGGCGATGGAGGCGCCAGGCACCTACGCGCACTCGATCAATGTGGCCAACCTGGCCGAGGCGGCCGCCGGCGCGATCGGCGCAAACGGCCTCCTCTGCCGCGTCGGCGTCTATTACCACGATGTCGGCAAGATGGCAAAGCCGCGGTACTTCATCGAGAACCAGCCCGGCGGGAGGAACCCCCACGACGATCTCGAGCCGGCGGCCTCGGCGGCGATCGTCAGGGCGCACGTCACCGAAGGGGCGCGGATGGCGAGGGAGGCCGGGCTGCCCGAGGTGCTCGTCGACTTCATCACCGAGCACCACGGGACGCAGGAGATCTCCTTCTTCTACGACCGCGTGAAGGAGGACGCCGGGACGGGGGTGGTGGAGGTGGATCCGGCAGAGTTCCGCTACCCGGGTCCGAGGCCGCGGAGCCGGGAGACGGCGATCGTCATGCTGGCCGACTCCGTCGAGTCCGCCACGCGCACGCTCGACGATCCGACGCCCGACCGGCTCCGTGCACTCATCGACGCGATCGTCGAGGCGAAGCTCGAGCGCGGCCAGCTCGAAGAGGCTCCCCTGACGCTTCGCGAACTCGGAGTGGTCAGGGACCAGTTCCAGAAGGTGCTAATGGGGATGTACCACCGGAGAATCGACTACCCCCAGACGAGGCACATCACCGAGAGCGGCAAGCCGGAGGCGTCCACGCCGGAAGGGGACGCCTCCGGAGACGGTGGCGGCGGGGTGTCCGGTCCGGCGAAGGCCGCCGCCCCGTCGTCCGCGCCCGCCGGCCCTCCCGCGCCCGGCGAGGGGAGCTGAGGCCGCCGCTCCGATGCCCGCGAGCGTCTACCTGAGCGCGCCCGCCGGCCGCGCAGTGCCGGAGGAGCTCCTCGTCCGCGGCGTGCTCGCGGCCCTCGAGGCTGAAGGCGTCGGGGAGGCGGAACTCTCCCTGACGCTCCTTCAGGACGGTCCGATGCGGGAACTCAACCGCCGGTGGCTCGACCACGACTGGGTGGCCGATGTCCTCGCGTTCGGTCTCGACGGGCCGGGCCCGGCGCTCGTAGGGGACATCTACGTCGGCGTCTCGCAGGCCGGGCGCCAGGCGCGGGAGAACGGCGTCGCGACCGAGGAGGAGCTCCTCCGCCTCGTCGTCCACGGGACGCTCCACCTCCTGGGGCACGACCACTCCGGCCCGCCGGCCGCGAGGGCCGGAAGCGAGCTCTTCCGGCGGCAGGAGGCGCTTGTGCGGAAGGTGCTCGGGAGGGAGGCGTCCGCGCCTGGAGGCGGGCCGGGTGGGAGTCGGGGAGGGACGGCGCAGACCGGAGGGGAGGCGGGATGAAGGATCCGCCCGCAGGCTGGCCGAGGATCACGCCCACCGTCCTCTACGACGACGCGGCGGCGGCACTCGAGTGGCTCGCCGGCGCCTTCGGGTTCAATGTGCGCGTGCGCGTCGAGGACGACCGGGGCCGGATCGTCCACTCGCAGCTCGTCATGGGCGGCGGCCTCCTGATGGTGGGTCAGGCGGGGCTCTCGCCGGACCGGAGCTACCTCGCGTCGCCCCGGGCCACGGGCGGGGCGAACACCCAGGCGCTCCTCGTGCAGATCGACGATGCCGATGCCCACTGCGAGCGGGCGCGCGCCGCGGGTGCGGTGATCGTCGCCGAGCCCCAGACGCAGGACTACGGCGAGGGCTACTGGGTGGACCGCACCTACCAGGCCCGCGACCCCGAGGGCCACAACTGGTGGTTTGTCGAGCGCGTGAGCGGGTAGGGCGCATCCCGGTGTGGACCGGACGCCTCCCCCGGGGGGAGGGTCCCCTCCCCCCCCCGCGCGGAGCCCGTGCGGGGTGGCCGCCCCGCGGCCGGGCCCGTATCGTCAGGGCGTGCTGCAGTCTGCCACCCATATACCGGGACTGGCCACCGACATGAGTCCGCTCCTCTTCATGGACCGCCACCGGAGGGCGGACAGCTATCCGTGGTTCGAATGGAAAGTGCGCCTCTTCGTTCTCGGCGCGACGGTCGCGGTGGCGGGGATCGCGCTCGAGCGCGAGTGGATGACCTCGCTCGCCCTCATCATCCTCCTCGCCGCCTTCCTCATCCGGTTCCTTCCGGGAGGAAAGGGGGTGAGCGCGGAGCGGTCCGGCCCGGCGCCCGATGAGGGCGGTCCGGGCGGCTAGGGAGCGGACGCCGGTTCCGGAGCGCCGCGCGACGTGCCGAGACTCTCGACCGAGGAGCTGATCCTCGCCCTCTCCGATCCGGGCGCGTATCCGGAGGTCCCCGCGGAGGTCGAGTGCCTCCAGACCCACATCTCCGCCGTCTTCCGGCTGCGCGACACCGTCTACAAGGTAAAGAAGCCGAAAGAACTCCTCTTTCTGGACTTCACCACGCTTGATGCGCGCCGCCACTTCTGTCATGAGGAAGTCCGGCTCAACCGCCGGCTCGCCCCCGATGTCTACGAGGGGGTGGTCCCGGTCCTCCGGGTCGGCGGGCACGTCCGGGTCGGCGCGGAGCTCCTGGCTTCGCCCGACGCGGAGCCGGCGGGCGAGGTGCTCGACTACGCGGTGCGGATGGCCCGGCTCCCCGACGGGAGGACGCTCGGCGCGCTTCTCGGCGGCGGCTCCGTCCACGCCGGTGAGTTGGAGCGCCTCGGGCGGCGGATCGCGGCGTTCCACGCGGGAGCGGACCGCCATCCCAGGATCACGGCCGTCGCGACTTGGGAGACGGCCAGCAGGAACTGCCTCGAAAACTTCGAACAGGTCGAACCGTTCATCGGCGATACGATCAGCGCGCCCGTCTTCGCGAGGCTCCGCACGCTCACCGTGCGGGAGCTTGAGCACCGGCGTGCCCTGATGGAGCGGCGTATCCGGGAGAACCGTCCTTGCGAGACCCACGGGGACCTCCGCCTCGAGCACATCTACTTCCTCCCCCCGAAGGCCGCTCCCGGGCTGCCGGACCCGACCGGTTCGGAGACGGAGATCGCGGTCATCGACTGCATCGAGTTCAACGAACGGTTCCGGTGGACCGACCCGGTTGCCGATATCGCCTTTCTCGTGATGGAGCTCGAATATTCGGGCCGGTCCGATCTCGCAGCGGCGTTCGCCGGCGCGTACTTCGAGGCGGCCACAGACCCCGACGGCGCCCGACTCCTTCCCCTCTACGCTACCTACCGGAACATGGTGCGCGGGAAGGTCGGGAGCCTCCGGTTCGGAGACGGGCTGGTGCCCCCGGCGGAGAGGGCCGCCGCGGCCGGGGAGGCCACCCGGCATTTTCTCTCCGCACTCGGCCGCCTCGCACCCGCCCGCGAACGGCCCGGCCTCATCGCGCTGCAGGGGCTCCCCGGGGTCGGAAAGAGCACGCTCGCCCGCACGCTCGCCGGGACGCTCGGATTCCGGTGGATCGATACCGACCGCGTGAGGAAGGAACTCGCCGGCATCCCACCCGACGAGGGGGCGGGGGTCGGTCGGGCCGGCGCCGACTACCTGGCGGGGATATATGCCCCGGAGTGGACCGGACGTACGTACGCAGAGTGCGCGAGGCGGGCCGAAGCACTCCTCCTCGAAGGGGACCGGGTCGTCGTCGAGGGCTCCTTCCGGGCGGACGCCCACCGGAAGGCGCTCGCCGACCTCGCGGCGACACTAGGAGTCCGGTTCCTGGTCCTCGATTGCGTGACCTCCCCGGAGGAGGCCCGCGGCCGTCTCGCCGGGCGCGCCCCGGGTCCCTCGGACGCGGACTGGGCGATCCACGAGCGGATGGCTGCCGAGAGGGAGCCCGCCTCCGAGGCCACCCGGCCGTTCGTGCGGGAGGTGTCCGCGTCGGGCTCTCCCGCCGACGCAATGGCGCGGATCCGCGTGGAACTCGCCGGGGTGGGCCTCGCCTGAATCACCTCCCCGCATCCGCCGGCGCAGCGCCACCCCATGGAACGCTTCACCGCCGGCTCAGGTATCCTTGCCCGGAAAACGAATGCGCCCGGCCCCGGCAGTTGCCGGCGCCGGGGCGCATTTTCAGGATTTGGGGCCTCTCTCCATAGAGAGGGTTCAGGTGTCCCAGGGAGCCGGAGCGGGGTTCTCCCACGCCTCCCGGACGGTCAGGCCGGTGGAATCCGACATTCGGGTCGGACCGCGGGCGTGATGTCCGGGAGGGGTGGCCGGAGAATCCGACAGGGTGCCGGCGCCCGGGGTCCCCGGGGAGTCTGCGGGAGTTGAAAAGGGAAATCGTGATCAGCGCGACCCCGCGCGAGTCCCGGGTCGCGCTCCTGGAAGACGGCCGCCTGGTCGAGCTCATGTTCGACCGTCCCGACCAGGGCCGGCTCGTGGGCGACATCCATCTCGGCCGCATCGAGGCGGTGCTGCCCGGCATCCAGGCCGCCTTCGTGGACATCGGTGCGGAGAAGGCCGGCTTTCTCCACGTCTCGGATCTCGTCCCGGACGGGGTCCCGGATGCGGCAGGCGCGCACCGGGGCCGCGCCTCCCGGCACCCGCCGATCCAGACACGGGTCCAGAAGGGAAAGACGATCCTCGTCCAGGTGACGAAGGAGCCGATCGGAACGAAGGGGCCGCGCCTCACCGCCCAGATCTCGCTCCCCGGGCGGTTCCTCGTCTACATGCCCTTCTCGGATCACATCGGGGTCAGCCGGAAGATCGACCAGCGCGACGAGCGGGCCCGGCTTCGCGAGCTCGCCCGCGAGATCCGCCCGGAGGGCGCCGGGGGGCTCATCGTGCGCACCGTCGGCGAGGAGCTCAACCGCGAGCGGTTCGCCGGCGAGTTCGGCCGCCTCCGGAAGCTCTGGAGGAAGATCGAGCGCCGCGCGGGATCCTCGAAGGCGCCGGCAAGCGTCCACCGCGAGGCGAAACTCGTCTCCGGGGTCATCCGCGACCTCTTCTCCGACAAGCTCGACGCGCTCGTCGTCGACAACCGGGGGGTGCACGGGGAGATCGTGCGCTATGTGAGGCGTGTGGACCCGGAGCTGGAGGGCCGGATCCGGCTCTACACCGACCCTGCGCCGCTCTTCGACCGCTACGACATCGAGCAGCAGATCGCCGAGGCGTTCCGGAGGCGTGTGTCCCTCCCGTCGGGCGGCCACATCATCGTCGAGCCGACCGAGGCGCTCGTCTCGGTCGATGTGAACACCGGCCGCTTCACCGGCAACCGGAAGCGTGATCCGGAGGAGACGATCCTCAGGACGAACCTCGATGCGGCGCGGGAGGTGGCTCGCCAGCTCCGGCTCCGCGACATCGGCGGGATCATCGTCGTCGACTTCATCGATATGGAGTCGCAGGAGAACCGCGACAGGGTGCTCCACGAGATGCGGACGCGGCTCGGCCGCGACCGGGCGCGCACGAAGGCGCTGGCCGTCTCCGACCTCGGGCTCGTCGAGATGACGAGGCAGCGGGTCAGGCCCTCCCTATACCACACGCTGACAAGGGTATGCGAGCACTGCAGCAGCCAGGGGCGGATCTTCACGGCGCCGACGGTGATGCGGATGGTGGAGCGGAGCCTAAGGCGCGCCGCGGCGGCCGGGAGGGAGCGGGCGATCCTCGTCCGGATCCATCCCGAGGTCGCTCTCCACGTCCTCGAGGAGGAGCCCGACTTCCTGAAGCGGCTCCGCGGCCGGACGCGACTCCGCGTGGAGATCAGGGATGACCCGCTTCTCCGCGAGGACGAGTATCGCCTCCTCTCCGGGCCGGCCGAAGACGACGTCACGGCGCGCTACGACGGCCAAAACGCCGTGCCGCGCTAGCACAGTGCCGAGTGCCCCCGGAGAGATTACCTGATGCCGAATCGGGCAACTTCATTGGATCATTGCACATCGGGTACAGGGGTGTTGACGCGCGCACCGGGATTGACGATTATTGCCGGCTCGACTTCCGGACCATACCACGACGGCTGATCGAGGAGTCTCATGCACGCGGTCTTTCGCACCGGCGGAAAGCAGTTCCGCGCCGCGGCCGGGGAGCGGCTGAGGATCCCCTCGCTCGACGCCACGGCCGGGACGACGGTCACCTTCGAGGACGTGCTGCTCGTCTCCGACGGTGACGATGTCAGGGTGGGAACCCCCACGGTCGAGGGAACCACGATCACGGCCGAGGTGCTCGGCTCGGGCCGCGGGAAGAAGGTGATCGTCTTCAAGCGGAAGCGGCGGAAGGGGTACCGGAGGAAGCAGGGTCATCGCCAGGGCTACACAGAGATCCGCGTGGAGCGGATCGACAGCTAGCGGCGACCGGCAGGCGACCGGGGAGGAAGCATCATGGCACACAAGAAGGGCGTCGGCTCAAGCCGTAACGGCCGGGACAGCAACGCGAAGCGGCTGGGGATCAAGCGCTACGGGGGCGAGCAGGTTCGGGCCGGCGGCATCCTTGTGAGGCAGCGCGGGACCCGTTTCCACCCCGGCCGGAATGTAGGCAGGGGCGGCGATGACACGCTCTTCGCGCTCCGCGACGGGATCGTCAGGTTCGAGACGCTGCGCCGTCGCCGGGCCGTCTCCGTCTACCCGGCCGACTGAGCGGGCCGGAAGCAAGGCGACCGCGGAAAGGGCCCGTCCGATGTCGGTCGGCGAGAGAAGTACGGCCCCGGATTCGATGGATCCCCGAGCGGAGGGGGACTCCCTCGGCCGCACAGGTCCGTCCCGGCGGCGCGCACGCGCCCCTGTTCTCGTTTCCCTCCTCCTCGGGACGTGCGGCATCGTTCTCGGGCTCGTCGGCGACCGCGCCGAATCCACGGGCGGGGGTGTGATCCTTGCCGTGTCGGACGCCACGGCGGAGCTGATCGGCATCCGCCTCCCGGTGGAAGTCAACGAGCAGGTGGAGTACTGGATCGGCCGTTTCACGGGGCCGCAGCGCCCGGATTTCGAGGCCTACCTCGTCCGGGAGGGTCTCTACGGCGGGATGATCCGCGACCGGCTCAGGTCGCGCGGGATGCCGGAGGACCTCCTCTACATGGCGATGATCGAGTCGGGGTTTCTCGCGACAGCGATCTCGCCCGTGACCGCCTCGGGGGTATGGCAGTTCATGCAGCCGACGGCCGTGGCGTACGGGCTCGACGTCGACGAGTGGGTGGACGAGCGCCTCGATCCCGTCCGCGCCACCGACGCGGCGCTCGACTACCTCGAGGAGCTCTACGCCGAGTTCGGCTCCTGGTACCTGGCGGCGGCGGCCTACAACGCCGGTCCGGGGCTCGTGGCCCGCACGATCCAGCGGCACACCCCGACGAGCCTCAGGGACGATGAGCTCTACTGGGAGATCCGGGCCCACCTTCCCCGCAAGAACCGCGCGTACGTGCCCAAGATGCTCGCGGCGGCCGTCCTCGTGCGGGAAGCCGACCGCTTCGGATTCGAAGTCGAGAAGTCGCTCCCCTACCTCTTCGACCAGGTGCTGGTGCCGAACGGAACGTCCCTCGCGGCGCTGGCCGCGACGCTCGATGTGCCGGGCTCGCTCCTCGCCGAGCTGAACCCGCACCTGATCCGGGGCGCCACGCCCCCGGACCGGAGCTACGTCGTGCGCGTCCCGAAGGGGGATTCCAACAGGCTCGTTACCGAGCTGAACGGGATCGTGGACTGGAGCACCACGGCGGGCGACTGAGCCGGAGGGCCGCGGGCCTACCCCGAGTCGTCTCCGCGGTCCGGCCAGCCGGCGGGCCGGCCTTCCTGGATTGCCCGTGCCGAGGCGATGATCCGCCAGATGACGTCGCGCGTCGCCTCCTCGTCGACCCCGAGCTCGCGCGCCCTCACCGCGGCGCTCCGGACAACCCTGGCTTCTTGGGCCGGATCCAGGACGGGAAGGCCGAGGGCGGCCTTCAGCCGCCCGACCTCCAGCACGAGCCCGCGCCGCTCCCCTATCATCCGGATAAGCCGCTCGTCGACCTCCGCAATCCGCGCCCGGACCCGTTCGAGTGCCTCCCGGGAGGCATCCTTCCCGGTCGCGTGCTCCTCAGTCGGGGGATGGTCAGTCGCCACCGGTGCCTCTCCGGTCCGCCTCGGGGGGAAGAGTCTCGCTGATCGCCTCCAGGGCCGCGAGAACCTCGTCGACCAGCGAACGGGTCGCGGCGGGCGTGAGCCCGTCGGAGCCCGCCTGGGAGCGGAGGATGCGGAGCCGAGTGATCGACGCCCGAAGCCGGGAGTGGGGGCCTGTCGGCGCGACCTCCTCCCCGAGAATCGACCTGGGTTCTGCGGGCGGCTGGTCGGTATCGCCGAAGAGACGAAGAAGGGAGGCCTTCGGGTCGCGGGGGTCCTGAGCCATGGCGCGGCAAGCTACCGGGTGGCTTGGCCGCCGGTCAAGCGTGGGACGCCTACACCACCGGCGTCCGGGTCGCGACGGATGCCCGTGCCGGCGCCCGGTCGCGCCCTCTCCGCCACGGCCCCGGTGCTCCCCCGGGGAGTCCGACGCTGATCAGGTCGATCAGAATCTGAGGTTCCAGCCCGGGTTGGCTGGAGGCCGGCATCCAGTCGTGTTCCACCTGTCCGTGCCCTTCACTCGGCCCCTGTCCTGACGGGGAATTACACCAAGAGGCGCTCCGTACCTGCAGACGATCCGCCGGGAGGGAGGGCGCCTTACGACGTCCCGGGACTCCGGATCCCTCGGTCAGGCTCGGCAGTGTGCGGATCAGCCGACCCCGCGGACCATTCCGGACCTGATGCATCTCGCTGCCGCACCCGTCGGACAGTGATTCCTGGCGCGCGACTTCAACCCGGGTCCCGCGGGCGGTCCTGACCCCGGCCCTGTCCCGAGAGGACGGCGGTCTGATCCGGGAGTCAGAAGACATCTGCAGAGGGTCGGGCTGCGACGATCCTCCCGCCCCGGCAGCATTCCTGCCGGGCGGGGCGGACCACGCATCGCTGTGGGCCGAACGGGGCAAGGCGGTCAGTCAAGCGGGTGAGCGTCCGTGACCTGGGGGCTCGGTCGTTCGGCCGGGAGCACTTCGGACGACCTGGTTCACCCGCGGCGTGTTGTGTCCGCACCCCGTACGCCGGGGCCGATCTCCTCAGGTGAGTGGGTTCACCCACCGCAGTCCGGAAAACCGCGCCATGTCCGCATCTGTCGAATGGAGCTCCGCCTGGTGCTCGATCGCCAGAGCCGCAAGGTGGGCGTCCGTCGTGAGATTGCCGGCAGAGCCTGCATCCCCGAGGCAGTCGAAGAGGACGTCCGCATGCCGGGCGCCGGGGTGGATCAGAACCGTCTGCGGCCTGCCGACCCAGGACTCGACGCGCGCACGGACGCCGGCAACGTCGAGGGGCCTCGCCAGGATCTTCGGGTTCGTGGCGATGCGAATGAACCCCAGGATCGTGACCCACGGGAGCCCGACGGTGCGCGCTCCGTTCATGAGTGCTTCCCACCACGCCCGGGCCGCCTCGTGGTGCCGGGATCCGGAATCGTGAGCGTAGATCAGGAGGTTGACATCGGGGATGATCACTTGGCGAACCGTCGGGCGAACTCGTCCGCCTCCAGTTCGTCCACAAGCTGGTTGAGACGGTCGAGGTCCACGCCCGGCCTGAATCCGAACGCATGGGGCTGGACCTGATACTGGTCCACCTGCGGCGGCTTGCCGCGTATCCCGAGGCCGACGCGCAGTGCGTCGTTGACGACGGCCTTCATGCTACTGCCCGTGCGCTGCATCTCCCGCCTGAGAAGCTGCTCCACATCGCGATCGATCGTCAGCGTGGTTCGCATGGTGGGCATCATGATGTACCATGATTCTGATGTCAATATGCATACGGGATCTCTCCACACCGATATGGTGGGCATCCGAAGGTCCCGCGCGACTCGCTGGGACTGTAGCTCCGCTGCTACCGCCTCGTCCGGACCGGCCCTGTTCATGCTCATCCTGGTATCGGGCAACATTTCGCCTTTTGGCCGGAGAGATGCCTGCCGCGCCCGGAGGGCGGATTGCCCCGGCCGTGCTGTCGCAGCCAAGCGCTCAATCCCACCTGGGCACCGGTAGCCCGGCGCGCTCGCCTGGACGCAGGCCAGATCGCTCAGCTCCCGGCCCAGATCCGAAAACGGCGTCCTCCGATTTATGAGTGAAGCCCGGATATGGCTTGCTCCGCCGTGGGGGAGCATCCTATCCACGACCGTCGTCCGAACGGGGATTCCGATGCGCCCGGGTCCCGGTCCCGCTAGGATCTACCCCTTACCGGGCGGGGTAGCCCTACCAGGAGGATGGCACGTGAGGGCGGGCGGGGACTCGTCCCCCTGTGCCCGGGTTTCCTGGCGGGCGGGGGGAGATCGGCCAGAGTGCCGGGGCTGTGCGTGCGCCCAATCTAGGGGACCGCAAGGTGATACGAGCCACGATGGGGGAGTGTCGGGATCGTTCGGGAGGTGTCTTGCATCGGGACCGGTCGATGCGTGTCGCGGCAGGCGCGTTCGTGGCCATTGCCGCCGCCGGACTGTCGCCGCTGGCGGCCACGGTCCTTCAGCAGCAGGGCTCGGGCGCGGTCTACCGCGTCCCGATCGTCGGCGTGATCGAGCTCGGGCTTGCGCCCTTCGTCGAGAGGAGTCTCGAGGAAGCCCAGGAGTCGGGCGCCAGTGCCGTGGTTCTGGACATCGACACCCCCGGAGGCCGGGTGGACGCCGCCGAGCGCATGGCGGATGCGATCAGCGACTCGGAGGTGCCCGTCTACGCTTACATCAACCGGCGTGCTCTCTCGGCCGGGGCGCTCATCTCGCTCGCCGCCCAGCGCATATACATGCGGCCGGGCTCCGTGATCGGGGCGGCCACACCCGTCACCGGAGAGGGGCAGCGGGCCCCCGAGAAGATCGTCTCCGCGATGCGGAGCTCCATGCGCGCGCTTGCCGAGGCACGTTCGCTCGACCCTGCGGTGGCCGAGGCGATGGTCGATGAACAGATCGAGGTTCCGGGCGTGAGCGAGGCGGGCCAGCTCCTCACCCTCACAACCGAGGAAGCGGTCGACCTCTCCTACGCCGAGGAAGTCGACGACTGGAATGCCCTGATGGCGACGCTCGGCACGGGCGGGGGGCAGGTGGTCGACCAGGAGGTCAACTGGGCGGAGCGGCTCGTGCGGTTCCTCTCGAATCCGGTTGTCTCGCCCTTCCTCCTCTCGCTTGGCTTCCTCGGGCTCCTCGTCGAGATCCGGACGCCGACCCTCGGGCTCGCGGGAGCGGTCGGCGTCACCTCGCTCGCCCTCTTCTTCGGCTCGCACATGCTCGTCGGCCTGGCCGGGCTCGAGGGGCTGATCGTCTTCGGCCTCGGGATCACGCTGATGCTGATCGAGGCGTTCTTCATACCGGGGTTCGGCATCTTCGGGATCCTCGGGGGCATCGGCGCCCTCGCGGGCGTCTACATGTCGATGCTGGGAGGGCTCCCCGTCTCGGGGGACTTCGCCCGGGCAGGCACGGTCCTGAGCTCGGCCCTCGCCCTCGTCCTGGTCGGCTCCTGGCTCATGGTGAAGCGCCTCCCCTCGAATCGTCGCCTCACGAATCTCGGGATCTTTCTAGGGGAGGAAACGAGCGCCGAGACGGGCTACACCTCCCAGGTGCGGCGCCCGGATCTTGTCGGCCGGGAGGGATTGGCGCTGACCGACCTCAGACCGGCCGGCACGGCCCGGTTCGGAGATGAGCGTGTCGATGTCGTGACGGAGTCGGAGTGGATCGAGGAGGGGAGCCGGGTGAGCGTCGTCGCCTCGGAGGGCTACCGGCATGTTGTGCGGCTCATCGAGGCGCCGCGCGAACTCATGAAGGCGCGGGAATCGGAAGTGGGGACCGGGTCCGGCCAGGGCTGACGGGACCTGCCTGCAAACGGGAGATACAGCGGGAATGAACGACGAACTGCTTTTTTTGGGTCCCACCGCGGCGCTGGTCGTCGTTGTGCTCCTGCTCGCCGCGGTGCTCTGGGCGATCCCGGTGCGCCTCTGGGTCGAGGCGATCTCCGCCGGCGCCCGCGTCGGGATCGGCTACCTCATCGGGATGCGGCTACGGAAGGTGAACCCGCCGGCTGTCGTGCGCCCGCTGATCTGGTCCACGAAGGCGGGTCTCCATCTCGGGCTCGGCGATCTTGAGGCCCACTATCTCGCCGGGGGCAAGGTGGATCGCGTCGTGAGGGCGCTCATCTCCGCCGACAAGGCGAACATCGAGCTCGGCTTCCAGCAGGCGGCCGCGATCGATCTGGCCGGCCGGGACGTCTTCGAGGCCGTGCAGGTGTCGGTCAACCCGAAGGTCATCACGACGCCGCGGGTTGCGGCGATGGCCCGCGACGGAATCCAGCTCATCGCCATGGCGAGGGTGACGGTTCGCGCCAACATCAACCGGCTCGTCGGCGGGGCGGGAGAGGAGACAATCCTCGCCCGTGTCGGCGAGGGGATCGTCTCGTCGATCGGATCCTCCAACTCGCACAAGGCGGTTCTTGAGAACCCGGACTCCATCTCGAAGACCGTGCTCGCCCGCGGACTCGACTCGGGGACCGCTTTCGAGATCCTCTCGATCGACATCGCCGACGTGGACGTCGGCAAGAACATCGGAGCCGAACTCCAGACCGACCAGGCCGAGGCGGACAAGCGCGTCGCCCAGGCGAGAGCCGAGGAGCGTCGCGCGATGGCGGTTGCCGAGGAACAGGAGATGACGGCCCGCGTCCAGGAGATGCGCGCCCAGGTGGTCGAGGCCGAGGCCGAGGTCCCGAGGGCGATGGCCTCCGCCTTCCGGGACGGGAACCTCGGAATCATGGACTACATGCGCTACCGGAACATCGAGTCCGACACCTCGATGCGCACTGCGATCGCGGGCAGCGACGACGGCGAGCCGCCCGAGATCCCGTCGTCGGAGTCCTGAGCCGGGCGGCGGGGAGAAATGGAAGACGGGATATTCCAGCTCCTCTTTCTCGGGCTCCTAATCCTTGCGTCGGTCTTCGACGCTGTCGGCCGCCGGCGAAAGCGCCGGAAGCGGATGGAGGAGATGGAGCGGGAGGAGGCGGCCGGTGATGGGGAAGGGGCTGGGGTCGGCACCTCCGCGCGTTGGCCTGCGGACCCGGGCTCCGGTCCTGAGGACGCAGGTACTCCCTCTCCGCGAGAGACGCCCGCACCTGCCGGGACCCGTGCCGGCGGGCGCGAGGAGACGGCTGACTCGATGGTGCCCGACGATCTCTGGGCGATCCTTACCGGGGAAGAACGGTCGGGAGAAGGACGGGGGGAAGGACCGTCCACGCCCGGCCAGCTTCCGGGGGAGGACGCGTCGGGCGGGTGGGATTCCGGGACCCGCGAGACGCCCGAACGTGTTCCCCCGATGCGGGAGGAGGGTGGCCCGGATCGGAAACCATCATGGGGAGACCAGCCGTCCGCTTCCACCGAGGATCCGCCCGACTGGCAGCCCGTGCCTCCCCCGGTTGTTGTTCTCCCGGATCCGCCGAGAATGCCTCCCCGGGCGCCGGCTCCTCTCCCATCACGCGGAAGAACCCCCGGAATCGTGTCCGGAGCGTTCCCCAGTCCACCCGGGGATCGCGCGCAAGTGGCCGGGTCGGTGTACGTGAACCTGCTCCGTGAGGGGGGAAGCGGGTCTCTCCGGCAGGCGATCGTGCTTACCGAGGTCTTCGGGACACCGGTGGCGCTCCGGTCCCCGGAACGCAAGGGGGGTGGCTTCCCCCTGGTATAAGCCCGCGTCACCCCGGATCGTGCGGCAGGTCGTTGGCGTCCGCGTGCAGGTTGTGGACTGACCGGCTCAGTGGTCCCGAGCCTTACGTTCTCACGAGGGACCCCTCGCACCGTGCGAAACGGTCTCCATGGCTGCTGGAAGTCCCAGAAGGCCGGCCAAGTGGCGCGCTCGTCGCCGCAGCATCGGCGACAGCTTCCGCGAAGCTGCTACGCGTTCCGGTCCAGGCAGAGCGGCTGCCCCTCGAGTCCGGACAGTGCCTGATTCTCGTGCTCCTCGAACGGAATCGGGAAGTTCACATCCGTGCCGTACGTGCCGCCCTTGGCGTAGGCACCCGTCGGGAAGACCATCGACTGGTCGTAACCGTACTGCCGCACGAGACGACGCAGGTCGCCGAGCCGCTGCCCGGTTCCGAAGAGCCAGCGTGCCCGCTCCTCGAAGAGCATCCTGACCCGGCCGTCGCGGTCGCCGGGATCCGCCACTTCGGGTAGCCCCGCGTCTGCCCGAAGCCCGTTCAGCCTTGCGAGCCAAGCCGCGCCGGCGTCCAGTTCGGCCTCCGCCGTGATGAGCTGCGCCTCCACTCCGCTTCCGAGAACGACATCGGACTCCTCGGAATCGTACTTCAGCTGATGGTAGAGAGGAGTTTCCTCGTCGAAGCCGAGGACGCCGCTGTCCTCCCACGGCACACGCGCGTCGGTCTTCGAGCGGAATGCGATGCCGTTCTCTCCCTCCATGTCTGAGAGCGACCAGCGACGCTGGCGCTGACTGAGTTCGAAGACGGAGTTGCGCTGTCCCGAGGTGCCGCCTTCCTTGCTGCGCACGTACTACGCCCATTCGGGCGGCACCGCGGCGGCCGCGCTCGCGGCACCGGCGTAGTCTCCCTGTTGGAGGCGAGTGCGGGCGAGACCGATCGCCGCAAGGTGTCTCTGGTTCGCATCGTCTCCCGCGACCGTTGCCGCCGCACCGAAGCTGGCCGCCGCCGCTGCAAGGATCTCGGACGTGGTCTGCCTTTCGCCGAAGACGATCTCGCCCTCGTTGGGTGTTTCGCTGAATGGCACGCCCGAGCAGTAGTCCTGCGCGAAGAAGAGATTCGCATAGCCGTTCAGGTTCCACATTTCCGCGATGCGGGGGTCGTTCGGCAGAAATTCCGCCAAGCGCTCCGCGGCGTTCCTGGTGCCCACGCGCGCGCGGTGCAGATCGCGGTACTCTCCCAGAAGCGTCCCGTTGCGGACATCCATCTCGCGCCGGTCCACTTCGTTGCGGGTCGGGAAAGTACCGGAGAGGTGGAATTCGTCGGCAAGCATCCCGGAGTAGACCACCTGGCCACCGCCCCCGCTGGAGTAGGCCTCGGCGAAGAGGCCGATGGCGCCGGCCCAGTACAGCTCGGCACCCTTCGCGCCGGCAACGTCCGCGGGCGTCACGATGTCGGGGTCTACCACGCTGAGGAGCTCGTCCGTGTCGCACGCGCTCAGACCCCACGCCGCTCCCGGGATCAGCAGCGCCGTCCGGACCATTTTCTCAAAATGCTTCATGGGTCGGTTTGCTCCCTAGAAGGTGAGGTTGAGGCGGACGGTGTAGTAGCGGACCGGCGGTTGGGTCAGGAACTCCCCGATTCCGAAGTTGTCGCCAGATCCGTTCGAGTTGATCTCGGGATCCATCCCGGTGTAGTCGGTCCATGTTGCGAGATTACGGCCTGAGAGGCTCAGCACGCCGCGCGTCGCGCCGATCCGTTCCATGATGGAGACGGGGAGTTCGTAACCCACGCTGACTTCGCGCAGCTTCCAGAAGTCTCCCGGTTCCAGGTACCCCCACACGGTCTGGCTCGGGTGAAAGAGCGACGCCACGGCGCGCGCCTGTCCGTCCAGCGGTGTGGCGGGATCGACCAGCGCCCGGCAGCTCCGGAAGCGGCAGCGGAAACGCTCGGTGTCATTGAAGGCGACGTAGTCGCCCCGGTAGTCCAGAAGTCCGTAGACGTTCACGTCCTCGAGGATCCGGAAACTCCAGCTGAGCGTCAGCTGTTTCTCCGGCTGGCCCGGACCGACGAACTCGATGGTGTCGCCAACCATGACTTCGTCGGGCGTGATAATGCCGTTCCCGTCGTCGTCGTCCCAGCCGAGGATCGGGCGGTCCCACTGCCCGCCGAGCGGGAATCCGGGCACGAAGCGCGTCTGGGACCCGATCGGCTCCGTGCCTTCGCCCAGGCTAAGAAGCTCGTTGCGGTTGATCGAGCCGGAGAGGGTCATGGTCCAGCCGAAGCTGTCGAGATCCACGAGCTCCGCCGACAGCCCTGCCTCGTAGCCCGTGTTCTGCACCTCGCCGATATTGATCCAGCGGGACTGACTCGCTCCCAGTGAAGGCGCTAGCGGGGCGTCGACCAGAGCCCCGTCGGTCTGCTTGTCGTAGTAGGTGAACTCGAGTCCGGCGCGGCCGCCGGCGATCTCGGCGTCGAAACCCAACTCGATCTCGGTGGACCTCTCCGGCTCGAGCAGGCTGTTCCCGATGCTGCCGATCGAAACGCCGGATCCCGTCTCGTCGTCGGGAGTGGTGATCGCGTTCGCCGACAGCGTACGGATCGCGTCGTCGGACCCCGGCTGCAGGCCGGACTTTCCCCACGCGGCCCGGAGGCGCAGCTGTTCCAGCATCGGAATCTCGGGAAAGAACGCCTCCTCAGAGGCGATCCACGACAGACCCGCCTTGGGGTAGGTGATCAGGTCGAAGTCCTGACCGAAGGTGCTGTTGTCGTCGGCCCGGACGGCACCGGTCAGGAAGAGACGGTCGTTCAGCCCGAACTGCTGGTTGAGGAAGAGGCCGGCGGTCTTCTCCAAGACGTGGAACTCGCTTGAGAACGTCTCGGCGGCCAAGCCGATCGATGAACCGCCATTCACGATGTCGATCCCCCAGGCGAACGTCCCCGTGTACTGGTTCTCGAAGTACTGTATCCCCGCGGTCGACCGGGATGTGATCGATCGCGTCAGATCGAAGGACGCCGTGCCGCTTGCGTCCAGGGTGTACTGCGACTGGTTCCGGTAGTCGGTGTCCTTGCGACCGAGGTTGTCCTCGCCCGGCACCCCGATGTCGCGCGCGAAGAAGGAAATATCGCCCCGGTTGTAGTAGTCCACGCCCGCGGTGCCACGGACCGAGAGCCAGTTCAGGGGCAACCAGGTCAGCGTGCCGCCGGCAGTCATCCGGTTCGTGTCCTGGTAGAGTGTGCGGCCGAAGAGCTGTGCCGGGCGCTGGAAGCCCCAGCCCCGCTCGGGGTTCGAGCCTCCGAGGTAGGCGCTGGGCAGGAAGCCGAACGAGCTGTTGTCGTTGGCCGTGTATGCGAAGTGACTGTCCAGGTATGACATCCGCAGCGCTAGGGTGACGCGGTCGGCCACCTGGCTGTTCAGGTTGATCCTCAGATTCCGGCGCAGCAGCTGGTTGGGGCGTTCCACCTCGCTGGTGATCGGAATGCCGCGGGCGTCGAGATCCTTACGGTCACGCTGCGGCAGAGAGTAGGGCCCCACCTCGGTCTCCACTTCGCCCGCGATGTAGTAGTTGATGCGCTCGGTCCCGCCCGTGACCGACAGGCCGTGTTGCATCCGGCTGCCGTCGTCGAACGGTGAGAATTCGGGGTCGTGGAGGACCTGGTAGGATTCGATCGAGGTCTGGCTGCAAAGGCCTGCCGCCATTTCGTTCAGGCGGCAGCTCCGGGCGTAGCGGACCGAGTTGGTGTCCAGCCCCGAAAAGTTCAGCGGATAGGTGTTGGGCTCCCGGATGAGCCCGCCCTCGGTCCAGAGGTTCCAGCGTGTCGGACCGGGCATGCCCCGCCGCGTGGTGATGCGGATCACGCCGTTGGCGGCCTCTGTGCCGTAGAGCGTCCCCGCGGCCGGACCCTTCACGATCTCGATCGACTCGATGTCCTCGGGGTTGAAGTCGTCGAGGCGCGAAGCTTCCTGCCCGCCGGCTCCGAGGCCGCTCATGCGGTTGTCGACGCGGATCCCGTCCACATAGACCAGTGGCTCGTTGGAGAGGGAGATCGAGCTGGAGCCGCGGATGCGGATGCGCGAGCCGACCCCGGAGGTTCCGGCGGAGCTCAGGACCTGCACGCCGGCGGAGCGCCCCTGCAGGAGGTCCGAAAGGTTGTGGACCGGAGCAGCTTCGCGGATCGCGGCGGCGTCAATGTTCTCGACCGCGTTCCCGAGTTCCCGTCTGCGCTGCTCCCCGGTCGCGGTGACGACGATCCCGTCGAGCGCGATCGCCGAGATGGAGAGTCCGAAGTTCACCTCTGCTGTCCCGCCCGCCGGCACGGTGAACTCCTGCGCGACCGGCCCGTACCCGGTGAGGACCGCGCGCAGGGTGTGCGTTCCGGCCGGGATGTTGGGGATGACGAAGCGCCCCCCCGGATCCGTGACCTGTCCGAAATTCGTGTTCTCGATCAGGACCTGCGCCCCGGCGAGAGGGCCCATCGTGCCGGCGTCGGTGACGATGCCGCTCACGGCGGCGCGTTCCTGGGCGCTGACCGCTTGCGCGGCGGCCAGCAACACCGCGATGAGACTGGACTTGCGAAGGCCGAACATCGTGCTGTCTCCCTCCGGAAATCGGGTTTAGAGCCGTTGCGGACTCGATGTCATCCCGGCCGGCACGGCCGCCGTCGGTGCCGATTTACCCGTCCAAAACGCGTCGGCGGGGGGTTGTCGAATAGGCGACAGTGTAACATGCCAGACGCCATGTCCGCCGCGATCACCGCCGCGGCCGTTCCGGACGCGCTCATGACCCTGCCCAAGGATCCGGCCAGCGACTTCTGTGGTCTTCCGGCGGAGGTGACGTACCGGGCCGATGTGCTCATCAAGCAGATGAAGCCAGCGGGTACGACGGGTTTGTGCTGTGCACTACCGGCCGGTGTACGCGTGGTAATGCACCTGTCCACGCCTCCAGCACCCACCGTGTCCAGCGACGCGAGATCCGGGATCGGGCAGCAGACCGAACGGGCAGGTGCGATCCGGCGATAGCCCCTACATCTCGCCTCGTGCCAGCTTTCTCAGCACCGTGTGGAGGATCCCGCCATTCCGGTAGTATTCGACCTCGACCTCGGAGTCGAGCCGCACGTCCGCCTCGAATCCCACCTCCGATCCGTCGGACTTCCTCGCGGTGACGCGGAGGGTCGAATTCGGGCCCACGCCGTCGCCGATCCCAAGGATGTCGAAAGTCTCGGTGCCGTCAAGCCCAAGCGAGTGCGCTGACTCTCCGGCGGGGAACTGGAGTGGCAGTACCCCCATCCCCACAAGATTCGAGCGGTGGATCCGCTCGTAGCTGGCGGCGATCACCGCGCGCACGCCGAGCAGGTTCGTGCCCTTTGCCGCCCAGTCGCGTGATGAGCCGGTTCCGTACTCCCGGCCCGCCAGGACCACGAGTGGTGTCCCCGCCGCCTGGTAGCGCATCGAGGCTTCGTAGATCGGGAGCACCTCGCCGTCCGGGAGGAACTTCGTGTATCCGCCCTCCTTCCCGTCGAGGAGGAGGTTCCGGATGCGTACGTTTCCGAAGGTGCCGCGCATCATCACCTCGTGGTTGCCGCGCCGGGCACCGAAGGTATTGAATTCCCAGGCGTGCACCCCGCGTTCGGTCAGGTAGCGTCCCGCCGGCTCGTCTCGCGGGATCGCCCCCGCGGGCGAGATGTGGTCGGTCGTCACGGTTTCGCCCAGGAGGGCGAGGACTCTCGCGCCTACGATATCCCCGGGTAGGGCGCCGTCCAGGCTCATCCCCTCGAAGAACGGCGGGTTCCGGATGTAGGTCGAGTCGTCGTCCCATTCGTAGAGCGACACGTCGCCCTCAGGGAGCGGGAGCGCCCGCCAGAGCTCGTCTCCCTCGAACACCTCCCCGTAACGGTCCCGGTACATTCCGGGCTTGAGCGCGTCGCGGATCGTGCTCTGGATCTCCGACTGCGAGGGCCAGATGTCCCGCAGGTACACTGGCTCGCCACTCGTGTCCTCACCGAGTGGCTCGTCGTCGAGGTTCATGTCGATCCGTCCGCCCAGCGCGAAAGCGACGACCAGCATCGGGGACGCCAGATAGTTGGCGCGGACGAGAGGGTGGATCCGCGCCTCGAAATTCCGGTTTCCGGACAGAATGGAGGAGACGACGAGCCCGCGGGCCTCGACCGCTTCGGCGATCGGTTCCGGTAGCGGTCCAGAATTCCCGATGCAGGTCGTGCACCCGTAGCCCACCACGTCGAAGCCGAGCTCCGCCAGATGCGGGAGGAGACCGGCGCCCTCCAGGTAGTCCGTCACCACCTTCGAGCCGGGTGCCATCGAGGTCTTGACCCCGGGCTGTGTGCGAAGACCCCGTTCTACGGCATTTCTCGCAAGGAGCCCCGCGCCGACCATAACCGAGGGGTTCGAGGTGTTCGTGCAGGAGGTGATCGCCGCGATCACGATGCTCCCGTCTGTGAGCTCCACCGTCTGGCCGTCGTCAAGCGCGACGCGCGCGACCCGGGCCTCGTCTTCCGCCTCCGCAACCGCTACGGCGACGCCGCCCTCGGCGAGCTCGCCGCCCGCGTCGCCCGACCACGCGGGAGCGCCGGCGGGTGCCGCAGGCACCGGCAAGCTGAACCCCTGGGGCAGGAGGCCGGGCAGATCGCGGCCGAATGCGCCGGTGAGATCGCCGAGCGCGATCCGGTCCTGGGGCCGCCTCGGTCCGGCGACCGACGGCACGACGCTCCCCAGGTCGAGCTTGAGCGTCGCCGTGTACTCTGGGTCGGGCGTCTCGTCAGTCCGGAAGAGCGCCATTGCCTTCGACGCGCGCTCGACGCGCTCCACGACCGCGGAACTTCTGCCGGAGCCCTCGAGATAACGGAGCGCCTCATCATCGACCGGGAAGAACCCGATCGTCGCTCCGTATTCCGGGGACATGTTCGCCAGCGTGGCCCGGTCCGGGAGCGTGAGTGCCGAGAGCCCCGGACCGCAGAACTCGACGAACCGTCCCACCACGCCCTCGGACCGGAGCATCTCCGTCACGCGGAGAACGAGGTCGGTGGCCGTCGCACCCTCCGGGAGGGTGCCGGTCATGCGCACCCCCACGACCTCGGGGAGAAGCATGTGGTAGGGCTGGCCCAGGAGAACGGCCTCCGCCTCGATGCCGCCCACACCCCAGCCGACGACGCCGAGGCCGTTGATCATCGTCGTGTGGGAGTCCGTTCCGACGACCGTGTCCGGGAAGACGAGCGGTACGCCGTCCTCCTCGCGGCGGTGCATCACGCACGCGAGGTACTCGAGGTTGATCTGGTGAACGATCCCGGTGCCCGGGGGCACGACCTGGAAGTTCGCGAAGGCGTTCTGGGCCCAGCGGAGGAGCTGGTAGCGCTCGCCGTTCCTCTCGTATTCGCGCTCCACATTCCGGCGGTACGACTCGCGCGTCCCGGCGAAGTCGACCTGGACGGAGTGGTCGATGACGAGATCGGCGGGCACCTGTGGATTGATGCGCTCGGCCGCTCCGCCGAGCCGCGCGAGTGTGTCGCGCATCGCGGCAAGGTCCACGACCGCCGGAACACCGGTGAAGTCCTGGAGGACCACGCGCGACGGCATGAACGGGATGCTCGCGCCGGCGCTGGTCGGGCTCCACCCCGCCACCGCCTCGACATCCTCCTCGGCCACGTACCCCTTCCCGGCCTTCCGGAGGACGTTTTCGAGAAGGACCCGTATCGAGAAGGGGAGCCGGTCGACGGACGCAAGCCCGAGCTCCTCGAGACGGCCCACCCGGTAGAAGGAGGTCGCGCCCTCCGAGAGCGCGAGCGGTGTCAGTGCGCCGAATGGGTCCCTGGGTTGGCCACGCACGATCACTCCTTTTCCTGCATTCGTCCGATTAGCTTTGCGGGGCGGAGCCACCGGGGTGGGGATAGCCCCGAGGCGGGCGAAAGTTCACCGGGCGTTCCCGGGCGCGCCGCGGCGGTCGGAGGCGCGGACCTGCCGGTCGCGGGAGGGAGGGGGAGGGAAGTGGTGCCGTACGTGGAGGCATACGAGTCGGGGGTGAGCTTCCGGAGGTTTCTCAAGGAGGTCCGGGCCACTCCCGAGCTCTGGCGGGCCATTGCCCGGCGGACCACCGTCGGCGGGGAGTACCTCGACCGGATACGCCGGAGCGGGGGACCTTGGCGGCTCCTCGTCCTTGCCGACGACTGGTGCGGCGACGCGGTGAATTCGCTTCCGGTGATCGCGCGCCTCGTCGAGGCGCATCCGGAGGCGGAGCTCCGGATCGTTCCGAGGGACGCCTTCCCGGAGATACGGGACCGCCACCTGACGAACGGCGCCCGGTCGATCCCTATCGCGATCCTCCTCGACGGCGAGGGGAAGGCGCGTGGGAGCTGGGGCCCGAGGCCGGCCGAACTCCAGGCGTGGTTCGAGGGGGAACTCCGCGAACTTCCGGGCAGGGAGCGCTACTCCGCGCTCAGGCGGTGGTATGCCCGGGACCGGGGCACCACGACGGCCCGCGAGGTAGCGGAGCTCTTCGAGCGGGCAGTCCGTCTGTCCGGCACCGGCACCTCGCCTTCCTGAAACGGGAAGCGGCCCGCGGGGAGACACCCCCTGCGGGCCGCCCTCTCGCCGCCGTCGGCGAAATAGCGCGGGCTTCGCCCGGGCTACCGCCCAGGCCAGGGCGCGCCCTGGTTTCCGGACGGGGCCGGGCCCATGCCCATGTAGACGAACTTCTGGATCCGCTTCCCTTCGTAGGTCTCGGTTACGTAGAGGTTGCCGTCGGAGTCCTCGGCGATGCTGTGCGCGCCGAAGAACTGTCCGGGGTAGCGCCCGCCCTGCCCGAAAGTGTAGAGGGGCTCGAGCGTCTCCCTCACCCCGACGTGGATCCGCTGGTTCACCCCGTCGGCGATGTAGATATAGGTCTGGTCCTCGTCGGCCGAGAACGCGATATCCCAGGTGGCGCCGGAACCTAGCGTGAACGGTGCGAAGAACCCTTCGTTCAGGAACTCGCCCTGGGGGGTGAAGACCTGGATCCGGTTGGCCCCCCGGTCACAGACGTAGACGAGACGGTCGTTCGAGAGCTTTGCGCAGTGGACCGGGCCGCGGAACTGCTCGGGCGGTGCCTCGTGCTCGCCACGGGGGCCGAAGACGTAGTCGTCGTCCGGGGCGTTTCCGTAGGCTCCCCAGTAGCGCTGCATCTCGCCGGTCTCCCCGTCGATGACGGCAATGCGCCGGTTGAAGTAGCCGTCCGAGAGGTACGCTTCGTTCTCCTGCTCGTCGACGAAGATCTCCGCGACACGCCCGAAGCTCTCCGTATCGTGGCTGTCCCTGATGAAGCCCTGACCGTCGGCCGCCTGCCGCGCGTTCGCAGAGCCGAACTGCGCGACCACGTCCCCGTCCTGCGTGAGTTTCACAACGTGCGCGTCGCCGCCGCCGTTGCCGCCGACCCAGACATAGCCCTCGTGGTCGACGAAGATCCCGTGGTTCGATTCCGGCCACTCGTAGCCCTGGTAGTTCTCACCGGGTTCGCCGCCCCACGCCTTCACGACATGGCCGTCCTGGTCGAACGCGAGGATCGGCGGCGCGCCGACGCAGCAGTCCCCCGTCGGAGGATCCTGCTCGGCTCCGGACTCGCCCCCTGTAAGCGTGGCCGAACTCCGGTGGACCATCCAGATGACGTCCTGGTCGTCCACCCAGACGCCGATCGCATTCCCGAGAAGCCAGTTCTCGGGGAGCGGCTGCGGCCAGAACGGGTCCACTTCAAAGAGCGGTGCCTGCATCTGGGCGGCCACCGTTCCCTCGAGACGGGATTGTCCGACCCATAGGGCGCCGACGAGAACGAGCAGACTCGTGGCGAGTACTATCTTCTTCGCGGAAGTCATCTGTAGTCTCCACATATCTGTGAGAACGGGTGGCCCGCAGGCCTAGGGATGGCAGGGTAGCCGGCCCTAGGGGTGCTGGGCAAGGACGTGGTCTGACGAGACCGGCCCGGCCAGGGTTCACGCATCTCATTGGGGGAGTCCACGAGAAAGGCACCGGTGATCGGGCCTGCGGCGTCAAGGTCTCTGGGAATCTCGCCGGCCCCCTCCACACGGGACGGGCGATGCCATAGTTTTGTCGGAGCTCGGCATGGCGGGGTGTATGCCTTGGGAGCCGAGATAGGACCTGTCGCCGTCTCCCGAGCGGTGACGCTGTGCCGGGGTGGCGGAATAGGTAGACGCGGAGGTCTCAAAAACCTCTGGGCTTCGGCCCTTGCGGGTTCGAGTCCCGCCCCCGGCATCTGACCCGCAATTCACCTGAGCAGTGCGGCAGCTGACGTGACCAGCGAACTCGTAGTATTATGAATACGTGTATTCATACGACCCGAGAACTCTTGGAGAACAGGTGACATGGCGACTTCGATTCGACTGGCTCCTGAGACCGAGCGACGGCTTGATTTCTTGGCCTCGCAGACCAGACGTACCAAAGCTTTCTACCTGCGCGAGCTGATCGAGCGTGGCCTTGACGATATGGAGGACTACTACCTTGCCGCCGACGTACTGGAGCGCGTTCGCCAAGGCAGAGAGAAAATGTACTCCGCTGACGACGTGAGGGATGCCCTCAATCTGGACGATTGAGTACACTGCGTCGGCGCGAAACCAGCTTCGCAGCCTCGACAAGCAGATGGCTCGACGAATTCTCAATTACATGGGTGAGCGGGTTGCCGGCATGGAGGATCCACGGAGACGTGGCACGGCACTCACCGGTCCGCTGGGTGCGTTATGGCGTTATCGGGTAGGGGATTGCCGCGTGATCTGTGATATTCGCGACGATGCCTTAAGTGTCTTGGTGGTGCGGGTCGGCCGCCGCGACAACGTGTACCGGTAGGAGGGTGATCTGGCAGTGGAATGATACGGCCTGAGCTCTGCTCGGCCCCCGCTTCGCCGACTCCACCGTACCGGCGCCTGTTTGCCCGAATTTCCATGCCGTCAGCATGTGAACCCTTGCTCGGGTTCCTCCGCTTCGCTGCCTACTCGCCCGGACCCCGATGGTATCCGTCCCGCCGGCGCCGGACGAAGTCGAGCACGCGGCTCCGGGCCGTGTGGAACGCCTCCGAGATCGCCGTGACCGCGTGATCCTCGCCCCCGGAGGAGGGAGGCCGGCTGACGACGATTTCGGTGCCGGGGATCGTCACGTCGACCCGGACCCGGTAGGTATTGCCGGAGCGGTGGCGCCGGTGGTCCAACTCGACCATTACGCGGCAGGCCACGATCCGGTCCTCGACTTTCTCGAGTTCGGCGATCCCTTCGCGGATCGCCTGCTCCATCGCAGGGGTTCGGGTGACGTTCCGGAATGCGATCTCGGGGTTGACTTGCATGCGTCTCTCCGCCTTCGGCGTGGCCAAGCCCTCAGGCTTTCGGCCGACCTCCCTCCACGAGCGTCTTCTCGTACCAGCTCCGAATGTAATCGATCGGTTCCGACGTCGGTGTTCCCGGCCCGAACAGCCGGCCGACGCCGATTGCCCGGAGTCTCCCGGCGTCCTCCTCGGGGATCACGCCCCCGCCGGTCACGAGCTTCTCCGCCGCGCCCGCCTCGACAAGGAGTTCGCGCACCCTGGGGATGAGGGTCATGTGCGCGCCCGAGAGGACCGAGAGCGCAACGACGTCCACATCTTCCTCGAGCGCGGTCTGGACCACTGTCTCCGGCGTCTGGTGGAGCCCTGTGTAGAGCACCTCGAATCCCGCTTCCCGGAACGCGGCCGTGATGATCCGCGCCCCGCGGTCGTGGCCGTCGAGGCCGACCTTCGCTACCAGTACGCGGACGGGCCTCGTCATCTCGCCCCCTCTCCCATGGTCACCTCGATCCTGACTGCCCGCTCCCCGACGCCGCCAGCCGCCGCATCCGGCGCTCCGCCGGGGATCGGGATTCGCCGGGGATCCGCCCGTACGCCGTCGAGGCTGCAGCTTCGCACCCCAGTCGACACTCCGTCGGGGTTTCGCACGTCGATCCGCGCCCGTACGCCGTCGACCGGGATCTCCACGCGGAACCTCCTCCAGTCCGGGGGGACGCACGGCTGGACCGCGAGCATGGGGCCCTCCCGCCGGATCCCGAGCACATCCTCGAGTGCGACGCGCCATACCCATCCGGCCGACCCGGTGTACCAGCTCCAACCTCCGCGCCCGAGGTGGGGCTCGGCACCGTATATGTCGGCCGCCATCACGTACGGCTCGCTCCGGTAACGCGCCGTCCCCTCCGCGCCCCTGGCGTGCCGCGTGGGGAGGATCGCGCGAAGGAGTGCGCCCGCGCGTTCCCCCTCTCCGAGCCGGGCGAGCGCGCGGATCAGCCAGGCTGCGGCGTGCGTGTACTGCCCCCCATTCTCCCGTACCCCCGGAGGGTACGCCGCGATATACCCCGGATCCGGTCCCCGTCCGGTGAACGGGGGGGAGAGGAGGAGGGCGATCCCCCGGTCGGTCCGGACCAGCTCCCGCCACGCGGCGTCCACCGCGATCCGTGCGCGGACCGGATCTCCCTCCCTCGATATCACGCTCCACGACTGCGCGATCGAGTCGATCCGCGCCTCGGGGGAGTGGCGCGATCCGAGCGGTTCGCCGCTGTCGAAGTAGGCGCGGCGGTACCACTCTCCGTCCCACCCGTGCGTTTCGACTGCTTCGCGCACCGTCGCGCTCCACTCCTCGAGCCGGAGGACGGTCCGCTTCTCCCCCCTCTCGCGGGCGAGCGGAACCAGGAGTCGGCAGACGTCGAGGAAGAACCACCCGAGCCAGATGCTCTCCCCTTCTCCGCCCGCGCCCACGCGGTCCATCCCGTCGTTCCAGTCCCCGCTGCCGATCAGCGGAAGCCCTCGCGGCGAGAGGCGCGCGGCGGCCTGCTCGACGGCACGGAGCGCGTGCTCCCAGAGCGATGCCTCCGCTGCGGCCGGGGCAAAGGCGTCGTAGCGGTCTGCGGCGTCGGCCGCGGGGGGCTCCCCCTCGAGGAAGGGGACGGCTCTCTCGAGAAGCGAGCCGTCTCCGGTCCACCGCACGGTCCGGGCGAGCACCCAGGGGAGCCAGAGGAGGTCGTCTGAGCAGCGTGTGCGCACGCCCCGCGTCGTGCCCGGGTGCCACCAGTGGAGCACGTCTCCCTCCCGGAACTGCCGGCGTGCCGCCGCCTCGAGCCGGTCGACCGCAAGGGACGGATCCAGGGGGAGCAGCGTGTAGGCGTCCTGGAGCTGGTCGCGGAACCCGAAAGCGCCGGCCGCCTGGTAGAATCCGGCCCGGCCCCGGATGCGCGAGGCGATTGCCTGGTAGGGGAGCCACCCGTTCATGAGGGCGTCGAGGGCCGGGTCGGGGGTCTCGACGCGCACGCGTCCCAGATACTCCCGCCACCGATGGTGCTCACCCTCCGCCGCAGCCGCGGCCCCTGGCCCGGCGCGGAGCCGCGCGAGAAGAGGGTCGAGCTCCGCGCGGGTACCGGCTGCGCCGAGAATGAAGGTGGCCTCGCCCGTCTCGCCCGGGGCGAGCGTGATCTTCCGCTTGAGGACGCCGCATCCGGCCCCCCGCGGGGATGTCCGCTCGCCGGGAACCTCGCGCCTGAGCCCGTCGGGGACGCGGTCGAGCGGCCCGGCCGCCCCGAGAAACTCCCGGCGGTCGGTCGCCATCCCGTCGGGTATCCGGTCGAGGCCGAGAAACGCCACCATCCCGGAGTGCTCGGGGTGGTAGGGGTTCCGGGCCGTCACGACGGACCGCTCCGGATCGTGGCGGATGAGGAGCCGGCCCGCTGTCCGGGCCGGCGACGGGCCGAGGACCCAGTCGGCGAGGAAGGTGGCCGAGAGGTAGCGGGCCGTCGTGCCCCGGTTCTCGATCCGGACCCGGACGAGCTTGATCGGCAGCTCGGGGTGGAGCGACCAGGTCACCTCCTCGACGAGCCCCCCGCCCGAGGCGCGCAGGACCGTGCGGCCCCACCCGTGGCGGACCCGGTGCCTCCGCCTTCGGCCGAGCGGACCGGGCGACGGGGTCCACACCTCCCCGCTCTCCTCGTCGGCGAGGTAGACCGCTTCGCCACGGAGTCCGAGGACCGGGTCGTTCTCCCACGGAGTCAGCCGGTACTCTCCAGCGTCCTTCGCCCAGGTGCAGCTGCCACCGGATTCCGTGACAAGGAACCCGATCCCGTCCCGGGCCACGACGTTCGCCCAGGGAGCCGGGGTGGTCTCCCCGGGCCCCAGGTCGATCACATAGTCGCCGTTCTCCGGATCGAAGCCCCCGAGCGCCGAGGGCGCCGTCCACGCTCCGGCCGCCTGGGCATCGGCCGCGTCCGTCGCCGCCTCCTCCCGGCGGACAACGTCGTCCACGCGCGCCGGCCGCGCCGGGGGCGCGGGACGAGCCGCGGTGACCTGCTCGGCGAGGGATCCCCCGGCCGCGTCGACCCGGAACGCGGCGAGGGTCCGGAGCCGCACCCGCTCCTCCTCGTCCATATCGGCTTCCGGGATGATGTGGACGCCGCCCCGGGTACCGAGGGCGGACCCCGCGCCGCTTTCCGCGAGAAGCGCCGTGACCCTCTCCCGGAGGGGGCTCGTGTACTCACCCGCCTCGTGGCCCGCGATCACGACGTCCACGAGCTGCCCGCGGCTTCGCCACCAGCGCTGGGCCCGGATGAGGTCGCCGACGAGCGGGGATCCGCCTCCCGCCGGGCCCTCCAGGAGGATGATCGGATGGTCGCCCGAGATCCCCCAGCGCCAGAGGGTGGACTGCCGGAGATCGAGGATCGCCGCGGTCGCGTCCCCCGCGCGCTCCATCCCCCTCGGATGGAGGACGTGCGAGAGGAGCTCCGACCAAGAGGGGAGGTCGCGCCCGGCCGCGCCGAGGCGGGCGAGCTCGCCCTCGGCCCGGGCGCGCGCCTGCACCCGGGCCCACTCCCGCCGTCCCGGAAAGCGGTACACCGAGGCGATCCGGATCGCCTCCTCCCGGTCGGCGGCGACGGCGAGGGCAAGGGTGAGCGTGGTGTCAGTCCACGGGTCCAGTTCCACCTCGAGGATGGCGGCGGCGATGGGGTCGAGCGGGTGGTGGGCGCCCGGAAGGGGTCGGGCGCGCTCCGGGTCGTCGAGCGCCGCCGGTCGGCCCCTGGAGCCCCCACGCCCGAGAAAGCGTTCCCGGTCCGTCGACCACCGCATACCGTGCACGGGCTCTCCGCCGGCGCCCCAGAGGGAGGCGAGCACCACCGGCGGCGAGTCCTCGCGTGCGCCGCGCCGTCGCTCAAAGAGGAGGCCTTCGCCCCCCGGGAGCACCTCGGCCCTCACGAAGAGCTTCTGGAAGGCGGGGTGGCGGAGATCGTCCTCGGGCGGGGCGAGAGCCAGCTCCGACGCGAGCGCAAGCCGGAGACGCCGACGCCCGCCCGACTCGTTCGCAAGGGTGAGCCCGCGGAGCTCCACGCTCTCCGCCGGCGGGACGAGCACGCTCATCCGCGTCCGGATCCCCCGGCTCCGTCGCATGAACTCGGCCCGGTGCGCATCGAAGAGGATCTCCTGGTCCTCGCCAGCCGGCGCCTCGGGGTCGGGAAGCGGGCTCCACGCCTCGCCCGAGTCCCGGTCGAGGAGGATCACATCCGGACCGCCCGCAGCCATCCCGGCCCCGACGCCGCCTCGGACGATCGACCACGCGCCCCATCGGCTTCCGCCCCTCCCGTCGGGCCCGATCGCGACGGTGTACCCCCGGCCGCCGAGGTGGTAGACCGGCGGGGGGAGCCGTCCCGGGTCGGGCGACCAGGCGCGGGCGGTGGGGGCCCCGCCAGCGGAGCGGACCGGAATGCTCCGGTCGACCCACTCGCGCGCGATCGAGCGCCGCCAGGGGATCCGCTCGTGGAGGTAGGGCTCGATCGTCCCGATCCGCGGGTTCCTGTGATAGCGCTCGACGATCCGGTGGCCGGTCAGGTGGTTGCCGAGCGCGGCGAGGATCATTCCCTGGTGATGCGCCATGTAGGACCGGACGATGCGCGGGGTCTTCGCCCGTCCCGTCGCGGAGCCGTAGTCGAGCGCCTCGTACGGACCCCAGGTCCCGACCGCCCCGACCGCCTCGAGCTCAGCGAGATTCCGGTGGACGTCGCCCGGCTCGAAGGAGACGGCCATGAGCGAGGCGTAGGGGGCGACGACGAGCCGGTTCGGCGGCGTCCGGCTGAGCCCGAGAGTGGGGACGCCGAAGGCGCGGTACTGGTAGTGGCCCTCCCGGCTGAGCAGGTGGTAGCCCGATTCGGAGATGCCCCAGGGGATCCCCTCCCGGCGTCCGTGATCGCGCTGCACGCGGACGGCGCGCCGGCACGCCTCCTCGAGCACCGACTCGGGGGGGAGGCGGAGGAAGAGGGTCGGCATCAAGTACTCGAACATCGTCCCGGCCCATGAGAGGAGGACGGGTCCCCGGTCCGTCCAGGCGAAGGGACGTCCGAGGTGAAGCCAGTGGGCGGGCGGCGCCTCGTCCTTTGCCATCGCCACCGTGCTCGCGATCCGCGATTCCGAGGCGAGGAGGTCGTAGTGGTTCGGGTCGAGCTCGCCGGTGGCCACCGAGAAGCCGATCCGGAAGAGCCGCCTCCGGCGGTCGTAGAGGAACCGGAAGTCCATCCCGTCGAACCACTCCCGGAGACGGGCGGCGAGGGCCGAGGCGTCCTCGACGAGCCGGTGCGCCGCCCGCGCGGCGGCCCGGACCTCGCGCTCGAGTCCGTCGGGCCAGGCGGATCCTTGCCCGCGGGCGGCGGAGCGGAGCCGCTCCTCGAGGCAGGCCCGGAGTTGGCGGGGGGCGAGCGGCTCGGACCCGCTCCCGAGGAGCCGCCGATGGAGGTCGCGCGCCGCGGCGTGCTCCCGGTATCGGGGCGCGAGCCAGGGGAGGAAGAGGAGGATCTCGGCGAGTGTCCCGTCGACATCCGTCCGGAACCGCTCGAGCCAGGTGGCCACGGGGGGCGGCACGGTGGGCTCCTCCCGGTCGGGGTCGGTCTGTCCGATCCGCCGGAACCGCCCGTCGAGTTCGGGGAGCTTCCGGTCCCGGAGTTCCTCGAGCGCCAGCACGAAGGTTTCGGGGCCGCCGGCCCAGGCGTCGCCCAGGTTCCGCTCCGTCCACATCTCGAGTGCCCGCAGCTCGACCCGGAGGGCTCGCGCGGTCCCCGTCCGGCCGACCGAGTCGAGCGTCTCCCGCGCCACGCGGAGGGTGTCCGTCACCCCGCGGGGGCGGTCGGAGGTCCAGAGCGCGCGCGAAGGCGTCTCCCGGAGCGCCTCCCCCGCCACCACGAGGGCCGCCGCCAGGTTCCCCGAGTCGACCGTCGAGATGTAGCGCGGCCCGAGCGGCTCGCGCGTCGTAGTGTCGTACCAGTTGAGGAAGTGTCCCCGGACGCGCTCGAGCCCGTCCATCCCGTCGACGCTCCGCCCGAGCCGGGCGATGAAGCCGGGCGTCCCGGCGAACCCTAGGTCCCACGCCGTGACCGCGCCGAGGAGCGCCATCCCGAGGTTCGTCGGCGAGGTCCGGGTGGCGACCTCCCCCCCGGGATCCTCCTGGAAGTGGTCCGGGACGAGCCAGTGTTGTGCGGGGATCTGGAAGCGCTCGTAGTAGCCCCACACCCGGCGCGCGAGGCTCCTCGCCCGCTCCTCCGGGAACTCGCCGGCGGGCTCCCGGAGACGCCGCCGGCCCCGGCTCACCCCGTAGGCGACCGCGGGGGAGAGGGCCCAGAGGGAGAGGAGCGGCGCGGCCGCGGGCAACGCCCCCGGTCCGGCGAGGAGCGCGAGGCCGGCGCCGAGGGCGACCGCGACCGCGGGGCCCATCCACATCCGGCGCACCATGAACGCGAGCGTGTCCGTCCGCCGGACCGATCTCGCCGTGACGGCGGCCGTCGTCCATTCGAGGAGCCGCTGCCGGGATCCGTAGACTCGGCGGAGGGTGCGGACGACGGCGTCCAGGTGGTTCCACGAGTCGGTGGGGAGGAACGCGAGCTCCATTCCCCAGCGGGCGAGTGCCCTGCGGAGCGCCCGGAACTCCGCCTCGAAGTCTGCCGGGCGGGGGATCTCCGCGAGCGCCCGCAGCGCCGCGTCGAGAGATCCGGTGAGGAAGGGGAGCCCGACGGCGGCGGCGAGGACGATCGTCCAGATCCACTGCCCGCCCGGGAGCCAGATCCAGCCGGCGACGAGCAGCGCGAGGACCGAGGGCGCCTGGAGGGAGCGGCGGAGGTTGTCGGCGATCATCCAGCGGGCGAGCGGCGGGAGGCGGTTCCGCCTCCGCCCCCCCTCGGCGGGGACGCGGGGGGCGAGCCAGGGGAGGAGCTGCCAGTCGCCCCGGATCCACCGGTGCGCGCGGAGCGTGTGGGCGACCGGGTGGGTCGGGAAGTCCTCGAGGAGGATCACATCGGCGACGAGCCCGGCTCTCCCGTGGGCTCCCTCGAAGAGATCGTGGCTGAGGAGTGCGTTCTCGGGGGTCCGGCCGGCGAGGCTCGCCTCGAACGCGGCGACGTCGTAGATCCCCTTCCCCGCGAAGATCCCCACGTCGAAGAGGTCCTGGTAGACATCGAAGGCGGCGTGGGCGTAGAGGTCGAGTCCCTCGACTCTCCCGTAGACCCGGCTGAACGCGGTGCCGCCGTGCGCGTCCGGGAGGATCTCGAGCCGCGGCTGGAGGACCGAGTAGCCCCGCCGGATCCGCCCCCCCGGGCCGACCTCGGGGCGGTTCAGGGGATGGGCCAAGGTGCCGATGAGGCGGGCCGCGGAGTTCCTCGGGAGCCGCGTGTCGGCGTCGAGGGTGAGGACGAAGGGGGTGCGGGCGAGGCGGCCTGGGTCCCCCTCGGCGAGCCATATCCCCGTCGGGCCGCCGAGGAGGAGCTGGTTCAGCTCGGCGAGCTTCCCGCGCTTCCTCTCCCACCCCATCCAGCAGCCCTCGGCCGGATTCCAGCGGCGCGGGCGGTGGAGCAGGAGAAAGGGCCTCCCCCCGGCCGTTCCCGCCCGGTGGTTGAGCCGCCGGATCCCAGCAGCCACGGCATCGAGAAGCGGCCCGTCGTCGTCGGTCCGCTCCGTCGGCGCGTCCGGGAAGTCGGTCAGGAGCGCGAAGGAGAGGGCCGGGTCGGGGTTCGCGTGGTAGTTCCGCTCGAGGTTGTGGAGGACCTTCCCGATCTCTTCCCGCGAGCCGAGGAGGACGGGGACGGCGACGAGGGTGCGGAACGCTTCGGGGATCCCCTCGCGGACATCGAGCCGGGGGAGGGTCCGCGGGCCGGAAAGCTGGCCCATGAGCCGGTTGGCGAGCCCGACCGCCGTTCCGAGCGCGGGGGCGAGCGCGAGGATGAGGAGAGGGAGCCGGATCGCCGTCGCCGGGACCGCTGCGTGGAGGACGAGAAGCAGCCCGAGCGCGAGGGCGGCGATGGTCCCGAAGTACGCTCCGCCCCGGAGGAGGCGCCGCCGGGAAGGGGGGAGGGTGAACCGGAGGGCGGCTCCCGGGAGGCGCGTCCGGTCGCCGGACGCCGCGAGCGCCGAGAGGCCCTCGTCGATCAGGTAGTAGCCAACGTGGCCTTCCCGCGCGTCCTCCGCACGGGCCCCGGCGAGTTCGAGCGCCCGGGCCGCGACCCGGTCCTCCGGCTGGCCGGCGCGACGCGCGACCCTCTCGACCATCCCCCGGTATCGGTTGCGCGTCCGGAAATCCATCTTCGCGTAGACGCCGGCAGGGTCGGCCCGGAGGATCTGGTCGACGATGCTCAGCGACTCGACCACGCCGCGCCAGTCCTCTGCGGCGAGGGTGCGGAGCGAGAGGATGTGGGGTCCGTACTCGGCGTCCGGATCGGCCGATTCGGCGCGTCGCGCAAGTTCGTCGAGGAGGACGATCCGGATGAAGGCGGGGAGCGCCCAGAGCTCCGCGAGGCGGAGGGGCCGGAGCTCCTGGTAGCCCCTGAGGAAGAGGACGAGCTCGCCGATCTCGATCGTCCCGCTCCCGCGCCGCACGAGCTCGCGGGCGATCGCCTCCACCCGGGGACGGCCCTGCTCCCCTTCGGGCCCGGAGACGCCCGGGAGGTTCCTGAGGAACCGGGCGGGGAGGGCCCCGTCGAGGGTCTCGAGCGCCTCGGAGACGACGAAGTCGTTCTCGTGAAGCCACTCGCCTCCGGCGCCCGCCTCCTCGGGGGCGCCGAAGATCCGCGCGAACCGCCTGTCGAGGCCCCGAACGTTCCGCCGCAGGCTGCGGGCCTTGAGCTCGGAAAGTCCCGGGAGGTGGAGGGCCGCGAGCTGACGGCCGTCCCGTCGGGGTGCGCTGTGGAGAGTGGGTGGCATCTACCGTGGGGACCGGGCAGGGGCTCGCCGGGGGCCGGCGGAGGCGTGTGTCTCGGATCGGCGCCCGGCTCCCGCACATGGTCCGGGCTCCCGGCGGACGTCGGGGAGAAGCCGGTCGCGCCGGACGGCCGCACATCTCCGCCCCGGGAATATCGGCCCGTGGGACGCTCCCTCCAAGGGGACCCGCGGCGCCGTCCGTCCAGGGCATCGCCCGGCATCCGGAAAGCCACGGCCTCCCCCTCGGCCGGATCAGGGGGGTCGGATCCCGCGTGCGTGCCGGAGTGGATTCTCGAGGAGGTGGGTGGGGATGAAGAGGACGAGGACGAACATGACGAGCGCGACGGCGAGCCCGAGGGCGAGGAGGAGCGGGCTTCCGATCGCCACGTAGACGACCGAGGAGATGACGGCGATCGCCGCGGCGAAGACGGAGAGGAGGAAGCGGCGGGCTTGGAGATGCATGAACCGCTCCTGCGCCTGCTGGTCGCGCGGGTGGAGCCGCACGCGGAGCTCCTCCCGCTCCGCGCGCTGGAGGAGGTCCCTCACGGAACGGAGCACGTGGCCCACCTCCCCCATGAAATCGAGGGCGAGCGCCACGGGCTCGCGTCCCGTCTTCCGGAGGAGCTCTCCCCGGTGCTCCGCGACGACGCGGCGGATCAGGTGGAGGCCGTTGAACTCGGGGTCGTAGCGGAACCCGATTGCCTCGAGGAGCATGGCGGTCCGGAAGAAGTAGACGAGCTCTTGGGGGAGGAGGAGGGGCCAGGTGTAGAAGGTGTCCCATATCTCCTGGACGACCTCGCGGACGCGGTCGACCGGGGAGGTGCGGACCCTCTCGATGATCTTCGTGATCTCGATCGCGGCCTCCCGGATCTCGCCGCGCGAGACCTCCGGGGAGATCATCCCGAGGGCGTACATCCCGCTGATCACCCCGTCTAGGTCCTCGCGCGCGACATTGAGGGCGACCGAGAGGATCGTGTCGCGCGTCTGCTTGGGGACGTCGAGGACCATCCCCCAGTCGAGCACGATGATCGTCCCGTCGGGGCCCACGAGGAGGTTCCCCGGGTGGGGATCGGCGTGGAGGAAGCCGTCGAGCATCATCATCCGGAGGTAGAGTCCGGTGAGCCGGCGCATGACAGGCTGGAACTCGAGTTCCCCCGAGGCGAACCGCCCGTCGAGCCGGTCCACCTTCGTCCCCTCGAGGTGCTCCATCACGAGGACTTCCTTCGTCGTCAGCTCACCGACGATCTCCGGGGCGCGGACGCCCTCGACGTCCGCCATCAGTCGGTGGAAGCGCTCGATGTTCGCGGCCTCCGAGCGGAAGTCCATCTCCTCGCGGACCCGGACGGAGAACTCGCGGACGACGTTCGTGATCCCCCTGACGTGGTGGCTGGGGAAGAGGATGTTGAGCCAGAAGAGGAGCCGGAAGGAGAGGTCCAGGTCGATGGCGACGATGGACTCGACCTCCGGGCGGAGGACCTTGACGGCCACCTCGCGGCCCCGGAGGGCGGCGCGGTGGACCTGGCCGAGGGAGGCGGCCGCGATCGGCCGGGGCTCGAAGAAGTCGAAGATCTCGCCGGCGGGCCTCCCGAGCGCGGCCTCGACCACCTCGAGCGCGCCGTCCCCGGGGATCGGCGGAACCTGGTCCTGGAGGGTTCCGATCGCCGAGAAGTAGGGCTCGCGGATGAGGTCCGCGCGGGCGCTCAGCACCTGCGCCAGCTTGATGAAGGTGGGCCCGAGATCTGCGATCGCGGCGACGAGCCTCTCCGAGCGGCCCTCGTGGTGTCCCGGCCGCCGGCTCGCGGGGCGTCCGATGATGAGGAACCGGCGCCGGTCGCGGAGGAATCCGACGAGGAAGGGGGCGAGGGTGGCGAAGATCCGAAGCCCCCGCAGAGCTCGCTTCATCCGTTTCGCCTCCGAAGTGGGTCCCGTGCGTGGCACGGTCGCGGCATCCCGCGCGGGAGCGGCGGGGCCGCATCGGTACGGGGCAGGGCGCTGCAGCGCGCCAACCGGCGTGCGCGCTCCGTCCGCTCCAAGTGGAGCCGGCGGGGAGTAAGCCGCAAGCCTCCGCGCGTCCGGGCCTCTCCCGATAGCGGGCGCAGACCGTCCGGTTCGGAGACCTTGGGCGGCAGGCCGTCCGGTTGCGGAAGAGGGTCTCCGCCGGCGTTGCGGGGAGGGTAGGGGGTACGCGGAGCCGCCTCGATGCGAGTGGCTCTCCTTCCGGCCCTGCTTGTGGTCGCGGTCGGCGCCGTTACGGTCCGGGCCCGGGAGGAGGACTACCGGGTGATCGGGATCCGCCGGGGCCTGGGCGGGCCTCGTCGAGCCGGTGCCGGATCCGGACGCGCGGGACTTGATCGGTCCGACGCCGTTCGGCCGTCTCGTGGTCGACCTGATCCGACGTGGGGAACCCGGGCGGATGGTCCCGGTCGATGTCGTGACGCGGAGCCGGAGGGTCGCCGACGTCGAGCCCGATTACGACGCCGACGGGCTCCGGCCCGGGTACACGGGGCTCATGGAGGGCCGCCCATTGAATCGGCGAGTACGCAAGGCTGAAGGGTTCAGACGCCCGCCTGATTCGGGTGCAGCTCGCGGCGCGGCGCGATCACCCTCGCCCTCTCGCGCACCGCCTCGAGCGCCACCCGAGCCTTGAAACCGGGTGTGAGCCATCGCCTTGTCCCGGCCATCCCGGTGCCTCTTTCCCTTGGTCCGAATCCACCTTGCGAAACTGTTCGTAGCACCGGGACCACGCCAGTCCTGCCTCCTGCGTGAATCTGCGTCTCTCTTTGCAATGTCTGGAGCGTGGAGGCTTCCCGCCGGGGTCGCCCGCGGGAGCAGCTCCAGCAGGCGATCACGACCGTTCCAGAAGCGTGAAGTCGCGGTCCGCCGTCTCGAGTGCGGCTCCATGGTGCTCGGCGCATGCCATGATCAGGACATCGGAGGCTGGCACCGTCACGCCTCGTACCCTCGCCCGCCGCGCGAACTCATGGGCATGCGCCCAGACGTCCTCGTCGATCGCAAGTTCCGGAAGCGTGTTCACGAACTCCCTGAGGACATTCTGCCCGTTTCGGCCCCGTGCGCCGTTCCAGAGTTCGAGCTGCACGATGGGGCACCAGCAGGCTTGGCCGGCAGCAAGGGCTGCCGTCACCCGATCCCGCACGGCCGGATCGCCATCCGGCCGGAGCATGTGGATCCAGCTTGAGGTGTCCACGAGGATCACGGCTCGTCGGAGCTTCGACGGCGTGTCCGCCGAAGCTCTTCCACCGTCATCAGCTCCTCGCAGGTTCCGGCGTGCCGCACCAATTCGGCCATGCGCATGCGCCGGTTGAAGTCGCTGATCGCCCTGACCACGGCTTCGCGCTTCGTGCGCGCACCGGTAAACCAGATGGCATCCTTGAGCTCTTGCTCAGGAATATCGATTGTGGTTCTCATGCGACAAAATTATGCGATGCTCGGATGCCAATAAACCCAGATGTCGCATATAGAAAGACCGACTTCAGCATGTGAAGTGCCGTATCCGATCATCTCGAGTCCCGGCACTCCGGATGGGGTGGTGTAAGCGACGGGTGGGCCGAATCAAACCCGCGCCGACCAACGGCTGACCGACGCTCCGTCGAGGGCTTGGCGCGGCATGTGCGCGGACGTTGCCGGTCGAGTCCTCACGCCGGATCTCCAGTAGAACGACCTCAAGGGTTCGGTGCCCCCGCGGCTTGGCGGACCGGCGCAGCTGCGGCCACCGGTTCTCACGAACAACCTTGGAAGTGCGGTGCCGGATGTACGGATCTCCCCCGACGCGAAGTGCTACTGGCCGAGGTCAGGGGCCCATGCGTGCCTCACGACCTCGACATGCAGGCTTGGTTGCAGACGGTCTACATGCGGCGGGTCGCCGTTCGCGATAGCAGGGATCTGTCGATGGAATACCTCATCCGGGCGGTGCAGTCGCCGGAGAATCCGGTTCCCCTGGTCATGGACAAGGAGCCGCTGCTGGGAATCTTCCCGATCGCTTCGCGAGATTCGCGATTGCCGCTGATGGGGAACCGGTGTCGGTCGCGGAGGAACCTGACGAACAAAGGGGGCGAGAGTGGCGGAGATCCGAAGTCCACGCAGAGGCTCGCTTCGTCCGTTCCTCCTTCCGGGTTGGCCCTGCCCGTCGTGCGGTCACGGCGTCGCGCTCGAGAGCGGAGGGGCCCGCATCGGACGGAGCAGGGTGCGGGAGCGTGTCACCGAAGGTGTGCACTCCGCTCGCTCCAGGTGGAGCCGGCGGGGAGCGAGTCGCGAGCCTCCGCGCGTCCGTGACTCTTCCGGGAACGGGTGTCGAGTGCTCTCCCGGTAACCCTGCCGTGGCCGGTCGCCGGCCCGGCCCTCCGGAGCGGGGTTCGAAGAGCGGAACCGCTGGCGTTGCGAGGGGGATTCCGGAGGCGGTTCGCGGACTGGCGGCGGGCTCCGGGATGCGGTAGCCTTACCCGCCGCACCGTGGCGCTTCCGCGGAAGCGGCCCGCCGCCCCGCTCCCCGTATGCCCGAGCCGCCGCCGAGTCCCTTCGATGCGAATCCCTCTCCTCCGAGCCCTGCTGGCGACCGGACTAATCACCTCCGGACCTGCGGCCGCTGCCGCCCAGTCGGAGACGCTCCTCTACGACCACGTCCACCTCGCCGTCCCGAATCCGCCCGAAGCCTCTCAGTGGTACATGGACCACATCGGGGGCGAGCCGGTCGACGGGCGTGACGACCGGATGCTGGTCGGCACCACGCGGTTCATCTTCCAGCGTGCCGAGGACCGGCGGCCGAGCGCGGGTAGCGTGATCGACCACCTCGGGTTCTCTGTGGCGGACCTGGATGCAGTGCTCAGCGACCTCGAGAGGGCGGGGGCGAGCGTTACCTCGCCCCGTCGGGATGTCGACGGACTCTTTCCGCTCGCTTTCGTCGAGGATCCGTGGGGGGTGAGGCTTGAGATCCTCGAGGATCCGCAGCACCTCGGGTTCCACCACATCCACCTCCGGAGCCCGGAGCCCGAGGCGACGCGCCAGTGGTACCTTGAGCAGTTCGGAGGGGTGCGGACCCCGCTCCGCGGCCGGCTGGACGGGATCCTCTACCCCGGGAACGTCTGGGTGCTCGTGACGGAGGGAGACACCTTCCCGAGCACCGAGGGCGCGATCGACCACCTCGGATGGCGGGCGCCGGAGATGAACACGAAGCTCGAGGAGTTCGGTGGGAAGGGAATCGAGATCACGCGCGGTCCGATGGACCTCACCTTTGTCAACGGCACGATCGAGTTCTTCTTCATCGCGGGTCCCCACGGGGCGAACATCGAGATGGTCGAGCGCGCCCCGAACATGCGCTAGCGGGACCTGACGCGCGGCGGATCGGGAATGGTGTCGGGCAGCCGGGGGACGATCGGGATCCTGACCGGGGGGGGCGACGTCCCCGGACTCAACCCGGCGATCCGCGCCGTCACGGTCCGCGCCCGGGAGGAGGGCTACCGGGTGATCGGGATCCGCCGCGGCTGGGCGGGCCTGGTAGAGATGGTGCCGGACTCCGACGCCGACAACCGGGAGCACATCGTCAAGCTTACGGAAGAGACGGTGCGGCGGGTGGGACGTACGGGCGGGACGTTCCTCCACACCTCCCGGACGCGCCCGAGCCACCTCCCCGGGTCCGCCGTGCCGGACCATCTCGCGGACGGCTATGGCGCCGAAATCAACGACGTCACGCCCCAGGTGCTCCGGAACCTAGAGTTCTTGGGGATCGACGTACTGGTCCCGATCGGGGGCGACGACACCCTCTCCTACGGAGGGCGGCTGCATGAGGAGGGGGTCCCGGTCGTCGCGATCCCGAAGACGATGGACAACGATGTCCCGGGGACGGAGTACTGCATCGGTTTCAGCACCTGCGTGACCCGGACGATCGAGCTCGTCCACCGGCTGCGGACGTCGGCGGGCTCGCACGAGCGGTTCCTCGTCGTCGAGGTGTTCGGCCGGTACGCGGGGTTCACGGCGCTGGTGCCGGCGATGGCGGGCGCGGCGGACCGTTGCGTGATCCCCGAGCATCCATTCAGCCTCGAGCACCTCGCGGAGCTCCTCTCCAGGGACCGCCGCAACAATCCGTCGCGCTACTCGGTGACGCTCGTCTCGGAAGGGGCCACGATCGCCGGCGACGATGAGATGACGTTCGAGAACGGGGAGGCGGACCAGTTCGGGCACCGGAAGCTCGGCGGGATCGGAGAGCGGGTCGCGAGCGGTCTAAAGAAGATCTCTCCGCGGTTCGAAGGTGGGCGGAGCGTGAACGTGGTCTCACAGCGGCTCGCGTACCTGGTCCGCTCGGGCGACCCGGACGCACTGGATTCGATCGTGCCGACGGCATTCGGGCACCTTGCAGTCGACATGATCCGGCGCGGGGAACTCGGGCGGATGGTCGCGGTCCGGGACGGCGTCTACACCAGTGTCCCGGTCGGTGTCGTGACGCGGAGCCAGAAGGTGGTGGATGTCGAGCGCCACTATGACACCGACAGGCTCCGGCCCCGGTACTCCGGGCTCATGGGGGAGCCGCTCCTGATTTCGGCGAGCGGCTGTGCCTGACGCGAGCCGCTGCACTCTCGATCGGACCAGTGGATGAGGCTGCTAGGGCGAGGGCTGATATTCAGTAGTCGACTGCATTACACAGTACTTGTCCCACTCGGAGGAAGGCGCGCACTCTCCACCAATTGTCTCAAATTCCCGGCGTAGCCGCTCCGATACCTGCGAACAAATCTATCAACTTGAACTCTCTTTCCGTTTTCTGCCGGCTCGATGTAGTTCGAGGGACATCTCGCAAGGTTTCGTTCTCACATATCCGTTCCGCGACGTCCCACTTACCGATTGTTCTGTCGCAGTAACCGGGTGCTTTCGTTGCCGCCGAAGTGGTCAGAGCCTCAGCCTTCCGTTGCCTATAGAACTCTGCCATGGATTGCCCTCACGTCGCACAGGGAATCGTTATGACACAGTCACAGGGAATTTTGTCAGGGCAAGATTATTGCTCCGTGCAGGTGTTCCATCCCCCTATTGATCGGCCGGTTGGCCCATGAGCCAGTCCCAGTGTGCCCCTGCGTTCTCAAGTAACCGCGGAAGGTCTCCAGCGAGAAGATATCCTTCAGAGACCAAGTCACGGGCGGCCGACTCGTATTGAGACAGGTAGTCACCGCGACCGTCGTACCGGTCGTCAACTGTGACCCGCGGGTCGCCCGACTCCGCCCGCTCCGCCTCCGACCGGGCGAACGGCACGTACGAGCCCACCATCATGATGATCTCGTCCGGGGCACCGGCCTTCTCGCTCCGGAACGCCCACCCCGTGTAGGTACCTAGGGGGACCCGGACCTCCGGCAACACCACCCCGTCGATCTCGTTACCGTCCACGTCCACATCCGAGACCAGGAACGGCAGTGGGTGATCGGTGAGTTCCCCCGGGAGGTCGGAGCGGTAGCCGCCCGGCACATGGTATGGCCACTGGACGCCCGGTATTTCCGGGAACCTGAGCTCGCTCCGCTCGATCAGCGTGCCTGCCGTGAACGTCGGGTGTCGGCTGGGGGGCGGAAGCTCGTCCTCCCGAACCCAGCGGTCTAGGCCCACGAGGAGCGCGCGCATCGACGGTCGGACATCGATCGGGTTTCTTCGTTCCTGCTGGTCCCATACTGCCACCGGCGGAAGCGAGCCGTTGCTGTGCGGGATCGACGCCATGACGTAGAACCGGACGTTCTCGGCCAGGTTGACGTCTTCCTGCCCGTCGATCGTCGTGTGGTTGAGTGCCGCCACCCGCCCCCGGTCCCAATATTCCGAGGAGGTTTCGTAGAGGACGATCTTCGGCTCGAGCCCCTCCGGGATCCTCGATCCGAGCCCCTCCACCCGTCCGGTCGCCGGGTCTTCGGTCTCCGTGTAGCGGATCGGGAACTTCGTCTGCGAGTGGAACCCACCGTCGTTCGGGTGGCCGAACCGTGTGTTGAACGGCCCGAGCGACGACCCGCCCGCGTGCACGAACACCCCATCGAGCGCGCGCCGCTCCCCCGTTTCGTCTACGGTGAACCCCTCGTGGATGAGCTGTCGGAGGTAGCGTCCCGTCTGTGATACCCCGTAGGCGTAGGCATATTCGCCTCGGACCTCGGCATCCGGGTCGAACTTGAAGTAGGCTGCGGCATCCCGGATCGCCGCGAACCCGACCCCGATCACCTGCGGGTTCGAGCTCTCGTAGGTGAGCTGGTAGGTGTAGCCCGGCCGGAACCCCGTCCAGAGGTACAGCTGGCTCGGGTCCTGGACCATCGCGCCGTCCACCATCCGCCCGAATTCCCAGCTCTCCCTCGGGACCACCCGCTCCTCCCCGTGGTAGCCGAGCCGCTCGGTCAGCCTGTAGGAGGGGTCGTCCGGGCGGAGCGGGGGGTACTCCTCGAACCCGGTCCAGTACGATGTGGTGAGATCGAAACTCCGTGACGGCTCGAGCGGGATGAACCAGTTCGTCACCTCGCCCGTGATCGGCCGGCCGTTGTCGGTGGCGACGGGGGGGTAGAGCGAGAGCGCGCGGGTGTTCGGCGTCGGCTCCCACCCGACCGCGACGAGCGTGTAGCCCTCGCGCATGAGGAACCCGTCGCCGAACTCCGCCTCGGTCGTCGGGTCGACGGCCCCTGCGGCGAAGTTGAACCGCCCGAGAAGGAGCTTGTTTCCGCGGTTGATCACGTCGAAGAAGAGGACGCCGTTTCCGCGCGACGGGTCCTTCGGCCTGAGCACCCAGATGTCCGACGAGAACTCGACCATGCCGTCGGCGTTCACCGGCGCCTTGTCGAGATCCACGATGATCCGGTTTCTGGCACCCGCGGGGTCGAGCGCGAAGTGTATCTTCCCCACACACTTCTCGTAGGCTCCGACCTCCCCGAACGGCCGCCCGCCGAGGACCTCCACGCAGCTGGTGATGACCACGCCCGTGACGTCGGCCGCGGCCCGTGCAGGGCCGAGGGCGAGTGCCGCAAGCGCGAGGGACACCGAGGCTACCATGGACACGCGGGTTGGTGCAGGGGCTGGCCGGCTCATGGGCATTCCGCTCCGTCTGGGCGGCGCGCGGGGACGCGCTCGCTACATGCTGATCACGATTTTTCCGAGGTGGCTTCCGCTCTCCATGTACTCGTATGCGGCACCGGCCTCGCCGAACGGGAAGACGCGGTCGATGACGGGCCGGAGCCTGTGCTCGGCGATGAACTCGTTCATCGCCTCGAACTCGACCCGCGAGCCCACGTAGATCCCGGTGACCGAGGTGCCGTTCCCGATGAACGAGCCGACGGGAACGGATTCGGCTGAGCCCGAGAGCCCGCCGATCAGGGCGATGTGGCCGTTCATCCCGAGCGCCTCGACGGCCCGTGGAAGGGTATCCTCCCCGCCGACCTCGAGTACGTGCGTGACGCCCGCGCCTCCGGTGAGCGCGCGGACCTCGATCTGCCACTCCGGATTCCTGAGGTAGTTCACGACCCCGACGGCGCCGAGCTCCCGGGCGCGGATGAGCTTCTCGTCGCTTGAGCTCGTGATGATCGGGTGCGCCCCGTGCGCCGCGGCGAACTGGAGCCCGAAGATCGAGACGCCGCCCGTCCCCTCGAGCAGGACGAAGTCGCCGGGCCTGAGCCCCCCATGGGTGAAGAGCCCGTTCCAGGCGGTGAGCGCCGCGCAGGGAAGTGTCGCCGCCTCCTCGAAGGAGAGGTGCTCCGGGATCTCGACCCACCCGTCCTCATGGCCGGCGACCATCTCGGAGAGCATCCCGTCGACCGCGCCGCCCCGCGCCGAGGCATTCACCGCCTCGGTCCTCCGGCCGTCGACCCACTGGGCGAAGAACGTGCCCGCTACCCTGTCGCCCACCTCGAACCGTGTGACGCCGGGGCCCACCGCGACGACCTGGCCGGCCCCGTCCGACAGGGGAACGAGCCCCTCGCGCCGGCCATCGCCGGCGCGGAGGATCGAGAGGTCCCGCCGGTTGAGCGACACCGCCCGTACCCGGACCAGGATCTCGCCCTCCCCCGGTGTCGGCCGGGCCACCCGCCGGACCGCGAGCGCGAGGCCGCCCCCGGGGGCTTCGGCGAACTGGTACTGGCGGACATTGAACGCCTGGCGGGCGGCGAGCGGCTCCGCGCCGCCGCCGAGGAGTGCGCCGGCTGCGGCGAGCCAGGCGAGCGCGGCCGGGAACGCCGGTCCCACGCCCGCTCCCCTCACGGCTCTTCCCCCTTCCGCCCGCGCCACAAGCTCACTCGACGTCCGGCGGCTCGACCCGGACCCGGACCTCGACATCGGCGTAGAGGCCGCCGTCGTCGGCCCTCCCCCGGAGGACATACTCTCCCGGTTCGAAGAACGTCGCGGTCGCGGCCCAGCGCCCGTCCGCCGGCACCGCTGGGGCGACCCACATCGGGGACCAGGGGGAGTTCTGGAACGGCCGCGTGTCCTCCCACGGCTTCACCTGCGGGGGGTCGAGCTCGACCGCGCCCCCGCCCCGGTAGGGGAACCAGGTAAAGTGGAGCGCGTTCGACTTGGCCACCGTGACCCGGACCGGCCGCCGGAGCGCACGGTCGAGAAGTTCCTCCGGGGTGGCGTCCTCGGGCGGGCCGTCCGCCCGCTCCGAGCGCTCGGGCATCCCGTCGTCGGTGACGACGGCCACGAGCTCGACGGGCTCCCCGACCCGTACCGTCCGCTCGGCCTCTCCCTCGAGGCGGATCGCCGGCGGGATGTTCGCCCGGGTCTCCGCATCGCTCGTCCCCGCTCCGAGCGATCCCGTCTCCGACATGATCGCGACGTTGTCGAGCTTGAAGTCGGGCTTGATCGAGGCGTAGGCCCGCTGGGTTTCCCCGCGGGTGGTGAGCTCCCAGACGATCTCGTCGTCCTCGGTGAGCCCTTCCGGCGCACGCACCCTGAAGACGAACCGGTTCCTCCGCGGGAGGAAACGGGTCGGCTGTCCGAGATCCGCCTCGCTGCCGAGGAAGCGGTTCTCCGGCCCCACCGGGACGTGGAGCTCCTCGAGCCAGTTCCGGTTCATGTAGCCGAAGAGGATGTCGATCGTCCCGTCCTCGTTCTCGATCCACCCCTCGAAGGCCGGCGAGACCCACTGCCCGTGGTCGTAGGAGGGCCGGAGCTGCGCCCCGACGTCCGCCGGTGCCCCCGCGCCGGCCGCGAGGCAGCCGAGGGCGAAGGGGAGGAGTAGGAGTCCGCCGGCGCGCGCCCGCTTCCTCATCGGTCCGAGTCGGTCTCCGTCGCTCTCTCCATCGTCTCGACCTCGAGGAGCGGGAGGTTCGCCATGCAGAGCGGGCAGCCCACGATGTGGTCGTTCTTGTCCACGCCGCGCGCCTTCCTCCGCTCCGCCATCTCGCGGACGAACTGCTCGTCGGTCAGGAGCACGCGGTTCCCGAGGTCGATGAACATGTTCGAGACGGACCGGTTCCCCGAGCCCTGCCAGTTCCTCGGGTCGGGGATGTTCGGGTTCGCGGCCGTGTTGTCCATCTCGGCGACGATGTGGAGGACCGTCCCCCTCGGGAGGATCGGGGCGTAGTCGTCGGCGAAGGTGTACTGCTTGACCCAGTTGTGGTCGTAGCCGGCGCAGCTCAGCGTCTCGATATGGTTCCCCCAGATCGCCTCGAGGCACATCCGGTACCCGGGGGCGTGGAGGTGCGGCTCGAAGGAGGTGATCTTCATATGACTCGGCAGGACGCTGAAGGCGTGGAGCCGCTGTCCGTCCGCGTCGGGCTGGATGTCGATGTTGAGCCCGTCGCCCAGCCCGAGCCCCACCGAGCTCGAGCGGACGTAGTCGGGCTCGTAGCCGCGCGGGTGCAGGTAGAACCCGTACTCGAGGTAGCCGGTGGCGTCCTCCGCCGCGGCGTTCAGGTGGACCGACTCGGAGACGACCGACGCACCCGCCTTCAGGAGCCGGCCGGCCCGCGGGTTGAAGATGTCGGGATTGCGTCCAAGCTCGTGCACCGGCCAGCCGCGCTGCAGCTCTCCGTCCGGGTCACGGGTCCGCCAGATGGTGTGGTGCACGATGAACCTGCCGCCGACGCCCCCGCCCTCGGCTGAGATGTCGTTGATCTCCCGGATCTCGACGGCGCGCACGTAGCGGTCCTCGGTGAGCCCCGTGGGGACCGGCTCCATGTCGCCCCACCAGTCCGGGTCTCCCGCGCGCATCTGGAAGTCCTGCGTGCGGACCACGAGGTCCGGCTCGCCGAGCCTCCACTCACCGTTCCTCGGCCACTCTCTCGTGGGCGGCATCTCCGCCGGGTCTCCCTCCGGTGCGCCCAGGTCCACCCACCGGACGATCGTTGCGATCTCGGCCTCGGTCAGCCGCTCGTCGTCCTTGTACTCCTGGATCCCGATGCCCCGCTCCACATAGTAGGGGGGCATCGCGCCCATCCGGTCGCGGATCTGCGTCTTCGCCCGGATCATCGGCGCCCACGGCCGCACCTGCCCGTAGGTGCTGAGCGCCATCGGGGCCACCCCGTCCGCCCGGTGGCACCGCTCGCAGTTCTCCTGGAGGATCGGGGCGACGTCCCTTGTATAGGTCACCGTGCCGCCTCCGGCCGGCCCGCCCCCCGACTGCGCGAGGAGCGTGCCCGGCAGCGCCAGGAGGAGGAGGGAGAACAGCGTTGTCGGGCGACTCATCATGCGGTCTCCTTCTTTCTGCTCAGTACTCTCCGAGGGCCGGAGCCCGAAGCGGGGGCGCCCGCCACGCGCCACCGTCCGTTCCCAAAATTCCACCCGGACCCCTCCCGGTGGTTCCGCCCACCGGGGCCGCCCCGCCTCAGCCACTACTTCCGGAGCACGCGTCCGGCCTTGGCTCCCGTGGGAGTGCCGTCCCGGATCGCGAACTCGCCGTTCACGAGCACGTGGACCATCCCCTCGGAGAGCTGGTGCGCGTCGTCGAAGGTGGCGAGGTCGCGGACCTGGTCCAGGTCGAAGACCACGACGTCGGCGAATGCACCGGGCGCGATGGTTCCGCGGTCCTCGACGCCCATGACCCCGGCGGTGAGCGACGTCATGCTCCGGATGGCCGCCGGAAGCTTGAGCACCTTCTCATCCAGGACGTAGTGCCGGATCTTCCGTGCGAATGCGCCGTAGGCCCGCGGATGCTGGAGTCCCACCCCGAAGCGGGGAAGGCTCCCGTCCGTCGAGGTCATCATCCACTGCTGGACCATGTACCTCCGGATATCGTCCTCATGCATGTTGAAGGAGGTGATCGGCGGGCTCGTCTGCTCGAGGATCCGGATCGCCGCCTCGACCCCGTCCACCTCCCAAGCCTCGGCGAAGTCGGAGAGGAACCACCCGGCGAGCTCCGGCTCCGGGTCGTAGGCCCGGATCTGGATCCGGTCCGCGCCCCCCCGGCGGTCCAGGTTCTCGATCATCTCGAGGCGGATCCGCTCGCGCGTCGGCGGATCGGCGAGCCGCGCCTGGAGCGAGTCGGCTCCCCCGGCCTGCGCCCACCGGGGGAGAAGCGCGGAGCTCAGCCCCGTGCTGCTCGCCTCGTACGGATACTGGTCGGCGTAGACGCTCACCCCTCGGGCGCGGGCCGCCTCGATCATCCCGACGACGCTCTCCGAGAGCCCCCAGACCCGGGGCCCGAGCGCCTTGATATGCGTCACGATCCCGGTGAGCCCCCCCTCCTCGGCCACCTGGATCACCTCGGCGACCGACGCCTCGAGTCCGATCGTGTAGTCGGACTCATCGCGGATATGGCTCGTGTAGACCCCGCCGTACTCCCCGGCGACCCGTGCGAGCTCGACGAGCTCGGGGGTTTCCGAATAGCTCCCCGGTACGTAGAAGGGGCCGGATGAGAGTCCGAACGCCCCCTCGTCCATCCCCGCCCGGACCAGGTCCCGCATCTCGTCGAGCTCGGCCGCGTCCGGTGCACGGTCGGCCATCCCGATGACCCACCCGCGGATCGAGCCGTGCGGAACGAGCTGCGCGGCGTTCGCCCCGATCCCGTGGTCGAGAAGCATCTCCCGCTGGCTGGCCATGTCAACCGGCCCGCCCCCGTCCGGGTTGATGAATGCCGTGGTGATCCCCTGGGCGAGGAGCGCGAGCGCATCGCTCGCCTCCGGGTCGGCAAGCCCCCCGCCGGCATGCGAGTGCGGATCGATGAACCCTGGCGCGAGATGGAGCCCCGTGAGATCGAGCTCGACGGCGCCCGTCGCGCCGGCGAGGTCCCCGTAGCCCTCGATCCGGTCCCCGCGGATCCCGACGTCGGCGACCGCCGCCTCCGCTCCGGTTCCGTCGAGGACCGTCGCGTCCCGTAGGAGGATGTCGTAGGACTCGCCCGCGCCCCCGCCGCATCCGGCGAGCGCTCCGAGGAGAAGCGCCAAGCCCGGGCGGTGCCCGGACCGCCAAGCCCCCCGTCCGTTTCCCTCCGCCCAACCCGTCATCTCCGTCTCCCCATGTTCCGCCTCTGTCGCGGGTGCCGTCCGCTCCGCTCCGCCGCCCGCCTCCGCTCCCGCGGATGGCGGTCCGCCGCGGTGCGCCCGGCTATCCGGTGAAGGTGTTCTCAAGTGTTCCGATCCCCTCGATCTCGATCTCCACGCTCACGCCGTCCCGCATCGGCAGCGCGCCGAGCGAGGTGCCGCAGCAGATCAGGTCGCCCGGGAGGAGCGTCGTGTCGCGCGAGATCCGCCGTACGATCTCGAGCGGCGGGAAGAACATGTCGCTCACCGGGAAGTCCTGGCGGACCCGTCCCCCCATCCGCGTCACGACCCGGAGGTCGCCGGTGTCGATCCCCGACGCGATCACCGGCCCGAAGGGCGTGAAGGTGTCGAAGCTCTTCGCCCGGGTCCACTGCGCGAAGGCGGGATCCTCGCGGAGGAGCTCGACGGCGGAGACGTCGTTCACGCAGGTGTAGCCGAGGACGCACGCCTCCGCCTCGTCGGGCCCGATGTCCCGGCACTCCCTCCCGATCACGATCCCGAGCTCGCCTTCGTAGAAGATACGCCCCGCGTGGGAGCGCGGCCGCCGGATCGGGCGACCCGGGGGATGGACCGTTGAGGGTGGCTTGAGGAAGTAGAGCGGCTCGGCCGGCCTCTTCCAGCCATTCTTCTCCGCCGCCGCCCCGAAGTTGTTCCAGAGTCCGAAGATCTTCGTCGGATCGCAGGGGGCGAGCACCTCCGCCCCCTCGAGGGGGATCCGCTCCCCGGTGGGCTCGGCTCCGGCGAAGAGGTCTCCGTGGCAGAGCGCGATCTCGCTCCCTGCGAGAGTCCCGGTCCGCACCTCGCCGCCGTGGCGCACCCGGATCCACCGCGTCATGAGAGGAGCCTCGCCGCCGCCTCGTGCATCCGGTCCTGCGCCTTCTTCTCCCGGCGCCGCGTGTGGAGGACCCGCTCGGTGTAGCCGTTCGGCTCGGCGCGCCCCTCGAAGACGAGATCGAGCGCGGCCTGGAACTCGATGCTCCGCCCGAAGTCGGCGCTCATCGGGGTGTAGGCGGGATCGCCCGCGTTCTGACGGTCGACGACCTCGGCCATCCGCCGGAACGTCTCCCGCACCCGCTCGGGGGTCACGATCCCGTGGTGGAGCCAATTGGCGAGGTGCTGGCTCGAGATCCGGAGGGTGGCGCGGTCCTCCATGAGCCCGACATCGCGGATGTCGGGGACCTTCGAGCAGCCGATCCCCTGGCCCACCCAGCGGGAGACGTAGCCGAGGATCCCCTGCGCGTTGTTGTCGAGCTCGTCCTGGATCTCGGCGTCGGTGAGCGCCCGGTCTCCGAGGAGCGGGGGGGAGAGGATGTCGGCGAGCGGGGCCCGCTCCCGCCGGGCGAGCGTCTCCTGCACGGCGCGGACGGCGGTCCGGTGGTAGTGGACCGCGTGGAGGGTGGCCGCGGTGGGGGAGGGGACCCACGCCGTGTTCGCCCCCGCCTCGGGGTGTTCGCCCTTCGTCTCGACCATCGCGCGCATGAGGTCGGGCATTGCCCACATTCCTTTGCCGATCTGGGCCCGCCCGGAGAGGCCGCACTCGATCCCGACGTCCACGTTCCAGTCCTCGTAGGCGAGCATCCACGGGGCGCTCTTGATCTCCGGTTTCGGGATCATCGCTCCGGCCTCCATGCTCGTGTGGATCTCGTCGCCGGTCCGGTCGAGGAAGCCGGTGTTGATGAAGACGACCCGGTCACTCGCCTCGCGGATGCACGCGTCCAGATTCACCGTCGTGCGGCGCTCCTCGTCCATGATCCCGATCTTGATGGTCCGTGCCGGGAGCCTGAGGGCCTCCTCGATCCGCCCGAAGAGCCGAACGGTGAAGGCGACCTCCTCGGGGCCGTGGAGCTTCGGCTTCACGATGTAGATGCTCCCGGTCCGGGAGTTCCGGCCTGCGCCCGGCCCGCGCAGGTCGTGGACCGCGGCGAAGACGGTCATGAGAGCGTCGAGGAACCCCTCGGGCACCTCCTCTCCCTCGGCCGTCATGACCGCGTCGGTGTACATGTGGAGCCCCACATTACGGACGAAGAGGAGGCTCCGGCCGGGGAGCGTGAGCTCGCTCCCGTCGGGGGCCTCGTAGCTCCGGTCCGGGTTCAGCCGCCGCGTCACCGTCTCCAGGTTCTTCGTGAAGGTCGCCTCGAGGGAGCCCTTCATGATCCCGAGCCAGTTCCCGTAGACGCGCACCTTGTCCTCGGCGTCCACGGCCGCGACGGAGTCCTCGCAGTCCTGGATCGTCGTGACCGCCGCCTCGAGCTGGACGTCGCTCACCCCCGCGGGGTGCACGGCCCCGACCGCATGCCGGCGGTTGATACGGAGCTCGATATGGAGTCCGTGATGGCGGAGGAGCACGGTGGAGAGCCCCCCCTCCCCCCGCCGGAATCCCGCGAACTGGCCGGGATCACGGAGGGCGGTCACGGCGCCGCTCGTGAGCCGTGCGGAAAGCACAGCCGCGCCCTCCTCCCCGGCGAGCTCGTAGGCGATCGCATCCTCGTGGCTCCCCTCCGCCAGGGGGGCGACCTCGTCCAGGAACCCCTCGGTCCACGCGACGACCCGGGCTCCGCGGACCGGGTTGTAGGCAGTGCCCTTCTCGGCCCCGTCATCCTCGGGGATCACGTCCGTCCCGTAGAGGGCGTCGTAGAGGCTCCCCCAGCGCGCGTTCGCGGCATTGAGCGCGTAGCGGGCGTTGTCGACCGGGACGACGAGCTGCGGGCCGGCGACGATGGCGATCTCGGGGTCCACGTCCGCTGTGGTGACGGAGAACGGTTCCCCCTCCGGGACGAGGTAGCCTGTCTCCTGGAGGTGGGTGCGGTACGCCCCGGCGTCCCACTCCTCCCCCCCGCGTTCCCGGTGCCAGCGGTCGAGCCCCGCCTCGTGCTCGCCCCTGGCCTCGAGGTGGCGGCGGTTCTCGGGGCCGAGCTCGGTGACGATCCGGCCGAAGGCTTCCCAGACGGCGTCCGGGTCGAGCCCCGTACCGGGCGCCATCTCACGGCGCACCAGCTTGTCGAGCGAAGCCGCGATCCTGAGACCGCCGGCGTGGACGTACTCGTGTTCGTTCATGGCATCTCGCTCGGACCGGGCCGGGGGGCGAAAGTGCCCGAACGGTAAGGCGCGAAAACACTCCGGCGCAACCGAAGGCGGGGAGTGTGCGTAGCGATGCCTTAACGGACAGCCGCAGGATGTGCGCCCCCTGCCGTGCCCCCGGTCCGGCCCGCCCCCGTCCGCGGTCGTCGAGCCGCGGTTATTGGGGACGTTCCGGCGGCTGAGGCCTCGGCTACGCGGGGTTGTCGGCCTCGTATGCCGAACCTGGCGAGGCTGCTTGCCATCGGGACCGGAATTCCGTGCACCCCCCCGCTGCCCGGGCACCGCCGACCTCGCGCTGACCACGTGCGACGTGTCGAGCATTCTTGGAGGACTGAGACGATCTTACCTTGGCTGGCGGGAGTTTCCCCGCCGGGTATCCGGATAGAGCGTCACCTCCAGGTATACCTGATGGGGTTTGCTGCGCCGGGTTTCCGGTACTCGTCCGGTACCCGCTTGCCTACGTAGCGCCGCGTGATCTCCGAAGGCGCTTCACGTCCCACGAATCCCAGCCTGCCGGGGACTGGGGCACGGTCCGGAAAGTGCTCACGGTCGGCCGGTAACCAGTGCTCCGCGACAAACGCACCACGGATGACGCCATGCACGGTGGCCAGGACCACCTCCGCTTGGTTGGCTCTGGACTTGCTGATCCTCCAAGCGTAGCGCGTGGCTTCGTAAAGTGAGAGCTCGAGGGCAGATCGGTTCACGTTGATCAGCAGGGCCTTGTGGCGAAATACCGCAGGATCAGCGCCGTACTGGATAAGGATTTCCTGAGCATGCATGGCACCGTGCTCGCTGCTACCGATCCCGCCTGCGACATTCGTCAACCCTGGATATGCATCTAGGAGCGCGGCTTCGACTTCGAGCGCCGCCTCGTCATTCATGCCGTGCCGGTGTATCACGTGTCCGACCTCCAAGTTGGCAAGCCTGATCGCCCGGATCCGTTCCATCTTGTTGTCAAGCTCGTCGCCTTCCAGACCGGTCTCCGCACGGATGTGAGCAAACACACGGTTGCCTTGGCCCTTCCCCACATAGAAGGTCTCGCCGTTCCGGGGGTCGATGAGCCGGTAGACGTATGTCCGAAGTCGCCGCGAGACGTAACGCGAAAAGTTCAGCTGTCGTGCCACGATGCGTAGGTCCTTTAGCCCCAATGTTATGGATGAGGAGCGTCAGCAGGTCTCGAGTGCTATGCCGACAAGGATCGTCCTGTAGGTAGTTCAGAAGAATTCGGCGTGGGTCGGTGAACCAGGTCAGCAGGCCGTTCCGACGCAACCAATCTCGTACCGACAGACCCGACAGGACAGCGTTCGGCGCAAGTGAAGCCGGCCTTCGGACTGGGCAGGATGTACGCCGGATTCGCGGAACGGTCTGGCGCGAGCGTCCATACGGCCAGGTTGGAAAATGGTCCGGCTCAACCGATGGTCGGGGGACACGGGTGGCGGCGGCTTTCCGGGGCGTTGTAAGATGCGCACCCGGTGGCGGCACCCGGGTCCGACCCGGTCCGCCAAAGAACAGCTGAACTATCCTAGAGGGGAGGATTCCGTGTCCGAGACAGATACCGTACTCGCGCTCCTGGCCGGGGGCGCCGACGCATCGACGGCCGTTGCGGCTCCCGGGCGGGAGCCCCTCGACTATGCTGGGCTCCGCGACCACGTCGGGCGGACCATCGGGCGTCTGAACGAGCTCGGGATCGGACGGGGCGACCGCGTCGCCATCGTCCTCCCGAACGGTCCGGAGATGGCGTCGGCGTTCGTCTCGGTCGCGGCCGCGGCGACGACGGCCCCCCTCAATCCGAACTACCGCCGGAAGGAGTACGACTTCTACCTGGACGACCTCGGCGCGAAGGCGCTCCTCGTCGAGGCCGGAAGCGAGTCGGACTCTGTCGAGAGCGCGCGGAGCCTCGGGATCACGATTCTCGAGCTCCACGTGCCGGAGGGAGCGCGGGCAGGTGAATTCGAACTCGCGGCGGACCTCGATGGCGCGCCCGCTCCGGTGGCCTCGCCGGGTCCGGCCGGCTCCGGCGACATCGCCCTCGTGCTCCACACCTCGGGGACGACCTCGCGTCCGAAGATCGTTCCCCTCCTCCACAGCAACGTCGCGGCCTCCGCGGGCAACATCCGCCGGACGCTCCGGCTCATGCCGGAGGACCTCTGCCTCAACGTCATGCCGCTCTTTCACATCCACGGGCTCATGGCGCCCATTCTCGCCTCGCTCTCGGCCGGAGCGGCGGTCTCATGCACGCCGGGGTTCAATGCGCTCCGCTTCTTCGGGTGGCTCGACGACGTCGCCCCGAGCTGGTACTCCGCCGTGCCGACGATGCACCAGGCCGTCCTCGCTCGCTCTTCGCGGAACCGCGAGGCGGTCGAGCGTGCCCGGCTCCGCTTCATCCGCTCCTCCTCCGCCTCGCTTCCCCCGCAGGTGCTACACGAGCTCGAGGACACATTCGGCGCGCCGGTCGTCGAGGCGTACGCGATGACCGAGGCCGCCCACCAGATGACCTGCAACCCCCTCCCGCCGGATGAGCGGAAGCCCGGTTCGGTCGGGCCGGCCGCCGGCCCCGAGGTCTCCGTCATGGATGAGGCCGGGACGCTCCTCGCTGCCGGCGAGGTGGGTGAGGTCGTCATCCGGGGTCCGAACGTGACGCCGGGCTATGAGAACAACCCCACCGCGAACGCCGAGGGGTTCACGCACGGGTGGTTCCGGACCGGTGACCAGGGGGTCATGGACTCAGACGGCTACCTGACGCTTACCGGGCGGCTGAAGGAGATCATCAACCGCGGGGGGGAGAAGATCTCTCCGAAGGAGGTCGACGAGGTGCTGATGGACCACCCCGCCGTCCGGCAGGTCGTGACCTTCGCCGTCCCGCACGCGAAGCTCGGCGAGGAGGTCGCGGCCGCCGTCGTCCTCCGCGAGGGGGTCGAGGCCGCGCCCGCGGAGATCCGCGCATTCGCCTCCGAGCGCCTTGCCGACTTCAAGGTTCCGCGGAGGGTCCTCGTCTTGGACGAGATCCCGAAGGGACCGACCGGGAAGCTCCGCCGGATCGGGCTTGCCGAGCAGCTCGGCATCGCCTGAGCGGGAGGGCCGGTGCGGATCTGCATCTACGGGGCCGGCGCGGTCGGGGGCTACCTCGGGGTCAAGCTTGCGCTCGCCGGCGAGGAGGTGAGCCTCGTCGCCCGGGGCGCCCACCTGGAGGCGATCCGCCGGGACGGGCTCCGTCTCCGGATCGGGGGCGAGGAACTCGTCGCCCATCCGCCTGCGAGTGACGATCCTGCCGAGCTCGGCCCACAGGACTACGTGATCGTTGCCGTGAAGGCCCACTCGGCACCCGGGATCGTGGCTCCGATGGAGCCCCTTCTCGGGGCGGAGACGGCCGTAGTCACCGCGATGAACGGGGTGCCATGGTGGTATTTCCACGGGCTCGAGGGGCCGTGGCGCGACCGCAGGCTCGCGAGCGTGGATCCCGGGGACGCGCAGTGGGAAGGGATCGGGCCCGGCCGGGCAATCGGCTGCGTGGTCTACCCGGCGACCGAGATCGCTGAACCCGGTGTGATCCGCCACCTGAGCGGGAACCGCTTCACACTGGGCGAGCCTTCGGGGGAGAGGACCCCCCGGGTCAAGGCGCTCGCCCGCGCGCTCATCGGGGCGGGGTTCAGGGCGCCGGTACGCTCGATCCGAAACGAGATCTGGGTGAAGCTCTGGGGGAACCTCTGTTTCAACCCGATCAGCGCGTTGACCGGGGAGACGCTCGACGTGGTCGCGACCGATCCCGGTACCGTGGACGTCGCGCGCGGGATGATGGAGGAGGCGCGCCGGATCGGCGAGCGGCTCGGGGTCCGTTTCGCCGTCGCCGTCGACCGGCGGATCGCCGGCGCGGCCGCCGTGGGGGCCCACCGGACCTCGATGCTCCAGGACCTCGACCGCGGCCGCTCCCTCGAGATCGACGCCCTCGTCACCGCCGTCCAGGAGATGGGCCGGCTCGTCGGCGTAGAGACGCCGACGATCGACGTTGTCCTCTCCCTCGTCCGCCAGCGCGCCCGCCGCGAGGGGCTCTACGCCTATCCGAAGACCGGCACCCAGACCGTCCAGTAGATCGAGACGAGCGTCATCCCGGTGAAGACGATGATGCTCGCCGTCCCGAAGAAGCGCGCGAACGGAGAGGGGTAGAAGTGCGGGTCGTCCTTCGGGATGACGAGGAGGCAGTAGCGGAAGTTCAGATAGAAGATCACGGGCGCGACGAATGCGGCGAGCGCGGAGGCGGCGAGCACGAGGAAGACCGGGCGTTCGAGCCCCGCGATGATGAGCACCGAGGCGACGAGCGAGTAGAGCATCGTCGCGCGGTAGATGTTGTACTCCGAATACCAGCGGCTCCGGTGTTCGGGGGTGAGCGCGTCCGGGTCGAGCCCGCTCAGCCGCGCCGTCCTCGGAAAGAGATTCCGGCAGCACGCCCCGACGATCCTCGGCCACCCGTCGAAGTAGTTGAAAGCCGTCGAGAACGTCGCGGCGAAGGCCCCGAGCATGAAGATGGTCATCATCCCCGGACCCAGGCTCTCGGTGAAGATCCCGGCGATCTCGCCCATGACCGCGCGCCCCTCGACGGCATTCGGATAGAGCCAGACTGCGGCGAGAAGGACGAAGATCGCCGCGAGGATGAAGGAGATCACGTGTCCCTGGCGGAAGTCCCACGTCCCGATCCTGAACCAGCGCTGGCAGTACTCCGACGCGTTCTCCGGGAGCCGGCTCGTGTCAACAGCGAGTTTCTTCCGGTCGGGGGCGAAGGGATCGAACGGCTCGGCGATCCCGAGCCCCTCGAGTTGCTCTCGGATCCGGCTCATCCCCTTCTTCTTCGCCTTGCCCCACTCGGACGCCTGGAGCGAGACGTCGATTCCGGTGGGAAGGAGCCCGAGGAAGGCCGCGATGATGAGCCACGAGCCCTCCGGGATCTCGACGAGGAAGAAGTGGCCCATCTCGGCGAGCGGGGCCGGCTCGGCCAGGTAGACGGCGAGCGTCGAGACCACGAGGATCGCGGCGAGGATCTTCGCGGAGACTTCGACCGCCTTGTAGCGCCCCCGCAGGATGATGGCCACCGAGACCACGGCGAGGATGAGCCCGTAGACGGTGAGTGAGATGGGGAGGCCCATCGCCTCGGTCCCCACGTAGTAGAGGACGGCGGCCGCGGCGATGAGGCGGCCCGCCTGGCCGAGCGCGCACTGGATGATCGTCGTCACGAGCACGTACCAGAGCGGCCACTTCCGCCACGCCGTGCTGTAGGCCTCGATCATGCTCTTGCCGGTGGCGTTGGTGAAGCGGAAGGCCATCTCGAACCCGTAGTACTTGAAGATGTAGGCCAGCGGGAGGCACCAGAGGAGGGCGTACCCGAAGCGTCCGCCCGCGGTGGGCGCGGTGACAAGGTGGCTTGTCCCGATCCCCGTCATCATCAGGATGACCCCAGGGCCGAAGTGGCCGAGGAGCCCCCGGAGCGACATGTCCGGCATCTCGAGGTCGGTGAATGCGCTCTCGTTTGGTGTGTTGGGAGCGGGTCGGCTCTTCGGCTCGCGGCTCATAAGCGTCTTCGGGTGCGGGTTGGGGGGCTCCGGCCCCTCGGGGGCGGAACGGACCATATTGCGGGCGGGCCCGGAGGTGGGCAATGGAAGGGCATCGGGGCCAGGCGTCGATCCGGAGGCAGCGGTCGTGAGAGGAAAACTCGCCACGGAGGGGATCGGCACCTTCTTTCTCGTCCTCGTGATCGGGCTCGCGGGCTCCGCCCCTTGGGGGCCGGTCGCGATCGCCTCGGGACTCGCGGCGCTCGTCTACATGGGCCGGGAGGTCTCGGGCGCCCACTACAACCCCGCCGTCACCCTCGCCGTCCTCCTCCGGCGGAGGATCTCCGCGGCGGCAGCGGGAGCGTACGCGGTTGTGCAGCTCCTCGGCGGGGTTCTCGGCATCGGAGCGGCCGCCGTCATCGCGGGCGAAACAGTCCGGATCGCACCGCAGCCGGGGGCGTCGGTGGCCGCCGTCCTCCTCGTAGAGTTCCTCTTCACCTTCGTCCTCTGCCTCGTGATTCTGAATGTGGCGCTCTCGCGCCGGACGGCGGGAAACGGGTACTACGGACTCGCCATCGGGGCCGTGATCCTTGCCGGAGCGGCTGCGGGAGGCGAGATCTCGGGGGGCGCGTTCAACCCGGCGGTCGGGCTCGGCCCCGTGGTCGTAGGACTCGTGGGGGGCGGCTCGGGGTTCGACCCGGCCGTGTTTGGCTACTACGTGCTCGCCCCCGTCGCGGGCTCGGTGCTCGCCGTCGGGGTGTTCGGTGTGCAGGAGGGAGGGGAGGGGGAGGGGTGACGAGGCGCAACGAAGGGAGGGGATCGGTCATGCGGAAGGTCTTCGCGGTAGCGGGTGCGGCGGTCTGGTTCGTGGCGGGAAGCGCGGGTGTGGCGCAGGATCCGGCTTTCGGGCTCGGTGCGCCGGTGAACATGGGCCGGGTGGTCAACTCGGGCGCGGTCGACACCGAGCCGACCTTCTCCTCCGACGGGAGCACGATGTACTTCTCCTGCCATGACCGCCGGGACCCGGCGGGGGCCGACATCTGCGTCTCCTACCGGGACGACGACGGCGAGTGGACGGCCCCGGAGATCGTCGGGCCGCCGATCAGCTCGCCGGAGTGGCGCGAGCAGGAGCCGCTTCTCTCACCCGACGGGACGGAGCTCTACATCATGAGCGACCGGCCGGGCGGGATGGGGAGCGTCGACATCTGGGTGAGCGAGTGGGAGGACGGCGGGTGGGGCGAGCTGGAGAACCTGGGGGCTCCGATCAACTCGGAGTTCGCCGACCACTGCCTCTACTTCGCGGGCCCGGACTGGGAGATCGCGTACTGGACCTCGACCCGGCCGGGGGGATTCGGGGGGAACGACATCTGGATGTCGGAGCGGGTCGACGGGGAGTGGCAGGAGCCCGTGAACCTCGGGCCGCTCGTCAACTCCGCGGCGAGCGACCACCACTCCCTCCCGTCGGCCGACGGAAATTCGCTCTACATCACCTCGAACCGCGAGGGCGGCTACGGACTTGAGGACATCTATGTGACGACAAGGAACACGGCGGGCGAGTGGGGTCCGCTCGTGAACCTGGGTCCCCTCGTCAACACCGAGACCAACGACCGCTGTCCCGCCTTCTCCCCCGACTACACGCGCTTCTACTGGGACACGGAACGCGCCGGCGGGTCAGGGGCGAAGGACCTCTGGTGGATCGCGACGGAGAGTCTGCCCGGCGCCTCGTAACGGGCCGGGCCGCCGGGGAGGCGGGCGGCTGCCTCCCCGGCGGGGTTTCCTAGATCCGGATCGTCCGCTCGAAGAGCTCGTTGTTCTCCCAGCGGGTTCGCTTCATGTCGAGGTTGTTGGGCTGCGTCCGGCCCTCGGTGTCGGTGGCCCGGGAGACGACGGTGTGTTCCCCGGCGGCCGGAAGCGGGAATCCGGCGCTGAAGAAGCTCCAGGTGTAGGCGTCGCCCTGGCTCTCGAGATCGGCGGCGACGGTGCCTTCTCCGTCGAGGCTCACCTCCACCCGGTCGAGCGGCGTACCGTCGCTCCACGCGACCCCGAAGACCGTCATCCGGCCCCCCTGGCGGGTCACCCGGGCGATCACCGACTTCGGCCGCTGGCGCGTGACCGAGGTCTCCACCCACTCGACCTCCCCGTCCACCTCCTGCCCCATGAGCGTCACGTAGTCCCTCGCCATGAACCGGGTCATGAGCCGGTCGTGGCTGAGCTCGATGTCGGTGAGCCACTTCACCTGGCAGACGCCGTACCACCCCGGGACGATGAGCCGAACGGGGAAGCCGTGCACCACGGTGAGCGGCTCGCCGTTCATCTCGTAGGCGAGGATCGGCTCCCGCTCGCGCACGTGCCGCATCGACATCGAGCGCGCGAACTTCTGCTCGTACTCGCCGCCCCGGATCTCTTCGGTTCCCGTGTCGGCGGCCCAGAAGTGGACGTCCCGGGTGTCGGCCATCGGTCCCGCTTCCTCCAGGAGCGGAAGGAGCGGCGTGCCAGCCCAGGTGGCGTTTCCGACCATCCCGTGGAAGGTGCCGCGCGAGTTCCCCGAGCACTCGAACACGGTCGTCCGCTCCACCCGGGGCCGCGCGCGGAGCTGGTCGAGGGTGAGGGTCGCCGGGCGCTCGACGAGCCCGCGGACGCGGAGTGCCCAGCTCGCGGCGTCGAGCGCGGGGTAGCCGTAGTGGCCGACCGCGAAGAAGTCCTCGACGGGCGTGAGCCACGAGTCGACCGCCCTCAGGTCCTGTGCCCGCAGGTTCTGGCCGGGGTTCTCCTCGGGCCCTTGGGCCCGGAGTCCGTTGAACCCGTCGGGCATGTCGGTGAAGGGGACGACGGCGTCCTGGCCGGTGAACCACCACGCGGGGAAGCCGGGTACGGGGGTGGCCGCGAGGCCGACCGAGACGATCCCGAGGTGTTTCAGGACGTCGCGTCGCGTCATCGTGCCGTCGAATTCGTCGGGGGATAGCTGGACTTTCATCGGGGCGTTCTCCGGGATTGGGGTGGGCGCTGCCAGAATAGGGAAGGGCGCTTCGGGGAGGCAAGGACGATCCCCCCCGGCGCCGGTGTGCCCGGTCCGTTCCCGGCACCGGTCCGCGACCGGGCGAATCCGGGTGCAGGTGCGATGCCTGGTCAAGCTGGGACCCGGGAGGAGGAACACGCTATGGGGAACCCGGAGAGGATCGTCGTTGTCGTCGGCGACGTCACCGGACTCGCTGTCGACGCGATCGTCAACGCCGCGAACCGGACGCTTCTCGGCGGCGGCGGTGTGGACGGCGCGATCCACGCGGCCGCCGGTCCGGGGCTCCTCGACGAGTGCCGTGCACTGGGCGGATGCGATACGGGTGATGCCAAGATCACCCGCGGCCACGGTCTGCCGGCGGCTCACGTCATTCACACCGTGGGGCCGGTCTGGTCCGGCGGTGGCGCGGGCGAGGACGGCCTCCTTGCCTCGTGCTATCGGCGGTCCCTCCAGGTCGCGGCCGAAAACGGCGTGCGGACGATCGCCTTTCCGGCCATCTCGACCGGAGCCTTCGGCTTCCCGCCCGACCGGGCCGCCGGGATCGCCGTCAGCACCGTGTCCGGACTCGTGGGGGATTTGCCGGGGATCGTCCAGGTGACGTTCTGCTGCTTCTCCGGGGCATCGGCCGAGGCGCACCGGGCCGCGCTGCGCGTTTCCGCAACCTGGCGGGACCGGTAGATTCGAGCCGGACGTGTGCGGGGCGGCCCCGGGCGAGCGAGGGACCAGGAGATGACGGGAAGGCTGGGCGCGGGGCCGGGGGTTGTGGCCGCCCTCACGCTCGCCGCAGCGACAGCGGGGTGCGGGACCGGCCCGCGGCCTCCCGAGGGGGCCGAACGCGAGTTCGTGGGATCGGCCTCGTGCGCCGAATGCCACCAGGAGATCTTCGACCGGTGGCAGGAGACGCTCATGGCGAACGTCCTCCAGGACCCTGCCGAGAGGCCGGAGGCCGTCCTCGGCGACTTCGCGACCCCCGATACGCTTGTGAGCTTCGGGCTCGACGAGGTCGCGTTCCTCTACGGAAGCCGGTGGAAGCAGCGCTACCTCACCCGGCGCGGGGACGACTACTACGTCTTCCCGGCCCAGTGGGACATCCAGAACGAGGAGTGGCGCCGCTACTTTCCCCAGCCGGGGGGCGACTGGTGGGCCGACTTCTACCCGGCCGATCCGATGCAGCGTCCCACGGGTCCCCTCTGTGACGGGTGCCACTCGGTCAACTACGACGTCGCGGCGAAGACCGTCACCGAGTGGAACGTGGGGTGCGAGCGGTGCCACGGCGCCGGGAGCCTCCACCTCGAGTACCCGATCCCCGAAACCATCGTCAATGCCGAGTGGCCCGGCGACCCGGTGCGCTCGAGCGATGTCTGCATCCAGTGCCACTCGCAGGGCCAGCCCCGCTCCAACCCGATCGGGGGCGTCTACTACGACTGGCCCGTCGGCTACCAGCCGGGAGACCGGCTGAACGACTTCTGGGTCCTGGACGAGCACCACCTCGGCGAGGAGACCTTCACCCACTGGCCGGAGGGGAGCGCGCACAAGAACCGGATGCAGGGCAACGACTACGTGCAGAGCCAGATGTACGTGAAGGGAGTCACCTGCGCCGCCTGCCATGATCCGCACGGGACCCCCTACGAGGCCGACCTCCGGCAGCCGCGGAACGCCGTCTGCACCGAGTGCCACACCCCACAGCTCCAGCCCGGTCCCCGCGGCACGCTCGCCTTCCACACGCAGCACGAGGAGGAGAGCGAGGGGAGCCAGTGCGTCGCCTGCCACATGCCGCAGGTGGCTCGGACGGTGGGGAACGTCGCCGTCCGGAGCCACACCTTCCGGTTCATCTCCCCGGTGCTGACCGAGGCCTACGGGATCCCGAATCCCTGCACCACCTGCCATACCGACGAGTCCAACGAGTGGGCGCTCGAGGAGCTCAGGCGCTGGCCCTCGATCTCTCCCTGGCGGCTCGGAGGATAGGGGGCGTGCGCCTGACGGAGCTTCGCGGGGCCCTGGCCCTCGGTGCAGGGCTCCTCTCGGCCCTCTCGGCGGCGGCCCAGGAGGAGGGCGGGTGCGTGCTCCTCTGCACGCCGGATCTCAAGATCGAGCCCACCGTAACCCTCGAGAACCTCGGCCGCCGGGCCCGGATCGAGGTCGACGGCGCCGTCGAGCGGACCCCCCGCGAGACCGTCTTCGAGGTGATCTTCGCGGTGGGCGTGCCCACGCAGATCCCCAGGGTCGGGCTTACCTTCGAAGCGATCGTGGCCCCCTTCGGAGGCACCTCGCGGCACCCGTTCACGGGGGTCGCCGCGGACGATCTCGGGAGGGAAGAGATCCGTGACAATCCGGTCGAGATCGAGAGCGAGCTGAACCTGGACCTCTTCGGCGAGGAGTCCACAGGAGGATGGCTCTCCTCGCACTTCGACATCGTCGACAAGTTCAGTCCGGGCGAGGTCCCGGGCGCCGGCAGCACGTACACCCACAAGCTGAATTTCGAGTGGGACACCGCGCTCCACCCCTTCAGCCGGCTTCCGGAGGGCCGCTGGCTCCGGAACTTCGAGCTGGAGGTCTCCATCGACTACCTGGCGACCGGGGTCCCGAAGGCGGGCGATGTGGTCGGCGGCGAACGGTTCCTGGACGACGCGAGTCCGTGGTCGGTCTCGTTCGTGTCTGTCTTTCCCCTCGCGCCGCTCGACCCTTGAACAGCCGGGGCTTCGGTCCCGGTACCCGCCACTCCCCCGCGCCATGCCGCCCCAGCTGATCCCCCCCTGGGCGCCGAACCTGCACCCGATGGTCGTCCACTTCCCGATCGTGCTGGTGATCCTCGCGTGCGGAGCGGACGTCGTGCTGGCCCTCGGCCGCCGGGCTCGCCGGAGCGCTTCCGTCGCTGTGGGGCTCTACCTCCTCGGAGCCGTCGCGGCGGGGGCCGCCTACATCTCCGGCAGGCTTGCGGCGGACACAGTCTTTATCCCGGGGATGGCGCACGGGCTCGTCGACGACCACGGGCGGTGGGCGCTCGCAGCCACCCTCGCCGTCGTCCTCACGGCCGCGGCCCGGCTCGCGGTCCATCTTGGGGGGAGGGGGGCGGGAAGGGGCGTCCGGCTCCTCTTCGCAGCCGCCGGCCTCGTCATCGTCCTCCTTGTGCAGCAGACCGCGGAGCGGGGCGCGCGGCTCGTCTATGAGCAGGGGGTCGGGGTGATCCCCGGCCTGGTGCCGCCGCCGCCACCGGCGGGAGACTCGGCACCGGTGCCGAGATAGCGCATCCCCGCCTGCCCGGAGCGCGTGCGGGCGCAGTCTGGGCGGTAAGGCAAGCCTCGGCGCCGGCGCCGGGACGGATGCGGCCGGCCCTCCTCCGGGCGGACTGCGGACGAAGACTACGATCCGGTGCCGTCGTCGGGAACGCGAAGCAACCCGCCGCTCCGCGTGAGTGCTCCGGCGCTCACCATCTCGCCGACGGTGTCCCGCAATCGTTGCGTGGAGCTCGGGCCCGTGCGCCGGAACCCGAAGAGGCGCCAGGCTTCCTTCACCGCTTCCGCCTCGGTGATCCCGAAGCTGTCGCGCACTGCATGAAGGAGCGCCTGGCCGATCTCCTCCGGCGCGATCGTCTCGACCGACCTGATCCCCCTCGCCGAGTCCGGGAACTTCCCGCTCCGGTTCCGCACGTCGGGCGTCCCGTGCCCCGTGCGCCAGAGGAAATCACCTCTCGTCCCGAAGATGCCGGCCCGGTCCCCGAACCGTACCGCCTCCTCCATCCGCCGCCGGATCCGCGCGCCCGCCCGCGCCACGCCGGCCGCCTCCCGGACCCTGCCGATCGCCTGACTCAGATGCACCGGACTCTCGACCTCGACCACCTGGCCGATCCACCTGGCAAGCTGGGTGGTGCTCACCTCGTGGAGTGGCTGGCCCAGATGTCCGATGCGCAGCTTCGCGACTTTGTAGGGAGTGGAACGGGTGTCCTCCGGTGGGGACGGCGTGCTCGACCGTTCCATCGGCGCCGGCTCGGGGCGCGCAACGGCCGGAGGACTCCCGCCGTTGTCCGATATTGCATTACGGATCGCCGCCTCGACCCTCGCCAGCTCGCGCTCCGGGCTGCGGAACCAGTCGGTGCTCCAGATCCGGTGGATCGTCCACCCGAGGCCCTCGAGCACCTGCTGCCGGAGCCGGTCCCGGTCGCGGGCGGAGCGGGCCGAGTGGTACATCGCCCCATCGCACTCGATGCCGAGGGCGAAACGGCCCGGCCGGCCGGGATCCAGGACAGCGAGGTCCACGAAGAAGCCGGCCGAGCCCACCTGGTGCTCGACCTCGTGGCCGCGGGCCCGGAGTGCGGCCGCGACGGCTTCCTCGAAGGGTGAATCCGCCTCCCGCCCTGTCGCGCGCGGCACATCGAGCACCCCCGTCGCGGCATACTTGAGGAACGTCCTGAGCGTCTGGACTCCAAGGGCCTTCGAGCGCCGCCGGTCCACATCGGCGGCGAGGAAGTTGGAATACACGGTGCACCGGAGCCTCGCACGCGTGATGAGAACGTTCAGCCGGCGTTCCCCGCCGTCTCTGTTCAGGGGGCCGAAGTTCAGCCTGAACATCCCGTGCCTGTCCTTCCCGTAGCCGATGCTGATCAGGATCACGTCGCGCTCGTCCCCCTGTACGTTCTCCAGGTTCTTGACGAAGAACGGCTCGTCGGGGTGCTGCGTGAAGAACGACGTCTCGAGCGACGGATCGTGCCGCCGGAGGATCTCCACCTCGTCCTCGATGCGGCGCGCCTGCTTGAGGCTGAAGGCGACGGCTCCGAGGGTGAGGCGCGGGGTCGCGCGGGCGTGTTCCATCACGGCGGCGGCCACAGCCCTCGCCTCCGCGACGTTCACCCCCCGTCCCCTGTAGGGGTTGTCGGGGCTGTGCACGAGCCGGAGCCCGGTCTCGTTCCTCCCGCCGTCCGGGCTCGGGAATACGATGAGCCGGTTATCGTAGAACTCGTGGTTCGACACCGCGATCAGGGACTCGTGCCGGCTCCGGTAGTGCCAGCGGAGCATCCGGTCCGGGGCGCTCTTTGCGCAGAACATGCCGAGGATGCTCTCGAGGTCCGCCGTCTCGGAGTCCTCCTCCGCCTCGCCGCCGGCGACGTCGAAGAAGCTCGTCGGGGGCAGCTGCTTGCTGTCGCCCACCACGACGGACTGCCTACCCCTCAGGATCGCGCCCATCGCCTCGGTTGGCCTCACCTGGCTGGCCTCGTCGAAGACGACCATGTCGAAGGAGACCGATCCCGGGGGGATGTACTTGGCGATCGAGAGCGGGCTCATCATGAAGACGGGCTTGATGGCCTGGATCGCGCTCCCCGCCTTCTGCATGAGGGTGCGCACCGGGAGGTGCCGGCTCTTCTTCTGGAACTCGCGCCTGAGGACGGCGAGCTGTCCGCCCCCGTGATGCCGGGGCAGCCCCTCCCAGTGGAGCTCGGCGATCTGGACCCGGTTGGACTCGAACTGTGCCCGGTCGAGCTCGCGGAACTCGGCGGCGACCCCCGCGTGTGTCTCCCCATCGAACCTGGCAAGCGCGTCCCGCTCCCGGAGCGCCGACTCGAGCCATGCGCTGTAGCATCCGTGCTCGAAGAGGTGGACGAGGTGGCGGCCGGCCTCGGAGAGTGAGGCCGCCGCCACGGCCACCTCCGGAATCCCGCGCTCCATCGCATCCTTCTCGAGCTGGTTGAAGCGCACGATGTCGTGCGACTTGCCCACCCGCGCAGCCGCCTCTTCAAGCCAGCGGTCGAGCTCCCCGAAGGGACGCTCTCCGGGCGCGAACCGCTCGGGCCTGAGCTCGATCGCCTCGGTCACCCTCTCGAGCGCCGACTCGAACCGCTCCCTCCCCTCGCGGCAGTCGCCGAGCAGCTTCCCGGTCTCGGCCGCCGGGGGGGCGCGGTCGAGGATATCGTGGATCCTCCCGTCGATGTGCCCGGCGGCCTTTTCCGCGTGGAGGGCGGCGTACCACTCGACGGCCCGCGCGAGTTCACGGTACCGCTCGGGGCGCTCACCGGGTGCGAGTCCCGGGAAGAGGGCGTCGACCAGGTCACCCGACCCCGCGAGTCCACGGCGGAGCCTCTGTGACTCGAGGATCCCGTCGACGAGCGCGAGTCTCCCCTCTGCAGTCCGGGGCGGTTCGGTCCGGCAGAGGCCTTGGAGATCGGCCGTTGCCCTCCGCCAGGCGCCCGATCCGAACCGCCACCACTTCTTCCCGTAGGCGGCCAGCGCCTGGCGCGTGGCCAGCAGATCCGCGTCCCACGCATCCGGGATGAGGCGGGGCCCCGAGCGCTCGTGCAGGTCGGCATACCGCTCCGCATCCCTGGCGAGGGATGCCAGCGCCGAAGCGTCCCTGGCCCACCGCCCGTTCCGGTGGTCGGCGGCGCTCAGGCCGGACGCCTCGACGGAGATGGCCGCCATCCGGAGGAGGCGCTCCACCTCGGACGCTCCCTCGCCGCCGGGCCTCTCGTCCGGGAGGAGGTGCCTGCGGAGACGGTCGAGGAGTGTGCGGAGCCCGCGGAGTTCGGCCAGCGCCCCTTCCAGTGCCTCCCGGATCCGCTTCTCCTCCGCCGGGAAGGGGATGTCGAGGAGGCCGGATCCCCAGAAGAGGTGATCCCGGGGGCGTCCGGTCTTCCGGACCAGCCGCTCGATGTCGCGCACGAGCGCCCGGTGGCGGACGAACTCCCGCCGGTTCCAGGACACCGAGTCCCCGCAACGGAGCACCGGGCCGTCGGCCTTGAGCCCGCCCGCCTTGAGCTGCTCCAGTCTCCCGACGAGCACATGGGGCGTGAGCCCGCTCTCGGCGACGGGCGTGTTGACCGCTTTGGCGTACTCGTTCAGCTGCCGGCGGCGGAGCCTCAGGATTTCGTCATCGACACCGGCGGGGGCCTTGGGCCGTCCCAGCTCGAGCGTCCGCTTCAGTTCGTCCAGGACCGCCCGCTTGTTCGTGTTGTGGCTGTGGAGCTCGAGGCAGGTGTCGCCCAGGTGGATCGTGTCCAGGCGCCGCTTGACGACCTCTAGCGCGGCCATCTTCTCCGCGACGAAGAGCACCGTCTTCCCGCCGGCGAGCGCCTCGCCCACGAGGTTCGTGATCGTCTGCGACTTCCCGGTCCCCGGCGGCCCCTGGATGACGAGGTTCCGGCCGGCCATGGCGTCGACGACCGCGACGGTCTGGGAGCTGTCGGCATCGACCACCTGGCGGAGGTCGACCGCGCTGGGGTGTCCGTCGACCTGCTCGCCGTCGCCGATCGGCGGCGGCCCGGCCCGGAACCCGCCGGGACCCAGCAGCGCCCCCAGGACGGGATGGTCTCCCGGCTGTGCGTCCTCAGGCCACTGGTCCGGGTCGAGGTCCTTGTAGATGAGGAACTTGCTGAACGAGAAGAAAGCGAGGTGGATCGCGTTCGCGTCCACCGACCAGCCGGGCTGGCGCTGCACGGCCGTGGCCACCGCGTCGAGGTAGGCGTCCACCTCGAGGCTCTCCTCGGAGGGCAGTTCGGGCAGGCGGATGCCGAAGTCGGAGCGGAGCTTCGCCGCCAGGGAGAGGTTCGGCTCGATCTCGTCTCCGGTCCACCTGAGCCGGAAGGTCTGGCGGACATCCGTCCGGTCGAGTTGCACGGGGACCAGGATGAGCGGCGCAACGCGGTCGAACGCGCTCGCCTCGGACTCGCGCCACCGGAGGAAGCCGAGCGCGAGGTAGAGGGTGTTGACCCCCTGCTCCTCGATCGAGGAGCGTGCCTGCCGGAAGGTCTCACGGAGCCTCCGCCCGAGTCCCGCGGTGTCCTCTTCGGTCTGCAGCCTGTTGTCGACCTGGTGGTCGGCAGGGGGTCCGGAACCGGACTCGGGGGTGGCCAGAAGGCGAAGGAGCTCGGAGGGGATCTCCCCGTCGCCGGCGTCGTCGGCCGCGTGCGGGGCCGCTTCGGGCGCCGGGAGGAAATACATGGTCCGGCCGCGGGCCGAGCCGACGAGCGTCCGGAATACCTCCCTCGAGAGTTCGCCCACTACACCGAGACCGAGCCGCTTCGACGGCCGGAAGTTGAGGAGCGGATTCCTGAGCGAGAGGTCGAGGACGTCCTTCCTCGCCGCCTCGAGCCCGGCGGTCACAGCCTCCGCGCCCGTCACGGCAGCTTCACCTGTACGCTGCTCCATCGCACTCCTGTTGCCCGGCCCGGTCCGCGCGCTCCGCTCTCCTCCGGAGCCCAAGAGACTAGCAAGGGGAGGTCCCCGTGCACCAATCGGCCCGGTCCGCGGCCGCGCGGCTCGTGCTGCGCCTGCGGCCGCTCAGGTGCATCCGGGAACCGGACGCGAGCCCGGCGAGTAGAGCGACCCGGCCGCGCGGACTCCCGTCACTCAACGGACCTCACGATGCGCCTTTCCATCCGCCTTGCCCTCTTGGGCATCCTGGCCGTCTGCCCCCGCCCTGCGCACGCGCAGGAGGCGGGACCGCTCTCGGTGGGTGGCAATCTCCTCTTCGCGCAACCCGTCGGGGAGTTCGCCGACAATGTCGACTTCGGCTTCGGGATTCTCGGACACGGCACCCTCGATGTGGGTGACGCAGGCGTCCTCGGCGTCCGGCTCGACATCGGGTTCGTCAACTACGGCAACGAGGAGATCCGGATCTGCATCACCCTCCCCTGCCGGGTCACCGGGGAGATCACGACCTCGAACAACATCTTTCTCCTCGGAATCGGACCCGAGCTCGGGACAGGGCGCGGGCGGGTCCGCGCCTATACCGGGGCGTCGGTCGGGCTCGCCTACTTCTCGACGACCTCCTCCGTCGACGGGACCGACGGGCTCGGGGTTCCCTTCGCCGAATCCACGAACTACAGCGACCTGACCTTCGCGTGGCGCGCCGGTCCCGGGATCGAGATCCTTCTCCACGAGGGCGACGAGGCGCTCGTCGCGCTCGATCTCGCCGCGACCTACCACGCGAATGGGGAGGCGACCTATCTCACGAAGGGCGACATCGTGGATCTGCCGGACGGGAGCGTCGAGCTCCATCCCCGGAAGAGCCAGACCGACTTCTGGACGATCGGCCTCGGAGTTTCCGTGGCGATCCGCTGAGCGGTTGACGCGCGCGGCCCTCCCTCAAGAAGTTCCGCCTCGCCCGGGCGCGGCCCCGGGCAGCCGCGGGTGAACCCTATGGAGCGGGGAATGAGGATGCGCCAGCCGGGCCGAGCGCGAACGGGGCAGGGCCGGTGGACGGCGGGCCTCCTGTCGGCCGCGCTCCTCTCCGGATGCGGCGCGCCGCCGGAGGGCCCGGCCGCGGAAGCCGAACGCGACCCGAACGCGCCCGGCGTCTTCGAGGTGGGCCCGAACCGCTACGAGGCCGTGGTCGTCGCCTTCGAGGGCGGATTCGACCCGGCGGAGATGCACTTTCCCGTGGGCGCCGAGGTCAGCTTCCGCGTCCGCTCGGTGGATCTCGTGCACGGATTCCTGATCGAGGGAACAGGCATCGAGTTCGAGATCGACCCGATCGAGCCGGGGCTGGCGACCCACACCTTCGAGGAGGCCGGGGAGTACGACCTCCTCTGCCACATCTACTGCGGGGGCGGCCACCCCGCGATGCTCGGGACCGTCATCGTCGAGTGATTCCGGGCGGGACGGGCGCCGCAGGCGCCTTCCTCCGTCCCGCCCCCGGGATGTCCCGCGCTCCCCTGATCCCCCTGGCCGCGGCCCACCGGCGCGCCCGCGCGAGCCGCGCCGGATTTCCCACCTCGAGCCAGAGTGCCTCCCCGACATCGTGCGCCGCGATCCGGTACCCTTCGCGGGCGAGCCGGACGTACGCGTCGATGATCGAGAACGCGCTCTCTTCGCGGGCGATCCGCTCCGGGAGGTCCGGCCGGGCGACGTGGATCCCTGCGAAGGGGAGGCGGCGCTCCTCCCGGCCGGGGTCCCGGACGAGGAAATGCAGGTCCGTCTGCTCGTTGCCGTACCCGCAGAGTCCCGCGTCGTCGAAGGCCAGGTACCTCTGGGAGGTGCGGCCCCCGACGGCGAGCGTGGCGACCGCATCGGCGTCCGCCTCGTGCGCGGCGTAGAGAGCCTCGAGGTCGATCCCGGTGATGATGTCGCAGTTGTGGATGAGAAACGGCGCCTCGCCGCGGAAGTGCGGGGCGGCGGCCACGATCCCGCCTCCCGTCTCGAGCGGGCGCTCAGCCTCGAGCGAGAACCGGACGTCGACGCCGAACCCGTCGCGCGCCTCGACGAAGGCCCGGATCTCTCCGGGGTGGTGGTGCAGGTTGATGACGAGGCGGTCGGCGCCCGCGTCGATCAGGCGGAGGGCCACCCACTCGAGCATGGGGGTGCCCCCGACTTCGACGAGCGCCTTTGGCCGCGTCTCGGTGAGGGACCCGAGCCGGCGTCCGACCCCTGCGGCGAGGATCATCGCGTCCATCGGTCCTCCGTCGGCCCGGTCCCCTCGGACCTGGGCCAGCGCGCCGCTTCCCGGTGTCGGATCCGGACCCCGACGGATGGTCGGCGCGCCCCGAGGTGGCGGGCCATCCGCTCCGCGAAGTAGACCGACCGGTGCTGGCCGCCCGTGCATCCGTAGGCGATGGCGAGGTCCCGGAATCCGCGGGCCAGGTAGTTGTCCACCTGGGCGTCCACGAGGCCGCGGGTCGCCGTCCAGAACCGCCCGGTCTCGGCGGCGCGCTCGAGCGCCCGGATCACCGGCGCGTCGAGCCCCGTGAGGCCGCGGTAGCGCTCCTCCCTCCCGGGATTCGGGAGTGCCCGGCAGTCGAAGACGAAACCGCCCCCGTGATCCCCCCCGTGCCGCGGGTAGCCCCGACGGTAGCTGAAGCTCGAGACCTCGACCTCGAGGCCCTCCCGGACCCGTGCCGCCGGTTCCGCCCACCGGTCGACGATCCGCCGGAAGACGAGTCCGAGCTCGGGGGCCCGCACGGGAAGCGGGTCCTCGAGGAGATCGGCGAGGATCCCCGCCGCGGTCGGGATGCTTCCGGTGAAGCGCCTGCGCCGCTCGAAGATGCCCCGGTACCCGTAGGCGCCCATCGCCTGCATCATCCGGATGAGGACGAACCCGCGGTAACGCGCGGTCCAGGCATCCCGGTCCACCGGCTCCTCCTTCCCGAGCCCATCGAGGTAGCCGCCGAGCAGCCGCTCCCGTGCACCGGACGGGACACCCGTTGTGCCGCTGAAGAGGAGTGACGCGACGTCGTACTGGAGCGCGCCCCGGCGGCCGCCCTGGTAGTCGATGAACCAGGGCTCGCCGTCGCGGAGCATGATGTTGCGCGACTGGAAGTCCCGGTGGACGAAGTGGGTGGCCTCCTCGGCGAGCACGAAGGAGGCGATCGTGCGGAAGTCGTCCTCAAGGGGACCTTCGCGGAAGGGGACCTTCGCGAGCCGGAGGAAGTGGTACTTGAAGTAATTCAGGTCCCAGAGGATCGAGAGCGCGTCGAAGTCGGGACGGGGGTGCGCGGCGCTGAAGTCCACGACCCGGCCGCCCACGGTCTGGAGCCGGGTCAGACGGTCGAGCGCGCGGGCGAAGGCGGCCTCGGCCTCGGCCGGAAAGGCCTCGCCCGTGCGCCGGCGCGCCGCCTCGAGTGCCCCGTGGAGCGTCGTGTCCCCGAGGTCCTCGGCGAGCCAGACCCCGGCGGTCTCGTCCGCCGCGTAGATCTCCGGAACGGAGAGCCCGGCTGAGCGGAGCGAGCGGGAGAAGGAGAGGAAGGCCCGGTTCTCGCGCGGTTCCGGGCCCCGCGCGCCGATCACGGTCCGGCCGTCCGGGCCCGTCAGGCGGAAGTAGATGCGCGAGGAAGCGTCGGCCGGAAGCGGGACGACTGCGGCCGGCGGGGACCCGAAGTGCTCGGAGAAGAGGCGGGAGATCGGCCGGCCGGGAGCGGACATGGCGAGTAAGATACCAGTGTCGGCGGGCGCGTGTAGCCCTGCGGGTCCGGCGCGTGACGAATCACGCCGATCGGGGTAGCCCATTCCGGGTGGCCGGTGCCGGTGCGCCGGCTCCGGAAGGGACGGATCATGCCTTGGAGAGGGGGGAGCGAGCGATGAGACAACGGTACGTGCGGGGCGCCATCGGACTTCCGGTCTGGGCGCTCGCTCTCCTCGGTGCCTCGCTCGCGGCCGTGCCGCGCCCCCTCGCGGCCCTCCAGGCCCCCGAGGTCGCCCTCCCCGCCGACGCGCGCACCGCCCCCCTCGACCTCCTCATCCCCCCGGGGCCGAGTGTCACGGTCGGCGCCCTCGGAAACGGGCTCCGCTACTTCATCCGCGAGAACCGGGAGCCCGAGAACCGCGCCCTCTTCCGGCTCGTTGTGGACGTCGGCTCGGTCGTCGAGGACGATGACCAGCTCGGTCTCGCGCACGTTCTCGAGCACATGGCCTTCAACGGGAGCGAGAACTTCGAGAAGCAGGAACTCGTCGACTATATGGAGTCAATCGGGATGCGGCTCGGGATGGGGCTCAACGCCTCCACGAGCTTCGACGAGACGATCTACATGCTCGAGGTCCCGATGGACGACCCGGAGCATCTCGCGACAGCGTTCCAGGTCCTTGAGGACTGGGCGCACGCCCTCACGCTCGATCCCGTCGAGGTGGACCAGGAGCGCGATGTCGTGATGGAGGAGTGGCGGATGCGCCGGGGCGCGGCGTCCCGCCTCCAGGACGAGCAGTTCCCCCTCATCTTCCGGGGCTCGCGCTACGCCGAGCGCATCCCGATCGGGACGGTCGAGAGCATCCGGACCTTCACCCAGGAGGCGCTCCGGCGCTTCTACGACGACTGGTACAGGCCGGATCTCATGGGGCTCGTCGCGGTCGGCGACTTCGACGCCGCCGAGGTCGAGTCCCTCGTCGTCGAACACTTCGGTGCGATCCCGGCGCCGGATGCGCCGCGCGAGCGGGTCGAGTACCCGGTCCCCGGCCACGAGGAGACGCTCGTCTCGATCCTCACCGACCCCGAGGTATCGTCCACGAACGTGACCGTCTACCACAAGCTTGACGACGAGATCGAGTGGACGGTCGGCGGCTACCGCCAGCGCATCGTCGAGGGGATGTACAACGGGATGCTGAACGACCGGTTCCGGGAGATCGCCCTCGAGCCGGACGCCCCCTTCCTCTCGGCCTCCTCGGCGAAGGGGCGGCTGGTGCGCACGAAATCCGTCTACTCGCTCCGGGCTTCTGTCCTCGAGGAAGGGGTCGAGGAGGGGATCGCCGCGCTCTTCCGGGAGGCCGAACGGGTCGCGCGCCACGGGTTCACCGCCTCCGAGCTCGAGCGCCAGAAGACCGAGCAGCTCCGGGGGATCCAGCAGGCCTACGACACGCGGTCGGACAGGAGCTCCGCCTCGTTTGCCTCTGAGTACATCCGCGCCTTCCTCGACGGGGAGTCGATCCCGGGGATCGAGTACGAGTACGAGCTCTACCGGCGGTTCATCCCGGAGATCACCCTCGAGGAGGTGGACGCCGTCGCGGCCGGTTGGGTCACCGACGAGAGCCGTGTCGTTCTCGTGACCGCGCCGGAGACGGGCGCCGCCGTGCTCCCCGACGAGGGCGCCCTCGTCGCTGCCCTCGAGGAGGTGGCCGGCGAGGAGATCGAGCCCTACGAGGACGCGGCGGCCGCTGCCGAGCTTCTGGCCGAGCTGCCGGCGCCGGGCGCGGTGGCCACGGAGCGCTCGCTCGAGCGCGGGATCACCGAGTGGGTGCTCGGCAACGGTGTGCGTGTCATCCTCCGCCCCACGGACTTCGAGGAGGACGAGGTCCTCTTCCGGGCGTTCAGCCCGGGCGGCACCTCGCTCGCCTCCGACGACGGGTTCATCCCCGCCCGCACCGCGGCCGAGGTCATCGGCGGCGGCGGGCTCGGCGGGTTCGACGCGATCGCCCTCGAGCGGGTACTTACCGGCACCGTCGCGGGTGCGAGCGCGTTCATCTCGGAGTTCGAGGAGGGGGTGGCCGGATCGGCCTCCGTTTCGGATATCGAGACGATGTTCCAGCTCATCCACCTCGTCTTCACGGCGCCGCGCGCCGACGCCGACTTCTTCCAGGTCTGGTCGACGCAGGCGCGCCAGGCGCTCGAGAACCGCGACGCCAATCCCCGGGTCGCGTGGAGCGACGCCTACCTGCGCCTCATGACGCAGGACCACCCGCGGAGCCGTCCGATAACGGTCGAGCGCCTCGCCGAGGTGGACCTCGACGGCTCGCTCGCCTTCTACGAGGAACGCTTCTCCGACGCCGGCGACTTCACCTTCGTCTTCGTGGGCGACATCGATCCCGCGGCGCTTCGCCCCCTCGTCGAGCGATACCTCGGCTCGCTCCCCGCCACGGGCCGCGACGAGAGCTGGCGCGATCTCGGGATCCGGGCACCCGAGGGGGTCCACGAGGAGACCGTATTCCGCGGGATCGAGCCGCAGAGTTCGACGGTGATCACCTTCAACGGGCCCTTCGACTACGAGGACCAGGTGCAGCGGAGCGCGATCCGTGCGCTCGCGTTAGCGCTCGACGAGGAGCTCCAGGCGGTCGTGCGCGAGGAGCTCGGCGCCTCCTACAGCATCGGGGTGGGTCCCGGGATCACCTGGCGGCCCGAGGAGACCTTCCAGATGACGATCAGCTTCGGGTCGGACCCGGAGCGGACCACGGAGATCGTCGGGACGATCTTCGGCGTGCTCGAGGGGTTCCGCGAGCGGGGACCCACCGCCGAGCAAGCCGCAAACGCGAGGGAGGCGCTCCTCCGGCAGTTCGAGACGGACTTCCAGGAGAACCGCGCCTGGCTGAGCCAGCTCGTGAGCGACTTCCAGCGGGGGGTCGCCGAGCCCGCCGCGGCGCTCGACACCTTCGAGGCCTCCGTCGAGGCGCTCACCGTCGAGGTGCTGATGGATGCCGCACGGCGCTACCTGGACCCGGAGAATCTCGTGCGGGTCACGCTGATGCCCGAGGCGGAGGGGGCCCCGGCCGCAGGAGGAGCGCCTCAGGCGAGGTAGCGGCCGAACCCCCGGCTGCGCGACGCGGTTCCGTCCTTCCCGGCGACGATCCCCTCGGTGCCGTCCCGTGCGTCGAGGAGGGCGAGTCCGGAGCTGGGCCCGAGCAGGAGGACCGCCGTCGAGAGGGCGTCGGCCTCGCTCGCTGTCGGGGCCACGACGGTGGCCGCGCTCGCCTCGCCGGGGGAGCGACCCGTCCGCGGATCGAGGATGTGGTGGGCCGTGCGGTCCGGCGTGAACGCAGCGCGGTAGTCCCCCGAGGTCGCGGCGCCCTCGCCACCGAGCTCGACGACACCGAGCATCGCTCCGGGCTCGCGTGGATCCTCGATGCCGACACGCCACCGGCCCGTGCCCCCGGAGCCGCCCGCCGACGCGACGTCCCCGCCTGCCTCGACCATCGCGTGCATGGCGCCGCCATCGACGAGGACCGCCATCGCCCTGTCGGCGATGTAGCCCTTCGCGATCGCGTCCAGCGTGACCTCCATCCCGGGGTCGAGCAGCCGGACGGCGCTCCCCTCGACGTGGACGTTCCGGTAGTCGACGAGCGGAAGCGCGGCCTCGATCTCGGCCCGCCGCGGTAGGCGCCCTCCCGCCGCCGCCGACTCGTAGAGGCGAAGGAGCGGCGCGACCGTGACGTCGAAGGCTCCGCCGGTGAGCTCCGAGTAGGCGCGGGCCTCGGTGAGGAGCCCGGTGAGCTCGGGTGGGGCGTCGTCGATGTGTCCCTCGCGGTTCAGCCGGTCGAGGGCGGTCCCCTCACGGTGGCGGCTCAGGATCAGCTCGAGGCGCTCGATCTCCGCGAAGGCGGCCCCCGCGAGCTGCCTCGCCTCGGCGGGATCCGTGTGGTGGACGGTGACGGCCACTTCGGTGCCCATCCGGCGCCGGACGGAGCGGAGGCGGTGGAGGCGCGCCAGCTCCCTGAACGCCCGCGCGGCCGTCCCCCCGAGGGTGAGCGAGGCACAGGCGGCCACCCCGATGCCGAGCGCCCGGCGCCGGGTCCAGAGGCTCCGAGCCCGCGACTCAGACATCGAACGTGCCGGAGCCCGCGAGCGGAGGGGTCGCGACGCGGAGCCGGACCTTCTCGATGTCGTGGCGGCAGACCCCGGTCTTCTCGCGCAGCTGGATCTCGCAGGTGTTGCAGCGCACGCACTCCTTGAAGTCGATCTCCGGCCCGGTGATCGCCCCCGTCGGGCACTTCTGCTCGCACACCTTGCAGAAGTCGCACTGCTCGACCCGCGCGATCCGGAACGGTGCCGCGAGCGAGCCCACCGCGAGCGCTGCGCCGAGGGGACAGGCGTAGCGGCAGTAGAAGCGCGGAACGATCGCCGAGAGGAGGAGGATCCCGCCCGCGATCGTCCAGAGGAGGAGCGAGGAGCTCAGGTAGAAGACGGTCCCGAACGGCTCGAAGTACTGGAAGATCGTGAGCCCCGTCCCGAGGACGGCGGGAAGGAGGATGAGCGCGAGGATCGCGTACTTGAGCTTGAGAAGCCGCCGGTGGACGACGGGCGGGAGTTCCCTCTGGAGCCGCCGGGGGACGATCCTCTCCAGGAGGTCCTGAAGCGCGCCGAAGGGGCAGAGGAACCCGCAGAAGACGCGTCCCCAGAGGAGCGTCGTCACCACGGTGAACCCCGCGAGCATGAGGAGAGGGAGGTCCCCGAGGAAGACGGACGGGCCGACCGAGATCGCGGCCAGGATGTGGGAGACCGAGAGGAATCCCCCATCGTAGAACCCGAGGAGGAGAAAGGTGGCGAGAAGCGTCGTCCAGCGGAGGCGCCGCGACTTCGTGGCGAGTGTGAGCGTCGCGAGGAGAAGGAGGACGCCGAACCCCGCGACGCGGACCCACGAGGTGCGCTCGAGCACCCGCTCGAGCTGCGTGGCCTCCTCCTCGGCCTCCTCGAGAAGGAGGGCCTCGAAGTCGATCACGGGTGCCGCCGTCTGCACGCCGCCGCCCGCCGGCGCGGCTCCCACGGCCGCCGGTGCCTCCGCGCCCTCGCTCTCCACGGCGCCTCCCTCCGCGCCCTCCGCGGTGCTCTCCGTGCCCGCCTCCGCGACGACGGCGACGACGGGTGCGGGTGGCGGCGGCGGGGGCATCACCAGGTAGGAGCCGGTCCCGGTCTCGCCGCGCGGCCCCATGTCCAGGACGATGTCGAAGGGCTCGGCGAGGTCGATTGATCCGTCGAGCCAGAGGAGGCCCGAGCGCCGGACCTCGCCCTGGAGGTTCCCCGCGCGGAGGAGGGGGAACATCGCGAGGTCGGTGTTCTCGACCGGGAAGATCTCCCCGTCCTGGCGGAGCGTGAGCCCGGAGGGCCGGAAGAAGAAGGGGTCCCGGCCGCTCAGCCCGAGCAGCATGAGGTGGCTGTCCTCGCGCATCCCGAGCGAGTCGATCGCGGTCCGGAAGTTGTCGGGCCCCACCATCATCTCCCCGACCGTGGGGTCGGAGAGGTAGAGGAGGAAGAGGACGACCTGGATCGGCCCGTCGAGGACGTTCACCTGGGCGGCGAACCCGAGGTTCACGATCTCGGCCCAGAGCAGTTCCTCGAGTTCTTCGGGCGGGGTCGTTCCGATGTACCTCGGCGCCGCCTCCGCAGGCGCGGCGGTGAGATAGGAGGCGGCAACGCGCCGGGCGGCGTTCCTGATCCCGCGGGCCATCGCGTCCACGGTGAGCGTTGCGCCCGAGATCCCGTCGATGTCGTCGCGTACCCGGAACTGATCGATGACGTGCTTTCCGGGATACTGCCGGAGGTAGCTTCCCTGGTTCAGGAAGTCGCCCCGGCTCCCTATGAGCGACTCGCGGTAGGCGAGGATCTCGATCCCCGTCACGGTCCCGGAGAGATCCATCCCGACGAGGACGGTGATCGGCGCGGTGTAGCCCTGCACCTCGGGGGGGATGTCGGCGGTGACGAAGGCGTATCCGACCAGGGTCTCGGCGCCCGTCGCGGGATCGGCGCCATAGGCCTCGAAGACCGGGGGCTCCCCCACCCGTTCGCCGAAGCGGGTGGCCCCGGGGACGACCTCGGGGAGGAGTGCGGGGTCGAAGTCGAACTGCGCAGCCCCCGCGAGCGGCGTGGCCAGCGCGAGCGCGAGCGCCGGGAGCGCGCTCCGGAGCGCGGCGCGCATCACGGCCCCGGCCATCGGCTCACGATCGTCCTTCCTCCGGGTCCGGGTCCCGCCCTGATGCTATCGGATAGCCGAGAAGTCGGTCGGATCCATGAAGACGCTATCGACGCTCTCCACGATCGCGCCGTCGCGCTGCGACTCCTCGCTTACCCGGCTCCACTCGGGGTCGGAGCGGAACGCCGCCCACGCCTCGGTGGCCGCCTCGCGGCTCGGGTAGGAGAGGATGTAGACGAGGGTGTTCTCCGAGAGCGGCTCGTCGGTGGGGACCCAGTAGCCGACGTTCACCATCCCGTGCTTCTCGAAGATCCGGGTCGTATGGTCCCGGAAGCGCCGGATGAGCGCGTCGAGCCTCCCGGGATGCGTCGTGTAGGTCCGCATTTCGAAGACCGGGCCGTCGTCTGCCATGCCGCCCGTCTGTGCGACCGCTCCCGGGGCCGCTAGGCAGGTGGCAAGGAACGCCGCCGCCAGGATGAGTGTTGTCCGAGACATGATGGAACCTCCGTTGACTGGGAATCGCAGCCGGCCCGCAACCGCCTCAGGGTACGGGGATTCGGGAACGCAAGCAATCTACGCGGAAGCCGGTCCGCACGAAGCACCGGAGTGAGGGTGCGCCGCGTCCTCCTCGTGCACAACTCCCCGCGGGTCGGACGCTACTTCTCCGCGCTCCGGTCGGCGATCACCGAGCCCGAGATCCTCGGGTGCCGCGTGTTCGCCCGCCTCCCCCGTCCGGGCCCGCCCCCCGGCGCCGTCGGCGAGATCATCGACTACGGGATGCGGCGCAAGCGCGCGCGCCCGCACTACGGGCGGTTCCGGATCGCTGCTACGGAGCGCGCCTACCGGGCCGCCGCCCGGCTCCACTACGGGCACGCGGCCGGATGGATCCGGAGGACGCGGCCCGACGCCGTCGGGGTCTGGGGAGGGAACGCCGTGGACGCCAGGGCCGTCGTCGTCGCGGCCCGGGACGCCGGGCTCCCCTGCTTCCGCTTCGAGAACGGCTTCCTCCCGGACACGACCCAGATGGATGCGAAGGGGGTGAATGCGGCCTCCTCCCTCCCGCGCGACCCGGCGTTCTACGAGCGGCGGGGGGTCGTGGGAGCCGCCGGGCTCCCGGCGCGGATCACGCCGAGGCCACCCCGGCGCGGGAAGGCCGCGCTTCCTGCGATTCGCCTCCCGCCGCGCTATATTTTCGCGCCATTCCAGGTCGGGCTCGACAGCCAGCTCCTCCTCCACTCTCCCTGGATCCGCGGAATGCACCACTTCTTCGACGTCCTGACCCGGGCCGCCGCGGCGGCCCGGGTCTCCGGGCGGGCCCCGGTGCTCGTCTTCAAGGAGCATCCGAGCTGCCCGGCCCGCTACCCGGACCTCGGGGCCCGGGCCGCCGGGGCCGGGCGGGTGCATTTCGCCAACGGGAACGCGACGGACGGACTCATCCGCGGTGCGGCCGGGGTCGTGACGGTGAACTCCTCGGTGGGCACCGAGAGCCTCCTCCTCGGAAAGCCCGTCCTCGCCCTAGGGGAGGCCGTCTACGAGGTGGCCGGCGTCGCCTCCTCGGCCCGCTCGACGGAGGCGGTCGCGGAGTGGCTCGCGGCCATCTGGGAGGACCGCCCCCCGGCGGCGCCGCTCCGGGCCGCGTTCGTGGACTTCCTCGGAGGGGAATACCTGATCCCCGGTCCGCACCGGAGCCCGGGCCCGGCACACTTCCGCGCCGTCGGGGCGCGGCTCCGGAGCCCGGGGGGAACCGGGTGGGGAGAGGATTGGGATGCGTAGGCGGAGGGCAGCCGGGTGGGGAGGGGCGGCGCTTCTGGCCGCCACCCTCGTCCTCGCGGCCGTCGCGGTGGGGAGCCTCGGCCCCTGGCCCCGGGAGCTCCCGGCAGGCGTTCCGGCGCCGGGTGGCTCCCCCGCCGCGGAGGCGCCGCCGCCCCCGGAGCCACCCCCTCCACCCCCGCTCCCGGACTCGGCCGCCGTCTCGTGGACCCCCGACCCGGTCGTCCAGGGAACGGTCTTCCGGGTCCGCCTCGCCCCGGCGCGCGGTGCGCTCGCGGGGGCCGCGGGGACCTTCGCCGGCGAGCCGCTCCACTTCCGCCCAGCGGAGGGCGGCGCGCTTTTCGCGCTTGCGGCCGCCCCGGTCGACGCCGAGGGGACCGGGGAGCTCGCGCTCGAGATCGACTACGGGAGCGGCACCGGGAGCCGCACGCTCGCCGTCCCGTTCGTGGCCGGCGACTACAGGATGGAGCGGCTCACCGTGGCGCCGGAGTTCGGGCGGCCGCAGCCGCCGGAGATCCGGGAGCGCATCAGCGCGGAATCGGCGCGCGCGATGGGGGTGTCCCGGCGCTCGCACGAGACCGGGCGGATGTGGGACGGCCCCTTCATCCCTCCCCGGGGAACACGGATCACGAGCGGGTTCGGCCACGGCCGCGTCTTCAACGGCCAAGTCCAGAGCCGCCACATGGGGACGGATTTCGGCGGCGCGGTGGGAGAGCCGGTCCTCGCGCCGGCCCGGGGGATCGTGGCCCTGGTCGACACCTTCTACCTCGGCGGGAACGTGGTCTACCTCGATCACGGCGACGGCCTCGTCACCGCCTACCTGCACCTGAGCGAACAGGAGGTGGCCGAGGGGGAGATCGTCGAGCCCGGCCAGCTGATCGGCCGCGTGGGAGCCACGGGCCGGGTCACCGGGCCGCACCTCCACTGGATCGTCCGCTACGGGGTGATCACGGTCGACGGGACGAGCCTGCTCGGGCTCCAGTAGCCGACCGGCGGACGGAGCGGAGGGAGCGGATCGGATGGGGAGGCCGACGGAGGGGGGTGGCGCCCGGGGTGCGCTCGGGGCGTACTGGCGGAGGACGCTCCGGCTCACCGCGGGCCTCCTCGCCGTCTGGTTCGCGACGGGCTACGTCCTTGCGATCCTCCTCGCCCCCACGCTCAACCGCGTCACCTTCCTCGGCGGCCCGCTCGGCTACTGGATCGCCCAGAACGGGGCGATCTACGTCTTCTGGCTCCTGATCCTCATCTATGCCCGCGCGATGAACCGCCTCGACCGGGAGTTCGATGTGCACGACGAGGGGGAGGATGTGGGCTGAGATGAACATCCAGGTCGACATCGCCGCGGCGATCGGACTCACCTTCGCGCTCTACATCGGGATCGCGATCTGGTCGCGGGTGTCGAGCACGAAGGGGTTCTACGTGGCGGGCCACGGAGTGCCCCCCCTCCTCAACGGGATGGCGACGGCCGCCGACTGGATGAGCGCCGCGTCCTTCATCTCGATGGCCGGGCTCATCGCGTTCCTCGGCTTCGACGGTGCGATCTACCTCCTCGGGTGGACGGGCGGCTATGTGCTCCTCGCGCTCCTTCTCGCCCCCTTCCTCCGGAAATTCGGCAAGTTCACCGTCCCGGCCTTCATCGGCGCGCGCTACTACTCGGGGACGGCCCGCGTCGTGGCCGCCTTCTGCGCCACGATCGTCTCGTTCACCTACGTGGCCGGGCAGATGCGCGGTGCCGGGATCGTCTTCTCGCGCTTCCTCGAGATCCCGATCGGCGCGGGGGTCATCGTCGGGATGGCCGTCGTCGCCTTCTACGCGATCCTCGGCGGGATGAAGGGGATCACCTACACGCAGGTGGCGCAGTACATCGTCCTGATCACGGCGTTTCTCATCCCGGCCGTCGGGATCGCGGTCTCGCTCACCGGGATCCCGCTCCCCCAGATCGCCTTCCCCGAGGTGGCCTCGAGGCTCGACGCGGTCGTCACCGACCTGGGCTTCGACGCCTATACCTCCCCCTTCACCGAGATCTCGAGGCTGAACGTCTTCCTGATCGTGATGGCGCTCATGTGCGGCACGGCGGGACTCCCGCACGTGATCATCCGCTTCTACACGACGCGGACGGTGAGCGGGGCGCGCTGGACGGGGGTCTATGCCCTCCTCTTCATCGGGCTCCTCTACACGACGGCCCCCGCCGTGGCGGCCTTCGCGCGCTTCAACCTGGTCGACACAGTCGTCGGCCGGCCGTACGCGGAGCGTCCCGAGTGGTTCCGCTCGTGGGAGGAGACGGGCCTCATCCGCTTCACCGACAAGGACGCCGACGGGATCATAGACTACGGGCCGGGGGACGCGGCGGACCCGGCATCGGCCAACGAGCTCGCGATCGACCCGGACATCATGGTGCTCGCCAACCCCGAGATCGCCGGGCTTCCCGGCTGGGTCATGGCGATCGTCGTCGCCGGGGGGCTCGCCGCCGCGCTCTCGACGGCCTCGGGGCTCCTGCTCGTGATCGCCTCCTCCTTCTCCCACGACATCTACGCGCAGTTCTTCCGGTGCCGCGCGACCGAGCGCGAGGAGCTCCTCGTGGCGCGCGGCTCGATGCTCCTCGCCGTCCTCGTCGCGGGGCTCCTGGGGATCTATCCCCCCGCCTTCGTGGCCGAGGTCGTGGCCTTCGCCTTCGGGCTCGCCGCCGCCTCCTTCTTCCCCGTGATCGTCCTCGGGATCTTCGACTCGAGGACGACGAAAGAGGGCGCGATCGCCGGGATGACGGCCGGGCTCGCCTTCACCGCCTCCTACATCGTCACCGTGGCTCCCGGGTTCGGGATCGGATTCGATCCGTGGCTCTTCGGGATCTCCCCGCAGGGGATAGGCACGGTCGGGATGCTCGTCGGGCTCGGCGTCACCTGGGGGGTCTCGCGCCTCACGCCGCCGCCCCCGCAGGGGATCCGCGAGCTCGTCGAGGAGCTCCGCTACCCGAGGGCGTCCGGGTCGGAGTGAGGCGCGCCGCCGCGCCCGTAGCCGCCGCCCGCTCCGATGTGATACCTTACGCCCGCCCGCCGGGGGCGGGCCGCGCACCGACCGGGAGCCAACGGTCCGGGGCTTCCCGGGCCGTCCGCGAGAAACAGGGGGAGGAGGACATGGGAGGGAGCGGGTCCAGGGAGAGTCTGTCGATCCGGGACAACCGGACGGGCACCGAGTACGAGGTCGACATTCTCGAGGGGAACGTCATCCGCGCCATGGACCTCCGCCAGATCCGGGTGGATCCCGACGAGTTCGGGATGATGTCCTACGATCCCGCCTTCACGAACACCGTCTCGACCCGGAGCACGGTGACGGAGATCGACGGGGGGAAGGGGATCCTCCGCTACCGTGGCTACCCGATCGAGCAGCTCGCCGAGAAGAGCACCTTCCTCGAGGTGGCCTACCTGATCCTCGAGGGCGAGCTGCCGACCCGCTCCGAGCTGGACGACTTCGTCCGCGAGGTGACGCACCACACCTACATCCACAAGAACCTCGTGACGCTCTTGAGCGGGTTCCGCTACGACGCGCACACGATGGGGATGATGATCTCGGCGGTCTCCGGGCTCTCGACCTTCTATCCCCGGGCGAAGGCGGTCGAGGACGCGGCGGGCCGGTGGAAACACATCATCCGGCTCATCGCGAAGATGCCGACGCTCGCGGCCTTCGCCTACCGCCACCACCGGGGGCTTCCGCCCGTTTTTCCGGAGAACCGGCTCTCCTACACCGCCAACTTCCTCAACATGCTCTTCCGGATCGGTGAGCGGGAATACCGGCCGAGTCCCGCCCTCGAACGCGCGCTCGACATCCTCTTCATCCTGCACGCCGACCACGAGCAGAACTGCTCGACGACGGCGATGCGCGTGATCGGAAGCTCGCGTTCGGATCCCTACTCCGCCCTCGCGGGGGCGATGGCGGCCCTCTACGGCCCGCTTCACGGCGGCGCGAACGAGGCCGTCCTCCGCATGCTGAACGAGATCGGGGACGTGCGCCACATCCCCGCGTTCATGGAGACCGTCCGGAGGGGCGAGCGGCGCCTCATGGGGTTTGGCCACCGCGTCTACAAGGCCTACGATCCCCGGGCGAGCATCATCAAGGAGGCGGCCCACGACGTCTTCGCGGTCACGGGGAGGAACCCGCTGCTCGACGTCGCGCTCGAACTCGAGCGGATCGCCCTCGGGGAGGAGTACTTCATCTCCCGGAACCTCTACCCGAACGTGGACTTCTACTCGGGCCTGATCTACGAGGCGATCGGATTCCCAGTGGAGATGTTCCCCGTCCTCTTCGCGATCCCCCGGAGCGTGGGGTGGCTCGCGCAGTGGCAGGAGATGCTCGAGGATCCGGAGCAGAGGATCGCCCGCCCGCGCCAGGTCTACGAGGGGAGCGGCGAGCGGAGCTACCGGCCGATCGCGGAGCGGGGCTGAAGGGGCCCGCGCGGGGGCGCGAGGAGCTCTCGTGAAGCGAATCGGCGTCTACGGGTGGGGGATCGTCGCCCCGAAGTCCCCGAACATCGAGGCGTTCGCCGGCAACCTCGCATCCTCCGGCAGCTGGCTCGACGCCTTCGACGGGTTCGGGCCGAACACCTTCCTCGTCGGGACGCCGGACTTCGACTTCCGGGACTACCGCGAGTGGATCGACGCGCGCTTCCCGCCGAGCCGCTTCCCGCAGCTCACCTCCAAGATGGACCCCTTCGCCCTCTACGCGATCGGCGCGTTCATCCAGTCGCTCGGACAGAACCCGGGGATCGAGGAGGTGCTGAGGGAGCTCGGGCCGAAGGCGCACGTCTATGTGGGGACGGGGCTCGGGGCATTCGGGGCCATCTCGGAGGCGACGCTCGCGCTCGACCGGGCCCAGCGGAGATGGGACCGGTTCTGGTCCGACCCCCGGCGCTGCCAGCCGCTCCGCCGATTCCTCGGCGAGGGGAGCGCCCCGGACGCCGAGCCCGTGCCCCCCGACCCCGGGGGGACCGCCGACCCGGACGCGCGCGAGGACGCGGAGCGGGCCTGGAACGCCTACTGGGCGGCGCGCTCGCCGGCCCTCGGCGAATATCTTGAGGAGTTCGCGGCGATCGACGAGATCCCGGTCGGGGGCGAGGTCGAGGCCGGAAAGCTGAGCGCGATCCGGGAGAAGGAGCGCCGCCGCGCCCGGCTGCAGGAGCGCTGGGGGGCGCCCGATCCCCCCTGGTCGAGCGTGAGCGCGAACGTCCTCTGGAACATCCCGAGCATCCCGGCCTCGCAGGTCTCGATGGTGGGCGGGATCACCGGGTTCACCTTCGCGCCGGTCGGTGCCTGCGCGACCTTCGGCGTCTGCCTGAAGCTCGCGGCCGACGCGATCCGGAGGGGGGATGCGCGGGCCGTCGTCATCGGCGCCTCCGATCCGCCTCCGCATCCGCTCACGGTCGCCTCGTTCTTCCGCGCCCGGGTGATCGCGTCCGGCGGCGCGGTCTCGAAGCCCCTCTCAGCCCTCCGGGGCACCCACGTCTCGGGGGGCGCCGTCATCTGGATCGTGGGCGAGCGCTCCTATATGGAGGGGCGGGGGTTCCGCCCTCTCGGGCTCGAGCCCGTCGCCGTCGGGGTCTCCGCGGACGCCGGACACATCATCACCCCCTCGAAGCCGGGTCCGCTCTTCGCAATCCGGGAGGCGCTCTCGGGGTCCGGGACGGATCCGGCCGAGGTCGTCAGCTGGGATCTCCACGCCACCGCGACGCCGGGCGACTACCTCGAGGTCGAGAACATGCGCGAGCTTCTCACCCGCGAGGTGCTCGTCACGGCGAGAAAGGGCACCTTCGGCCACGGGATGAGCGCGAGCGGGGGCTGGGAGCTCACCGCGCAGTATCTCGGCGCCGAGCGGGGGATCGTCTTTCCGACCCCCCTCGACCGGAGCGAGCTGAACGGGGAGATCGCGGGCGTGCACCGCTCGTTCGTGTACGACACGCCATGCACGCTCCCGGGAGGGCGGTCGGGGAAGCTCTCGATGGGCGTGGGGGGGCTGAACGCCGCAGTGATCTCGAGGCCGCTCGACGCGGCCGGCGGGTAGGGCAGGCGGCCGTTCCGCCTTCCCGGGCCCGACTCAGCGCGACTCCGGTCCGCCTCCCGCCGCCCCGGCTCGGGCGGCCTTGCGGAGGGCGATCGCGGCGGCCGCGTTCAGGGGGAGCGCGACGGCGAGCACCTCGGCGTTTCCCTGCGAGAAGGGGGTGAGGAGCTCGAGCGCCGCACCGGCGGCCGAGAGGAGACCGGTCGCGGCCGCGAGCCCCGCAGCGGCGCGGCCCACCGTCCGCCGCTCCCACCCCGTCCTCCACGACCCTGCTGCGAGGAGCGCGGCGGTGAGGAGGGCGAGGGGGCTCAGGTGGAGGATGTTCACATTCCACCTCCCGTAGGTGTGGTCCGTGAACCAGAGGCCGAGGAGGAGCGCGCCGAGGAGTCCTGCGACCGCGCACCAGGCGGTGGCCGAGAGGGCGAGGAGCCGGAGGGAGGACCGGTGTCCCCCGGCCGCCCGGCGTCCGGCGGCGAGGAGGAGCGCGCTTCCCCCGAGCCCCGAGACGAGCCACCACGCCGCGAACCCCGGGGGCTCGGCGGGTTCGGCCGCACGCCCGCTCTCCACGAGCACCTCCCTCGGTCCGAGGAGCGCACTCCTTCCCGCCGCCCCGCCCGGCCTCTCGTACCCCTCGAGGCTCCGCATGAGCTCCATCGGGATGAACATCGCGTCCCACTCGCTCCGCGGAGCGTCGCCCCGGGGGCCGACGAGGACGGAGAGTCCGTGGTTGATCCCGGGCATCCCGCCGAGGAGCCTCCGGACATGCCACCGGTAGCTTCTGTCCGTCTCCGCCCCGGCGAAGGCGTCGGCGAGGATCCCGCCGAGCACGGTGTCGAGGATGTCCCGTACCCGCGTCGAGCAGTTGTCCTCGAAGTAGTGGTAGAGATAGTCCCGGTTCCCCGGCTCGAAGTTCTCGCGGACCAGGCGGTCGAGTTCGGCCGCCTCATCCGCGGAGAGCAGGAGCTCGTTCGAGTAGACGCTCCGCCCGGCCGCGCGGTATGCGTCGAGGAAGGCGCCGGTCTCGGCGGGCCCCATGCTGTATAGCATCCGGCCGCGGAGGAAGCGCGGGATGAAGTCCGGGTCGGCGAAGTTGAAGAGTCCCCAGTTCCACGCCAGATCCTGGCCGGTCAGGCGGTCGCGGATCCGGATCGCGTTGTGGCCGAACCTCTCCCAGACCGCGTCGCCGTGGCCGACGGTCAGGAGGGAGACCTCGTAGCGGTCCGCGGCGGCCGCCGGAAGGGGGGCGGGCGGCGCCTGGCCGGACGCGAGGAGGATCGTCGCGAGGGCGGCGTTCGGGAGCATCGTCGCTGGGGCGGGGGTGCTGGTCCGGGAGCGGGACACCTGATCCTCGACCGGCGGGGTTTGCCGGTCAAGCGCCGGCGGGGTAGGATCGGGCGTTGTTTCGCGGCGGACATGACGTTAGAGGCAGGCACGCACGATGAAATACGACACCGACGATATCCGCATCACCGGGATGGAGGAGGTGGACGCGCCCGAGATCCTGATCCGGGATCTCCCCGTCTCCGATGCGGACTCGGAGTTCGTCTTCAGGACCCGGGCCGGCGTCGCCGACATCCTCCAGGGACGCGACGACCGGTTGCTGGCCGTCGTGGGACCGTGCTCGATCCACGACCCGGAGGCCGCGCTCGAGTACGGCGAGCGCCTCCGGGAGGCGGCGGAGGGGCTCGCGGGCGCGCTCCTCGTCGTGATGCGGGTCTACTTCGAGAAGCCGCGGACGACGATCGGGTGGAAGGGCCTCATCAACGACCCGCACCTGAACAACTCCTTTGCGATCAATGAGGGGCTCAGGCTCGCCCGCGGACTCATCCGCGACCTGATCGGGCTCGGCGTGCCGACCGGAACGGAATACCTGGATCCGATCACCCCGCAGTATCTCGGCGACCTGGTCTGCTGGGCGGCGATCGGCGCGCGGACGACGGAAAGCCAGATCCACCGTCAGCTCGCCTCCGGGCTCTCCTGCCCGACAGGGTTCAAGAACAGCACCCTCGGGTCCGTGCAGGTCGCCGTCGACGCCGTGGGGTCGGCGCGAAGCTCCCACATCTTCCTCTCGGTGACGAAGGCGGGCCACTCGGCGATCTTCTCGACGAAGGGCAACCGCGACTGCCATGTGATCCTGCGGGGCGGGGACCGGGGTCCGAACTACGACAGCCAGTCCGTGCGGGCGGCCACCGGCCGGCTCGAGAGCGCGGGGCTTCCCCCCCGGATGATGGTCGACATGAGCCATGCGAACAGCGGCAAGGAGTTCAGGCGCCAGCTCGAGGTCTCCGCGAGCCTCTGCCATCAGCTCCGGATGGGGGAGGACGGGATCATGGGCGTCATGATCGAGAGCAACCTCGTGGAGGGGAAGCAGGCGCTCGGGGAAGATCCCGTCGCGCTCGTGCGGGGACAGAGCATCACGGACTCCTGCCTGGGATGGGACGACACGGTCTCGGTCCTCGAGGATCTCGCCGAGGCGGTCGAGGCGCGACGCTCGGAGCGGGCGGGCGCCGCGTGACGGACAGACAGCTTGCGGGCGCCGTCTACACCGTCTCGGCGGTCGTATGCCTCCTCGTCCTCGTCCTCATCCTCTCGCCGCAGCTCGTCGTCATCGAGGGGCTCGACGTCTCGCTGCTGCCGCGCGCACACGCCGTCATCAACGGGACGACGGCGCTCTTGCTCATCCTCGGCTACACATTCATCCGGCGCGGCCAGATCGGCCGGCACCGGATCGCGATGGTCACTGCCTTCGGGCTCTCGTGCCTCTTCCTCGTCTCCTACCTCGTCTACCACGCGCAGGCGCCCGATGCGCGCTTCGGCGGGGAGGGCGCCGTACGCGTCTTCTACTTCGCCGTCCTCGTCACCCATATCGTCCTGGCCTCCCTCGTCCTCCCGCTCGCGCTCTACACCGTGGCGCGCGCTCTCAGGGAGGAGTTTCCCAAGCACCGTCGGGTCGCCCGCTGGACTCTTCCGGTCTGGCTCTACGTCGCGGTGACCGGCGTGATCGTCTACCTGATGATGGCCCCCTACTATCCGTCCTGAGGCTCCGGCGCAGCGCGCGGGCGGTGGACGGCAGCCGGCGGGCGCCTCGACCCCCGGGCCGGCGCACCGCATTATTCCGGGGTCGCGTCCTCTTCCTCACTTCACGGTCGCCCGAGGCCCGGGAGGCGCATGGCGCGGAAAGCGAGGTATGCCCGTGCGGCGGCGGATCTTGCCGGGTGGGCGGTCTCGGTCTTCGACCGCATCGAGGTTCGCGGGTCCCCTATCCCGGCCGGGCCCGTCCTCGTCGTAGCCAACCACCAGAACGCGCTTCTCGACCCGCTCGTCATCTTTCGGGTTGCGGGCCGGCCCACCCGTCCGCTCGCCCGGGCGCCCCTCTTCGACCACCGGCTCCTCGGGCCGCTCCTCAGAGGGATCGGGGGGCTCCCCGTCTACCGGCGGCAGGACGATCCGGCGCAGATGCACAGGAACGAGGACACCTTCCGCGCGGCCGTGGCCGCGCTCCGCGCCGGTGACGCCCTCCAGATCTATCCGGAGGGCCGGTCCCACTCGGAGCCCTCGATCGAACCTCTCCGGACCGGCGCGGCGCGGATCGCGCTGACCGCCGAGGCGGAGAGCCGCGGCCGGCTCGAGCTCGTGATCGTGCCGATCGGGCTCACCTGGGAGCGAAAGCACCGGGTCCGGGGCCGCGTGCTCGCAGAGATCGGGGATCCTTTCCCCGTGAAGCCGTGGCTGACGCGGGAGGGTGCGGGGGACGCCGAGGCGGTTCGGGCACTCACGGGAGAGATCGCATGCCGGCTCGAGCAGCTCACCGTGAGTGTCGGGAGCCGTGCCGATCTCGAGCTCATCTCGGCTGCCGACCGGATCTACAGCCGTGAGAAGGCGCTCGCCGGGGCCCGCGAGAGGGAACGCCTCGCCGACCGCGTTCCGCGGCTCCGGCGCTTTGCCCGGGGTCTCGAGTGGCTCCGGAGTCGGGATCCGGCGAAGTTCGGGGAGCTTGCCCGGCGTGTCCGCCGGGTCGAGCATGCGAGCCGCGCCGCCGGGGCGCGCTCGGGCGCCGTGCCGCGCAGGTACGTCGGCGGGCTCGTCGCGCGCTACGTGGTCCGCGAGGGGATCGCCCTCCTCATCGGGCTCCCGCTCGCATTTCTCGGGCGCGTGATCTGGTACCCGGCCCGGCTCCTCCCCCGGCTCCTGATCGCAAGGGCCAAGCCGGCGCACGAGTCCGTTGCCACCTACAAGCTGGCTGCGAGCCTCTTCACCGTCCCGGCGACGGTGGCCGTGGCCGGTGCGGCCGGGTTTCTCGCCGCCGGCATCCCGGGCGCTATGGTCCTCGTCGCCGTCGTTCCGCTCCTCGGCTGGATCATGCTCGCATGGAGGGAGCGGTGGGGCCGGGTGCGTGAGGATGTGGAGCTCTTCCTTCGCGTCGTGGGGCGCGGCCGGTTCCGCGCGCGGCTCTCCGACGAGCGGAAGGCGCTCGCCGACGATTTCGACGAGGTGCTCCGGAGGATGCAGGGTTGAGGCCCGGGAAGGGGATGCGCGCCGCGCTCGGGAGCGTCCTCCTCCTCGGGGTCGCCTTCGTCGCCGGCCCGAGAACGGGCGTCGACCCGGAGGTGGTCGTTCCCCGGCTCCCCGACGCGCCCGCGGAGCTCGACCTCCTCCTCGAGCACTCCGAGTCCCGCTATCCGGACATCGTTCCCGGAACGGAGAAACGCATCCTCTGGGCCCATCCCGGGGCGCCGGGCCGGACCGACTACGCGATCGTCTACCTCCACGGCTTCACCGCCACCCACCGGGAGTCGGCCCCGCTCACCGAGCGGCTCGCAGATGAGCTCCGGGCGAATGCCTACCTCACGCGCCTTGCCGGTCACGGACGGACCTCCGAGGCGCTCGGGGACGCCGAGGCGGGGCAGTGGCTCGGGGACGCGGCGGAGGCGATGGAGGTCGGGCGCAGGATCGGCCGCCGGACCATCCTCGTGGGGACCTCCACGGGGGGAATGCTCGCGACTTGGGCCGCCGCGCATCCGGAGTGGCGGGAGGGGATCGCAGCGCTCGTCCTCATCTCTCCCAACTATGCGATGGCAGACCGCCGCGCATGGATCCTCGACCTCCCTTGGGGAGGGGCGATCGCGCGGCTCGTGCAGGGACCCGAACACGGGTTCGAGCCGCGAAACGAGCTTCACCGCCGCTACTGGACCGAGCGCTACCCTACCCGGGTGCTCCTCCAGCTCGGCGCTCTGATCCGCATCGTCGACGCCGGCCTCGTGGGGAGGATTTCCGCGCCCACGCTCATGTTCCTCTCCCCGAGGGACCGGGTGATCGATACCGGTGTCGCCGAGCGCCGGTTCGGTGAATTGGGATCGGGCGAGCGGAGACTCGTCTGGGTGAGCGAGGTGCCGGGCTCGGGCGAGCATGTGCTCGCCGGGGATATCCTGGCCCCCGGGCGGACATCCGCCGTGCTCTCCGAAATCCTTTCGTTCGTTCGCGACCTGGAGGAGTGATGGAGGCGCCCAAGCTGCTTGTCCTCGTCCGACACGCCAAGTCGAGCTGGAGGCACCCGGGTCTGGCCGACCACGACCGGCCGCTCAACCGGCGGGGACTCCGTGATGCGCCGCGCATGGCTGCCCGGCTCGCCGCCCGCGCGGCCGCTCCTGACCGGATCGTGACGAGCTCCGCGGTCCGCGCCCGCACGACGGCGCGGGCGTTCGCCGACGTGCTCGGACTTGGTCCCGGCTCTCTCGAGGTGCGCCCCGAGCTCTACGGGGCGGGATCCGATAGGGTGCTGGAGACCGTCCGGGGACTCGACGACCGGCACGGGACCGTGATCCTCGTTGGCCACAATCCCACATTCACCGAGTTGGGAAACGGGCTCTCGGCCGAGCGGATCGGTCACGTTCCGACATGCGGGGTCGTGATGTTCGGACTGGCCTCGGTGCGTTGGGCGCGCGCCGACTGGGGCCGGTTCGAGCTGATCGACTTTGATTTCCCCAAGCGGGGCGAGGCCGGCTGACGCGGACCCCCGCCCCCCGCACCGTGGGGGAAGCCCGGTCAGCCGCTCCGCGGCGGATCCGGCTCGGAGAGGAGGTGCTTGAACTCCTCCACGAGGGCGACCGGCGTCGGATCGACGCCGGCGAGGAGCGCGGCGTAGTAGGAGATCCAGTCGGCGACCGTCAGCGCGCTGAAGATCCGCTCGAGGCGGCTCTCGCCCCGCATCTCCCACTGCGAGAAACGGATCCGTCCGCCCCCGAGCACCTCCCTCATCGTCTCGAAGCGGCGGTGCACGCCGGGGTGGCTCCCGGGGTCCCGGAAGTAGACGACGGCGTAGTCCTCGCGCGCGCCTCCGAACCCGATCATCTCGTTGTGGTTTGCTTCCGGGAGCGCGTTGAAGAAGGCGGGTTGCTTCGCGTTCTCGTTGTACTTGATCTTGGCGATCCTGCCCACGCTGAGCGCGTGCTCCTCGTCGGTGTAGAAGAGGGGGATCCGCCCCGCGAGCCGGCGGGCGAGCTCCTCGCCCTCCGCCCGGAAGTCGTTTCCGTCGAGGAAGCGGGCAAGCGCGCGGAAGCGACGGGCGGGGAGCTCCGCGTATCCCGTCGCGTCGAGGAGCCGGGCGAGGTAGGTCACGATGTACCCGCTCGCCGAGCGGGGCTGGAAGCCTGGCGGTTCGCGCTCGGCCGGAATCCGGATCGTAGGGATCCCCCGGTCCCGGCCGATCCCGGCGAGCTCGCCTCCCGCGGTCAGGACCGCCACGTCGGATGTCCCGGGAGCGAGGGCCCGGAGGGGTTCGAGCACCTCTTCGGTGTTTCCCGAGAAGGAGCTGAAGACGAGAATCCTGCGGCCGCTCCGGTGCGGGGGGAGCGCGTAGTGCCGGCACGCGCCGACGGGACGGGGGAGCCGGTCGGCGAGCGCGTTGTTCAGGATATCGACCGGAAGGGCCGACCCTCCCATCCCGACGACGAGCACCTCGCCGACCGGAAGGGCTTCCTCTCCTCTCCCGCGGCGTGCGGCCCGTTCCCCGAGCTCGCGAGCCGGGAATCCGGGATCGTCCAGGGCGAAACGGACCTGGCCCCCGGTGGCGGCGATCACGCGGTCCATGCGGGAACGATCCAGGCGTTCCGCCCGCTCCGTCATCGACGGGCTCACGGCGCGTTCCGCGGGTGGCGGGGCCGGCCTCCGGGTTCCCGAATGCGACGAAGACCGTCCGGCGCTCTCCGGTCCATGGTTGCCAAGCAATGCTCCCGTGTCGTGGGAATCGGGCTCGTCCCGGACCCCGCCGCGGACGTGGAGCGGCGGGCCGCGGTGCGGGAGTCTACGGACCGGACGTCCCCGGGCCAAGCCCACTCCACCATTCCTATCTCCCCCTCCGGCCCGCGGGCAGGATCCCTCCACCCGTGGATCCGCTTGCCGGCCTCCGCCTTCCCGGCGCACCTTCACCCCGTCCTGCCGGAACCGGGAATCTCCCCACCGGCGACGTCGGATCGCGATGCCGCGGAGGACGGGATGGAGGATCGGGACTCGCCGGGCGGTGCCTTGCTGGAGCACCACGCCTTCCTTCTCCGGTGGGGTACGTCCGAGGAGATCGGCCGGAGGGTCGCGGAAGTGCGCGGGACGGCGGGCTGGTGGGAGTCGCGGGAAGGGGACGCCGGAGGGGAGAGGGTCGGGGAGGGCCTAGGCCGGGCGCTCGCGGCTCTCTCGCGGCTCCGGGACTCGGCGCGGAAAGTGGAGGCGGCGCTCGAGGCCGGGGGCTACGAGTTCGACCGGTACCTGCGGGTCATCCGGAGGACGAGGCGCGGAAGCGGTGCGGAGACGCCCCCCAGCGAGAGGGGTGACCTGCTTCTCCAGGAGACGATCGGAACCCTCGTGGGGGAACTCCGGGAGGCCGGCGAGGCGAGCGAGAACACCCTGGAGCTCCGGATCCGGATCCGGGGTCGCCTGGCGCGAAGCCTCCACCCGGACCTCCTCACGGACGCGGTGATCAGAAGTGCGGTGGATCGGGTGCTCGGGAGCGTGCAGCCGGAGCGCGAATGAGCACCGCCGGCCGGCTCTCGGGGCACCGTTCTCAATGCCCTCCCGGCCCCTGCGAGCATGCCCCGGGAGTCGACCCGGAGCCGCGCGTCGCCATCACTTGACGCCGCGCGTCCCCCCCGGGTATCCTGAAGCTGGGAAGAAGGGAAAAGCGGCTCTGGGCCAAGCCGGAGTCTATTCAGCCACGGGAGAGTGCGATGAGAAGACGAGACTTCTTCAAGACGTCATTGGGTGCCGGCTTTGCGGCATCCGCGATGCCCTTCGCGGGCCGGACAAACGGGGCGGAGGCCGGTCGGGCGAGGCAGGCCCAGACGATGTTCGACCGGATCTGGGATGACCACATCGTCGCCGATCTCGGGGGCAACGCCTACCTCCTCCAAGTCGACCGCTCGATCGCGGGAAGCCCGGACCAGGTGCTCCGCATCCTTGAGGAGGGCGGCGAGATCCCCAATCCCGAGCTCTTCTTCAACGTTCCGGACCACGGGACTTCCACCTCCCCGGACCGCTCCACGGACCTCTCGCTCGGAACCGGCTGGCAGCAGTACGAGGAGCACGCCGAGATGATGAGGGAGATGGGCTTCAACGCCTTCGGCCAGTTCGATCCGAGGTACGGGATCCAGCACGTGGTCGGGCCCGAGACGGGGCTCAGCCAGCCGGGGATGCTCCTCTGCGCCGGGGACAGCCACACCTGTACGCACGGGGCGATGGGTCTCATCTCCTGGGGCGGCGAGCAGACCAACAACGTGCTTCGCACCGGCACCGTGATCCGCCACCGGCCGATGTCGATGCGCGTCAACGTCGTCGGGACAATGGGCCACGGCATCTTCGCCAAGGACATCATCCTGCGCGTCATCGCTGAGCTGGGAACGGACTCGGGTTCCGGCTACGCGGTCGAGTACGCGGGTCCCGTCGTCCGGGCGCTCCCGCAGGAGGCCCGCTTCACGCTCACCAACCTCGCCGTCGAGATGGCCTCGCTCACAGGGATGGTCGGGCCGGACGACACGACGTACGACTGGCTCTACGGCCGGGAGTTCGCGCCGTCCGACGAGTACTGGGACCAGGCCGTCGAGATGTGGCGGACGCTCCCCACCGATCCGGACGCGGTGTTCGACCGGGACGAGACGATCGACATGACCGGGGTCGAGCCCCAGGTCACCTGGGGGATCAACCCCGAGCACGCGATCGGAATCGGCGACCGGGTGCCGGATCCGGAACAGGCGCCGCCGGAGAAGCGCGAGACATACCGGCAGGCGATCGAGTACAGCGGCCTCACTCCGGGCGATCCGATCCTCGGGACCCCGATCCAGGAGGCCTTCATCGGCTCGTGCGCAGAGAGCCGGATCACCGACATCCGCGCGGCCGCCAGGGTGGTCGAGGGCCGCAGGGTCGCCGACAACGTCCAGTCAGCGTGGGTCGTGCCGGGCTCGACGGCAGTCAAGCGTCAGGCCGAGGCCGAGGGCCTCGACCGCATCTTCCTGGCGGCGGGGTTCGAGTGGCGTGAGTCAGGCTGCTCGAAGTGCTACGGGTCGAACGGCGACTACGTAGCTCCGGGCGCCCGGTGCGTGTCGAACTCGAACCGCAACTACATCGGCCGTCAGGGTCGGGACACAAAGACGACGCTGGCGAGCAGCGCCACCGTGGCCGCCTCGGCGATTGCGGGCTACATCGCCGACGTCAGGAACTACATGTAGGAGGCGTGGGAAATGCCAAGGCAGAACGCGTTTCCGGTACCGGAACGGGGGTCGGGGGCCCGGTTCGTCCGTCACACGGGCATCGCCGCCCCCTACATGGTCGACAATATGAGCACGGACGTGCCCAGCCCTCCGGCGGACGCGTCCGGGCTCGCGGCCCTCGGGATGACCAGCGAGGCCGAAATGGCCTTCGCCAACATCCGCTACTTCGCGGACGGCACCGAGCGGCCGGACTTCGTCTTCAACCAGGAGCCCTACCGCACGGCCTCGATCATGATCGTGGGGCTGAATTACGGGACGGGAAGCTCGCGCTCGGGAGCCATCACGCGTCCGCTCGCGGCATGGGGGGTGCGGGTCTACTTAGGGCAGAGCTTCGGGCCGATCTTCCTTACGAACGCGGTGCAGTACGGGGTCCTGACGGTCGAGCTCCCGAGGCCGACGCTCGAGATGTTGGCCGAGTGGGCGCGCACGAACCCGGGCGTCGAGATGACGGTGGATCTCGAGCGGGAAGTGATCGAGGTCCCCGGGATGGCACCCATCACCTTCGAGGCGAACGAGAGGTACCGCCGGAAGCTCATGGAAGGGGTGACCGACCTGGAGGAAATGGAGCCGCACCTGCCGGCGGCCGCGGTGCAGCGCGCCGAGGACGAGCAGGCGCGCCCTTGGGTGTACCAGTACCGCTGAGCTAGGACGCCGCGCTCACGCCCGCCGCGCACGGACGGCCGGAGCCGGAAGATGGAGGGGCCCTGCGGGGCCCCTCTCTTTTTTTGTTGGTCTTCCAGTGGGCGGGGACCTCATACCTCTTCTTCGCAGCTCCGTCCGGCAGCGGCTCATCCACACCGCCGGGCCGAGCGGGTCCCGAACTGTGGCACGGCGTGGCACGGCGGGAAGGGACAAACCGCAGCACGCACACGCGGTGGCGTTTCGCCGGACAAGCTCCCCCGTCTGTGAGGGGTTCGACGAGCGCCGGCTTGGGTACTCGTGCCCGATCCCCGGCTGCTGGAGACAGGCCATAGAGGCACACGCCTCCGAACGAAGAAATGCCATCGACCTCTTTGCGAATGACTCCAGCTCGAAGTCGCGCCACGGAGCTCACATGCGCATCGATCAACTTTCGAACACGGACGGAGGTCACGTCGCGGCGGTCGGGCGTCCCCGGATGCTGGGGAACGGTACGGAGACCTTCCCCGGGCACCAGGGCGAGAACAGCGCGGTCCTCACCCCTGGTCTCCCATTGATCCGTGCTCCGTCCGCCTGTGCGGCGGAGCACCGGGTCGTACGTGGCGGGCAGGAAGTATCCCGGCCCCCGGGCCCGCCTCCGGCAGCCCACAGCGCTCCCACGGGAGTGATCCGTCGGGTGACCTAACCGGAGCGGTCGAAGAACACCCCCTCGGCCAGCCTCCTGAAGAGGTTCCAGCTCAGGAATCCGGCTTCCAGCGTCCGTGCCACCGGGAGGTGGTCGAAACACCAGCGCGCGGCGCGTTTCTGGGCGAGGTTCGGATAGGTGCGACGGAGGATCCTGCCCGGGTGCGGACTGCCGGCGCCGGCGTCCAGGTAGTCTGCGATTCCGTCCGCGGCCAGCCGGCCGAACCGGTACGCCTGGTGGATACCGCCGGCGGTGAGCGGGGACACCATCCCGGCCGCATCTCCGATGAGGAGGACCCGCTCGCCGTAGAATTTCCTGAGCGGACCGCCGATCGGAATCAGGCCGCCGCGTCTCTCGACCACCTCTCGTTCCGCCAGTCCGAAGAGGGGGGCGATCCTGGCGATGAACTTCCGGATGTCTGCACGCCGGTCGTGGTGGACGGCGAGTCCGACCTGGGTCACGCCAACACCGGGCACGACCCAGCCGATGTAACCGGGTGCCAACTCCGGGTCGACGAAGCAGTGCAGGGAATCGCCAGCGCCGTCCAGCGGTTCGAATTCCCATTCCACGCCCTTGAGAAGCCGCACGTTGCGGTCAAGGCCGAAGCGTTCGGCCACTCTTGACCGCGTCCCGTCCGCTCCGACCAGGAACCGGCAGGTGATGCCGGAGCTGCTGCGAGCACCTTCGCCGGAACTCTTGAGCGTCACCGGAATCCGCCCCGGTACCACATCTTCGAAGGGTTCCCCGAAGCGGACCTCGGCCCCGGCCCGTCGGGTCTCCTTGACCAGGTGGCGGAGGACTCCCGCAGTGTCCGTGGCCATAAAGAAGTAGTTCCGACGCCGGAGCTCCACGAACCGGTGCTTCGGGTCGTAGATGCGCACACGACTGATCCTGCGGACCAGCGGGGCCGGCGCCGCCCACTCCTCCCAGGCTTCCTTGACGAGGATCCCGGTCGTGTGGATGTGCTCGCCGGGCTCGGACTTCCGGTCCAGCACGAGCACGGAGAGGCCGAATTCCGCCGCCCGTCGCGCGCAGGCGAGCCCCGCGAATCCGGCGCCCACCACGACGAGATCGTAGTCGGCGGACTCGACGGCCGCGGTCGCGCGGGACACCGTCAGCGCCACTCCCTGCGAATCATGGGACGTTCCCCAGGGAGTGCCTGGCCGCCCGTTCCGCCAGGCGGCCCATCGGGCAACGCCCGAGGATGCGCTGATCGAAGATGGGGAGTGTGTCGGCCGTGAGCGTCCGTGTGAGGGACTCCGGATCCGGCCCTTGGCGATCAGGGCGCCGGGGCTCGGTCTCGGCCCTCGGGGCATACGGCACCCCCCGATTCTCGATCATGACGGCTCGGGCGAGCGCTCGGAGGATCCGCAGCTTGTCCGTTCTCGATGGGAGTTCTCGGGCAAGCTCTTCCACTCTCCGGTCAGGGGGGGCGGATGAGCCCATCGCGGTCCGTTCACCACGGATTTGAGCCCGGGGCAGTGCCCTGCACCTCCCGTCGCAGCCGGAGGGCGCGGCGCACGGGGGGGGCGCTCGGCCCATCCCTCACTCGACGATCGCGAGCGGCCGTTCGTCCCGCACGGCGAGCAGGCGGATCCACTCGAAGACGTCGATCCTCCGGTTCGCCCCGATGAGAAGGTGCGGTCTCGCCGCCTCGGGCCCGGGGCTCCCCACGAGCCATGCCTCCGTCGCCTCGGTGGCCTTCGCTTCCAGATCGGCGCGGGGCGCCAGATAGTCGTAGTCGAACGCCTCGTAGCCGGGGAGCCGGACGAGTGAGCGGTAGGCCACCTGCCGGGTGGCCGAATAGGTATCGGTAAGGAGCTGGGCGAGGTAGGCGGCCGTCCAGCTCCCCCCGGACGTCTGCACCGCCGCTTCCCACCCGAGGTGCCACGCCAGGATCGTCCGGGTCGCCGCATCGCCGGTGAGCGTCCAGAGGACGGACGCCGCGATCGAGCGTTCGTCCGCCGCGAGCTCCACGAGGGGCGTCCCGTACCACTCGTTCAGGTAGCGGCCCGACCACGCGAGCGTCTCGTCCAGGTGGCAGAGGTTGCAGGCGTTCGGGCGACCCGTCTCGACCGAGACGCGCACGCTCGGGCTGTCGATCCGGTGGCTCCGCATCGCCGAGAAGAGCCCGTACGTCGTGTGCGGCATATGGCAGTTCATGCACTCGCTCCCCGGGGACCCGGGGCGGTGGCGGGTGTGAAGCGAGACATCCGCGGTGTACTCGGGCTCCGCATGGCACGCGACGCAGGCCGGATCCCCCCTCCCTCCGGGACCGAGCTGGGCGTCCGGCGACTCGTAGCCGTGCATCGAGTGGCACGAGAGGCAGGTCATCCCGCTCCCCTCCAGGTGCGGGTCCTCGAGCATCCCGTTGAACTCCCGGCCTGCGACACGGATCGTCCCGTCCCGCCAGAAGTTCCCCGCGAGCGCGAGAGGGTCGCTCCCCATCATCTCCGCCATGAGCGGATCGCCCGGGTCCTCCGTGTAGCGGAAGACGGATCTCACCTCCTCGAGCCGGTCCCCCGGGCGGAAGGGGACGCCACCCGTCCCGTACGTCTCCTGGTCCCTCCACTCCCCGAAGCTGTGGCACTGCGCGCAGGTATCGACCGAGTGTCGCGGCTCCAGCTTCTCCGGGTTCACGATCGTCGGGTCGGGGAGGTCGGGGTCCCGCGCCGCCACGAGCTGGGCGAGGTAGCGCCGCACCGGGGACCGGTAGCGGCGGACGTGCTCGGCGGCCGGGCCGTGGCACGCCTCGCACGCGATCCCCAGTTCCACGCTCCGGGTCTCGAAGCGGCCGAGCTCGGGGAGGATCCGCGGCTCGGTCCCTACCGAATGGCACTGGGAGCAGGTGCCATTCCATGGGGTGGCGCCCTGCACCGAGAAGTCCGGCGGACGGAGGAAGGAGTCCTGGTTCGGGATCCACCTCCCCTCCGGGATCAGCCAGACCCAGGGTATCTGGACGAGGGCGCCGCTGTCGGGCCCGAGCGGTCCATCGAGGCCGGCCGGTCTCCGGATCCAGTAGTTCTGCATGTGGTGCGAGCCCGTGGTCATCACCACCCGCGTCTCGAAGCGGGGCGGACTCTCGGGCCAGTCGGGCCGGATGCGCCGCATGAACTCCGCCGGCTCGTTGAACCAGAGCGGGTCGGGGGTGTCGACCCAGAACTCGTCGCCACGCCTCTCCAGGCGCCACTCGTGGCCCCGGTCCTCGAGGACGACGCCATCGAAGGCCCCGAGGACGCTCTCGGGCGTCGCCGCCTGCGTCATCGTCCGGTGGTAGGAGCGCCGCCACGCATCGTACTCGGCAGGATGGCACGCCAGGCAGGTCGCCGAGGTTACGAACCCGTTCCCTCCCCACGGTGCCGGGAGGGCGCCCGTGAGCGCCTCGTCCGCGCCGGCGCTCCGGAGCAATCCGGCCGCCGCCGCTGCGAGCGCCGCCGAGAGGACGAGAAAGAACACCGGAGGCAGCCGGCGCGGGATGCCGGGGAGTCGGTCAGCCATGGCCGCGGCCGCCGGCGGGCGCTATCCCCCCCAGAGCCCGGTGTCCGGGTGGAAGGCGGCCCAGGCGCCCCAGAAGGCGACGTAGGCCCGCTCGATCGGGACCAGACGCTCGCCCGACATGGGGCCCAACACCGCGCGCCCGTCGACCGTCCACTCCGACCCGGTACCGGCGTCCACGAACCCCGATCCGCCCGAGGCGAGCTCGACCGCCGCCCCGGACTCCGTCGCGGGCCGGTAGGCCATCCCCCCCTCGGCGTCGTCGCTCCAGAGGAGCACCGCGGGTTGGCCATCGTATGTGAAGTCAACCGCCCTCAAACCCGCTTCCGCTCCGGAGAGCGCCCCGAAGGGGAAGGCGATCCCCGGATCGTCCCCTGCGGGGGGTACGCCGATGACGCGCTCCTTGGGGTGCCTGCGCGGATCGATGGGCGGCATCGCCCCCGCCACCCAGTAGGCCGGCACCTCCTCGTAGGCCCCGTAGGGATAGTTCTCCCGGTGGTAGGGGGAAGTGGTGCCGAAGGCCCCGCGCAGGCTCGCGAACCCCTGGTCCGCTGCGAGGACGCGGGTGTCAGGGTAGAGGCGGCGCCACTCGTCCCAGCGCATCTCGATGACCGGAACCTGCTCGAGGGTGCGCCCCGCATCCGGACCGCAGATCGCGCCGGCGGACATCTGGGACCACCGCGACTCGGGGTCATCCCGGTCGAACATCACGAGGTTGTTCTGGAAGAGAAGCCCGGAGACCCCGAAGGCGCCCCCGCCCGTCGCGGTGCGGGAGAAGGCGAGCGACGAGCCCGTGAGCGGACAGTAGGTGACGGCGGTCGCGAGCGCCCCCGCCCCGATGTTCACGATCTCGTGGAACCAGAGAACGTTGTGGGGGATGGCGTACGGCTGCCGGTTCAGGATGAGGCCGATGACGCGGGTCCCGGGTTCCAGGTACTCCGGCGTGCTGAACTGCACCCATTCCCAGACGGGCTCGTCGATCGAGGGTATGCCGTCGAGGACCTGGCCCGGGATGAGATAGTCGGTGTCGATCGTGCATCCGGGGAAGGCTACGCTCCGGTCGAGCACGGGTCCGGGTTCCAGGCCTCCGGGATCGCCGGAGCACCCTGTGAGGACCGCGAGCGCGAGGAGTGGCCAGACCGGGCGGCGAATGCGGGCGGGCACCCGCCAGAGGGGGAGGCGTGTGGGCTTGGCGGGCTGCCCGGAACGAGGCGTCCCCTCCCGGCGCCAGGCCGGGAGGGGACGTTCTGGAGCTGGGGCGGCAGGGGTCGAACCTGCAACCTCCTGGTTAACAGCCAGGCGCTCTGCCGATTGAGCTACGCCCCAACGCGCCCGCCCCGACTGCGCGAGCGCCGCGGGGCGAGCCCCAAGGTAGTGCGTTGCGCGGCGCGTGTGTAGCCCCGAAACGGCGGGACGCCTTGGTGGCGCGCCGGACGGGTATCGCTCTCCCATCTCGCCTCTCCCCTCGTCCCGTCGCCGCCCCGCCCGCGGACCCGGGCCGGGGTGCCGGGGAGCGGGCGCCCCGGGGCGCCCGCCGCGCCCCGGGGACCCGCCTACGCAGCTCGCGTCACCGCACCCCGAGCGGCTTGAACTGCTCGTACTTCGACACGCTCGTCCGGGCGAGGTCGTTCATGTACATGTTCCCGTCGAAGTCCACGGCGAGGAACTCGATTCCCGCTCCCTGGGCGGACGCGCGGTTCGGGATGAAGGCGGTCACCCACCCGGTGCTCGCGCTACCGATCCGGATCCCCTGCTCCCAACCGGGGTTGTCGCGCCACCCCGGACGCTCGAGCCCGGAGAGGCCGTCGACCGAGTAGAGGATGTCGCCGGCGATGACGAGCCCGCTCGGCTTGCCGAACTGCGTCCAGATCGCCTCGAGCTCGCCGTTGCTGTCGAAGATCTGGATACGGCTGTTGCCCCGGTCGGCGACGAAGACGCGACCCTGGGCGTCCATCGCGATCCCGTGCGGGTCGTCGAACATCCCCGGCTCCTTGCTCTCGTCCCCGACGCACCCCCCGCGCTGGAGGAGGAACTCGCCGTCCGCCGAGAACTTGACGAGCCGGTTGTTGCCGCCCCGGTGGCCGTCGGCGATCCAGATATCCCCATTCGGGGACACGACGACATCCGACGGCCCGTTGAAGTGCGTCGCGTTGCACCCGTGGACCCCGGCCACCCCGAGGCTCATCACGATCTGGCCCTGCTTGTCGACCTTGTGAACCTGATGTCCGAGCCCGTACTCGTAGCCGGGTTCGGCGCGGGCGTCCCCGTCGGGCGCGCCTTCCGAGATCCAGAAGTACCCCTCGTCATCCAGGTAGAACCCGTGCGTGAAGGCGAACAGCCCGGCGCCGAAGCTGTCCACCAGGTTCCCCTCGAGGTCGAACTTGAGGATCGGATCCCGGTCGCTCCCCGCGCAGTTGTTCGTGCCGCACCGGCCGAGCAGCCAGAGATGCTCCCCGTCCGGATCGGGGAATCCCCCCGTGAGCGGGCCGAACATCATCCCGCTGGGCATCTGGTCCCACTCTTCCATCTCATGGAACGGGATATAGGCGGCCTGCGCCTGAAGCTGCCCGCAGAGGAGCCAACCGTATGCCACGAGACCCAGTGCCGCCTTGAGCAGGTTCCGCATGACGCTCTCCTTGCCTATGCACATAGTGGACATCACCCGACTGCCGTCTTCTCATCCTTAGCACGGGAACGGCCGCGTGACAACGTCGGCCGTCCTCTGCGGGGAAGATCCCATGGCTCCGCCAGGCTTTCGGCCGTCCCGGATGCGTGCGTCCGGGACGGTTCCGCCCTCCCCCCGGATCCTCCCGCGATTCGCTTGACAGCTGAGACGGCGCGCCGTACGAGTGAATCGCGTAGCCGCAGGCACGTCCGTCCGAAGCGGAGCCTGCGGCAGCTTCCGTGAGACGCAGGGAGGAGGACGCCTTCGGGATAGCCGCTCCCACGCTGGGGCCGGCGGTGAGCGACACGGTATCGCAGAGTCGACGAGGGAGAGAGCCATGAACGCACGGTCGGTGCGGACGAGTTTGGGGCTGAGCATCTGCATGCTGCTCGCCCCCTCTGTTTTGTGGGCGCAGACGGGGGTCATCACTGGCGCGGTTACCGCCGCCGCCACCGGCGAGCCCCTCGCCGGGTCCCAGGTCTTCGTCCAGGAGCTCGACATCGGAGCGCTCAGCCAGGCGAGCGGCCGCTTCACGATCCAGAACGTGCCGGCGGGTAGCCACTCCCTCAGCATCCAGCGTGTTGGGTACGTCACGCAGACGGTCGACGTCACGGTGGGCGCGGGCGAGACCGTCGTGGCGGACTTCCAGATGGAGGACCAGGCGATCGCGCTGGACGAGATCGTCGTCACGGGCACCGCCGGCGGGACCCAGCGCCGCGCGATCGGGAACGCGGTTGAGCGCCTCGACATCACGGGGATCAGGGAGATCGCGCCGGCGGCGACTGTCGACGAGGTCCTGGCGGGTCGGATCCCCGGGCTCTACACCGTGCAGGGCTCCGGGCAGGCGGGGATGTCGGGTTCCAGGGTCCGCATCCGGGGCGTCTCGAGCCTCGGCGTATCCAACGACCCGATCGTCTATGTGGACGGGGTGCGGATCGACTCCTCGATCAACGCCCAGGGGCTCGCCTTCTCCTCCCGCATGAACGACATCAATCCGAACGACATCGAGAGCATCGAGGTCATCAAGGGTCCCGCCGCTGCGACGCTCTACGGGACCGAGGCGTCGAACGGGGTGATCCAGATCATCACGAAGCGGGGCGTGGCCGGTGCACCCGCCTTCGCGCTCCAGGTCGAGAGCGGGGCGATGTGGTTCCAGGAGCCGGCGCGGTTCTTCGGCGACGTCTACGGGACGCTGCCCGGCACAGGTGAAATCATCAGCCTGAACCTCTACGAGGAGGAGGAGAGGGACAGCGGGGCCGCCCCGTTCCAGTACGGGCCGATCATGAAGGCGAATCTCTCGGTGCGGGGCGGCACGGATCTGCTCCGCTACTACGCCTCCTTCGATCGCTCACGCGAGGAGGGGTTCGTCGCCTGGAATGTGGATGAGCGGATGGGCGGGAGGGTCTCGCTCGCGATCACCCCGACGGAGACGCTCAACCTCACCGTCAACGGCTCCTTCCTCCGCGCCGACACGAGGACAGCGGGGGGTAACATCATCGGCACCTTCAGGCGCGCCCACCCCACCGAGCGCGTTCTCGGTACCGACCCGGGCGGACCGGACGATCCCGTGCCGCCCACGAGGGGATTCCAGATCCCGCTCGAGTACTACGACATCTACAACGACGAGAGCTTGGCCGTCGACAGGAACACCTGGAACATGCAGGCCGACTTCACCCCCTACGGGTGGCTGAGCAGCCGGCTCGTGGTCGGCAAGGACTACTCCAACGAGGACGAGATCGATCTCCTCCTCCGGGAGCCCGGCGCGCCACAGGGGCACTTCGGGGCGGCCGGGCTCGGGCGCAAGATCATCCTGGCCTCGGACATCGAGACGACGACGGTCGACTTCTCGACGACGGCGAACTACCAGCTGACCGAGAGCATCGGGACGGCCACCTCGGTGGGGGTGCAGTACTACGCCAAGGAGGACATCGCCACCACCACCCGCGGCGACGAGTTCGCGACGACCGCTCTCTCGACCGTAGGCGCGTCGGCCAGGCGGTTCGCCGACGAGAACTTCCTCGAGAACAAGACGCTCGGTGCCTACATCCAGGAGCAGTTCGACTGGCAGCAGCGGTTGTTCCTGACTCTCGCGATCCGCGCGGACGACAACAGTGCCTTCGGCCGGGACTTCGACCTCGCGACCTACCCGAAGGTGAGCGGGACTTGGGTGACGAGTGAGGAGGGATTCTGGGAGATCGACTGGATCGATCCCCTCCGGTTCCGCGGCGCCTGGGGACAGGCCGGGCAGCAGCCGGACGCCTTCGCGGCGACCCGGCTGTACCGGACGGAGCCCTCGCCGGCCGGCCTGCCGATCCTGACGCCGGACCAGTTCGGCAACGCCGAACTGGGTCCCGAGAAGGGCTCGGAGTTGGAGGTGGGATTCGATGCGGGTCTCTTTGACGGGCGGGTGAACCTCGAGTTTACCCAGTACTGGAAGACGACCACGGACGCCATCGTCTCGAAGGACGTGATCGAATCGACGGGTTTCCCCGGCAAGCAGTTCCTGAACATCGGCGAGGTCCGCAACTGGGGGACTGAGCTCGGAATCGGGGTCGGCGTCCTCGACGCGGGCTGGCTCCGCTGGGATCTCGGGGTCAACTGGGCGTACATGAACAACGAGGTGACCAAGCTCGGCGAATCGAAGCGTCTCCTCGTCCACAACAGGAGCGGGCAGTACCACGTCGAGGGGTTCCCGCTCGGGAGCCTCTGGGCCCCGATCGTCGTCTCCGCGGACTTCAGGTCCGGCAACCGGGGCTCGGTCACGAATATCATGTGCGACGGTGGCACGGGTCCGCTGAGCGTCGAGGGCCAGCCGTACATGGAAGGGGGGGCACCGGTCCCGTGCGGCGATGCGCCGCTCCTCTACTACGGCCGGACGGGCGAGCCGACCTGGACGATCCAGTTCAGCAACACCTTCACGATCCTCGAGAACTGGCGCGTCTATGTGAGCGCGGACGGCCGTGGCGGCCACGCGCAGGCGATGCAGGACCTCGCCGCGGGGCTGACCACCTATGCCAATATCAAGGACCGGATCCTCCAGGACGATCCGATCTTCCAGGGCCAGGTGGCGGTCAACCGTGTCCCGGCGTCGCGCTACTACGCGGGCTTCGTCCGGCTCCGGGAGCTCGGGCTCCAGTACACCCTTCCCGAGGGCCTCGCGGGGCGCGTGGGAGCCGACCGTGCCTCGCTCAGGCTCGCGGCGTACAACCTCTGGTATCTGTGGCAGGAGCAGGAATACACCGATATCGTCGATGAATTCAACCGGTTCCCGGAGCGTAGCAGCTCGCTCAGCGACTTCGCGGGAGCAGGGCACACGCACAACGCGATCCCGCCGCTTCAGCGTGTGACGATCTCGCTCAACGTCGGGTTCTGACCGGAGGGAGCGGAAGCCGCGCCGGGTCCCGGAGGGCTCCGGTTCCGGCGCGGCACGGGTCCCGGTCGACGAATGTGCGGGCAGCGGAGGATTGACATATGACTGGCAAGTCCAGGGAAAGGGAAGGGAAGGGAAGGAGCCCCCGCGCCGGGCGGCTCACCCCGGTTGGCGTGCTTCTGGTCGCGGCGGTCGCGGGGGCGTGCGACAGCCTCCTGGAAGCGGAACTTCCCGGTGCGCTCGTGTCCGACGATCTGAACGATCCCAGGCTGGCCGAGACGCTGGTTCTCGGCGCGCAGGCCGACTTCGACTGCGTCTACGACAACCACGTCGAGGTCATGGGGCTCTGGACCGGTGAGTTCTATGCGACGGACAACGCCGTCTGGCTCCTCGAGCCCCAGCACCGGCTCAATCCCTACTGGGAGACGCGGTGGGGGGACGGTACGTGCGAGGAGGAGCGGGCCCACCACAACGGCCTCCAGACGGCCCGGGTCCAGGCCAGGACGGCCGTGGAGTTCATCTCGGCCTTCGAGGAGATGAACCCGAACGAGCAGAACTTCCTCATCGGGAAGGCGCTCGCCTACGAGGGCTGGTCGATCCAGCTCCTTGCCGAGGACTTCTGCTCCGTCGTCTTCGACGGAGGTGCACCGATGTCGCGCGAGGACGGGTACCGCGCGGCCCGTGACCGCTTCGGGCAGGCGATCGAGCGTCTCGGAGGGGTCACGGGATCGCGCCAGGCCGAGGCGAACACCTACCGCTACGCCTCGCTGAACGGCCGTGCGCGGGCCAACCTGATGCTCGGTGAGGTGGGGAGCGTGACCGCGGACGCGAGCCAGGTTCCCGAGGGGTTCGTCCTGGAGGCGAGCTACAGCGACGCGCTCGCCCGTCTCTACAACAACATCTACTGGCAGAGCAACATCGACTTCGGGGTCATCCTGAGCTGGGAATACGCGCCCGGCCAGCATGGGGGCATGCCGGTGCCCGCGGACGCCGAGCTCCTCGGGATCTTCGAGCCCACCGGCGACTTCGACCCGAGGGTCCCGATGATCCACGAGGGGCTCGGGGTGGGGTTCGATGCCTTCTCGGACATCTGGGTCCAGGGCAAGTACCTCTCCCGGTCGGCCCCGATTCCGGTGACGAGCTGGGAGGAGTCGCAGCTCATGATTGCCGAGGTGGAGGGTGGCCAGCGGGCGGTGGATATCATCAACATGCTGCGGGACCGTTATCCCGAGCTCGCGCCGCACGACTTCGCGAGCAACGACGAGGCCGAGATCCAGGCGCAGGTACGGATCGAGCGGAAGAAGGAGCTCTTCCTCGAGGGAACGCGGATGGCCGACCAGATGCGTTGGGACGAGCCGTTCCCGCAGGGGCAGAGCCCCAGGGGCCAGCCGTACAACCCGAATGTCGTCGGGTGCGTCCCGCTCCCGGACTTCGAGACGCTGACGAACCCGAACTTCTGACCTGAGAGGGGGGGCGGCGGGCTTGCGGGTCGCTCTGTCCGCCGGGGGCGGGGGGAGCGGCTGCGGTGTGCCGGGTCCCCCGTTGTCCATCCGGGGAGTGGGGTTTTCGGAGCGGCGGTTCCCCGCGGAGTCTCGTGGCGGGCGGCTGGTCGAGTGTACGCTATGACCGAAGGGAGGCGTTGTATGCCGGAACGGAACCATGGTCGGGTGATCGCGGGACTCGCAGCCGCCGTCGTACTCTCGGGCGGGAGCCTCGGAGCACAGGAGGTTCAGCTTCTCGCGGGGGGCGACATCGAGTGGTCGCGGCTACCGTACCGGCCGACCGTCGCCTACCTCTCCGATCCGGGCGACTGGATGGCGATCCCCTACCTGAACCTCGAGGAGAATCTCGACTCGATCCGGGTCCGGATCGGCCGGGACGAGCTCGACCAGACCTATCAGCAGCTCCACTACCGGGTCCCGCAACCGGAGATCGAGTTCGCGAACGAGGAGGAGGAGTGGCGCCACTCCTTTCGGCGGACGACGGAGCTGATACGCGACGCCGACGTCGCCTTCGCGAATCTGGAGATGCCAATCTCGGACCGGGCGCAGGTCCAGCAGACCTCCTCGGTGGGGGCGACCGGCTTTGCGGATGCGCTCGGCTGGGCCGGATTCGACGTCATCTCCCTCGCGAACAATCGGCTCCTGGACGCCGAGACGACGGGACTCTTCGATACGATGGACGCTCTTGACCGGGCCGGCGTGGGATGGGTCGGGGCCGGGCGGGACCTGGAGGAGGCACGGAGGCCGTACGTCGTCGAGCGAAACGGCGTCCGCATGGCCTTTCTCGCCTACACCTACGGGGTGAGCTGGGTCGGGGTCGACGGGTTCGCCCGTCCGGGCGGCGCGGGGGTGATGGCGATGGACCCGCTGCTCATGCGGGAAGACATCCGGCGGATCCGCGACGAGGTGGATGTGGTGATCCTCTCCTTCCACTGGGGGGTGGGGGCGCGCGAGTCGAAGGACATCCCGGAGGCCGCGCGCGAGTTCGCGCGGGAGATGATCGACGAGGGGGCCGACGTCATTCTGGGCCACCACGCCCACGTCCCGAAGGGCGTCGAGGTCCATGACGGCGGGGTGATCTTCTATTCGCTCTCGAATTTCTCCTTCGGTCACACGCACGACTACTTCATCGACAACTTCGCCGCGCGGGTGACGCTCACGACCGACGGTGTGCGGCGCGTGGAGGTCGTGCCCATCGCGGGCGTCGGGCTGGATGTGACGCAGCCGTACGTGCTCGAGGGGGAACGGGCGCAGCGGCTGCTCAGGGACATCCGAGAGCTGAGCGGGCGACTGGACACGGAGCTCGCGATCGAGGGCGACATCGGGGTTATCATTCCCCGCTGACCATCGCTCGACGCAGTCCCGGGGACGGGTGAGCGCCGGGGAACTGGACTCAAACGGGGGTTGATGCCATGACCACCTTCAAGTACACAGCAGCCGCGGGGATCCTCGCCGCGCTCGTCGCCCTCACCGCCTGCTCGGGTCCCGCCGGGAGCGGTGCCATCCAGGGCGGGACGGAGGGCGCTGCGGCCCTGAGCGGGATAGGGGCGATCGACCGCGTCGCCGAACGGAGCGCCTCACGGGTTCCCCCGTCCGGGACAGCGCCGAGCTTCATCGTGGATCCGAGCTGGCCGAAGCCGCTCCCGAACAACTGGCGGATCAGCCAGGTCGGGGGCATCTCCGTCGACAGCAACGACGACATCTGGGTCTATCATCGCGCGCGGGCGCTCGACTCGAGCGCGGCAGCGGCGCTCGAGGCGGTCGGGACGAATGCGAACGGCGTTCCCGTGACCGGGCTCGGACACCCGAGGCCCTACGGGGTGCAGACCTCCGGGTGCTGCGTGCCGGCCCCCTCCGTGCTCCGCTTCGATCCGGAAGGAAACCTGCTCGACGCATGGGGCGGCCCGGCCGATCCCGGGTTCTTGGAGCAAAACTGCCGCGAGGCGGACGGGTGCTACTGGCCGGCGCGCGAGCACGGGATCTTCGTGGACCACAACGGCTTCGTCTACGTATCGGGGAATGGGCAGAACAACGGCGTCGCCCAGCAGCAGCCCGGACTCGACACGTTCCCTTGGGCTGCCACCCACGGCGATGACTCCCACGTCCTCAAGTTCACCGCCGACGGCGAGTTCGTCTACCAGATCGGCAATGCCGGAATGGAGGCGCCCGACAGCGAGAGGATCGACGGCGGACCGGGCGGGACCCCGCAGCCCTACCTGGTGGCCGAGATGTCGGTCGATCCCGAGACGAACCGTCTCTACATCGCCGACGGGTACGGGAACCGGCGGATCCTGATCGTCGACGCCGAGACGGGCCAGTACATCGGTCACTTCGGGGCGTACGGGCAGAATCCCGTGGACGACCCCGACGGCACGGACACAGACCCCTACGACGCGGGTCCGTGGGTGGGCGACTACCAGGCGGGCAACCTGATGCCCCTCTTCTTCCGCGGTCCCCTCCACTGTGCCAAGGTGGCCGTCGGCGGCCTCCTCTACGCCTGCGACCGGGGCAACAACCGGATCCAGGTCTTCGATTCGGAGGAGGTCGGGGGCGTCTGCAGCAACCCGACCGGAGAGGTGGGGGTCTGCGGATTCGTGGGGGAGATCCATGTGGCTCCCCAGTCCGCGAGCGGCACCTCCGGGACCCTCGCGTTCTCGACCGATCCGGGGCAGACGTGTCTCTACGTGGGAGATCTTGCGAACGGGACCGTCTACATCCTGAACCGCGAGAACCTCCAGGAGCTGGACCGGATCGGCCGCTCCGGGAAGCAGGTTGGCGAGTTCCACTGGGTCCATGCCGTGGCCGTCGATTCGCAGGGGAACATCTACACGGGGGAGGTCAACACGGGAGAGCGGGTGCAGAAGTTCCTCCGCTACGGACCGGAGGGATGCAGCGGCACCGGAAGCGCGGACGTTGGCCTCTACAGCATGAACCGGTGATCGCCCGCCGGGGGAGGCAGCGCATCCGGAGGGCTTGCCCTGCGCGCATTCCGTCCCCGGCGGGCCGGTGATCGATGAGCCGCCGGCCCGTTGTCCCGGCGGTGACCCTCCCGGTCCTCCTGTTCTCCGTGCTCGTGTCGTCCCCGGCGGCGTGCGCCCAGGAGAGGACGGAGCCCGGGGCCGACCGGAGCGTGCGCCTCGTCGGCACCGTCGTCGACCGCGTGAGCGGGGAGCCCGTGCCCCTCGTCTCGGTCCAGATCGCCGGTCCCGAGTCCCCCGACGAGCCCGTGTGGACGGGCCTCGCGGACGGAAGGGGCGGGTTTCTGACCGATCCCCTGGTTCCCGGGACCTACGAACTCCGCGTGGCCGGGCGCGTCTTCTCGCCCGTCTCCCATCTCCTCCTCCTCGAGGAGCCCGGCGTCGTCGATCTGCGCATCGAGATGGTCCGAGCCCGCTACGAGCTCGAGCCCGTCGTCGGAGCAGCCCGGCGCCAGAATCTCCTCGAGAGGGCCGGCTTCTACGATCGCCAGCTCAGCTCGGGCGGCGCCGCGGTCGACCGGGATGAGATCGAGGTGCGCGATCCCCACCTGGTCTCGGACCTGCTTCGCGAGTTTCCGGGTGTGCAGCTCCGAACCGGCGGCGAGGTGGGCCAGGGTGCGGACGTGCGCCTCCGGGGCGGCTGCATGCCCCTCTATGTCCTCGACGGGGTCGTGCTGACGGGGGCGGGGAGCCTCGACGAGATCGTATCGGTCGTGGACGTGGAGGGGATGGAGGTCCACCACCAGGCCTCGGTGCCGATCGAGTACCGGTCGCTGACCAACTGCGGAGTCATCATGCTCTGGACGCGCGATCCAGGCGTCCCCGTGCGCCACGAGTTCTCCTGGCTGCAGGTGATCTGGGCAGGGTTTGCGATCCTGACCCTGATCGGCGCGGGATGAGAGGGGCCGGGATGAGGATGGCACGGCCGCTTCGGCGGAGGCTGGATGGGGGGACCGCTCGGTTCGCCGCCACCGGTCAGGCGAGGGCGTGCGACCGCCGTTGGGGAAGGAATGCGGCGGTGAGGGCGGGACCGTCCCTCCACCGGACCGCACGCCGGGTCGCAGCCGCAGTCCTTCTCGGCTCGCTCCTCTTGTCGAGCGGGTGTGCCGGCGGCACCACCGGCCAGAGGCGCTCGCTCAACGTGGTGACCGCCGAGGAGATCCAGGCGACGCTGGCCCCGAGTCTCTACTATGCCCTCGTCGAGCTCCGTCCGCGGTGGCTCTGGCCGCGCGGCCGTTCGTCGATTGTCCTGCCGGATGCGGACGTGCCGGTCGTCTATCTCTACGGCATGCGCCAGCAGGGGCGCCTCGAAGCGCTCCTCGACATCCACGTCAACGATGTCGAGCGGGTGGAGTTCATCGATCCGCTCGACGCCACGACGCGGTACGGCACGAACCACGCCGGTGGCGTGATCGACGTGGAACTGAGGGGGAGGTAGGCCCGGAGAGCCGGTTCGGGCCGTCCGGGCCCACCTGCGCCGCCGTTACCCTTCGAACGGCTCGATGTGGATGATCCGGCCCTGGTGGTTCGCGCCGATCCAGAGGCTCGACAGGCCGCCCCCCTCGCCCTCCTCGACATGGATCTGGCGGATGTTCGTCTCGCCGGGGAGGAGATAGAGGTTCCACTCGCCCGTCTCTTCGTTCATCCGCGCGACGTGGTCAGCCGAGATCGAACCGGTCCACACGTACCCCGCGTTGTCGCTCTGCGCCATGTACGGCTGGAACCAGGGCATGGGCATCGGAAAGAGCTCGAACTCCGGTCCCCCGGGAGCCGCGGTGTCCAGCATCCCGACGTAGTTCCCGTCGAAACCGCCGAACCAGAGGCGGTCCTGGTTGTCGATCCAGCCGCGGCGGCTGCCACCGCCGAGCCCCGTCTCCCCGCGCGGCTCGCCGGGGATCGGATAGCGGGCGACCTCGAACGTCTCGGCGTCGACCCGCCAGAACTCCGTGCTGTTGCGGCTGGCGCCCCAGACGTTGTTCCCGGAGTCCACGTATTGGTCGTAGGCGGGCAGACTCTCGCCGGGAGCGACCGACTCGACGATGCAGTCCCCGTCCTCGGGGAAGGCAACCCGCAGGACCTGGCCGGCGCGGCTCATCCAGGCGTATCCGTCGACATGGATGGAGTTGGCCGCGCTGAAGTGGCCAGCTGCGCCGCAGTACTCGAAGGTCTCCGTCCGCGAGTCGAACACGACCACATATCCCTCGCCCCGCCTGAGGCCGGGCGGGGTGATGTAGAACCTCCCCTGGCCGTCCGGCGTGATCACGCGGTTGCCGTCGTTCTGCATGGCCTCCGCATCGACGAGCTGCGGGAACATCTCGCCCAGATCCCACTCGACCGTCTCGCCGGTCTCGGGATCCAGCCTGCCGATGATCTGGCGGTTGAAGTCGTCGTAGTAGATGCGGCCGTCCGGCCCCATCTGCACGTCGTGGGGCTTGTTGATGACCCTGGGCAGGTCGTAGGTGGTGTAGATGACGTCGGTGTTCTCTCCCGCGGGCCGCGGATACGTCTTCAGGGGATAGTCCCACGGACCGCCGCTGAGATTGATCGCTGCGACGGCGCGCGCCTGGAGGGAGTCGAAGGGCGTGGGCGAGTCGGTCCCCATCACCCCGCGGCCCCGGCCCCAGTCGGACACCTGGTCCGGCGGAATCTGGTAGGTGACGGGTGTGCTCCCCAGCCAGTAGTAGCGCATCCGCTGCATGACGTAGGGGAGTTCCGCTTCCGTGAACCTCGACATCGCCACCCGCCGGTGGTCGTGGCACCGCGCGCAGTCCCGGAGCAGGGTGAAGACGTCCTCCTCCGGGAGCGGATAGCTCATCAGCCACTCCGCGGTCGAAAGATGGAGCGCCTTGGAGAGGAGGTCCGCCTCCTCCAGACGGAGATCCAGGGTGGAAGCCCTCCCCGGCCGGATTCCCACCTCCCGGACAGCCGGCTCAAGCACGTATCCCGCCGCCCGAACCGAGACCAAGTACTCTCCCGGCTCGAGCCTCGACGCGGGGAAGGCGTAGGTGCCCGAGGCATCGCTCACCACCGTGACGGTGATGGTGGAGCCTGCCCGCCTCGCGCTCACCAGGACTCCCTCCATCGGTCCCTCTGCATCGGAGGTCACCGACCCGGTGAGCGCCGCGTCCGGCGACTGGAGCGCGTGGGCGTGGCCCGGCAATGCGGCCAGCGCGAGCACGGCCGCCGCCACGATTCCCGCCGGACAGCCGGCACTGTGTGATCTCTGAGTGTTCATCGCTGCCACCTCCTCCCGGGTAGAGTTGTGGACCTGACCAACACATACTTCCAATGTGCGCGGGCGCCCCCCGTTCCGACAGAAGAGGCTCCCCGGGACAACGCGGCTCAGTCATCCCGTGTGCGGGGCCGGAAGCGTCGTCAGGTATGGACGAGACTGGCGACCTTTACGATGGACTCCAGGCCGGAGCCCTCTGGTGGGGTGACTCAGCACCCGGCATATGGCTGCATGCGGGAAAATGGCCCGGTTTGGACAGGCGTCCCGAGGGTACTGGCCATTGGTTCTGGGGAGCAATTCCCATCCACCTGGCCGAGGAGCTCGCTCAGCCGTCTGCGTTGGCCCTCTCCTCGATCAGCGCGCAGCGTTGCATGATCGTGTCGAACGGCTCGTCCTCGTCCAGCAACATCCCGATGGAGAGCATGCTGGCGTAGTCTTCGGCGAGAGCCTCCCGAGCTGCGCCCGAAGGAACGAGCCTGAGGTTGCCCGAGACGGCGGCATGGTAGTCGATCCGCTGGCGGTTGGAATCGTTCTCGCGGAAGAACATCGCCTTGTGGCGGGCAACCGACAGCGCGAGTTCGCGATCCGCAAGAGCCCGGGCCGCGATCCCTGCCTCGTCCAGGCGCATGAGGTCATGCCAGTGCCTAGACCAACGCTCGCCGCGGACGCGCCCTTGAAGACAGTAGACATGCATTGAGGTTGCTTTCTCCCAGAACGTGCGCTCCGGCAGCATGACCGCTGGCCGGGCTTCCGGCAATGCGAGGCCCGGGAGATGCGCAGCGGCGTCGCACACTGCGGTACGGACTACGTGAGGCTCGCCGGTGGATCGCGCTCCAAAGTCGACTTGGACGTCCGGCCGCATCGGTCCGAGCGGAACGAAAAGGGGTTCGTAGGCAACGTAGAGGCGCTCGGCCTCCGCACGGACTCGCGCCGGGAATCCCGTTCGCACGAGCTCTTCTGCGACGAGCGGGCACGCGACCTCACGAACCCATTCGGCAAGGCGGGGCCGGATCGCCCGTGTCCAGCGCCTCTCCTGGCTGCGTGTCGGTGGCAGCGCCTCCTCGTCACCGCCCGCCACCAGATCGGGAGCGAAGCCGCGAATGTCGTAGGTGATGTCGATGTCCTCGGAGAACCGCCGGATCGCTTTCCACACCTTCGATAGCGATGTGCCTCCCTTGAACACCAGACGCCGTCCGAATGGCGCTTCGAAGAGAGCTCGCAGGGTTGCAACGACCCATGTGTCCTTCTCTAGCAGTCCGTGGAAAAAGTGGGTTTCTGGGGTGTTGGGGGAGCGAGCTGGATC
>CAZHGS010000002.1:108362-197004 GCA_964532325.1 uncultured Gemmatimonadaceae bacterium | reverse complement strand
GGGCCGGCCACGGCCCCGGTCACGGCGGCGCGGCCCCGTCCTCGGCCGGTTCGCGGAAGAGCCGGGTGGAGAGGTAGCGCGCGCCGTCGTCGGGCGCGATCGCCGCGATGCGGTGCCCGCGGCCCAGCTCCCGGGCCAGATCGAGCGCGGCCAGGATGATGGCCCCCGAGCTCATCCCGAGGAAGAGGCCCTCCTCCCGGGCCAGCCGGCGAACGAGCGGGAAGGCGTCCTCTTCCCACTGCGGGCGCACTCCGTCGAGGATTGCCAGGTCGAGGTTGTCGGGAATGAACCCGGGGCCCATTCCCTGGAAATCGTGTTGTCCCCGCTCTCCGCCGGAGATCACGGCCGAACGGGCCGGCTCCACCGCGATCACCCGAACCGCCGGGTCCTGTTCCTTGAGGTAGCGGCCCACCCCGGTAATCGTGCCCCCCGTGCCCGAACCGTAGACGAATGCATCGAGCCTCCCGTCCATCCCCCGCCAGATCTCCGGACCCGTGGTCTCGTAGTGAATCCTGGGATTTGCGGGATTCGAGAACTGGTTCGGATAGAATGCCCCGAGTTCGACCTCAAGTTCTTCGGCCTTCTCGATCGCGGCGAGCATCCGCCGTTCCGGGTCCGTGAGCACGAGTTCCGCGCCGTACGAGGTGAGCGTGAGTTTACGCTCGTCGCTCATCGACTCCGGAAGGCAGAGGATCAGGCGGTAGCCGCGCGAGGCGGCGATCTGCGCCAGACCGATCCCCGTATTCCCCGAAGTCGGCTCGACGATCGTGCCCCCTGGCTTGAGGACGCCCCGCGCTTCCCCGTCGTCGACCATCGCCCGCGCGGTCCGGTCCTTGATGGAGCCGGCAGGGTTCATTCCCTCGAGCTTCACCCAGACCTCGCCCATCCCCGGCTCGACCACATTCCGGAGCTGGACCAGGGGCGTCCCGCCGATGTGGTCGTCCACCTGCGGCGAATGGACGGGTCTGGTGTTCATGGGACCTCCTTCCTGTCCAATTCCGCGGGACGGACGTTGCCGGACCGGAGCGCGCGCCACGGGCGGATGCAGACTGTCGTCCGGCCGAACCCCGCCACGCGCCCGAGCGGCCGGCGCATGTCAGGGGGATACGCATCAGCCCGGCACCGAAAGCTGGCACGAACGCCAGGGGCAGAGCCGCCGCTCCACGACCGGAACCCCCATGCAGGACGCTAGCACGATGGCCGACGCATATGAAGGTGGACCCGAATCCCGCGGACTGCCACTGTCCTCGATTTCCGGCGACACGGGCAGCGACCCCGGACGCCCGGTCGGGACAGACCTTTCCCGTTGCCGAACGCCGCGCGTCCTCAGGTGCGACGGTGCCCGGACCGCGAATCGGGGCCCGGTGGTTCCCGCCCGCGACGATCTCTCCCAGGCAGCCGTTGCCGGTCGTCGGCGCGCCACCGCAAGTACGCGCACCCGGCAATCGACGGGAGCCACGCGAGTCGCTCGGGCAAGGTGAGGCTCCGCAGGATATGCACGGCAAGGCGCGGGGACGTCAGCCGCCGGATACGTCGTCCCCGGCAAGTCCCCGGTCGCCACGGTTGCAAACACTCGGTTACTATCGTTGCGAATTGCCTGTTGTATCGCTTTCTAATCCGCCTTCACATATATTGCAAAATCACGATCACACTGCCATACTTCCTTACATGACACTCGGTCCCACATCCGCGCCGGCCTATCGTCCCCGGGTCGCCGACCGGGAACTGATCCGGAGGCTCGCGGCATCGGGAGCTGTCGTGATCGAAGGTCCGAGGGTTTGCGGCAAGACCACGACGGCCCGGCAGGCGGCGGCGAGCGAGGTGCTCATGGATGCGGATCCGACCGTGCGGCCGACGATGGCTGTCGATCCGGGGCTGCTTATCGAGGGACCGGCTCCGCGACTGATCGACGAATGGCAAGCCGAGCCCGACATCTGGAACTACGTGCGGCGAGCCGTCGACGATCGGCCGGGCCTCGGGCACTTCATCCTCACCGGATCCGCCGTGCCACCCGACGACATCACGAGGCACACGGGAGCTGGCCGGTTGGGCCGCCTCCGGCTCCGTCCCATGTCGCTCTTCGAACTCGGGCATGCAACAGGACGGGTTTCCCTGAAGCGGCTCCTCGGGGGAGTGTCCGTGCCGCGCCTGGTCAGCGACCAGCCTCTTGCGGACCTGGCCGTGCTGGTCTGCGTCGGCGGCTGGCCCGGGCACTCCCGACGGAAGACCGGGGAAGCGGCGCTTCTGGCCAACCGCGACTACCTGGACGAAGTCCGCCGGGTGGACATCCGACGCGTGGACGGGATCGCCAGGGATCCGGAGAGGGTCGGCCGGTTCCTCCAGGCGCTTGCGCGGAACACGGCTACCTGCGCGTCCGTCGCGACGATCGTGAGGGATGCTGCCGGCGCAGACCATTCGCTGACAGAGGAGACGGCGCGTTCGTACCTTGCGGCCCTCGAACGCCTCATGGTGGTGGAGCACCAGCCGCCCTGGGGCCCGCACCTGCGTTCCCGGTCACGGCTCAGACACTCCCCGAAGCGGCACTTCACGGACCCCTCGCTCGCGACTGCGGCGCTCCATGCCGGACCCGACCACCTGATGAAGGACATCCCGTGGTTCGGTCTTCTCTTTGAGTCGATGGTCGTCCGGGACCTGCGCGTGTACGCCCAGGCGATGGGCGGGCGCGTGTTTCACTACCGCGACAACACGGGCCTTGAAGTCGACGCGATCGTGGATGCCGGTCCCGGCCGATGGGCCGCATTCGAGGTGGAGCTGGGCCAGGGACGGATCGACGACGCGGCTGCCGCCCTTATCCGGTTCGCGAACCGTGTGGATACGGACCGCAGCGGTCAGCCGGCGGCACTCGCTGTCATCACCGGCGGCGGTCACGGATACCAGCGTCACGATGGCGTGGGCGTGATCCCGGTGGGGACGCTGGGGCCGTGAACCAGGGGGCGTGGCCCCAGCCCGGGACGGCCCGCCCCCGGGCCAGCCTGCGCCCCCCGGCCGAGACGGCAGCCAGATGGAGGACAACGCGCTTTCCTCTCGCGAGACGGAGCGTGAATGTCGCCCCTCGCGCTACCATCTCGTTGGAAATGGGGCTGAACAGGGTCGGCCACCGCCCACCCTGCATTTCCGGCGACCCCGGACGCCTGGTCGAGCCAGACCCTCGCCGTTGCCGAACGCCGCGCGCCCTCAGGCGCGACGGTGCCCGGACCGAGGAGCGGGACTCCATGGTTACCGCCCGCAACGATCCCCCTCAGCCAGCGCTCACCGGCCATCGGCGCACCGCGACAAGGACGCACGCGGCGATCCACGGGAGCCACGCGAGCCGCTCGGCGAAGGTGAGGCTCCGCAGGATGTGCACGGCAAGGCGCGGTGCCGTCAGGGCCTCGACGAGCGGGGGCTCCCGGGGCGCATAGAGGTGGAGGCGCCTGCGCTCCGCAATCTGGATCCGGTCGTTGCGGCCGCCGCGCACGAGTGCCTCGATCTCGGCTCCCAGCTCCTCCGGGCGCAGGTACTGCCAGCCGGGGACCCGGATGAGGTTCCACGCGGCCGCTGTCCGCCCCCAGCCATGGTGGTTCGTTCCCGACACAAGCGTGAGACCCAGGCTGTCAGCAATCTGGAGGATCAGGTCGCGCTCCTCGACCGACTGCCGGAGGCCTCGGGGATCCGCGTCCACCAGCTCGATCGCGTGCACACCTCCGAGCTTGTCCCGTGTCGGAAGCGGGACACGCGACAGGTTGTTCGGGATCGTCTGGATGAGGGTCGGCCACTCCTCCCCGGGGGGAATGCCCCCGTTCGGGTCCACCTCACCGAGCACCACAACGTGCTGGTTGCGGTACCTAACCTCCACGCCCGGGAGAAACGACAGCCCCTCGCCGGCAAGGTCCGGGTTCGGCCGCCGCGTGGCTGCGACAGCGTCCATGTTGTCGTGGTCGGAAAGGTACGCGAGATCGAACCCGGCGCTCCGGTGCCACTCCCGGCGCGAATCCGCGTCGAAGCCCGGCCTGCCGTCGTGGGACGAATCGGTGTGGGTGTGGAAGTCGACGACCACGACGTCAGGATCGCGGGACTCGAGGGCAACCATCGGTCGCATCCCCAGCACGCCGAAGGCATAGACCGCGAGAACCGCCAGCACGGCTGCGCCGGCGAGGCCGGCTTCCCGTACGAAACGCCTCCCCGAAGATCTCCGAAGCAGGCGGCCGGTGACCCGCACGGCGAGGTAGGTGACTGCGATCCCCAGGAGCACGGCCACATGCTGGCGGTCGGTCAGGAGGGAGAGGTGATCGAGCACACCCATCACAGGCGCCAGTGCGAGGTAGCCCGGCGAGAGCCGGAAGCTCGCGTCGGACACCACTTCACCTGTCACGGCATCCACCACGGGCGCAGCCGCAAAGGCTCCCGCCATCCAGAGGATCCCCGCGGCGAGGAGCAACCACCGCAGCCACCTGCGCCTTCTCAGCATTCTCCCCCACGACCTCGACTGTGCGGGACGACGAGCCTCGAGTGCCCCACCCCAGGTCCGTCCGCCCCCGACAGATGCCCGGGCACGAACCACGACCGGCCCAACAATGGGGACTCGCATCCCGGTGCTCAAGAAGAGGAGCACCCGCTCCTTCGCCCCGGCACGCCTCTCCCGGGGGGACCGGACGGGGGCACGGCAGAGCCGGCCGCACGCACGAATGGTCCATCCGCACCCAGGTGCGGTATATTGCGGAAGAGGGCGCATGCGTCACCGCGAAAAGGTTCGGGGGCGTCGGTCGATGATCGCGAGGAAACGCCGTGCCAGAGGCCGGATCGGGCCTTTCCGCACGCTGGCCTACGGTTGCGTTGCCGTGGTCTGCGTGAGTGTCGGGATCGTCCTTCCGTTGCGCTGGATCGATCCTCCGACCACGGCCTTCATGTTTCGTGACGCGTTGCTCCGCGACGAACCGGTCCGGCACCGCTGGGTCGCGTGGGACGGCATCGCGCCGGAACTCGCGGTCGCGGTCATCGCCTCCGAAGACCAGAAATTCTTCCAGCACAGCGGATTCGACTGGGACTCGATCAGGAGTGCGATCGAGGAGAGGCAGGCAGGCGGTCGGCTCAGGGGTGCCAGCACCATCTCCCAGCAACTGGCCAAGAACCTGTACCTCTGGCCGAACCAGAGCTGGATCCGGAAGGGAGTCGAGGCATACCTGACGGTCTGGGTCGAGCTCTTCCTGCCGAAACACAGGATCCTGGAGATCTACCTGAACGTCGCCGAATTCGGCGACGGCGTCTTCGGCGCGGGCGCGGCCGCCGATCACCTGATCGGCACACCCCCGGGCAATCTGACTCGCCGCGATGCAGCCCTTCTTGCCGCAGTCCTTCCGAACCCGAAGCGGCTCTCCGCATCGGATCCCTCCGACTACGTGCGACGACGCACCGGCGAAATCATGGGGGTCGTCGAGGATCTCGGCGGGATCGCATATCTTGCCGACCCGCCCTGAGCGGGGTCACCGACAGCGGCTGCGCGTGGGCGTGCAGCCGGTCTGGTCATCGCACGGCGGCGCCCCCCGCAGGCAAGTCCCGGCGCCACCGTAGCTGGCCGCGGTGCCACGAGCCGCTCGCGACACTGCCCGTCACTAGTAGTATCTTCCCGGGCACACTCGCGCACCTCGCGCGAGCCCCCGCTGGTCACACCGCGCGAGCGCTGGGCCCACTCGCTCCCACTCCCTCGAGATGCCCCGATCCATCAGCAACTGCGGAACGGTTCTCCTCGCACTCGCCGGATTTCCGGCGGCGGTCACGGCACAGGGCGAGCCCGGACTCGGCGAGGAGGCACGTGTGGGCGCTGCTCTCGCCGTACGATCCGGCGTGAGCTGGCTGAGCAACGAGCCGTTCCCGATGGCTGCGCTGGCCGGCACGCTCCGCCTGTCCACGACGTTCGAAGTGGGCGGCGAGGGGATCTTCGGGCTCAGCCGGGTCAGGCTGACCCCTGAGGGATCGCCGAACAGATCGGAGGTCGGCACGGGCTACGGTGGCATCCTGCTCATGTGGAGGCCGGCCGGAGATGCCCCGGGGATCCGGTGGGCGGGGGGACTGCTGCTCGGCGCGGGCGCGGCCCGCATCCGTTCTCCACTCGCCGGCACACCGGGGATCACCGAGAACTACTTCGTCCTTGAGCCCCGGATCCAGCTGGGTGTAGCCCAGGACCGCCGGCTCCGGTTTCACGGAGAGGCGGCATACCGGATCGCGCTGACCGCTGATCCCCCAACCGGCATCGGGACCGCCGAACTCAGGGGCGCCACGCTCTCGCTGGCCGTCCAGTACGTGCACGATCCGTAGGCGCAGCATGCGTCCGCCGATGTGCACGAGAACGGGTGCCACTCGATTCTGCCGGATGCCGGAGAGAGACAAGGACAGACCACGGGGACCGGACGCCGGGCCCGCCGGGTCCCTGCGACGATCCAGCCACCGCGGCCCGGAGACGACCGGTCGACGTCAGGAGGGTACGGCGACTTCGGCGACGTCTGGCACAGGGGTGCGGGGCGGCTCCGGTGCGGAAAACGCATCCGCGAGGACGAGCCAGGCGTAACCGGAGCCGAAGAGCACGACGAAGGGAAGACTTCCCCAGAGCCCGTGCTGTATCGCGAGCCAGCCGCTACCGAGCATCCAGGCGATGAGGGCGCCCTTGATGAGAGTATCTGTGGCAATCGCCGGGCTCACGTAGCGAGGCGCTCCGTCACCGCGTTTCGGCGTTCGCTGGAACGGATCCCGCCTCCGGCCGACCGCACCGCGAAGGACAGCACGCGACACGGTCGCGCTGAGCCCGACCCCGAGGGCAAGCGTGAGGAACGCGGTCGGGATCAGGTGTCTCCAGGCACGTCCCCGCCGCCGACCGGCGGCTGAGAAGAAGAGGAGGAATGACGCGGTGGCACCCAGAAACACGAGGATATCGACAAACAGCCAGGCATCCAGCCCGAGTGCCTGCCGCGCCAGCGCGGACGGTACGATCAGGATCCCCAGGACAAGCGTCAGCGGATGCGCCAGGTGCCCGAGAAGGTGCACGGCAGCCTCCCTCTTGATCCCCGGCGGCCATGGCCCCCTGACGAGTCCGGGAAGCACCTTGCGGGCCGTCTGAATGCCGCCCTGTGCCCAGCGTTTTTGCTGTAGTTCGAGGTCTCTCACCGTTCCGGGCAATTCCGCCGGAACCCCGACGAGAGGCCGGAAGACGAAGCGCCACCCTGCCATCTGCGCCCGGTAACTCGCGTCCAGATCCTCCGTCAGCGTGTCGGCCGACCAGCCACCCGCATCCTCGAGTGCCTCCCGCCGCCACATCCCCGCCGTGCCATTGAAGTTGAGGAAACGACCGGCGGCCCAGCGGCCTCCCTGTTCAAAGAAGAAGTGGGCGTCCAGCAGCCGGGCCTGGCAGCGCGTGAGCTGCGACTCCCTCTCGTTCAGATGGTCCCAGCGGGCCTGCACCATCCCGACATCACGGTCGACGAAGGGCCCGAGGAGCCGATGGATGAGGTCGGGTCCCGGAACGAAGTCCGCATCGAGGATCAGGAAGAAGTCGCCCCGCGCCTGCTCGAGACCGTGTGCAAGCGCCCCGGCCTTGTAGCCGGCCCGTTCCGCCCGTCTCAGGTGCCGGATGTCGACCCCGAGCCTGCGCCACCGGGTGACGCGCGACGCCGCCCGCTCCGCTGTCCCGTCGGTCGAGTCATCCAGAACCTGGATCTCGAGCCGGTCCCGCGGATAGCGCAAACAGGCAGCTGCATCGATCAGCCGCTCGATCACGCCTTCCTCATTGTAGACCGGGAGCTGGACCGTGACACTCGGAAGCGGCCCATTCCACTCCTCCCGCTCCGGCTTCGCCCTGCGCGCCGCGAGAACCAGCCACATCCGATGCAGCGCGAAAGGAACGAGGAGGACAAGCGTCCCCGAAGCCGCCGACAGTACCGCGATCGCAAGCCAGTCAGACATGGGCGTAAGATCGAGACTCCGCGGCAGGTTGCACCAGAAGAGCGTTGCGGTCGGGACGGCCTGGGTACGCGCCCGGGGCGGCTCGCACACCCGGACCCGAACCGGTGGCCCTTTCATCCTGGCGCGCCAAGTACCGCTGCATCCATCTCACACCCCGCCCCGAAATGCCCGGTTCCCGGGCGACATCCCAGGAGAGCGCACACGTATCCACCGTAGGCGCGGTCACGTTGGGCAGGTGCCCCGTACGATTCGGCGCCCGAATGGCGTCAGGGCGATACCGGTGCGATCCGCAGAGGTCGCCGCAGAGGACAACCGACCGGCACGCGCCACACCATCCGGCAGCCCGGGAGTACGACACCGAGGAGAGACACGGCTCCATCCGGGAAGGCCGGCCCAGGGTCCACCAATGCTCCCCCTCGCGACACTGCCGGCGATCCGGTCGGATCCGCGGAATACGAAGCGCCGTACACCGGCCTCCCGTGACCGGGAAACCACGGATCGCCGGCGTCGACCTGCTCCCCGTACTCGTCGGACTCGTCCGCGATGTCATGTGCCGTGTGTCCGTCCCCAACGTGGGCCAAAAGAGTTGACCGTCCGCTGGACGGAGCAGGTTCAGTTGCCATGTTCGGGGGCACGTGCGCTCCGAAAGAGGTCGGAGAGACCGCCGACGGCAATGCCGCCCTTGGGAACCGCGCCGAAGCCTTCTGCGACGCGGGGCGGGAGCTTCTGGACGTTGACGATAGTCTTCCTCGGGATCGTTTGTACCTCGCGCCACGCCTGGCCAGGCAGAATAGCAGGTGTTCCGGCCTTGTCGGGTACGACTTCGATACCGAAGGCCATCCGGCGCGTTCGGTTATGGGAACAATGATCCATAATGGCACGGGACCTTTCGCGGCCACAACTCCCTTCTGATAAACGGATTGCGTCGCAAGGGGTCGAGTGACATTCCGGTCGGTCGCCTGTCGCGGAGGGCAGGTCGACGACCGGATTGCGCCGGCCACACGACCACCGTGACACCTTCGGCGCCGCGCTCAGGACGCGTCGGTGTGGTCCCAGGAAAGCACGATGGCGCCGAAGCTCCGGTTCTCCTCCATGTACCGGTGGGCGCGGGCGGCCTCCGCTGCGGGAAACGACCGGTCGACGACCGCGCTCAGGCGCTCCGACTCGAACAGTGGCACGATCGTCCGTTCGAATTCCCGCGCGAGCGCGATCCTCTCCTCGACCGCCCGGGCCCGGAGGACCGTTCCCGTGACCGATGCCCGCCGACCCATCAGGTGGCGGAGGTCGATCTTTCCCACATTCCCGCTCGGCACGCCCACGACCATCCACCGTCCCCTGCGCGCGAGCACCCTCTGGTTTCCGTCCATGTACTCTGCCCCGACAAGGTCGAGGATCACGTCCACACCCCTTCCCGCGTGTCCCAGCACCTCGGCGGCCCAGTCATCTCCACCCCCCGCGAGCACCCCCGCGTCGAGCCCCATCCCGAGCGCACGGACAAGTTTTTCGGCGGTTCGGGTCGTACCCACGGTGCGGACCCCTGCGGCTTGCGCGAGGTTGAGCGCCGCCGTCCCCACACCGCTCCCGACGGCATGAATGAGGAGCGTCTCCCCCGCCTTGAGGTCAGCCTGAAGGAAGAGCGCATCCCACGCCGTCATGAACACCTCCGGCACGGCACCGGCTTCCCGCACCGACATCCCCTCGGGAATCCGGATCGTCTGGCGCTCCGGCACGACAACCTTCTCGGCGTAGCCACCTCCCGCGATGACACCCATCACCCGGTCCCCCACGGACCTCAGACCAGATCCCTCCCCGACCGACTCCACGGTCCCCGCGAACTCGAGACCCGGGACATCGGCCGGGAATCCCGCGGGCGTCGGATACCGCCCCCGCCGCTGCAGGAGATCGGCCCGGTTGACGCCGGAATACCGGACCCGGACGCAGACCTCCTCCCTAGCCGGCTCGGGATCCGGCCGTTCGGCGAGCCTGAGTACCTCGGGGCCACCATACTCTCGGAACTCGACCACCCTCATGCTCTCCTCCCCCGGCATGTCCGCCGCCCGTGTCGGGCGGACGGGTTTCGATGTGCGGCGTCTGGCCCTATTCTGCCCGGCATGGCGGCCCCACTCCCCTTCCCGGTTCCCTTGGAACGCCCGCTCGCCTTCCTCGACCTCGAGACGACGGGCCTCCGCATCGGCTCGGACCGGATCATCGAGATGGCGGTGATCCGCCTTTCACCGAACGGCGACGTGACGGAGAGGGTCCGGCGCTTCAACCCCGAGATGCCGATCCCGCCCGACGCCTCACTTGTGCACGGGATCACCGACGAGGATGTGGCCAGTGAGCCCCCGTTCGCCGCGCGGGCGCGGAGCCTGCTCGAGATCCTCAAGCCGTGTGACCTCGCCGGATTCAACCTCCGGCGCTTCGACCTTCCCATGCTCCTCACGGAGTTCCGCCGGACAGGGCTCTCCCTCGACACGCGCGGCCGAAAGATCGTGGATGTCCAGGTGATCTACCACCGCGAGGAGCCCCGCACCCTTGGCGCCGCCGTCCAACACTATCTCGGGCGCGAACTCGAGTACGCGCACTCGGCGCTCGCCGACATACGGGCAACCGCAGCCGTGCTGACAGCGCAGCTCGACCGCTACCCGCATCTCCCGCGGGATCTGGACGGGCTCCACCAGTATTGCGACGAGGTGCGCCCCTTCGAGACCGAGGTCGAGCGATGGTTCCGGGAAACGGACGATGGCGGCTGGATCTTCCGGCGCGGGAAACACCGCGACCGGCGACTTGACGAGATCGCCGGCACCGAGCCGGACTACCTCGAGTGGATGCTCGGCGCCGAGGACATGGACGACGCCGTCCTCGCCCTCGTCCGCGAAGCGATCGAACGCCGTTGACGCGAATGTGGCGACTCCCTTCCACGGGACCCGGCCCCATACCCGCCTCTCGGGACCGCACCCCCGCAGCGCCCGGCGCGCAAGCCGTCTGAAACCAACCGTGACCCTGACTCCGAGGCTCGCATGCTGACCGGCCTACTCCACGCGCACTCCGCACTCAGGTACCTCGTGCTTCTCGCAGGCCTGGCCGCTTTGGCATACGCCCTCTACGCCGTGGCGACCCGTCGGCCCTACGACACGGGCATCCGGAGGACGGCCGGCATCTTCGCCGGGCTCCTCCATCTCCAGGTTCTCCTGGGATTCGTCCTCCTAGTCTCCGGACGCTTCTACCCGGCGCTCATCGGTCACATCTTCATGATGCTCATGGCCGCTCTCGCCGCCCAGGTGCCGCTCTCGGTACTCCGGCGGATGCCTCCCAACAAACGCCAGCCGATGCCGCACCTCATAGGGGCGGCCCTCGCGCTCGCCCTCATCTGGGGCGGGGTCCTCTCGATCGGCCGGGGGCTTCTGGACAACTCGTTCTGACAGCGGCCACCACCACGGCAGGTGCGATCCCGTCCCCCCGGAGCCGCCGGTCCGGGGGGATCCCCCCCCGGGAATCGAGAACACCGCCGGCCAGAAGACACCGCGCAACGGAGGCCACGGGTTGCCTGCAGGTTCGCACGATCGCGCCACCGGAGCGACGGCGATCCGGAGCCTCGTGGACGCGACGTCGCTCGGCGGGTGCCGGCCGCAGGTGAACGGGCGGGCGGTCCCGGGCGCTTCAGCAACGGCGCTGAGGGGAGAATCACGCGCAGAGTCAGGCCGCCGCACGCTTCAACATTGAGGACGATTCACGGCCGGACGAGAAAACGGGAGAGCGCGAATGGCCGCGTGCTCCGGCGCGTCAGCTGTCCCGCGCGAGCGTCACACTGACCTCACCACCCCCGGCCTCCCGATTGCGAACCCCCATCGAGGCACCCTGGCGACGGAGAAGGCGGCGGGCATGGGGGAGTCCGAGGCCGAGCGCGTCGGGCTCCGTCGTCCAGAATGGATCGAAGGCCCGGCCGAGCGCGTCGGACCCGAAGCCGGGTCCGCGATCTCCGACCCGGATCCGGAGCTCGTCCCCCTCTTCGGCCACTCCGATCTCGATGGTCTGACCGCCGCCGAAGCGGCCCGCATTCTCAAGAAGGAGATAGAAGGCGTCCTGGAACGCCTTGCGCGAGATGCGGGCGCGCACGGGCCGGGCCGGACCACTGTACCTTACGGAGATGCCCCGAGCACGCGTGTACTCGCGGGCGACTTCCTGGATGACATCGGCAAGGTTCTCGGATGTCCGGGAGTCCTCCGGCGGTCTCCGGGCGTAGAAGGCCAGGTCGTCGAGCGCATCCTTCGCATCCTCGAGGGGGCCGCTCGCGTCTTCTTCCGCAAGGCCCGCCTCGAGCGGCGCGACGACCGCGCGGCGAAGATACCGGGCGACTCCCCGCAGCGCGGCGTCCGTGGCCTGCTCGGCGGCGTCCTCTGCCGAGACGACACCCGTCCTGCTTGCCGTGGTGCCCGCTCGCCCCGGCCCGCCGGGCTCCGTTCGTCCGCGGCGCCAGAGGAAGAGCGCGGTGAGCCCGAACAGTCCGGCCAGGATCCAGCCCGTCATCTCCATCGCCGCACCTCTGCCCCTTGCCCTAGGCTCCTGCCGGTCGACCCGGGTCAGCCCGAGAGGACCCGGGCAACCGCCCCGGCATGCCCTTTCGGACGGACTCTCCGCCAGACCCTCGCGATCGCGCCGGCTTCATCGATCAGGAATGTGCTCCGCTCCACCCCCCAGAAGGTGCGGCCGAACATCTGTTTCTCGGTCCACACGCCGAACCGGTCGGCCACGGCGTGGTCTTCGTCGGCCAGGAGCGGAAAGTTCAGGTTGTGCCTTCCCTTGAACTTCCTGTGGGACGCAACCGGGTCGGGCGAGACGCCGAGGACCTCCACGCCCTCCTCCTCGAACCGGTAGAGCTCGTCGCGGAACTCGCAGGCTTCCCGTGTGCAGCCGGGGGTATCGTCCTTCGGATAGAAGAAGAGGACGAATCTCCGTCCCTTCAGGTCGGACAGCCGGACCCGCCGCCCGTCGTCGGAGGGGAGGTCGAAGGCAGGGGCCGGATCTCCTGCGCGAAGCGTCATTCGCCGGGACTCCCCGACCGCGGGTGTTCCGCGTCGAAAGGGGCCGCCCCGCCGTCGGGGGCTTCGGGATCCGTCGTGGCCCCGATGTCCCCGATGTCCCAGCTGCACACTCCCTCACCGCGTGCCATGCACGTCGGGTGACGTGCCGACGCCTCGAGACCGACGCGCTCGATCATTCCCTGCAGGAGCCCGGTGACGAGCGAGCACGCATGTCCCCCCGGATCGGCATCCACGAGAAGGCGGCTCGTCACCTCAAGAGGGCCGGCACCCCGGCCGTGCGCGAGGAACTGCCTCCCGAAGCAGGCGCGGAGACGGCGGCGGACCCTGGCCCGGACAGCTTTGGCAGCGCGACCAGCTAGCCAGCGAGCCACCAGACGGGTTCCCCGGCCCGGCGACAGCCCTTGCCCCACTTCGAAGAACACCTCCCCGGCATCCGGGCGGCGCGCAATGAGCTTGACGAAACCCGCGAATTCCCCCGCCGGGACCCGACGCCGGTGCAGCTGGCGGTATCGCCGGATCTGCTCATCGATGACGCCAGAGAGTCCGAGGCGCCGCGGCAACGTAACGCTCAGGTTCTCGTCCTCGAGCAATTCGGAGGGATAATCGCGGTCCCGCACCGATTCGAGGAGCGTCAGCACGAGTGACGCCCTGACATCGCTCCGGCGCTTCTGTGGGGACACTCTGGTCAGGGCGGTGCGTGCGCGACGGGAGCGCTCTCGGGATGGCGGAACAGACACAGTAACCTTACAGGCTGAGCCATGTTCGGCAACGAGTCTGGCACGGTCCCCCCGGCAAGCCCGGCTGCAGGCGGGTGGTGATCCCGGACCGGCAAAGCCGGCACCCGGGGACGGCGGACACCTGGCGGGCGGGGGAAACACCCGCGACGCCGGGAGTACCGCCGGGACCGCCCCGCCACGGCCTGACCCCGCCACACCTTGAAAGCGGCGGTGCCGCGTGCCATACTAACTGGCGTTCGCGGACCGCATGAATCCCGGGGTCGCGGGAGCTACGAAGAATCAGGGGCCCGTGTCCGGTCGGAGCGGCGCCCCTTTTTCGTCCGGCTCCGGCGCAGACAGGATGTCCACCGAGCAAGGATCGCTGATTCGATGCGAGAGAAGCACCCCAGCGCAGGCGCGACCGACGCCGCCGGGCGGGAGCTCCTCGCACGGAGACCCGCCGAGCTGAGTGACGAGGAGCTCGTCACTGCACACCTCGCCGGCGGGGAAGGAGCATTCCAGGAACTCTTCTACCGTTACCGCGACAGGCTCGTCCACTTCATCACGCGGAAGACGGGAGACCCGGACCGCGCGCAGGACCTCGTGCAGGAGGCGTTCATCCGTGTCACGCGCCACCTGCACCGGTTCGACACGAGCAAGAAGTTCTCGACCTGGGTGTACACGATCGCGAGCAACCTCTCGAAGAACGAGCTCCGGAACCGGTCGCGCAGTCCCCTCGTGCTCTTCCAGAAGCTGACGAGCGGGTGGGACGACGACCACCGGCCGCTTCAGTTCGAGGACCTCAGCATGCGGCCGGACGACCTGTACCAGAAGCGGTTCCTGCAGCGCCTCGTGGAAGACACCGTCGAGAAGCTTCCGGAACACCACCGGCTCGTGTTCCGGCTGCGCGAGCTTGAAGGGAAGAGCTATGAGGAAATCTCGGAGATTACCGGGGTGAACCTCGGGACCGTAAAGAGCCGGCTGCACCGGGCACGCAGCTCCTTTGCGCAGAGAATCAAGCATCTTCTCAACTGACCCGCCGGCACCGCTCCGCCCGGCCCATTCACGGATCGACCGGAAAGCAGGCGATCGCTTCGACGGCGAGCCTGCGGGCTCGCCGTGGCTCACCAGGGCGGCCGGGCCGGCCTGATCGCCGTCCGTGTTCGAGTCGCTGAGGGACGCCTTCCGCCAGGCAGGGGAGAACTTCCGGGCAGAGCTGCAGAGGGACAGCACACCGGAGGCGATCGACCGCCTCCTTCTCGCGCTCAGGAACGAGCTGGCGGCGCTCACGCAGGCGTCACACGAGCTCAGAGTCGAGCTGGAGCGGGTGGAAGTCCGGGTCGAAGAGGAACGCGCGGAGACCGAGAAGTGCCTGCGGCGCGGGCGGCTGGCCGAGGAGATCGGCGACGCCGAAACGGCTACGATCGCCCTCGAGTTCGCCGACAGGCACCGCAGGCGCAGCGAACTCCTGCTGGACAAAGTGGGCACGCTCGAGCGGGAGCTCGAGGAGCGCCGTGCCATGTTCGAAGAGGTGACCGACACGTACGCCGCGGTCCGCGACCGGCGGGAGTCGATCGTGGCCGCGGTGGGGCGGGCCCGGTCGCGCGGGCGCATGCGGCAGGCGCGGACCCTATTTGACGAGATGGACCGCATCGCCGGGAAGATCGAGAAACTCGACGCCTCGGGCGGGGACGGCTTCAGGCCCGGCGAGACGGCGGACCCGGGTTCCGGCGCCGATTCTGCGTCCGGCCACGAGCCCCGCTCACCGGCGGATGAGGCGCAGGCAAGGCTCGACGAACTCAAGCGGAGGCTGGCCCGGGAGTGAGCGCACGCAGACCATGTCTTCACGGGGTGTAGTCGCGGGACAGCAGCATCGGTAGATTCCCGGCCCGGGAAGGCAGGTCCCCGACGCACACCTCCCCGGGGCGGGATTCCCACAGTACGGCAACCGCCGCCTCCCTGCGGAGCGACCGCAGGGACGACCGGCGGTGCACGAAGGAAGGGCTCATGGAGAACTGGATCGGCGCGGGTATCTGGATCATCCTCGGCGTCATCGTCGGTACCGTCGTCTGCGCTCTTGTCAGGGTCCCTGATGCACAGCCCGGGAACCGGTTCCTCGCCATGGTCTTCGGTGCCTTCGGCGCCGTCGTCGGAGGTATGCTCGGGGTCGGGATCTTCGAGTTCGGCGACGAGAGGGCGTTGAGCGCGGGCGGAATGATCGGCGCGCTCGCCCTGAGCATCCTCATGTCCTGGACGTACCGCTGGGGGAGCAAGTCCGTCATCTGACCGGAGCGCCTCTGCCGTGCGGAAGCACGGAAGACCATCACTCCGGCCCGGGAACCCCGAGCCCGCCTACGCAGGCGTGCCCCGGCGGCTCCGACCCTCCCGATCAGCAGGCAACCGTCCCGCACCGGCCGTAAACCCAAACGGCCCCGGCACGGCCCCGCGAGAGGGCCGGCGACGACCCTTCCCCGATCTGCACCGAGCGTCCGGTCCGGACGTCAGCGCGTCCGGCTCCCGCCGGGTGCCTGCGCCCCCCGGCGATCCGCGCTGAAAGCGTAACCGCACTACGGGGCCGAAAGTGCGGCCTGCGCGGTCCCCTGCCTGGCCCGGGAACCGCGCAGACGCGACCCCGGCCACCGGAACCCCGGCCAGCCAGCTCCGTCGAGGCTGGCCCGGACCCTCCGGGGAGCCGATCTCGCGGAAGGATCGCGTCGGCCGAAGCGGCCGTTCACCGGACCGAAGACGCCTGCGCAGGTGAGTGGACATCACCAGCGCCCGGTGGACGAAGCCATGAACGTCCACCGCGTCCCCCCGCAGAGCGGTGGCGGGGCCCCGTCAGGACTCAGGAGACCATCACGCCGGCCCGCAGAAGCGCGCGCGCCTTGTTCAGCGTCTCCTCATACTCCAAGGCCGGCTCCGAATCGGCCACGATACCGGCGCCCGCCTGGACGAATGCACGCCCCCCGTGCACCAAGACCGTACGGATGGCGATCGCGGTATCCATGGACTGCCCTCCGTATCCCAGGTAGCCCACGGCACCCGCGTAGGGCCCGCGCCTGACCGGCTCGAGCTCCTCGATGATTTCCATTGCCCGGATCTTGGGCGCTCCCGAGACCGTGCCTGCCGGAAAGGTCGCCCTGAGCACGTCGAGGGCTCCAAGCCCCTCGCGCAGCCGACCCTCCACCTGGGAGCAGAGGTGCATCACATGCGAGTAGCGCTCCACGACCATCAGCTCCGGGACGCGGATCGAGCCGTAGCGCGCGACCCGTCCGACATCGTTGCGCCCGAGATCAACCAGCATCCGGTGCTCGGCCAGCTCCTTCTCGTCCCCGAGGAGCTCCGCCTCAAGCGCGGCATCCTCCTCGGGGTCGCCGCCGCGGGGCCTGGTTCCCGCAATCGGTCTCACCGTGACTGTCCCGTCCTCGAGCCGGGCCAGCACCTCGGGGGAGGAGCCGACCAGGCCAACGCCGTCGAGCTCCATGAAGTAGAGATACGGCGACGGATTGAGCGATCTCAGGGCCCGGTAGAGGTCGAAGGGCGAGGCCCGAAGCGACATGCTCAGCCGCTGGCTGAGCACAACCTGAAAGGCATCCCCCGCAAGAATGTACTCGCGGATCCTCTCGACGGCCGACTCGTAGCCTGCCCTCGTCATCGTGCTGTCGAAGGGGGGATCACCTGCGGGTCCGGCAGCGAGAGCGAGGGGCGGGGGCGCCTCCTCCGAGGCGAGCCGGCCGACGAGTGCACCGATCGCCTCGGCAGCGCCGTCGTAGCGGGCCCTGAGCTCCGACTCCGCTAGCCCCGGCTCGACCGGCACCGCCCGGATCGCCATCGCGCGACCCAGAAGGTTGTCGATCGCGAGGACGATATCGGTGAAGACCACCATCGCCTGAGGGAGGTCAGCATCCTCCTCGGCGATCGACGGAAGCCGCTCAATGCGGCGCACGAGATCATAGCTGAAGTAACCCACCGCACCGCCCCAGAAGCGGGGAAGCCCCCCGACCCGGGCCCAGCTTCGCTCCCGGAGCCTCCGGTCGAGGTCCTCGAGCGGGTCTCCGACCTCCGTCGCGACCCACCCCTGCCCGGGATCCCAGAGGGAGACCTCGCCCCCCTGGAGCCGCCACGCCGAGCTCGGCTCCGTTCCGAGGAAGGTGTACCGGGCCCACTTCTCCCCCCCGACCACGGATTCGAGCAGGAAGCCGAAAGGAGGCCGCGCGAGCTTGCGGTAGGCGGTGACGGCCGTTTCGGTGTCGAAGAGGAACTCCGCCCGGACGGGAACGAGCCGGGCTGTCCTCGAGAGTCCGGCAAACACCTCGAAGGAGGGGATCAGATCCATGGGGATTCCCCGCTGTCACCCGCGGACGGAGTGGTCGACCGGGTCCGCACCCGCAGGCCCGCCCCGGTCCCGAGCAGGATCCCCGCCGCGCAGGATCGTCCAACGCCGGACCCGCAACAACCGGGGCCGCCCACGCTGTCGTGCGGGCGGCCCCGGATAATGCACTACAGGTAGCGGATGAGACGTAGCATATATGTTTGGTGCCGAAACGAATGTCAACGACGGCCCGACCGCATCGGAGCAGGGCTGCCGGACGCCGGTCGACCACCGGAGGGAGCAGGGCCAGATGGGAACTGACGCATCCGGATCCCGGCCATCCGGCGACGGGCCCCGGAAAGACGCACACGCGCCGGGGGGCGACGGTCCGGCACCGGTCCTCGCCGTCGACACGGGCGGGACCTTCACCGACCTCCTCCTCCTCGAGGCGGGTCGAATCTCTGCACTCAAGGTGCCGTCGACCCCAGACGACCCCGCGGCGGCGGTTCTCGCGGGGATCGAGCGGATCTTCGGGAGACGGAAGCCGACGGGCTACCGGCTGATCCTGGGTTCGACGGTCGCCACGAACACTCTTCTCGAACGGAGCGGGGCACGCGTTCTCCTGGTCACCAACAGGGGGTTCGAGGACGTGATCGAGATCGGGCGGCAGAACCGGCCCCAACTCTACGCCCTCACCGGGCATCGGCAGCCGCCGTTGGTCGCACGCGACGACAGGATCGGAATCGCGGGCCGGCTCGACCACCGGGGGCTCGAGCTGGCCGGCGTCGATGCAGGCGAGCTCGCGGAGCTCCCCGCCAGGGTCCGCGGGGCGGAGGCTGTCGCCGTCGCACTCCTTCACAGCTACGCCAACCCCCGGCACGAGGGGGCCGTCGGCGAAGCGCTCTCCGGCATCCGCGCCCCGGTGGCGCTCTCCTCGGCGGTCCTCCCGGAGTTCCGGGAGTACGAGAGGACGTCGACGACCGTCGCCAACGCCTACGTGGCGCCGCGCGTCGGCCGTTACCTGACCCGTCTCGAGGACGCATGCGAGGCGGACACCGTGCGCGTCATGGGATCGAACGGCGGCGCGCTGGCGATCGGGCGGTCCCGCGACGAGCCGGTACACACCGTGCTCTCGGGCCCGGCCGGGGGCGTCGTCGGCGCGATCGACTGGGCCCGGCGGAGCGGCCACGCGAGGGTGATCTCCTTCGACATGGGCGGGACGTCCACGGACGTGAGCCTCATCCCGGGTTCACCCCTGCACACGCGCGAGGGATCGGTCGGCGGGATCCCGATCGCAGTGCCCCTGCTGGACATACACACTGTCGGCGCCGGCGGCGGATCGATCGCCTCTCTCGACCCTGCCGGCGCGCTCAGGGTCGGGCCGGAAAGCGCCGGGGCAAGGCCGGGGCCCGTATCGTACGGGAACGGCGGGAAGCGGATCACGGTCACCGACGCCCACGTGTGGCTGGGGCGCCTCCCCGACTCCCGGAAGCTCTCCCGGGCCGCTCGCCTCAGGAGGGCTGCACTCGACCGCCCGATGACCTCGCTGGCGAAAGCAGCCGGGCTCTCCCCCGATGAGCTGGCCGAAGGGATCCTCCGGGTCGCGAACAGCGCGATGGAGAGGGCGCTTCGCGTCATCTCCGTGGAGCGCGGGGTGGATCCGGCCGACTACCATCTCGTGGCGTTCGGAGGCGCGGCCGGACTCCACGCGGTGGAGCTCGCCGGATCGCTGGGGCTGAAGGGGGTCCTGGTCCCGCCTCACCCGGGGCTTCTGTCGGCGTACGGGATGCTGGTCGCACCCGTGGTCCGGGAGCGGGCACGCACGGTCCTCATCTCCTCGGAGGATCCGGGAGCGGACCGTCAGCTCCGGTCGATCCTCGGGGCACTCGAGGAGGCAGCGCTCGGCGAGATGCTCGAGGACGGCGCCGATCCCGCGCGCCTCTCCGCCCAGCGCCGGATCGATGCGCGCTACCGGGGCCAGAGCTTCGAACTCACCGTTCCCGCGCGGGGGTGGATCCAGTCGTTTCACCGCGCGCACGAAGAGCGCTACGGGTACCGGAGAAGATCGCCCGTCGAGGCGGTGACGCTCCGGGCGAGGATCGAAGGGCCGGGCGAGGCGGTCCGGCTTCCGGAGATCCCGGCGTCTACGGAGGGACCTGTCCCCGTCGCGGACCGGGGCGGGGTTCGCGCGCACGGCGCCGATCTCGACGTCCCGATCTACGAACGCTCGGACCTCGCCGCCGGATCGTCGCTCGCCGGGCCCGCCATCGTCGCCGAGTACAGCGCCACGACATGGTGCCCTCCAGGATGGCGGGTGGAGAGTGACCGCCGGGGCGTGCTTCTGCTTCAGCCCTCGACTGCTGCGCGGGCCAGACCGTCCAGGGCTCGACGCTTCAGCTGACGATCGAGAGCACCGGGCGCGCGAGACGCGTGCGCCGGAATACGGGGCGTCCCTCACCGGTCGCCACCAGCTCCACGACCTGGAAGAAGACGCCGGGGGCGTGCTCCGCGGCAGATGGCGGGGCAATGACGAGGATGGGGACGGGAAAGTGCATCCGGTCGGAGAGGAGATCCAGCACACCGCGCAGCAGCTCCTCCACACCGCTCTCGAAGAGTTCCCACACGAGGAGAGCGCCAACCGTCGGATGGCCCGAGCGACGGTCGAGCCAGATGGCGAGATGCACGGCGAGACGGGCGGCGACAGCCTCGAGACCGCTCGGGGCGCGAGCGGTACCGTCCGCTCCGACGACCCGGACACCGCTCCGGACGCAGAGGCCGACCAGGCGGCCTTCGGTGATCCGGCTGAGCAGACCTCCGGCCCTTCTCAGGAGGTCGCGAAGACGATCCTCCACGCCGGGCCGGGCCATGCCGCCGGCGCGACCGTCCGGCGGACCGGGGGTGACGGCGGCCGGATCCGGCTCGGGCCGGCCGCGCCCGACCCGGGCCCGCTCGAGTTCTTCCGCCGCCCTCTCCGCCTTCACCTGGAGGCGGAGCGCGTGTTCCTCGAGCCGCTGCAGCTCCTCGGGCTTCTCGTCCAGTTGCCTACGCCGCCGTGCCCACCAGCGTCCGTCCTGCACGACCTCCTCCCACTCGGTCCGCAGCGTGGCCAGGAGATCCGCATACCCCTCTCCCAGCTTCCGCCCGCAGGCAGGGCACTCCGCCTCCCCTTCACCGGCCACGACCTCCCTGGTCCGGTCACGGAGTTCAGCCGCCCGGTCCCGGTAGGCCTGCAGCTTCGACTCCGCTTCCTGCCGCTCCTGCGCCCACTGGAGATTCGCGACCTCGAGGTCCCCCGAGGCCTCGATCCAGTCCGCCCGCCTCTCCGTGAGTGCAGCCTCGAGCGCGTCGAGCGCATCGGCGGCTCCGGAAGGGACACGGCCGGCACTCCCGCGCTCCTCTCCGTCTCCGGATGCCTCATGCTCTCCCTCCCGGAGGTAGCGGCGGATCTGCGCTCGCGGATCCGGATCCCCGGCCCAGAGGAGCGCAAGGTCCGGATCGGTCGGCGGATACGGATCGGTCCGGAGTTGCCCGGACCGGACATCGCCGTCGTGCGCCGGCGGGCCCCGCCTGAGCGTCTCGGCGAGTCGCGCCCGGACCGACTCCACCTCCGAGGTGATGAGGGTGATGCCCCAGGATGCGCCGGGCTCGACCGGCGGCAGACTCCCGACCCCAGGGACGTGGAGGGCGTCCGGTGCCCACGCCGGCTGCCCCGGCTGCCACCCGCCGGGACTCCGGAGCGGCTCCATATGGATCTCGAGATGCGCCGCCCGCCGGAGCACGGCGTCAAGGAGCCCCTGCGACACGCCGTCCCCCGGTGTGACGATCTCTCCCTTCAGGCGCGCACGCACGATCTTCCCCTCGACCCCGCCCGGTACCCCCTGGAGGACCTCACGAAGGCGCCGGGTGCCCGAGTCGGGCTCCCCGGCGGTGACGCGCACCGGAGCGAGATCCACGACGGGCCGGCCGGTGATCGGATGGAACTCCGCGGTTCCGGAGGCCAGGTCGAAGGCCAGAAACCCCCGCTCTTCGGTCGCCTCCTTCCACGGACAGGTACCGGGCCGCTCCGGGGCGCCGGCTGTCCATACGTTCGACCGGTGTTTCGCCGCCCGGTGGTCACCTCCCACGGCCACATAGTCCCATTCGGAGGAATCGACCGCGATCCCGTTGCCCGCGGGGGACGGACGCCCTCGGACAAGCAGGAGGTTCCAGCGCGCCGAGGGATCGGGACGTACATCCGGAAACGGAGGGCCCGCAGCCGCCCGGAACGGTATGAGGAGCGCGTGGGCGTCGAGTGCCGCCAGGTGAACGGATCTCGGGGCTCCGGCAGCCGCCTCGACGCCGGGAAGGCTGTCGAGCACCGCCACCGGACCGGGATCGGCCGGGCTCCTTGGAGAATCCCGCTCGCCCGCGATCATGAGCACCGGCACGGCCGGAAGCCGCCTTCGAAGATGGGAGAGGACGCGGTGCAGCGTCAGGAACGCTGTGCTCGGCGGGTTCGGTCCGTCGAAAACGTCGCCCGTGATCAGGACGAGGGCGGGACGGAGCCGGGCGGCCTCCTCGAGAGCGGCGCGGAAGGCGGTCGCAATGTCCCGCTCCCGCCGGTTCCACCCGCGCTCCAGGTGGAAGTAGGCCCGGAACCCGAGGTGGAGATCCGAGAGGTGTACAAGCCGCACTCTCAGTCCTTCGGGAGATCGGCGAAGGTACCGTACGCGCTTCCGAAGAAGACGAGCGGGGAGCCGTCCTCGCCGAGGCCGTGGTCGACGACCTCCCCGATGAGGATGACGTGGTCCCCGGCGTCCACGCACTTCCACAACCGGCAACCGGTCCAGGCCAGCGCGCCCTCGAGGACGGGCAGTCCCGCCGGGGTGTCCGTCACCCTGAGTTCATGGAAGCGCTCCCCGGGAAGGTCGGCGGAGAAGCGCCGCGCGAGTTCGACGTGCTCGGCCCGAAGAAAGGAAACGGCGAAACGACCGCCCTCGACGAGCACCGGCAGCGAGGCGGAATCCCGGTCCGCACAGACGAGGACCAGCGGCGGATGGAGCGAGACGGAGGAAACGGCGCTCGCGGTGAATCCTACGGCCCGGCCGGCAGGATCCCGACCCGTCACCACCGTGACTCCGGACGGATAGCGGGACATCACCCGCCTGAACCACTCCGTGTTCGGCAACCTCCCCCCTGCGCAGCGACACGACCCGGAACTGGCCCGGGAGCGCCTTTGCGCTCGCTCCGGGGCCCGGGTAGACTAGGGGGCCGGGCCCCGCAACCTAGCCCGGCCACCGCGCGGCGGCCCCGGCAGCCGGGTGAACCCGCCTGCCGCTTCCCATGCCAAGTGCTTCGCCTGTCTGGCATTCCCTGTCATCTTAACCGGGGCCCCGGCATGCGACAACGTGATCTCCACCGCTGTCCGGCACGCCCGCTCCCGGGCGGCGGTCCCCACCGGATCGCGGCACCCGGAAGCCCACAGCCGGACCGAACCGCAGCGCCGCCCCGGCCCGGCCCGGAGTCCCTTTCGGTGCCCGGGAGGCGGGCGGCGGCGGCTTCCCTCGCCCGCTGAGAACGTGCGCAGCGGACCCGGCGCGGGGAGGTGCGGGGCGCGCCCCCCGACGCGCGGAGGGGGCAGAGGAGTCGCCCTTCTCTGCGCGCTCTGGACCGCCTTCGCCGCCGGGTGCGGATCGAGCGGCGAGGACAGCAGGCCTTTCGGCTCCTCGCCGATCCGGGTCGTGGATGACGCGGGGTCCGGGATCGAGCTCCACGCGCCGCCGGAGCGGATCCTCTCCCTCGTCCCATCGGCGACCGAGATCCTTCTCGCCCTCGGCCAGGACGCTCGCCTCGTGGGGCGGACGGAGTACGACACGGAGGCCCGCGTCGCGCATCTCCCCTCGGTGGGAGGGGGACTCCGGCCCTCGATCGAGCGGATCGTCGACCTCGATCCGGACCTGGTGGTCCGGTTCCGGGCGGAATCCGATCCGGCCACCCCGCGACGACTGGATGCCAGCGGAATCGCCCATGCGGCGATCCGTCCGGACCGCATCGAGGACATCGGGAGGATCATCCGCCTCCTCGGGACCATGGTCGGAGAAGAAGCCCGGGCGGACTCGCTCCGCCGGGCGACGGAGCGTGACGTGGAGCGGGCGCGCCGGGAGGCCGGTGGGCGGCGGCCCGCCCGCGTCGCCCTCCTTGTCGGGGGCGATCCCCCGACAGTCGCCGGGCCCGCAACCTTCCTGAGCGAGCTCCTCTCGGCTGCGGGAGGGAGCAACGTCTTCCCGGACCTCGGGGTCCTCTATGCGCCGATCAGCCTCGAGGAGATCCTCGTCCGCGAGCCCGACCTCATCCTCGCGCCCCAGGAGACTCCCCTGCCCGATCCCCTCGCACACATCCCGCTCCGTGAGTTCCCGCTCCGTGTGCTGACGCCGGGCCTGAAGCTCGGTGAATCCGTCCGCCTGCTCTCTGCTCTGCTGGGCCCGGCCGGCGAAGGATGAGACTCCGGCCCCTGCCGGCGCCGCTCGCTCTCGCCTGCGCCGGCACAGCCGCCGCGTTCGGACTCCTGCTTGCGGTCAGGTACGGTGCCGTTGCGCTCACCCGTGCCGAGTTCCTCGCGGCGCTGTCGGGCTCGGGGTCCGGGCCGGACCGGTTCATCATCACCGGACTCCGCGCCCCGCGCGCTCTCATGGCGAGTCTCGTCGGCGGCGGGCTCGCCGTGGCGGGCGCAACCCTCCAGGCACTCCTCCGGAACCCGCTCGCTGAACCGTACATCCTGGGGATCTCCGGCGGTGCCGCCCTCGGAGCGGTCCTGGCTCTCGCGGGCGGGTGGGTCTCGGTCGCCTCCTTCGCGCTCCCGCTCGCGGCGTTCGCGGGCGCGCTCCTGGCCATCGGGCTCGTCTTCGGCGTCGCCTTCTCGGGCACGCGCCGGATGGACGTCGGCGTTCTCCTGCTGGCCGGGGTCGTCGTGGGAGCCTTCTTCCAGGCATGCGTCGCCCTGGTGCTGACGCTTGCCGAGGCAAACACGATCCGTTCGGCCCTCCTCTGGATGATGGGCAGCATCGATGGTGCGAGCTGGGGGGGCGTGACCGTCGTCGCCGCCTACACGATCCCGCTCCTTGCCGTGCTTGTCTCCCTCGCGCGGCCACTCAATGCGATGGCGATCGGCGAGGAGACGGCCACGTATCTTGGCACCGATGTCGAGCGCATCAAGCGGCTGGCCTACGGATCGGCGTCCCTCGTGGCCGCCGCGGGCGTCACATTTGCCGGTGTCATCGGCTTCGTCGGGCTCATCGTCCCCCACGGAGTCCGCCTCGTCGCGGGCGGCGACCACCGGCTGCTGCTCCCCCTCTCCTTCCTCGCCGGGGCTGCCTTCCTCACGGTCGCCGATCTCGTGGCGCGGACCGCACTCGCTCCCGCAGAGATCCCTGTCGGGATCGTGACGGCACTCGTCGGCGTTCCCTTCTTCCTCCTCCTCCTGAAGAAGGGACCCGGCCGATGAACTTCGAGACCGACGGGGTTTCTGTCCGCTACAGCCGGAGCCGGCCGCTCGCGCTCCGGGATGTCTCGATCCACATACCCTCCGGCTCGCTGTACGCCGTGCTCGGACCGAACGGCTCGGGGAAGTCGACGCTCCTCCGGGCACTGCTCGGTTCGGTCCCGCTCGCGGCGGGGCACGTCCGGCTGGCGGGGAGACCGGTCCATGCATGGAGCCGGCGCGCGATCGCGCGCTCGGTCGGGGTGGTCACCCAGCACGAGAGTGTCACCTTTCCGATCTCGGTGCGGGACTTCGTCTCGATGGGGCGCTACCCCCACCTCGGGGCGATCCGCGGCGAGAGCGCGAAGGACCGACGGACGGTCGCGGCGGCGCTGGAGGCATGCAGAGTGACCGACCTCGCCGACCGGTGGCTGGGGACACTCTCCGGCGGGGAGTGGCAGCGGGCGAGGATCGCCCGCGCCATGGCGCAGGAACCGGACGCACTCGTGCTCGACGAACCCACCGCGAGCCTCGACCTCCGGCACGAGATGGCGATCCTGCACCTCCTCCGCACGGCCGCCGACGACGGGCGGACGGTGATCCTCGTCACCCACCAGATCGAACTGGCCGCCCGCTTCGCCGACCGGATCCTCCTCCTGGACGGGGGAAGGGTCGGAGCGGAGGGAACCCCGGACGCCGTCCTCCGGGAGGAGGTCCTGGAGCGCGTCTACCGGTGGCCCGTCGCCGTGACGGACGATCCCGCCACCGGGCACTGGCATGTCACGCCCCTCGCGGGGGCAGGGAACGAGGCCCCCGAGCCCCGTCCGGGTCGCAAGGCACCGGCCGCGGGGGGCGGACCCCGGCACGGGCGGCGTCCCGCCGACGCCCGCGCCGGAGGTCAGGCGTCGCCGAGCAGGGCCAGGTAGCTCTCGTAGCGCGCCCTCGCGATCCGGCCATCCGATACGGCAGCCCCCACCCCGCAGTCGGGCTCGTGGGAATGCGTGCATCGCCGGAAGCGGCAACGCGCCGACGGTTCCCGGAACTCCCGGAAGGCGTCGGACAGGCGGGCCGGGTCGACCCCCCAGAGGGTCACGTCGGAGAACCCCGGCGTATCGGCCACCCACGCCCCGGGGGCCACTGCGAAGAGACGCGCCCTCACCGTGGTGTGGCGGCCCCTTCCCCCGCGCCGGCTCACCGCGGCCGTACGGAGCCCGAGCCCCGGGAAGAGCGCATTGAGAATCGTCGACTTCCCGACCCCGGACGGTCCAATCAGGACGGACACGCCATCGCCCATGCGCGTCCGGACCGCCTCAAGGCCGGCTCCGGTACGGGCCGAAACGCCCAGCACCTCGTAGCCTGCGGTCGCGTAGGCTGACGCCGCCGATTCCGCCACACGGGCGGCCCGGGGCAGGTCCAGCTTGTTGATCACCAGGATCGGGGGGATCCCGCAGGCCTCCCCCAGGATCAGGAAGCGGTCCGCAGTGCGGGAAGCGAGCGGAGGATCGACCGCGGAGAGGACGACGAAGAGGCGGTCGACGTTGGCGGCCACCACCTTCGGGCGCCGGCCGCCGGGACCGGCACGCACGAGCTCGTTGTCCCGCTCCCGCACGGCCTCGATCGTCCAAGCGCCGCTCTCCCGGTCCCTGCGCGCCACGACCTTCTCGCCGGCGACAACCCGGTCGCCCGTGCGGGCGATCCTCTTCAGGCGTCCCCGGAGCCGGGCCTCGACCCGGCGACCTTCCTCAAGCTGAGTCAGATAGAACCCACCCGCCGCCTCGAGGACTCGCCCCTCACGGCTGCGGCCGGGAGGCGTCACCGGGGCGCCGGCGCGCCTTCGGGAGTGGCCTGAACGGGATCGCCCCGCCCGGCCGCGCCCACTGCGGAGCGCACGGCCGGGCGGGGCGGGTCCGCGACGGGCCGCACCGGAACTACGCCGCGAAGGACTCCAGCGCCGAGCCCTTCTTTCCTTCGCGGAGCCGGCGGAGCGCACGGTCCCTGAGCTGGCGGATCCGCTCCCGCGTAACACCCAGCATGTTGCCGATTTCCTCGAGGGTATGCTCGCACTCCCCATCAAGTCCGAAATAGAGACGGAGCACCTTGGCGTCGCGTGCCTCGAGGGTCTTGAGCGCCCCCGAGACGGCCTCGGACAGCAGGCGCATCTCGACATCCTGTTCCGGCTCGGCGGCCTCCTCGTTGATGAAGCGCTCGACGAGCTGCGAATCCTCGCTGTCGCCGATCGGCGCATCCAAGCGGATCTCGGCCGCGTTCAGCGTCTGGAGCGACTCGATCAGCTCGGGCGTGAGGTCGGTCGCGGCGCTCAGCTCTTCGGGATTCGGGTCGCGCCCGAGTTCCTGCTTCAGCCGCTCCTTCTCGCGGAAGATGCGGGCCAGGTCCGACGCCCGGTTCAGCGGCACCCGCACCGTGCGGCCGTGGTTTGCCAGCGCGGCCAGGATCGCCTGGCGAATCCACCAGACGGCGTACGAGATGAACTTGACCCCCTGCTCGGGATCGAATTTCCGAGCCGCGGTGACAAGCCCGACGTTCCCCTCCTGGATCAGGTCGGTGAGTGACACACCACGGTTCTGGTACTTCTTCGCCACGCTGATCACGAACCTCAGGTTCGCCCGCGCGAGCTCCTGGACCGCGTCCTCGTCGCCCGCCTGCGCAAGCGCCCCGAGCTCCTTCTCCTTCTCGGGCGTGATGAGCTCGTGCCGGCTCACATCGCGCAGGTACTGGTCGAGAGCGGTCTGCTCGTCGAGGGTGCTGTCGAACGCGCTCAACGGTCCCCGCGACCGTCCCTTCCTCTTCGGACGCGCGTTCCGGGCTCTGGTGGCCATGTCGATCTGTCTCCCGGGAGTCAGCAGAACCCCCGCTCTGGTTCGTACCGCGGGCACCGCGTGAGTCAGGCCCCGCGGCCGTTCGCGCTCACAGCCGTTGCTATACCCGTTCCTCCCGGATCGGTTTCACAACCGGCCGCGCAACTGCTAAACCCTCCTCTCCCCACGGTTCCCCCCCTATGGCCCGCCGCCCAGCAACCCGAGAACCCTTCCGGCCGCCACCTCGCGGCGCTCCGTCGCGAATACCCTGAGGACCCGACTTGAGCGGTAGAGCTCCTGCGCCACGCCCGGAAGATCGATAAGGCCCGGGAGCCCTCCGGAACCGAGGCGTTCAACGTCGCCGCTCCTCCTGAGCACGAGAAGATCCAGGTCCAGCATCCGCCGCTTCGATGGGTAGTCGATCATCACCTCGCCGGAGTGGAGGCCGAACTCGGAGGCAAGCGCGTCCTCCGCGCGCCGGCGCTCGCGACCCTCCACGGAGACCCAGCGCGGGAGCCCTACGCCCTCGAGTTCAGGTGCGGTGAGTTCGCAGGCGCGCTTCGGGAGCCGCCGGGCCAGGAGGCGGGACACCCACCGGGCCCCGATGCGCTGCACCTGCGGATCGGTATGCGAGGACGCCTTCCGCCGGATCCGGTAGAGAAGGTCTTCGTCGGTCGGGCCGACGAGCTCGTCCCTGGCAACGAGGCCCGCCACGACGGCATCACCCACGATCCGCCGGTAGAGGGCCGAGGCGCTCCGCACGGCGTGATGCCAGTACACATTGCGGAACATCTGGTATTTCGCGAAGAGAAGGGTCTCGAGGGTGCTGATCGCCTTCTCCTGGATGCCGATCTCCGACCTCCCCGAATCGGGATCCTCCAGGACGACGAGGCCCTGCAGGAGCCGGTCGACATCCACCTCGCCGTACGGAACGCCGCAGAAGTGCGCATCCCGCCTCAGGTACTCCATCTTGTCGAGGTCGAGGCTCCCGCTGACAAGGCCCCGGAGGGGGAGGTCGCTGTCGCCCAGGATGATTCCATGGATGCGCCGCGCCGCGCCGGGGCCCAGCGGACGGAGGGCCTCCTTGAGCTCCGGCGAGTCGAAGTAGCGTGCGCTGACCTCCTCGTGAGGACCCGGGAACCGGTCCGCCTCGAGTTCCTCGAGGGCATGTGAAAAGGCATAGTGTCCGATATCGTGCAGGAGCGCTGCGTAGGGAATGAGTTCCGAGCCGGCCCAAACCCCCGCCGGCACGTCCCCTCTCTCCCGGAGGAGCTGGAGCGCCCTCCCGGCCAGGTGGTATACCCCGAGCGCGTGCGCGAAGCGCGTGTGCGTCGCGCCCGGGTAGACGAGGTATGCCAGCCCGAGCTGCCGGATATAGCGTTGCCGCTGGAAGGTGGTGGTATCGACGATCCGGGCCGCGACCGGGTCGAGCCTTATCGCGTTCCAGAGCGGATCCCGGATGATCCGGAAGCTTGCGGGAGCCGTCATGGCCCCGAGTGTACCCGGGCGCCCCGTCGGGAGCAACGAGTGTCCGGGAATGCGCCGGTGCCGGGCGAGTGCCGCTGCGACGGCGCGGTGCGCGGACCCATCCGCCACCCGGCGGACGCGCAGGACGCCTGCGGCGAGAGCCCGCGAGGGCGTGAGGCGGCTCCGGCCCGACCTCCCGGCGGCTCCGCGAAGCCTGCTGCGGCGCCCTGTGGGAGGCGAGCGGCCGGGATTAGCTTGTCGGTACTGGCGGGCGGCGAGCCGGCCACACCGCCGCAGGGGCAACGGAGAGGCGCGCCCGCCGCCGGCCGGGTAGTTTCACCAGGGCCGCCCCGGGCCTCCGGGCGCGGAGCGGCCGAACGGACACGCGGCAGCAGAGAGCACGACCAGATGAGTGATCCCGGGCCATCCGTGCGACGCGACTTCACAAGGGAAGTCCGGCAGGCCGACGAGAGGGTGGATCTGGCCCGCGCCGCGCTCCTGGTCGCGCGGGAGCAGTATCCCGGCCTCTCCGTCGAGGGCCATCTCGGACGCCTGGACCAGATGGCCGAGGAGGTCAAGGACCGGATCGGCGGCGAACCGGCGGAGCTGGTGGCCGTCCAGGAGCTCCTTGGCGACCTCTTCGCCCGGAAACGCTACCGCGGAAACCGGGAGGCATACTACGATCCACGCAACTCCTTCCTGAATGATGTGATGGACCGGAGGAAGGGGATCCCGCTCACCCTCGGCATCATTCTTCTCGAGGTCGGATGGCGGCTCCGCCTGCCGCTCGAGGGCGTGAACTTCCCGGGCCACTTCCTCGTCCGCTACACCGGCCTGACCGGACACCTCCTGATCGACCCCTTCGACGGCGGCCGCATCTGGTTCGAGGATCAGGCGCAGGAGCTGCTCGACCGGGTCTACGGAAAGATGGTGCGGGTACGGTCCCGGTTCCTGAAGGCGGCCGGCCGGAGGGATATCGTGGTGCGCCTGCTCTCGAACCTGAAGGGCATCTACGTCAACATCCAGGACTACGGCCGCGCTCTCGCCGCCGTGGAGCGGATTCTCGTGATCCACCCGACGGCGGCGAGCCAGATCCGCGACCGGGGGACGCTGCTCGCCCGCCTCGGGCGTCCCGGCGAGGCGATCGAGCAGCTCCAGTGGTACCTGGACTACGTGCCCGTCGCACCGGATGCGGGCCGTGTGCGGGCTCTCGTCAGGGAGCTGAAGGCCTCGGGGAGCGGGAACACCGGGCCATGACCGGCGGATACGGAGCGGCACAGGGGGGGGCGGCGCTTCTGGAGCGCGACCCGCGAGCGTTTCTCGTCGTGTCGGGCCGCGCTGTCGGCGAGATGCTCACCGGGATCCTGACGAACTCGTTGCCGCCCGCCCTCCTCCGGAGCGGCGGGATCCGGACCGGCTTCGCCCCCTACGCCGCGATCCTCACCCCGAAGGGCCGCCTCGTCACGGACCTGCGGGTCCACCGGCTCGGCGACGGAGGCGGCAGCATGCTGCTGGACCTGCCGGCCAGCGGTCTCGACGGCGCCCTCGCCCACTTCGGCAAGTACCTCCCGCCGAGGCTGGCCCGGGCGGGCCCGCCCGGGACGGCACTCGGCACGATGACCGTCGCAGGCTCCGGGGCGGCGCGGGCGCTCACCCGGACCCCCGGGCTCGCGGGCCGCGAATCCGAGCTCGGGGAGGGGGCCGAGGGAGATGTGTGGATCACCGGCGGTGAGCCGGACGGAGCGATCCGCGTCGTTCGGTCCGGTGATGTCATCCCTCCCGCCTTCGACATCGTCGGTCCCCTCTCGCGCGTGCGCGACGCGGCACGCATGCTCCGCCAGGCCGGCGCCGACGACGGGAGCGCCGGCCTCTGGCACCTGCTCCGCCTCGAGAAGGGGCGCCCGGCTTTCGGGTTCGAGCTGGACACGAAGACGATGCCGGCGGAGGCGGGGATCGAGGAGCGGTGCATCAACTTCGCCAAGGGGTGCTTCACGGGGCAGGAGGTCGTCGTCCGCATCCGCGACCGGGGCCACGTAAACCGGAGTCTGCGGGGGCTGCTGCTCGGCAACGCCCCTCTCCCCGCGAGAGGGACCCGGCTGTTCGCCCCCGGTCGGGAGAGGTCCGCGGGTACCGTGGCGTCCACGGCGGTCTCACCGCTGTTTGGCCAGGGAATCGGGCTTGCGTTCGTCCGCCGAGAGGTCGAGCCTCCGGCGACGGTCTTCCTCGGTGCGCACGACGGCCCGCGCGCGCGCGTCCGGGCGCTCTCGGCCGGGGGCTGGGTCAGGCCGGAAGACGATCCGGGCGCCGCACGCTGAGCCCGGCGGCCGCCCGAGAGAGGCACGAATGAGCCCTGCGTTCGACCCGCTGACGTTGCTCGGCGACCTCCGGCGCGCCCTTGCGCACGACGAGCCGGACACGCTCGCGGCCATGCTCGCGGAGCTTCACCCCCAGCAGCTGCTCGACGTCTGGCCAGAGCTCGACCCGGGCGAGCGCGCGACGATCCTCACCCTGAGCCCCGCGGGGAAGGCGGCCGAGGTCGTCTCCAACCTCTCCGACCACGAACAGCCCGAGCTGCTCGACATCCTCCCGCCCCGCCGTCTGGCGGAGGTGGTGGAGGAGCTGAGTCCGGACGACCTCGCCGACGTCCTCCAGGCGTTCGCGGCGAGCGACCCGGAGAGAGTGACGGAACTCAAATCGCTGCTCGACTCCGAGACGCTCGCCGTTGCCGACAGGCTCGTCGGCTACGGCGAGGAAGAGGCCGGCGGGCTCATGACGCCCGAGTTCCTCTCCGTGCGGGCCACGATGACCTGCGGCGAGGTACTCGAGGTGCTCAGGCGTGCCAGCCCCGACGCCGAGACGATCTACTACCTCTACGTCGTGGACGGATCGGACCGCCTGGCGGGAGTGCTCTCCCTCCGGGACCTCATCGTGAGCCAGCCCGCGCGCCGCGTCCGGGACGTGATGAACGCGGACGTGGTCCGTGTCCGTACGGAGACGGACCAGGAGGACGTGGCGCGCCTCATGGCCGACTACGACTTCCCGGTTCTACCGGTCGTGGACAAGGCGGGCCGCCTCGTGGGCATCGTGACGGTCGACGACGTCCTCGACGTCCTCGAAGAGGAAGCCACCGAAGACATCCACCGGCTCGGTGCGGCGCCGATCGACGTCGACTACGTGCACGCCAACCCCTGGCTCCTCTTCCGCAAGCGCGCCTCGTGGCTTGTCCTGCTCGTGGTTTCGATGACGCTCACCTTCAACGTTATCGCCCACTACGAGGCGATCATCGAAGAGATCGTGATCCTCGCAGCCTTCATCCCGCTTCTGATCGGAACAGGGGGGAATGTGGGAGCGCAGGTCTCCACCCTCGTCGTTCGCGCCCTCGCCACCCGCGAGCTCGAACTCCGCGACTACCTGAAGGTGCTTGCCAAGGAGGTGGGGACCGGCATACTCCTCGGAGCCGCCTTCGGGCTCTTCATGGCACTCTATGTGCTGATATTTCGCGCGGAGCCGCGCATCGCGGCTGCACTCGGCATCACGATGGTCCTGATCTCGTTCACCGCGAATCTCGTCGGGGCAAGCCTCCCCTTCCTCTTCCGCCGGCTGAGGATCGATCCGGCCCTCACGTCCTCGCCGGGCATCACCACCGTCATGGACGTCGTCGGACTCCTGATCTACTTCCGCGTCGTGATCTGGATCGTCGGCCCGCTCCTCGACGGAGCCAGAAGTTCCCCCGGGCCCTGATCTTCCCGGGCGTCGCCGGAACCTACCGGGCGCCGCCTCCGGCGAGATACCGCTCGAGGATCTTCTCCCCATGGAGGCGGCCGTTCTCGATGAAGATGCGGTTCGCGTCGATCCCGGCAGCGAGGACCCCCGCAATGAAGAGTCCCGGAACCGGCGTCTCCATCGTGGCCCCGTCGTGGGCGGGCACCCCCGTCCCGCCATCCACTGCGACGCCCGCGGAGCGGAGGAGCTCGGGACCGGGGCGCCACCCGGTGAGGGCGAGGACGAAATCGTTCGCAAGCTCCTCGGTCCTCCCCGTCTCCTCCGACCGGACAAGGACGGAGCGCGGCCGGATCTCGGCGAGACGATGATTCCACCGGACCGCGATCTCTCCCGCCGCCACCCGGTTGCGTATATCGGGGAGCACCCACGCCTTCACCCCCGAATCGAAGTCGGCGTTCATATGGACGAGCGTGACGCGCGCGCCGACGCGGAAGAGTTCCAGGGCGGCTTCGACGGCCGAGTTTCCCCCGCCGACGACGACCACGTCCTGCCTCCAGTAGGGGTGTGCCTCGCGGTAGGCGTGCGAGACCTTCCCGAGATCCTCCCCGGGGATCCCGAGATAGTTCGGCTCCTCGAAGCCCCCGGTCGCGACCACCACGGCACGGGCCCGCCAGGTTTCCGGCGCGCGACCGCTCCGGCGGACTCTCAGCTCGAAGCCCGGCTCCCGCTTCACGATCCGCTCCACCTCATGGTAGGTCCGGACATCCATGCCGAAGTAGCGGGCCACACCACGGTAGTACGCAAGCGCCTCCTTCCGCGTGGGGTTCGTTCCCGCCGTTACGAAGGGAAGGCCCTCGATCTCGAGCTTCTCGGGAGTGGAGAAAAAGGTCATGTACGGCGGGTAGTCCACCAAGGAGGAACAGAGCGGACCCTGGTCGAAGAGGACCGTGCCCACCCCCCGGCCCGCAGCCGCGGCCGCAACCGCGAGCCCGCACGGGCCCGCCCCGACGACCGCGACCTCCCGCTCCCGCCTGTCCCCCGTATTCACATCCGGCCCTCTCCCAGGTGTTGGGCGGTCCCGGTGGCCCGAGCCCGCGCCGTGGCCCATCGAACTATCTTCCGCTCAGAGGGCATGCAAGTTATCACCGCCGGAGACGCAGGCCGCACGGGGCGCGGCCTGCAGACGCCACCCGTTCGCAGGCCGCACCGGCCCGTCCCGGCGGCGCGCGCCGCCGGGACGGGCCGGCCCTCACCTCCGCGCCCGGAACAGATGACGACAGTCGAATCGGAGGCACGGCGCGCCCTTGCGCGGCTGCGACGCGCACTCATGAAATCGGACCGCGAACTCGATGCCCTCTCCCGGGCGATCCGCCACGCCGAGGGAGGAGACTTCCCGGAGGAGCGCTACGCCGAGGCGGGGAGGTCTCTTGAGGCCCTCCAGGCCTTCTGCATCGAGGAGGGCGAGCGCCTGGAGGAGAAAATCCTCCTCGCGGGCGGACTCGAGCCGGGGCGGGTCCGCCGCTCTTCGGCACGCTGACCCGAATGGAGCATCCCCCGCCCGCGCGCGCCGCCCGTACGGACCCGGGGATCGCAGGGGGGCTCGCGGAGCGGCGCGCACCCCTCCGGGCCGCGCTCCGGGCCGCGATGCGTCCCGGGGAGGAGAGGCTCAGGGAGGAGGGGGAATTCACCCGGCTGGCACTCGAGATCCTCGCCTACCAGATGGATGCGAACCCCGTATACGGGGCGTATGTCCGGCGCCGGGGCATCGAGCCCCGCCGGCTCGGCCACTGGCGCGAGATACCCCCGGTCCCCGCGACCGCCTTTCGGGAGCTTCCTCTCCACGGCCTGGACATACGGCCCGTCGAGGCCGTCTTCCGGACGAGCGGGACGCGGAGTGGAGTGCGGGCGCGCGGCACCCACCGTGTGCGCGACCTCTCGCTCTACCACGAGTCCCTCCTCCGCTGCGCCGCCGATCTTCTCGGGCTGGATCCCGCCGGGAGGGGCGGCGGGCGGTCCCCGGGGGGAGGACCGCTCCACATCGTGGCGCTCACCCCGAGCCCCGGGGCACGTCCGGACTCCTCGCTTGTGCACATGCTCGGGGTCTGGATGGAGGCGTGGGACCCGGGCGGCGGCCGCTTCCTCGCCGACGCGCGGTGGCGGTTCTCGCCTGCGGCGCTCCGCCGGGAGATCCTGCGGTCCCGGGAAGAGAAGCGCCCCCTGCTCGTCGCCGGCACGGCCTTCGGGTTCTGGCACCTGGTCCGGGAGCTCCGCGGCGATCCCCTCCCGGAGCCTCCGGCCGGCTCATTCATCGTCGAGACGGGGGGATTCAAGGGGCGCGTCCGACGCGTCTCCCGGGCGGAGCTCTACCTGGAAATCGGGCGAACCTTCCGGCTGCCGTCCTCCCGGATCGTGAGCGAGTACGGGATGACGGAACTGCTCTCGCAGTTCTACGAACCCGTCCTCCTCGGCAGCACCCCGCCAGAGCCGTCCGGGCGTCACTACCTCGGCCCGCCGTGGACGCGGACTGCGGTGCTTGACCCGGATTCACTCGCCCCCGCCGGAGAGGGCGAGGCGGGGATGCTCTGCCACATCGATCTCGCGAACCTCGACTCGGTGGCGGCGGTCCTGACCGAGGATCTGGGGATCGCCGCCGGGGCGGGGTTCCGGCTCCTCGGGCGGGCCGAGGGAGCCGAGCCCCGGGGCTGCTCCCTCGCAATGGAGGAGCTCCTCGAAGCCAACGGGCGGACGGGCCGTTGACCCGGCCATCGGCCCTCTTCCTCCCGGCCGCTCCGGGGACACCGGAGCAACTCGGGACGCGCGCCGACGCGGAGGCTCTCACCGGGGCCCTCGCCCGGGCGGGCGAGGCGCTCGCCTCCCGATCCGTGCTCGAGCTCGCCCCCGCACTCGGGCGGATCGGGCTCCGCTTCCTGGACCCGGGCGATCCGGTCCGCCGGAAGGCGACCGAACGGGTTGCCGCGGAGGCCGGGCTCTCCGCCCCGGCCGCGGACGCCATCGTCACCGGGATGGCGCGCGGCTGGACGCCGGAAGGGCTCGGGCGGATGGTGCGGGGCGATTTCCCCGATCCGCTCGTGCTGGACGGATTCCGGCCGGCCGGGTTCGGCGGGAAGCTCCGGGCCGTCGGGGGGAGGTTCGCCATCCACATCGGGGCAGGGAGCGTCCCCGGCGTCTCGGCGACGTCGATGATCCGCTCCCTCCTCGTCAAGTGCCCCCTGCTCCTGAAGCCGGGGAGGGGAGATACGGTCCTCGCCCCCCTCTTCGCGCGGGCGCTCGCGGCGTCGGACCCGGAAATCGCGCGCGCTGTTGCCATCGTGTACTGGCCGGGAGGAGAGGGCGGCCCCCTCGAGGAACACGCCCTGGGGACCGCGGACCGCGTGGTCGCGTACGGGAGCCTGGAGCTGATCCGCCTCCTCCGGCGCCGGATCCCCCCCGCCACGCCGCTCGTGGCATATCATCACCGGCTCTCGGCGGGAGGCGTCGCGCGTGAGTGTGCAGCCGCCGCGCCGGAGGCCGGATCCGTCCTCCGCGCGGCGGCCCGGGCGGTCGTGACCTTCGAGCAGCGCGGCTGCGTCTCCCCGCGGATCATCTGGGTCGAGGAGGGGGGAGCGGTTTCTCCCCCGGCGTGGGCCGCGCGGCTCTTCGACGCGCTGGAACTCCTGGCGGCGGAGCTCCCTCCCGGAACGGCGAACCTTCCGGCCGCGGCGGCCCGGCGCCAGGAACGGGAGCGATGGATGCTCAGGGAGGCAGCCGGAACGGGGCACCGGATCTTCTCCCGGTCGCCGGTCGGGGCGGCTGTCCTCTACGAGCCGGATCCGTTCGCGCCACTCCGGCTCCCCGCGGCGGGGCGCACCGTCACCGTGCGCCCCATCGAATGCCTCTCCAAGCTCCCCGCGGCGCTCACGCCCGGCCGGAGCATCCTCCAGACGTTCGCCCTCGCGGCCCCGCCGGGCCGGATCGGCGAGCTTGCCGAGATCCTAGCCGCGACCGGCATCAGGCGCGTGTCCTCTTTCGAGGACCAGCCCTGGCCTCCCGCGTGGTGGCGCCATGACGGGACAGGCCCGCTTCACGCCCTCGTTTCCTGGACTTCGGCCCCCTGACGCGGCGGGGCCGGCGGCCCTAGTCCCGCGCCTCCTGCTCGGAGCGCCAGACCACCATCTGCCGGGTACCCGAGGAGCTCTCTTCCACCCGGACCGTGAGGATGTCTCCCTCCTCGATCCCCAGATCGTGGCGCATGTCGGTGGGAATCGTGACGCGGAATCCAACGCCTACGGTCACCTCGCCGTAGTAGCGAGTGCGGTAGATCGCCATCCGTTCTCCTTGCAGGTTCGGGCGGATTCTGGCAGACAGGTGGTGGGCGCGCCGGGGCGAAGAGCGGATATCCCCCGCAGCGGTACGAAGGATCCCGTCACCGGATCCGATTCAGCGACGAAGCGCCGCGGGGCGCCACGCTCACGCTCCGGGCAGGAGCGAGCGGAGGAGCGCCACGAGATGGTGCGTGTCGAGCCGCTGAGCCCTCCAGAGCGCCTCTTCGCGGGAAGGCTCGATGATCACGTCGGCCGTCCGGAGCAACTCCTCCCCCTCGTTGGCGTCGACGGGGGCGAAGGCGACCCGTCCGCGATGGGCCGCGGGATGGGACGCTTCGTCCTCGAGTTCGACGTAGACGTCCCAGAAGCGCCCGTCGTGGGTGATCGTGGCCAGAAGGTGGCCGCGGCTCGGAGGATCGCCCCGGGATACGCTCATCACCCTACGGTATCATAAGAAGAGCCCTGCCACCACCTCCGATCCGAGCGAGGGCCGGGGGGCGCCGGTGACCCGAGTTCCCGGCGCTCCGCACCCCGTCCGGCATCGCGGGGCAGAGAGCCGCTGATGACCGCGGGCGTTCACGCGGGCGGTGCCCGAACGCCGGTCATACGTGGACGTGGGCCCGGGCCCGGACGGCACGCCCACGCGCCCCGTACCGGACCGCAGGCCGGGAGTTTTCCGCGGCAGGACTCCACGTTGACGCCCCGGTGCGGGCTTCCTAACTTCCGGCGCCCGTCCGGGGAAGGGAGCGGCTGGCCGACCCCTCGCGACCATTGAGAGCCCATGCCATGAAGAACCGCCGGTACGTCCTGCTTGGAGTCGTGCTCGGCATCATGGGGATCGCGGCCCCCGCAGCGGCCCAGGAGGCCGAACCCGCGGCCGGGGAGGCGGAAGCCGGGCTCTCGGGCCAGCCCTTCGACTTCCCCCATGATGTGCACGCGGGGGAGAACCAGATCGACTGCCAGTACTGCCACTTCTCCGCGGAGCGTTCGATGAACGCGGGCATCCCTCCCATCGCCAACTGCATGGGATGCCACGCCTTCGTCTCAGGAAGCGAGGATCCGGGGGCGATCGAAACCCTGAGGGGATACGCCGAACGCGGCGAGGCGATCGCCTGGGACCGGCTCTACAAGGTCGCCGACCACGTCCAGTTCCCACACATGCGGCACATCGCCGCCGGGGTGGAGTGCGCGTCCTGCCACGGTGATGTCCAGGAGATCCGGGTGATCGAAGAGGTGAACCAGCCCCTGACGATGGGCTTCTGCGTGGGCTGCCACATCGAGCAGGGAGCCTCGAGGGACTGCACGGTTTGCCACTACTGATCGCGGAGCGGAGCGCCTCGCGCGCCGTGCCCGACACCCCGATGTACCGTTCGGGAGCCTCAACCAGCGACAGCCGATGAGCGAAGGGATCAAGCGCCGGGACTTCCTGAGGGTGGCAGGCGTGACCGGCGCCGGCGCCGGACTCGTGGGCTGCTCCACCGAGCAGGTGGAGAGGCTGATCCCCTATGTGACGGCGCCCGAGGAGATCACCCCGGGCGTCGCCACCTGGTACTCGACCGTCTGCGGGGAGTGCTCTTCCGGCTGCGGCGTCTGGGTCAAGACGCGCGAGGGCCGGGCAATCAAGCTCGAGGGCAACCCGAACCATCCCATATCCGGGGGCGCACTCTGCGCGCGCGGGCAATCCGCGCTCCAGGGCCTGTATGACCCGGACCGGCTGACGTCCCCGATGCTGCGGGGAGCTGACGGACACGAGCCGATCCCCTGGGAGGAGGCGGAGAGCCTCCTTCTCGCCGGGGTCCGCGACGCAGCTCCGTCCGTCGCGCTTGTCAGCCGGCGGGCGGGGCCGACGCTTGCCCGCCTTGAGGCCGAGCTGATGGCGGGGACCGGCGGACAGCGGATCGAATACGACGCAGCGTCCGAGGCCCCGCTCAGGGAGGCGGCGCGGATCGTCTTCGGCTCGAACGCCATTCCCACCTTCGACTTCCCCTCGGCGGGGATCGTCTTCTCCTTCGGCGCCGACTTCCTGGGTTCGTGGATCTCTCCGGTCGAGCACACCCGGGGCTTCGCCACAGCAAGCGCAGCAGAGGAAGGAGGCGGCAAGAGCCCCTTCGTATTCATCGGCCCGCGACTCTCGCTCACCGGCCAGAACGCCGATGAGTGGGTGCCGGTCGCGCCGGGCGCGGAAGCCCTCGTCGCTCTCGCCATCGCGAACGTCATCGCGCGGGAGGGAGGGGATGCGGGCTCATACGCCGACCTCCTCCAGGCGTACGGTCCGGAGACCGTCTCGGCACAGGTCGGCCTCCCGGTCGAGACGATCGAGGACCTTGCGGCGCGCTTCGTCGCGGACGGCCCGGGGCTCGCCGTCGGACCCGGCATCGCGGCACAGGGCGCTAATGCGACAGCAGCCAACGTGGCGGTTCTCCTGCTCAATGCGGTCGGCGGCGCGGTCGGCCAGACGCTCCGGCCGTGGGACGGGCACCTGAGCGCCCCGGCGAGCCCCGCGGCTGGACTCGCCGGCGTCATCGACTCGATGGCCGGCGGGGAGATCCAGGCGCTCATTCTCCACAACGTGAACCCGGCCTATACGCTTCCGCCCGGGTTCGGATTCTCGCAGGCGCTTGCCTCGGTGCCCTTCAGCGTGGCCATCACCGACCGGCTCGACGAGACGGCTGTCCAAGCGGACCTTGTCCTCCCGGACCGGCACTTCCTCGAGAGCTGGGGAGACTCCAACCCGAGACCCGGGCTCTGGGCGCTCCAGCAACCAGCGATGCAGCCGGTTCCCCACTTCGACTCGCGCACTGGCGGCGACATCCTCCTCGGGCTCGCAGCCGGGCTCGGGCAGGATCCCGGCGCCGCGGACTACCAGGAGTACCTGCGCTCCGCCTGGTCGGACGTCCACGCGGGGCTGGCGTCCGAGGAACCATTCGAGACGTTCTGGCGGAGAGCGCTCCGGGACGGGGTCGTCGAACTCCCCGCCGAGGAGGCGGCGGCCGGAGAGCTCCAGGCCCCCGATCGCGCGATGAGCTTCGACGCGCCCGAGCTCGAGGGGGACGGCCTCGCACTCATCGTCTATCCTTCCGACCGGTTCGGGGACGGACGTTCGGCCAATCGGCCATGGCTCCAGGAACTCGCGGATCCGGTCTCGAAGATCGCCTGGCATTCATGGATCGAGCTGCACCCGGAGACCGCCGCCGAACTCGGCGTGTCGAGCGGGGACCTGGCCCGGGTCACCTCCCCGAACGGCGAAGTCGAGGTCCCGGTGTGGGCGTACCCCGGGATCCGGAGGGATGCGGCCGCGCTCGCGATGGGCGGGGGGCACACCAGCTTCGGCCGCTACGCCGACGGACGGGGCGTGAATCCCATGACCCTCCTTCCGCCTGCGCTCGAACAGACCTCCGGCGGCCTCGTTCATCTCGCGACCCGCGTCACCATCGAGCCGACCGGCGAACACCGGGGTCTCGCCTCCATCGAGGGCGCGAGCGACCAGCGGCACCGGCCGATCGCACCGGCCGTCGAGCTGGAGGCGCTGCTCGGCGGCGAGATCCACGAAGAGGAGCACACCGAACTCTACGAGCTCCAGGCCGTCGGCGGGTTCGTCCCCGTCGAGGCCGAGGAAGGGATCCCGGAGGCCTACCCGCTCGAGGGCGCGCGCTACGGGGAGTATGACCCGGAGGCGGCGCCCCGGTGGGCCATGACCATCGACCTGGACAAGTGCACGGGGTGCTCGGCCTGCATCACGGCGTGCCAGTCGGAGAACAACGTGGCCACCGTCGGCGAGGACCAGGTCCGGATGGGACGCGATCTGGCCTGGATCCGCCTCGAGCGGTTCTACGAGACGGTCGACGCCGACATCCCCGGTCCGGTGGACATCCGCTTCCTCCCGATGCTCTGCCAGCACTGCGGCAACGCCCCGTGCGAGCCCGTCTGTCCGGTGTACGCCGCCTACCACACACCGGACGGGCTGAACGCCCAGGTCTACAACCGGTGCGTCGGGACGCGCTACTGCGCGAACAACTGTCCCTACAAGGTCCGCGTCTTCAACTGGTTCAACTTCTCCGAAGTACCCGAGCCCCTGAACTGGCAGTACAACCCGGACGTCACCGTGCGGTCCGGAGGCGTCATGGAGAAGTGCTCGTTCTGTGTCCAGCGGATCCGCCAGGCGGAGAACCGCGCGACGCTCGAGGGCCGGTCGGTGGAAGACGGCGAGGTGGTGCCGGCCTGCCAGCAGGGGTGTCCCGCCCAGGCGATCGTGTTCGGCAACATCCGCGACCCCGCGTCACGCGTCGCGCAGCTCTCGGCCAGTGACCGCACCTACCGGGTCCTCGACGTGCTCATCAACACGCAGCCGGCCGTCAACTACCTGCGCAAGGTCACCCTGCACGCCGTCGAGGACATCCATGTCTAGCACGACCCTCGAGCGGGGGGCCCAGACGCATCCCGACATCCCGTCCTACGGGAAGGTCAATGTCGACATCCTGCGGATCCTCTCCAGGCCGGGGAAGATCTGGTGGCTGCTCTTCGGACTCGCGGTGGCGGGAGTCGGCCTCCTCGGGTACTCGTGGGCGAACCAGCTGATCAGCGGAATCGGGCTGAGCGGACTCAACACCCCTGTGAGCTGGGGTGTCTACATCACGAGCTTCGTCTTCTGGGTCGGTATCGCCCATTCGGGCACGCTGATCTCGGCGATCCTCTTCCTCTTCCGCGCGAAGTGGAGGCAGTCGATCTACCGGGCCGCAGAGGCGATGACCGTCTTCGCCGTGATGACGGCCGGGCTCTTCCCGATCATCCACCTCGGGCGCGCCTGGCACGCCTACTGGCTCTTCCCCTACCCGAACGAGCGGCTTCTCTGGCCGAACTTCCGCTCACCGCTCGTCTGGGACGTCTTCGCGGTCACCACCTACTTCACCGTCTCCTCGCTCTTTTTCCTTCTCGGCCTCATCCCCGACGTCGCCGCTGCGCGGGACCAGGCCGAGCGGGGAAGCCTCAGGCACCGGGTCTACCAGCTGGTTTCCTTCGGCTGGCGGGGAACGGACCGCCAGTGGCACCACTTCGGAAAGGCGTACCTCTACCTTGCCGCGCTGGCGACCCCGCTCGTCCTCTCGGTGCACTCCGTCGTCTCGTGGGATTTCGCGATGTCGATCGTGCCGGGGTGGCACGCGACGATCTTCGCCCCCTACTTCGTGGCGGGCGCGATCTTCTCGGGGATCGCGATGGTGATCACCCTGATGGTTCCGATGCGGAAGGCCTTCGGACTCGAGGCCTACCTGACGACGAAGCACTTCGACGCGATGGCGAAGCTGTGTCTCGTCACGGGGCTCATCGTGTCCTACGCCTACATCACCGAGTTCTTCATGGCCTGGTACTCGGGCGAGGATCCCGAGCGCCAAGCCTTCTGGAACCGCCTCTTCGGGGACTACTGGTGGGCGACGTGGACGATGCTCACCTGCAACATCATGATCCCGGTCCTGCTCTGGTTCAAGCGGGTCCGCCACTCGATCGCCGCCCTCTTCGTCATCTCGATCTTCGTGAATATCGGGATGTGGTTCGAGCGCTTCGTGATTATCGTGACCTCGCTCTCGCACGAGTACATGCCGTTTGCGTGGGGGAATTACCGCCCGAGTACGACCGAGATGGGGATCATGGTCGGCAGCTTCGCCTGGTTCGGGATGTGGTTCCTCCTCTTCGTCCGACTCCTCCCTCCCGTGGCCATCGCGGAGATCAAGGAGGTCCTGCCCGCACCGCTGCGGCCGCGCGCCGGGGCGGAGGCTGCCCGATGAACGCCGCGCGCCAGGGGCTGATGGCCTCCTTCGACTACCTCGACTCGACGGTGGAGGCGATCCGTGCGCTGAGACGCGCGGGGTTCGACGAGATCACGGCGTTCACTCCCTTTCCGGAGCACGACGTCGAGCACGCGCTCGGCTACGGCCGGAGCCCCGTCCGGATGTTCACGCTGATCGGGGGGCTCACCGGCGCGGCCACGGGGTTCGCGTTCACGATCTTCACCTCGATGGACTGGCCCCTCGTCACCGGCGGCAAGCCGATCCTCTCGATCCCGGCCTACGTCGTGATCGCCTTCGAGCTGACGATCCTCTTCGGGGTCTTCGCGACGGTGATCGGGGTCCTCTGGAACATGCGGATCCCGGATCTCAAGACGCACGTGGTCTACGATCCCGCCTGTTCCGCCGGTCGTTTCGGCGTCTACGTAACAGCCAGCGACGAGAGGCTGGGCGAGGCGAGAGAAATCCTCGAGTCGAGCGGCCCGGCACTCCTCACGGAAGACCCGGAGGGAGGCGGCCATGGCTGAACGGCGCGAACGCGGCCGCAGGGCCCGGTGGGCCGCCGCCATCGTGGCGCTCGTCTCGGCCACCGCCGGGTGCACGCCGATGGATGACGTGCTCCAGGCGTTGTTCGGGCGCAGCATGCGGAGGCAGTCCGCTTTCGACACCTACGAGCATCCGCTCGGCCCACCCGACGGGGCGGTCCCATTCGCGGCCGGAAACTTCCCCCCGGGGGCGGGGGCGGTGAACATCGGGGAGCCTGCGGTCGCCGAGATTCCCGCGCCCGCGACGCAGGAGCAGCTCTTCCAGCAGCTCCCCGAAGTGACGGGTATCGCCAATCCCGTCCCCGCGACCGCCGCCTCGCTCGCCCGCGGAGAAATCGTGTTCAACCGGGCCTGCAGCCCCTGCCACGGCACCGCCGGCGACGGCGCGGGCCCGGTGACCCGCTCCGGGATCCCGCCCTTCTCGCTCCTCACTCCGCAGGCAGCCTCCTACACGGACGGCTATCTCTACACGCTGATCCGGATCGGACGGGGCATCATGCCCGCATACGGGCACCAGATCGGTCACTTCGACCGCTGGCACATCGTCAATTACCTGCGCGAGCTGCAGGGACCGCTCGCGCCGCCGCCGGGCGGCGCGGAGCAGCCGGATCCGGCGGAAGCGCCGGCCGAGGAAGAGTGAGATGCACGACGTGTCCATCCCCTCGGAGCTCCCCGCCCGGTACCTCGACCGTTCCCGCGGGGTCAAGCTCCTCGCAGGCCTCCTGGCCGCGGTCGGCGCGGCCGCCTTCGCCGCCTACCTCCTGATCAATCCGGACCGGGCGTGGCAGGCCTACGTATCCAACTGGCTCTTCTTCACGAGCATCGCACAGGGCGCGGTCATCCTCTGCGCCGCCACCGTGATCACCAAGGCCCGCTGGAACTGGTCGGTCCGGCGGCTCTCGCTCGCCTTCGGGGCGTTCCTCCCGGTCTCGTTCCTCCTCCTCCTGCCGATGCTCACCCTCCGGGAGAACTACTTCCCGTGGATCGAGCTCATGGCCACCGACGAGATCGTGCAGGCGAAGGCGGCGTATCTGAACATCCCCTTCCTCACGGTCCGGCAGCTTGCCGGCGCGCTTCTCCTCTTCGGGCTGAGCCTCCGGTTCATGCACCTCGCCCTTCGCCCCGACCTCGGACCGGAACGCGAGGCGGACGAGGCGGGTGACGCCGCCCGGATCCGCTGGCGGCAGCGGCTTGCGGGCGGCTGGAGCGGGAATGCGGCGGAGGAAGCGGCGAGCTGGGCGAAGCTCAAGGTGCTTTCCCCCGCGCTCGTGCTCGTCTACGCCCTCGTCATGAGCGTCTTCGCGATCGACTGGGCGATGTCGCTCGAGCCGCACTGGCTGTCAACGATGTTTCCGGCCTGGTTCTTCATGGGCGCATTCTGGGGCGGGGCTGCGGCCACAGCGCTCGGCGCCGTGCTCCTGAAGCGGCGGCATGCTTTCGCCGACGAGCAGATCTCCACCGGCAACCTCCACGACCTCGGGAAGCTGACCTTCGCCTTCTCCGTCTTCTGGACCTACCTCTTCTTCTCGCAGTACCTCGTGATCTGGTACGGGAAGCTCCCGTGGGAGCAGGAGTGGATCGTGCACCGCTCAGGGGCGGAATGGGGTGGACTCGGCCTCCTCGTAATCGTCCTCTGCTTCGTCGTCCCCTTTGCCGCGCTCATAGGGGAGCGGCCGAAGACCATTCCCGCATGGCTCGGAGGGATCGCTCTGATGGCGCTGGCGGGGCTCTGGCTCGAGCGCTACCTCCTGGTCGCTCCATCGCTCCACGAGACCGGGAGCGCCGTGATCACGATCTTCGAACCGCTGGTCGCGCTCGGGTTCCTCGGTCTCTTCGGCGGCGCGGCGCACTGGTTCCTCTCGACGTTCCCGATGATCCAGCTCTGGCAACCGAAGCCGGAGCCGGAGATGCTGGAACGGGAACTCGAGCCCGGGATCCGGACAGGCTGACGACGGCCGGGGAGCCGGCCGTCAACCCCTCCCCGCAAGACGGCGAAGGACGGCGCGGTGCAGCCGTCCATTCGTGGAAACGCCGGAGCCGCCGCGGACCGTCGGGCGGCCCTCGAGGTCCGTGAACCGCCCCCCCGCCTCCGTCACGACCGGGAGGAGGGGAGCGGCGTCCCACAGCGAGAGGACGGGGTCGACCATGATCTCCGCACGCCCCGTCGCCACGAGGATGTGCCCGTACGCGTCGCCCCAACCCCGGACGAGGGACACATCGCGGGAGAGGCCGGCCCACCCGACGCCGATCGGGGAGGCGGGAAGCGCTCTTGGGTCGGTCACGAGCGCGGTCGCGTCGCGGAGCATTCCGGTGTCCGAGACCTGCGCCTCCCGCGGCGGGGCTCCCCCGGAAGGCCACCACCGACACCCTTTCCCACACGCCGCAGCCACCGTTTCGCCGAGCGCGGGAAGGTGGACGACACCCGCAGCGGGTGCGCCGGCAATCTCAACGCCGACGAGGACGGCATAGAGCGGCACCCCTTTCATGAAGGAACGCGTGCCGTCGATGGGATCGAGGATCCAGCGGACGGGCTCGTCTCCCGGCTCCTCGCCGAACTCCTCCCCGAGGATGGAGTGACCGGGGAAGCGGCGCCCGATCTCCTCGCGGAGAAACGCCTCGGCCTCGCGGTCCGCCCGCGTGACGGGGGTACCGTCCGCCTTCGTCTCGGCGGCGAGGGCGGCCCCGAAGTGGCTGAGCGTGAGCTCGCCCGCGCCGAGTGCGAGCTCGCGCGCGAAGTCCATCAGCTCCCCCGCCGCGTACCTCCCGGCAACGCTCCCCTCCCCGGCCGGCCGGCCCCCGAGTCCCTCCGCCTCCCCCTTCGTCACGGCCCCTCCCGTCCCGTCAGTCGGTCCCCGGCCTCCCCTATACCGCATCCCCCGGACCATGCTCCGCCCGGGCCTCCAGGCGGTCCAGGCAGTTCCCGATCTCGTAGCCGACGGCGCGGACGAGCCCGGCCTCCTGCCGGTCGGGCTCCGCGCGGGCGAGAAGCGTGCGAAACGTCCTCATCACGGTTCCCGCCGCCCGGGCCCTGAAGAACTCGATCCTCTCCAGCCCCCCCTCAAGCGCCGCGAGTGTCGCCTCCACCTCTTCCCTCGTCGCGGGAGCGGTCGAACGCTTGCCCCGCGGGAGCGGGGCCTCGCCCTCCCGCACGAGAAAGATCTCGTAGGCGACGACGAGGCACGCCTGGGCCAGATTCATGCTCGGGTAATCCGGGGCCGTCGGGATTACGACGACGGCGTCGCAGAGATCGAGCCCCTCGTTCGTGAGCCCGCGGTCCTCGCGCCCGAACACGACGGCCACCCGCCCCTCGCGGGCGCGGGCCACGATCCGTCGCGCGGCCGCGCGAGGCCGAAGGTAGTTCCGGTGCGCCGTCCTCGCCCGGGCCGTCGTGCCCACGACATGGACGCAGTCCGCCACGGCCTCGGCGAGCGAGGGACAGATCTCGGTGGCGGAGACGACGTCCGCCGACCGGTGCGCTATCCCCTCGATCCGACGCGGATCGAACTCTCCGGGCCGCACGAGCCGGAGCCGCGCGAGTCCCATGTTCTTCATCGCCCGAACGACACCCGCGACATTCACAACGTCCCGGGGGCCGTCCAGCACGACGATGACCTCTCCCGGGGTATCCGGCCCCGCCGGCCCCTGCACCGGGGCGCTCACTCCGGGCGCACGAGCCGGAATCCCCAGAGCCCGGCGACGACACCGAATCCGGCCGCCACGAAGTAGGGCGCGGAGTCGCCGAACAGGTCCCAGGAGACCCCCGAGACGAGTGGGCCGATGACGCGCGCGAGCGCGCCGGCACTCTGGCCGATCCCGAGCGAGCCGCCCTGGATCGCCTCGGGCGCCGACCGGGAGAGAAGGCTCACGAGCGACGGAAGCGTGCCTCCGAAGCCGAGCGCGAGCAGCGCGAGGCCCGCGAGGAGGGCCGGGACGGACGAAGCGAGCCCGATGACCAGGAAGCCCGCCACGAAGGGCACCGCCGACGCGCGGATCAGCGCCACCTCTCCCGTCCGGCCAACGAGGATCCGGACGACGGCACCCTGCACGACGGCCGAAACGGTTCCGAGGAAGGCGAAGAGCCACCCCACCGCTCGCTCGCCCATCCCGAACCGCCCCGAGGCATAGAGCGGCAGGATCGGATGCATGATCGAGAAGGCGAGGCTGAAGACGAAGAAGAGGACGAGGGTGTCGACGAATGCGGGGTTGCGCATCACGAGCCGGAACTCCGGGGCTCCCCTGCGCCCGCCCGTCCTCCCCACCTTGCCGGACCCTGCCACCACCCGGCGGGCCCGCATCTGCCGCACGCGCTCGCGCACCGTGAGCGACTCCGGGAGAAGGAAGAACGCGACAAGCGCGTTTCCGCCGCAGAGACCGGCGGCCGCGAGCCCGGGAAGCACCGGGGAGACCGGTGCGAGGATGCCCCCGATAATGGGGCCGAAGATGAATCCGAGCCCGAAGGCGGCCCCGATGAGCCCCATGTTCGCCGCCCGGTGCTCCGGCGGGGTCACGTCGGCGATGTAGGCCTGCGCCACGGGGATGTTCGCGCCGCCGATCCCGGCCATCACGCGCGAGAGCAGGAGCACCCAGACCGAGCCGGCGTACGCGAAGACCAGATAGGAGAGCGTCGAGCCGAGGAGCCCGACGATCAGGACCGGACGCCGCCCGTACCGGTCCGAGAGCCGCCCCCAGAGGGGCGCGAAGAGGAGCTGCGCGGCCGAATAGGAGAGGACCAGGACACCGACCACCGTGCCCGAGGCCCCGAACCGGTCCGCGTAGAGCGGAAGGAGGGGCAGCACGATCCCGAACCCCACCAGATCCACGAAGACGGTGAGGAAGAGGATCGAGAGACGCACCCACGGAGGTGTGAGCGAAACGTCAGCTCCTCCCGTCGTCCCGGCCGGCGTCGGCTTCCGCTTCCTCGCCGCTCGCGAGTGCCCCTGGTTCCTTCACATCGCTCTTGAAGTTGCGGATTCCCTCGCCCAGGCCCTTCGCGATCTGCGGGATCCGCTTCGCTCCGAAGAGAAGGAGGAGCAGGAGGAGAATGAAACCGATCTCGACTACACCGAGCCCACCGAACATGTCGATTCCTCCGGCTCCCGGACGAGGTCCAGCGTGCGCCAGCCGTCCGCCCGGTCCGGGTCCCGGGGCGGCCGGAAGAGTCCAATCTCATGGAGGCGGCGGCGGAAGGCTACCCGTCGGCGGAAGGCCACTCCTCCCGGGTTGACGCTACTTTCGGGAAAATATCTATTGCCGGGGCGTTGAACACCCGTATTCCCGCCGGAGAAGCGCATGTCAGAAGTCCCGACCGGATTCCGCTACACCGACGAGCACGAGTACGTCAGACCGACCGATGAGGCGGACATCTTCATGGTCGGGATCACCGACTACGCGCAGGGCGAGCTCGGGGATGTCGTCTTTCTCGAGCTCCCGCAGGTCGGGGACCGGTTCGGGAAGGGAGACGTCTTCGGAACGATCGAGGCCGTCAAGGCGGTGAGCGATCTCTACGCGCCCCTGGGCGGCGAGGTGGTGGCGGTGAATGCGGCGCTCGACGACGACCCGGCCCTCGTGAACTCCGACCCCTACGACGCCGGATGGATCGTCGAGTTGAGGCTCGACGACCCCGCCGCCCTCGAGGATCTCCTCGACGCGGATGACTACGAGGCGCTGATCGGCTAGCGCCCCACACGCCCGCGCGGTTGCCGCCCACCTCCGCGAGGGGGCGCCCGCGCCCTCCCTCCCGCGGCGCCTGGACACCGGACCCGACCCGATGATCCCTCGGCCAGAGCTGACCGAACGCTTCGAATCCCGGCATCTGGGGCCGACGGACGCCGAGATCGACGCGATGCTCGCCGCTCTCGGATACGACGCCATCGAGGCACTCGCCGCAGACGCGGTGCCCCCAGCGATCCGCAGCACGGAACCGGCCGACCTCCCGGAGGCAATCCCGGAGATCGCCCTCGAACGCCGGCTCCGGGCCATCGCCGGACGCAACACCGCGTCGCGTTCCTACATCGGAATGGGCTACAGCGCGGCCGTGACTCCGCCGGTCATCCTCAGGAACATCCTCGAGAATCCCGGCTGGTACACCCAGTACACCCCCTACCAGGCGGAGATCTCGCAGGGCCGCCTCGAGGCCCTCCTCAACTTTCAGACGATGGTCATCGACCTCACCGGGCTTCCGGTCGCGAACGCCTCGCTGCTGGACGAGGGCAGCGCGGCCGCCGAGGCGATGTCGCTCCTGCTGAACCGGGCGAAGGGCAGCCGTCGCGTCTTCCTCGTCGACGAGGGCTGCCACCCGCAGACGATCGCCGTCGTCGAGACGCGGGCGCGCCCGCTCGGGATCGATGTCCGCACATTCGATCCCGGACGCGAGGGCGCCGGCAACGACGCCTTCGGGGTCCTGCTCGCGTATCCGACGACCGGCGGCGAGGTGCGGCCGCTGGGGCGGTGCGTCCGGGAAGCGCACGATGCGGGCGCCGGCGTCGCCGTGGTCTCCGACCTCCTCGCCCTCACTCTGCTCACGCCACCGGGTGAATTCGGCGCCGACATCGCGGTGGGAAGCAGCCAGCGCTTCGGCGTACCGATGGGCTTCGGCGGGCCCCATGCCGCGTTCTTTGCCGTTCGGGCCGAGCTGAGCCGCGCGGTTCCCGGCCGGATCATCGGGGTCTCGCGCGACCGTTCGGGGGCGCCCGCGCTCCGGATGGCACTCCAGACACGCGAGCAGCACATCCGGAGGGAGCGGGCCACCTCGAACATCTGCACGGCCCAGGTGCTTCTCGCCGTCATGGCTTCGATGTACGCCGTCTATCACGGCCCGGACGGGCTTCGCAGGATCGCCCGACGCGTGCACGAGCTGGCGCGGATCCTCGCGGCCGGACTCCGCGAATCGGGACACGAGGTCCTCCATCGGCACTTCTTCGACACTCTCCGGATCCGGCCCGGCGTCCCGGGGCAGGGTGCCGTGCTCTCGCGCGCCGCAGAGGCGGGGATGAACCTCCGGAGCTTCGGAGACGGCACGCTCGGGATCGCGCTCGACGAGGCCGTCGACGGCGAGGAGCTCCTCGCGCTCCTGGGCCTCTTCGATCCGCCCGGTGCCCCGGTCCGCGACGCCGGATCCCTGGAACGGCTCGCCGAGCGACTCGAGGGGCCCGACGCCTTCCCCGACGCGGTCCGGCGGACGAGCGCCTATCTCGAGCATCCGGTCTTCCACCGGCACCGTTCCGAGACGGCGATGCTCCGCTACATGCGGAGGCTCGAGAACCGGGACCTCTCGCTTGCCACGAGCATGATCCCGCTCGGCTCGTGTACGATGAAGCTGAACGCAACAAGCCAGATGGCGGCGCTCAGCTGGCCGGAATTCTCGGGGATGCACCCCTTCGCCCCCCTCGGGCAGGCCGGCGGCTATATGGAGATCATCCGCGGTCTGGAAGCGTGGCTCGGCGCGATCACAGGGCTCGAGGCCGTCTCCCTCCAGCCGAACTCCGGGGCGCAGGGGGAGTATGCCGGGCTCCTCGTGATCCGGGCGTACCACGAGAGCCGGGGCGAGGGGCAGAGGGACGTCTGCCTGATTCCCTCCTCGGCACACGGAACGAACCCCGCGTCGGCTGTGATGGCCGGGATGCGTGTGGTCGTCGTCGGCTGCGACGACCGGGGCAATGTGGACCTGGCGGACCTCAGCGAGAAGGCCGAGGCGCACGGCGACCGGCTCGCTGCGCTCATGATCACCTATCCCTCGACCCACGGCGTCTTCGAGGAGGGCATCGGCGAGGTCACCGGGACGGTGCACCGCCACGGGGGCCAGGTCTATCTCGACGGCGCGAACCTGAACGCCCAGGTGGGCCTATGCCGGCCCGGCGACTACGGCACGGACGTCTGCCACATCAACCTGCACAAGACGTTCGCGATTCCGCACGGCGGCGGCGGACCCGGGATGGGCCCGATCTGCGCGGCCCCCCACCTTGCGCCCTTCCTCCCCGGCCACCCGCTCGCGCCGACGGGGGGGACGGAGGCGATCGGGCCCGTCGCATCCGCTCCCTGGGGGAGCGCCTCGATCCTCCTCATCTCGTGGGCCTACATCGCGCTGCTCGGCCGCGACGGGGTGCGCAGGGCGAGCGAGGTCGCGATCCTGGCGGCGAACTACATGGTCGCGAGGCTCGAGAACCACTTCGATGTCCTCTACCGGGGGCCGGGGGGGCGGGTCGCCCACGAGTTCATCCTCGATCTCCGGCCCTTCCGCAAGTCCGCGGGGATCACGGACGAGGATATCGCGAAGCGGCTCATGGACTACGGGTTCCACGCCCCCACGATGTCCTTCCCCGTCCCGGGCACGATGATGGTGGAACCCACGGAATCGGAGTCGAAGGAGGAGCTCGACCGTTTCGTCGACGCCCTGATCTCGATCCGCGACGAGATCCGCCGCATCGAGACGGGACAGATGGACCGGAGAAACAACCCGCTCAAGAACGCTCCGCACACCGCCGCCGACATCGCATCGAGCGAGTGGGACCGTCCCTATTCCCGCGAAGAGGCCACCTTCCCCTCCGCGGCCGTGCGGCGGCAGAAGTTCTGGCCCGCCGTCCGGCGCGTCGACCACGCCTTCGGGGACCGGAACCTCGTGTGCGCCTGCCCGCCCGTCGCATCGTACGGGGCGACGGGGGAATAGGAGAATCCCGTGCCGGAGCCCGCGCGCGCGGCGCCGGTGGCATGGCGCTCGATCCGCACCCCCCCACTCCCGGGGGCCGAAAACATGGCGCTCGACGTCGCGCTTGCCCGGTGCCGACGGCCCGGCGAGGCGGTGCTGCGGATCTACGGCTGGAGCCGGCCGACGCTCTCCTTCGGGCGGAACCAGCCCGCGGCCGAGCGCTACCGGGATACCGTCGCGGGCCTCATCGGCGGAAACGCCGTCCGGCGTCCGACGGGGGGGCGCGAGGTACTCCACGACCGGGAGCTCACCTTCGCGGTCATTGTTCCCGCCCGCGGATTCGGCGGACCCCGCGCCATCCACAGGCGGCTCGGCGAGGCGCTGCTCGAAGCGGTGCGCTCGCTCGGCGCCGACGCGGATCTCGCCGGCAGCGGCCGGCGTGTCCCGCGCCCGGAAGAGAGGGGGGCCTGCTTCGGTCACTCGGTCGAGAACGAGATCGAGGCGGGGGGGCGGAAACTCATCGGAAGCGCCCAGGCCCGGCTCGGCGGCTCCGTTCTCGAGCACGGGTCCATCCCGCTCGCACGCCCCACCGTCGGGCCGGCGTCGGTCCGGGAGGCGGGCAGCTCGCTCTCGGACGCGCTTGGCCGGGCCGTGTCCTTCCCGAGCGTGGCCGCGGCGGTGGAGGCGGCGATGATCCGGTCGCTCGGAGGACGGTGGCGCCGGAGCTCTCCCACGGACAACGAGCGGCGGACGGCGGCATCGCTCGTCCCTCGCTTTGCGTCGGCGGCATGGACGTGGCGACTCTAGTGGACCGGCCGGACACCCCCGCATCTCCGTCGCACGCCAGAGGAGGACGGATATGACCCGACGCACGGAATCGCTCTTCGTGTCAGCGGCACTCGCCGCCACCCTCTCGGGCTGCCTGGGGGGCGACGCCGTCAGCCGCACGGCCGCGAACCTTCCCGCCTTCTGCCAGGAGGTCCTCCCACGGGTCGAGGCCTTCCTCGCCGGATTCGCGCACCCCGATGGGCCGCGGTTCGGGGGCACCGCCATCGCGGGCACGATCGGGGAGATGCCGAGCGGGATGAACGCCCTCGTCTCGACCGACTACTCCGCAAGCCAGCACCAGACGTTCGTCCACCTGATGACGCTGGTGCGCCTCGACGAGAACTTCGAGCCCGCCCCCTACCTCGCGGAGTCCTGGGAGTTCGACGAGGCAGCCGAAACGCTCACCTTCCGCCTGCGCGACGACGTCTACTGGCACGACGGGACGCCAACGACCGCCGACGATGTCGCCTTCACCTTCGAGCGGGCCACGCATCCCGAGACGGGGTTCCCGAACGCCGGCTTCTGGGCCCACTACGCGGGCGGGGAGGCGGGCGTGCGGGTGATCGACGCCCGCACGGTCGAGTTCTCCGTCGCGCCGCATGCCGAGTACCTCGACTCATGGCGCTCGACGGCGATCATGCCCGCCCACCTGCTCGGCGACGTGCCCCCGGCCGAGCTCCGCCAGCACCCCTTCGGAAGCCGGTGCCCCGTGGGCAACGGACCCTTCGTCTTCGAGGGCCACCAGGCGGACGCGAGCTGGAGCTTCCGGCGGAATCCGGCCTTCCCCGAAGGGCTCGGCGGCCCGCCATACCTCGAGCGGTACGTCTACCGGATCATCCCCGAGCAGACCACGCTGCTCACCGAGCTGCTCACCGAGAGCATCGACTTCTACATATCGCCCGGGCCCGACCAGGCGCCCCAGATCGAGGAGGCCCCGCATCTCGGGCTACGGGTCTTCCCCTTCCGGGGCTACGACATCGTCGCGTGGAACTCGAGGCGGCCGCAGCTCGCGGACGCACGGGTGCGGCGGGCGATCACGCTCGGGATCGACCGCGGGGAGATCCTGCAGGCGATCCGGCAGGGCTACGGGACGGTCGCCAACGCCGGGGTGCCGCCCTTCCACTGGGCGTATCTCGGGGCGACGGCCGACTCGCTCAGCCACGATCCAGGGCGGGCCGCCGCACTCCTCGAGCAGGCCGGGTGGAGTGACCGGGACGGGGACGGCGTACGCGAGGGGCCCGGCGGCGAGCGCCTCGAGCTCACCGTCAAGTACAACCTGGGCAACCAGCAGCGCGAGGACATCGCACAGATCCTCCAGGCCCAGCTCGACCCGCTGGGCGTCGCCGTCACCCCCCAGGTCGTGGAGTGGGGCACGCTGCTCAACCAGATCAACACACCCGAGCTCCGGGACTTCGACGGCGTCGTCATCGGGTGGGTCCCCGAGTTCCGGCTGGACGACCGCGACCTCTTCCACTCGGAGGAGGCGGACCAGCCGTACGGGTGGGCCGGCACGGCAGATCCGGAGATCGACCGCCTCGTCGACACGCTCCGTGTCGTGACGACCCGGGAGGAGGCGGTCCCCCTCTGGCACGATCTCCAGTACCGGATCCTGGAGGTGCAGCCCTACACCTACCTCTACCACGTCGAACGCCTCGCGGGGCTGAACCGGCGCCTCGAGGGCGTCCGGCTCGATGCGCGCGGGGAGTGGGTCGGGATCCGGGAGTGGTGGATCCCCTCCGATCTGCGATGAGCCGTCCGGAGAGATGAGCGGGCGGCGTCTCACGGGTAGGCGCCCGGGGGACGGGACCCGGTGACGCTCTTCCTCCTCCGCCGCCTCGTCCAGGCGGTTCCGATCGTACTCGGGATCGCGACCCTCGTCTTCTTCCTCCTGGCACTCGCTCCGGGCGATGCGGTCTCGTTTCTCGTATCTCCGAACATCACCCCCGAGGCGCTCGAGCAGATCCGGAGGAACATGGGGCTCGACCAGCCCGTCCATATCCGGTACCTGCGCTGGATGGGCTCGATGCTCACGGGTGACTTCGGCATCTCGCTCTCGCGCAACGAACCCGTCCTCGACATCATCCTCGCGATCCTCCCGAACACCCTGACGCTCTCCCTCTCGGCGATCCTCCTGGCCTTCGCCGGCGGGATCCTGATCGGGGTCTTCCAGGCGGTGCGCCACAACCGTCTTGCCGACAGCGCGCTCAGCGTGGTCGGCCTCTTCTTCTACTCGATGCCCTCCTTCTGGCTCGCCCTGATGCTGATCCTCGTCTTCAGCCTCGGGGCCCGGAACCTCTGGGAGTGGCCGATCTGGTTCCCGGCCTCGGGGATGACCTCGGTGGACTACCCCTTCATGAGCCCGGGCGAGCAGATCCGGGACCGGCTGGCCCACCTCGTCCTCCCCTCCCTCTCCCTCGCCCTGGTCCTCGCCGCCGGCATCGCCCGCTACATGCGGGCGAGCATGCTCGAGGTGATCCGCCAGGACTACGTCCGGACGGCGCGCTCCAAGGGGCTCTCGGAGTTGCGCGTGATCGCGCGCCACGCCCTGCCGAACGGCCTGATCCCGATCGTGACGCTGCTCGGTCTCTACCTCCCCACCTTCTTCAGCGGCGCGGTCCTGATCGAGACCGTCTTCGCGTGGCCCGGGATGGGACGGCTTGTCGTCGACGCGATCTTCCAGCGCGACTACCCGGTCGTGATGGCGGGAACATTCATCTTCGCCGTCCTCGTCGTCATCGGGAACCTGGTCGCCGACGCGCTCTACGCGATCGTGGACCCGAGGATCCGCTATGAGTGACGGGGCCGATTCCCTTCCCCCCCCTCCCGGCCACGGCGCGGACCCAGCGGGGAGGGAGGGGAGGGGGCGGAGGCTCCTCGGCGTGCTCCTCCCCGGGCTCCCCTCGATCCTCGGAGGCCGCGTCGCGGCGGGCAGCGCGGCGCTCCTCCTCTGGATCGCGCTGATCGCGACGGCCGTCGTCGGCCGGGCGCGGTTCGTCCGCGCGCTCTCCGGGACGTGGGACGAGCGGCTCGCCCTCGCCACCTGGGCGCTCGCCATCCTCCTTCTGGCCGCCTGGTCGCGCCGGGAAGGCCGTCCGGAACGCGCGCGCCGGGCGCGGCCCGCCCGCACCCAGTGGGCGCTGGCGTGGGAAGCCTTCCGGAAGAACCGGCTCGCGGTCGCGGCAGCCGCCGTCGTCGTCCTGGCGTATCTCCTCGCACTGCTGACCCCCCTTCTCGCCCCCTTCGATCCGGCGCTGCAGGGCGATCTGACGACCGAGCGGCTGCTTCCGCCCTCGAACCTCCACCCCCTCGGCACCGACCAGTTCGCCAGGGACGTGCTCTCCCGTGTCCTCTACGGGGCGCGCATCTCGATGACGATCGGATTCGTGGCGATGAGCATCTCGATGACGATCGGCACCCTCCTCGGCGCCGTCTCGGGCTTCGCCGGAGGGCGGGTCGACACCGTCATCATGCGGGTCGTCGACATGGTCCTCTCCTTTCCGCGCCTCGTACTCCTGATCGCGATCATCGCCTTCTTCGAGCCCTCGATCTTCCTCATCGTCGCGGTTCTGGGCCTCACACAGTGGCCGCACCCGACGAGGCTCGTCCGCGGCGAAGTGCTGAGCATCCGGGAGCGGGAGTTCATCCAGGCGGGGAGGGCGCTCGGCCTCTCGGGCACCCGCATGGTCCTACGCCACGTGGTCCCCAACGCGCTGGCTCCCGTCATCGTCGCGGCCACGCTCGGCATCGGGGACACGATCGTGCTCGAAGCCGGGCTCTCCTTCCTCGGGCTCGGCGTGCAGCCGCCCACCCCATCGTGGGGCACGATGGTGGCCGACGGCCGCGACAACCTCTTCGGCGCGTGGTGGATCTCGACCTTCCCCGGCCTCGCGATCGTCCTCGTGGTCCTCTCCTTCAATATCGCGGGCGACGGGCTTCGGGACGCCCTCGACCCCCGGTCGAGGCGGTGAGTGCGATGCCGCTCCTCGAGGTGACGGCGCTCCGGACGCACTTCGCCGCCGATGGGGGGACCGCGCGCGCCGTCGACGGCGTTTCCTTCTCGGTGGAGGAGGGGGAGACGGTCGGGATCGTCGGGGAGTCGGGGTGCGGGAAGACGGTCACGGCCCTCTCGATCATGCGGCTCGTTCCGGAGCCGCCCGGGCGGATCCTCCCGGGAGCCTCGATCCGACTGCGGGACCGCGAACTGCTCGAACTCCCGGACCGCGCGATGCGGGAGGTGCGGGGCCGCGAGGTCGCGATGGTCTTCCAGGAGCCGATGACCTCGCTCAATCCGGTGCTGACCGTCGGAGACCAGATCCGGGAGGCGCTCATCCTCGACGGGCGCCTGGACGGCCGGCGCGCGCGCCGGGCCGCGGTCCGGCTCCTCGGGGAGGTCGGGATCCCGGACCCCGAGACGCGCTACGCCGAGTACCCGCACCAGCTCTCGGGCGGGATGCGCCAGCGCATCATGATCGCGATCGCCCTCGCCCTCGAGCCCGGCCTCCTGATCGCGGACGAGCCGACAACCGCGCTCGACGTCACGATCCAGGCCCAGATCCTCGATCTCATCGCCAAGCTGAGGGAACGGCGCAGGATGGGGGTGCTGCTGATCACACACGACCTCGGCGTCGTCGCCGAGGTCGCCGACCGCGTCCTGGTGATGTACGCGGGCCAGATCGTCGAGTCCGGGACGGTCCGGGAGATTTTCCTGAATCCCCGGCACCCGTATACCCGGGGGCTGCTCGCCTCCCTTCCGAGGCTCGAGCTCACCCGAAAGCGGCTGAGCCCGATCCCGGGATACGTCCCCGACGCGGCCGCCTGGCCCGACGGCTGCCGCTTCCGGCCCAGATGCCCGCACGCGTGGGAGAAGTGCGGCGAGCCGCCTCCCGCCTCTCTCCGGGGCGGGCGTGCAGGGGGGCGGACCGTCCGCTGCTGGCTCGTGGATGAACCCGAGCGACGTGGCGTGGCGGCGCACACGGCGGCCGCTGCTCCGGCAACGGACGGCAAGGCTGCAGAGGCGGAGGAACCCCCGCTCCTCCGTGTCCGGGGACTCCGGAAGTACTTCCCCGTCCGCAGCCGGAGGCGCGGCAACCGGGCGGTGGTCCGGGCGGTGGACGGCGTATCGTTCGAGATCCGCAGGGGGGAGACGCTCGGGCTCGTCGGCGAGTCGGGATGCGGGAAGTCAACCGCCGCGAGGGCGATCCTGAGGCTCATCGAGCCGACCGGGGGCGCCATCAGCTTCCGGGGCGACGATGTACGCTCGATGAAGGGCGACGCGCTCCGGAGACTCCGGCGGCGGGCGCAGATCATCTTCCAGGACCCGTTCGGCTCGCTCAACCCGAGGATGACCGTCGAGGACATGCTCGGCGAGATCCTCAGGGTCCACGGACTGGCCGCAGGGCGGAGCACGCGAAGGCGGCGGATCCTCGAGCTCCTCGACCTCGTGGGGCTCCTCCCCGGGCATGCGGACCGCTATCCGCACGAGTTCAGCGGCGGACAGCGCCAGAGGATCGGGATCGCACGGGCGCTCTCCGTCGAACCGGAGCTGATCATCTGCGACGAGCCCGTCTCCGCGCTCGACGTCTCGGTCCAGGCACAGGTGCTGAACCTCCTCCGCGACCTCCAGGGCGAACTCGGTCTCACCTACCTCTTCATCAGCCACGACCTCGCCGTCGTCAGGCATGTGAGCGACCGGGTGGCCGTCATGTATCTCGGACGCATCGTCGAGACCGCCAGCGTCACGCGGCTCTACCGCCACGCGCGCCACCCCTACACCCGCTCCCTCCTCTCCGCGATCCCGCACCCGGAGCCGCGCGGAGCTGGGCGCGCTGGGAGGATCCTCCTCGAGGGGGACATTCCGTCCCCGGCCGCCCCACCCCCCGGTTGCCACTTCCACCCCCGGTGCTGGCACCCCGGTAGGGACCGGGCGTGCACGGCGGGCATCCCCCCGCTCGAGCCCGCCGGGAGGCGCGGGCACCGCGCCGCGTGCATCAAGCTCAGGGGGCAATCCGGGGCTTGACAGTCACGGGAGGTGCATTCATTATCGGTTTTCCCAAAATCGGAGTCTCGTGGCCCCGAGCCTTTTCAGGCCAACAGCATCAACTACTTCAATCAGGAGGTTCCCCTTGGTCGGCAAAACGCTCTTCTACAGCGCCCTTCTCCAGATCCCGGGGATGGACCAGCCGGACCTGGGCCTCATGGATCAGCTGCAGTTCGCGTGGGATGAGATGGGATTCATGCGCTGGCCCCTGGGCATCTGTCTCGGGATCGGCATTCTCGTGATCATCTGGAAGTTCTTCGATCTCCTGGCCAAGAGCGCCCGGACCAAGAGGATCCTCTCCTCGGTCAACGAGCTCCTCTCGGAACACCAGGTCGATGAGGCGATGGAGATCTGCCGCGACTCCAAGTCGCCCGCCGCCAACATCCTCTTCGCCGGGCTCGAGCGCCGCGACGAGGGGACGGACCGTGTGATGAAGGCGATCGAGAACCAGGGACTCCTCGAGCTCTCCAAGCTGGAGAGGGGCCTGGTCGTGCTCGCCACGCTCACGAACATCGCCCCCCTGCTCGGCTTCCTCGGGACGGTGATCGGGATGATCATCGCGTTCCAGGCGATCGAGGTCGCCGGCGAGGTGGAGGCCACCCTCGTCGCCGGCGGGATCAAGGTCGCGCTTCTCACGACCGCCACCGGCCTCGCGATCGCGATTCCGGTGAGCATCGCGCACAACTACTTCGTGTCGACGATCGACTCGCTGGTCATCGACATGGAAGAGTCGGCCCAGAAGATGATCGACACCCTGCACGCGATCCAAGCGAAGGGGGCGTAGCCCGCCATCGCGTGCCTCCGCCGGGCACGCACGGGGCCATCCCGCCGAAGCCGGCCGGGATGGCCCCTTTTTTTTCTTGCTCCACGGCAGGACTCCGGCGATGAGCCGTCCCCCGGACGGGCCCCCGAGGCTCTTTCTCGTCGACGCGTATGCGCTGATCTACCGGGCCTTCTTCGCCTTCATCCGGCAGCCTCTGACGAACACCCGGGGGGAGAACACCTCCGCCCCCTGGGGATTCCTGAACTTCCTCCTCTCCCTCCGCGACGACCACGATCCCGCCTACCTCGCGGTCGTCTTCGATGCGGGACTCAGCGGCCGCGACGAGGTGTTCCCCGAGTACAAGGCGACGCGCGAGCGGATGCCGGACGAGCTTCGCGCCTCCCTCCCCCGCATCCGGCAACTCGTCGGGGCGTTCAACGACGAGATCGTGGAAGTCGAGGGGTACGAGGCGGATGACGTGATCGGAACCCTGGCCCGGCAGGCCGCCGGCGCCGGGGTCGAGGCGGTCGTGGTCTCCGGAGACAAGGACTTCCACCAGCTCGTCGGCCCGGGGATCCGTCTGCTCAACCCGGGGCGGGGCGGGGCTTCCGGGGTCGCCGCCCACTGGATCGACGAATCGAACGCCTCGGAGCGGCTCGGGGTGGCACCCGACGAGGTTGCCGACTTCCTCGCGCTCGTCGGGGACGCATCCGACAACGTCCCCGGGGCACCCGGAATCGGACCGGGATGGGCGCGGCGCCTGCTCACCGAGATCGGTCCCCTCGACGAGATCCTCGCCCACCCCGAGCGGATCCCCTGGAAGTCGAAACGGCATTCGATCGAGAACAACGCAGAGCAGATCCTCCTCTCCCGGCGGCTCGTTACGATCCAGACCGATCTCCCGCTCGAGCTCGACCTCGAGCGGCTCCGACTCGGAGAACCGGACTACGCACGCCTGCGCGAACTCTGCGTCGACCTCGGCTTCCGCTCGCTCCTCGAGCGGTTCTCGCGAACGGGGGACCCCGACTCCGAAGGTGAGGCGGGAGGGAGCGGATACCGGGTCATCTCGGCTGCTCCGGAGGTGGACCGTGCGGTGGCGGAGGCGAGGCAGGCGGGGCGGGTCGCCCTCAAGCTCCTGGCCACATCTCCAGAGCCGATGCGGGCCACGCCCGTGGGCCTCGCCCTCGTCTGGGAGGCGGGCACCGGCGTCTACCTCCCCCTCGGGCACGAGGCTCCCCCGTCGGAGCTTCCGGAGGCAGATGACCCGCCCCGGAACCTCCCCCCGATCACCGCCCCCGGGATGGCCTCGCTCAGGGAGCTTCTCGAGGACCCGGAGTTTCCGAAGGTGGGCCACGACCTGAAGGAGGAGATGATCCTGCTCCGCCGGGCAGGAGTCCGGTTCGCGGGCGCCGACTTCGATACGATGGTCGCGTCCTACGTCCTCGATCCCGGACGCCGCCAGCACACGGTCGGCTTCGTCTCGGCCGATGTCCTCCACCGTGCCGTGGCACCGCTCGACGAGCTCACAGGACGGGGAAGGAAGCGGGTCCCCGTCGGAGAGGTGGCGCCCGAAGCCGCTTGCAACGCCCTCTGCCGGAGGGCGGAAGTCTCGCTCGAACTCGCTTCGCGCTTCGGAACCGAACTTGCCGAAGAGGGAGCGGAACAGCTCTTCCGCTCTCTCGAGATGCCGCTCGTTCCCCTCCTCTCGGAGATGGAGGAGGCAGGGATCCGCATCGATCCCGCCGTCTTCGCGGCGATGAGCCGGCGGCTCGGGGAAGATCTCACGCTCGTCCGGGAGGAGATCCTCAAGGAGGCGGGGGAGAGCTTCAACGTCAACTCGAACCCCCAGCTCCGGAGGGTCCTCTTCGAGAAACTGGGGCTTCCCGTTCTGAAGCGGACGAAGACGGGGCCCTCGACGGACGCCTCCGTGCTCGAGGAGCTGGCGGCGCGCGGCTACACCCTCCCCGGCCACCTTCTCGATTACCGGCAACTCGAGAAGCTCCGATCCACCTACGTCGACGCGCTTCCGAAGCTCGTCAACCCCTCCACGGGGCGGATCCACGCCTCCTTCAACCAGGCGGTCGCGGCAACGGGGCGACTCTCCTCCTCGAACCCGAACCTCCAGAACATCCCGATCCGCACGGATCTCGGACGCGAGATACGGAAGGGATTCGTCGCCGAGGCGGGGCACCTGCTCTTCGCCGCCGACTACTCGCAGATCGAACTCCGCATCCTCGCCCACTTCTCCGGCGATCCGGCATTCGTGACGGCATTCCGGGAGGGAGTCGACATCCACCGGCAGACGGCGTCCGTCATCTTCGGGATCCCGGTCGGGGAGGTGACTCCCGAGGAGAGGACGCGTGCCAAGACGATCAATTTCGCGACCCTCTACGGGCAGGGGGACTTCTCGCTTGGCCGGCAGCTGGGGATTCCCCGGCGCGAGGCGGCGCGGTTCATCCGGAACTACTTCGAGCGGTTCTCCGGAGTGCGCACCTTCCTGGACCGTCAGATCGAGATGGCCAGGGAGAAGGGGTACGTGGAGACGCTGAGCGGGCGCAGGCGGTACGTCCCCGAGCTCAGGTCAGGGAAGTGGAACGTCCGGCAGTTTGGCGAGCGGGTCGCCCAGAACACCCCGATCCAGGGCTCCGCGGCCGACCTCATCAAGGAGGCAATGATCCGGATCCGCTCCGAACTCCGGGAAGCCGGACTCGCGAGCCGGCTTCTCGTCCAGGTCCACGACGAACTCCTCTTCGAGGTCCCGGCCCAGGAGCTCGACCGTCTCCGCGAGATCGTCGTCCGGAATATGGAGGGCGCGATGGATCTCACCGTCCCGCTCCGCGTGGACGCTGGTGCCGGTCACTCTTGGTACGACTGCAAGGGGTAGGCGAAAGGCCGGCGAACACCCCAGACACCGGCACCGCTGGCGCGCGAGCCCCCCGCAGGTGTCAGGGCGTCGCCCAGAACCCCGAGAGCGAATCGCCGTGCGGGCTCTCGCGGAGCTTCTCGAAGGCGCGGTTCCGGATCTGGCGGATCCGTTCCCGCGTCACGCCGAGCAGCGATCCGATCTCCTCGAGCGTCCGCTCCTCGCCATCGTCCAGGCCGTAGTAGAGGTAGAGGATCTTCCGCTCGCGCTCGGTAAGATACGACTCGAACATCGTCTCGAGGAAAGCACGGCGCGCCATCGCCTCGACATCCTCCTCGATGTCGCCGGATTCGACCCCCGCGAAGCGCTCGCCGAACGACGCACTGTCCCGGTCGCTCCGGTCGATCGGGGCGTCGAGCGAGAGTTCGCTCGCGGCCACCCGGCGAAGCGCGCGGATCGTCTCCACCGGCTCTTCCATGTCCTCGGCCAGCTCCTGGTCCGTCGGAGGACGGCCGAGCTGCTGCGTGAGAGCCGTGTTCGTCCGTGCCAGCCGGGCGAGGTTCGAGTTCTGGTTCAGCGGGATGCGTACGGAGCGGGTCTGTTCGGCGAGGGCCTGGAGGACGGTCTGGCGGATCCACCAGACGGCGTAGGAGATGAACTTCACGCCCTTGTCAGGATCGAATTTCTTGACGGCCTTGAGCAGGCCCTCATTGCCGATACAGACGAGCTCGGCGAGTCCAAGGCCGCGACCCTGATACTTCTTCACGTAGGAAATCACGAAACGCAGATTCGCGGTGACGAGGCGTTCGGCGGCCTCCTTGTCACCGGCGCGGGCCCGTCTCGCGAGCGCACGCTCCTCATCCGGATCCTGGATGAGGGGATATTTCTCTACGTCCTGCAGGTACTGATCGAAGGAATCGAGGCCGCGAGTGGCAGAGAACATCAACCCGACGTGATCCCTCCCTGAAGAGTCTCGGGCGACCGCGAGATGGGGCCGTCCGGTCGCTCAGCCCCTCGACGTCTGCACGGCCTGCGAAGTCAGTCTGGATTGCACTCGCCTCCGGGGATCCTTCGACGGAGGGACCTGAAGCTATAATCAGACGATTCTCGAGTCAAAGGGGTGTCCCGGGCGGACACACCGAAGTGTCATGCCGACAAGCGCTTGAGCATACGCTGCCGGTCGCGCGCCGCACGGCGCGGCCGCGAAGCAGCGCGACGTCAGGCGTTGTCCATGGACGAATCTCCACTTTCGCGTCACTTTCTCTGGGCACACGGCGGCGCGGCCCACCCACCAGAATCGGGCACCGAGGCAACCTGACGATGAAGCAAGGAAGGGAAGGACCCTCCGGGGACGGCGCGGGAAACCAGGGCCGGAACGGTCTTGATCGTCACGGTATCGAGCCCTCCTCCGAGGTGCACTGGGACCTGTCGCCGGCAGGGCTCTACGGCACGGCACTCGCCCGGCAGGAAGGAGAGCTCACCGAGGACGGCGCGTTCGCCGCCCGAACCGCACCCCACACGGGACGTTCCCCCCTCGACCGATACATCGTCCTGGACGCAACGACAGCCGACACCGTGGACTGGGGTCCGGTGAACGCCCCACTTCCGGCGGACGCATTCCAGCGCCTCCAGGAGGATGTGATCGAGCACCTGGCGAGCCGGGAGCTCTTCGTGAAGAACGCCCGGGCCGGGGCGGAGGGCGAGGCCGGCATCCGGGTGCGGGTCATCACGACCTCGGCATGGCACGCGCTCTTTGCCCACAACATGTTCATTCGGGGCAACCGCTCCGGCGTGCCGGTCCCGCACCCGGATTTCACGGTACTCCATGCGCCCGGGATGCAGGCCGATCCCGCGCGGCACGCAACCCGTTCCGGCACCTTCGTCGCGCTGAACCTGGCGGATCGGCTCGCCCTCATCGGCGGCACACGCTACGCGGGGGAGATCAAGAAGTCCGTCTTCACCACACTCAACTACCTCCTCCCGGCCCGTGACATCCTCCCGATGCACTGCTCCGCCAACGTGGGTCCGTCGGGCGATGCCGCACTCTTCTTCGGCCTCTCGGGAACGGGAAAGACGACCCTTTCCGCCGATCCTCACCGGGGTCTCATCGGGGATGACGAACACGGGTGGGACGCCGACGGGATCTTCAACTTCGAGGGCGGATGCTACGCGAAGGCGATCCGACTCTCGCCCGAGGCGGAACCGGAGATCTACGCCGCCTGCCGGCGCTTCGGCACGATCCTCGAGAATGTGGTCGTGGACGCCGCGACGGGCGCGGTGGACTTCGACGACGCCACGATCACGGAGAACACCCGCGCATCCTACCCGATCCACTTCATCCCGAATGCCATCGTCCCCGGGCGGACCGGTCATCCCGACAATGTGGTCTTCCTCAGCTGCGACGCCTTCGGGGTCCTCCCTCCCCTCTCGCGCCTCACCCCCGCCCAGGCGATGTACCACTTCCTCTCCGGGTATACGGCGAAGGTCGCGGGCACGGAGCGGGGCGTGACCGAGCCGAAGGCCGCCTTCTCGGCCGGCTTCGGCGCGCCGTTCCTGCCGAGACACGCAACCGTCTATGCCCGGATGCTCGGAGAACGCCTGCGGAGACACGGGAGCCGCGTCTGGATGGTCAACACCGGGTGGGTCGGCGGGCGGGCGGGAGAGGTCGACCGGATGCAGCTCGGCTATACACGCACGATGGTCCGGGCCGCTCTCGGGGGCGCGCTGGACGGAGTCGAGACGAGAGCGGATCCCTATTTCGGCGTCGCGGTGCCCACCCGCGTGCCCGGGGTTCCCCCGGAGATCCTCATCCCCAGCAAGTCGTGGGGATCGGCGGAGGCGTACATGAGCGCGGCGACCCGGCTCGCCGAGATGTTCCGGGCGAACTTCCGGAGCTACGAGAGCGAGACGGACCCGGCGGTGGTGGAAGCGGGACCCGTCGGCTGAGGAGGCGCCCGGTGCAGGTCACCCCGCCCTGAACCTGCCCGACTGGATCGGGCGCCTTGTCCCGCTGGCGTTCCCACCGCAGATCGCCCCGCGTACAAACGCCGCTCCTCCCTGACATCCGCACCCGCGGACGCACCGGTCGAGTCGAAGACCGACTTCGGGGTTCTCGCGCGGCGCATCCGGACGCCAGACCCCGGTTCGTGGCCAGGCAGCTAGAGCGTTGGCCCACGCCTGTGCCCGGGGCAACCCGGAATGCGTCCGGCCGGGGCCGGGGGAGGCCGGGTGCGATGCCGGTGCGGACACCGTCTCCGGACGCAGCACACCGGTCGCCCGGGGGATCGGGCCACCGGCTTCACACGCATCAGTTGGTGTCGTGCGCCCCGGTGCCGGCCGGGATTCTTCCGGACTCTGCCTCTCCGCGTGTGCGTGGGCCGTCGGTGAGCGTCGCTCCGTTTCCATCGGGCCCCAGGCTCGGCGCTGCGGCCTCCAGGGCGAGTGGCACGACCTCGTCGAGCCCCCGAACCAGGTGCACGGTGAGCGTGTCGAGCACGCCTTCCGGGATGTCCTCGAGAGCGGCTTCATTGTCGGCCGGAAGGATGACCTGGCGGATCCCCGCGCGCACCGCGCCAAGGACCTTCTCCTTGACCCCGCCAATCGGGAGGACGCGGCCCGTCAGGGTCAGCTCTCCGGTCATGGCCACATCCCGGCGCACCTTCCGCCGTGAGAGGGCGGAGAGGAGGGCCACGGCCATCGTGATCCCGGCCGATGGACCGTCTTTCGGGACCGCGCCCTGCGGGACGTGGATGTGCACGTCGGTCGCCTTGAGCGCCTCCGGTACCGTCCCGTGCGCAGGGCCGAGGCTCTTGGCCACCGTCCAGGCCGCCCTCCCCGACTCCTGCATGACATCCCCGAGCTGACCGGTCAGTACGAGGCGTTCCTCCCCGGGCATGGCGCTCGCCTCCACGAAGAGGATGTCGCCGCCCACCGGCGTGAAGAACATCCCGGTGGCAACGCCGACCGCGTTCTCGGTACGCATCTTCTCGGGGTGGACCCGGGGCCGGCCCAGCAGCCCGCGAACCTCACCGGAGGTGACCCGGAAGCTCTCCACCTCGTTGCCTGCGATCTTCCGCGCCACCTTTCTCGCCACCCGCCCCAGCGCCCGCTCGAGCTGCCGGACGCCCGCCTCCCGGGTGTGCTGCGACGTCACGCGAAGGATCGCCCCATCGGTGATCTCGAACTCGTCCTCCTGGAGGCCGGCCTCCTCCCGCTGCCTCGGCATCAGGTACCGCCTCGCGATCTCGAGCTTCTCGCCCTCGGTGTAGCCGGAGAACTCGACGCGCTCCATCCGGTCGAGGAGTGGCGAGGGGATCCGGTCGGCGTAGTTCGCCGTCGCGATGAACAGGACCTCCGAGAGGTCGAACGGGACTCCCATGTAATGGTCGGTGAAACTCGAGTTCTGGGCCGGATCCAGGACCTCGAGGAGCGCCGACGAGGGATCCCCCTGGAAGGAGACGCCAAGCTTGTCCACCTCATCCAGGAGGAAGACAGGGTTCTTGGACTTCACGCGCCGCATGCCCTGGAGGATTCGCCCGGGCATCGCCCCGACATAGGTGCGCCGGTGGCCCCGGACATCGGCTTCGTCCCGTGCCCCCCCGAGCGATATCCGGGCGTACTTCCGCCCGAGGGCACGGGCGATCGAACGGGCGATCGAGGTCTTCCCGACGCCGGGCGGACCCGCGAAGAGGAGGATCGGCCCCTTCCCGATGAGGTTGCCCGGGTCGCCCTCCGACTCTCCGGGCACGCCCTCGTCTCCGGCCCCGCCGCCGTCTGCGGGCGGATCCCCGGACGCCGACTCCTCCCCGGGGGTCTCCCGACGCCGATCCATCTGCAGTTTCCGGACGGCGAGGAACTCGACGATCCGGTCCTTCACATCCTCAAGGCCGTAGTGATCCTCATGGAGGATCGCCTCGGCGGCCGCCAGGTCGATCTTGTCCTCGGTCCTTGCATTCCAGGGGAGCTCCGTCACCCACTCGAGGAAGGTCCGGATCACCTGGTATTCGGCCGATTGCGGAAGCGTGCGCTCGAGGCGCCTCAGCTCGCGCTCGACCTCGACCCGCGCGTCGTCCTCGAGCTCCAGCGCCTCGATTCTCGCGCGGAGCTCCTCGACCTCCTCCTTCTCGTCCTCGTCGCCGAGTTCACGGCGGATCTGCTTCATCTGCTCCCTGAGGAGCATCTCGCGCTGGCGTTCCCCGAGCTCCTCCTGGACCCGCGCCTGGATCTCTTCCTGTGCCTCGATCCTCGCCAGCTCGCGCTCCACCGCCACGAGCGCCCTGCGCATCCGCTCCTCGTCATCGAGCACCTCGAGGAGTCTCTGCTTGTCGGCCGTCGGGAGATCCAGGTAGAAGGCCACGAGGTCGGCGAAGGAGCCAGGCTCGTCCACGCCCTGGATCAGCTGGTTCAGCGCCTCGGCAGGAACGCCCCGCCGTGTCCCGAGCTCGGCGGCACGGTCCCGCAGCTCCTTGTCCAGCGCCTGGAAACCCGGCGCCTCCGGGCTCTGCGGCTCGACCCGGTCGAGTGACACCAGTTCGGCGCGGAGCATCTCCTTCCCGCCACCCTCGAACGCCACGGCCCGGGCGCGCGCATCCCCCTGGACGAGGAGCTGGAGGCCTCCGCGCGTCCGATGCGCCTGGAGGACACGGACGACCGTGCCGACGGAGTAGAGAACCTCCTCGGACGCCTCGTCGACCGGTTCCCGCTGTGAGATCGCGAAGAGGCGGCGATCCCCGTCGAGCGCTTCGCGCACCGCTGCCACCGTGCCCGGTCGGCCGGCAGCAATGGGAATCGCCACCCCCGGATACACGACCGTCTCCTTCAGGGGAAGGACCGGGAGGTCGAACCTCTTACCCATCACGAATCCTCACTCGCCGGGAAGCGCGCGGCACCGGCACCGGGCCTCCGAACTCCACCCCGCCGGTGGTCCGGGCGGGGACGGGCGCGCAGCTCCCGCAATGTTGCAAGATTCCTGCCAAGCCGCCCCCGACACGAGTATGCCGCCCCGGCGGGGAAACTGCCATTGTGGCCACCGGTTCCTGAAGATACCGAGCGCCGTTCGGCGGGACTATGCCAAGCCGGCCGCAGCGGGTTCAGCCGGCGGCGGGATGCGCATCCGCCACGGTGCCGCCACAACGCCCGGGCGGTCCGGCGGCATTCTCCGGGGGTGGGACTGGGTACACGGCCGGAAAAAGACAATATTATCCATTCCTGTGGACTCGAGGCACGCGCCACGCGGCAGATGGACACGGCGGCGGCACCCGGTCACACGGACTCGGAGGGGGGGATGGGGCGGAACGGGATGGGTCGAGTGCAGGATGGGTGCCAAACACGGGAATGCGGCGGCGACTCTTCCGTCCGAGCCGGGTTCCTTCTCGCGCGGGGGCGGCGCCTCCGCTCCTTCTTCTTCCCTCCGCTGGCCGTGGCGGCCGCACTGCTTGTCGGGTGGCCGCTGGCTGGCCAGTCCACAGCCGGGGCCGCACAGGGGACCGAGAGGCTGGCAGCGCTCCTCGCCGAACCCGTGCCGAGCCCCGCAGTGCAGGCCGAGGCGCTCGAACAGCTGAGGAGGGCGATCGAGGCGTGGGACGGGGGAACCGCCGCCCCGGCCGCGCACCGCGCCGACTCGGCGCTTGCGGCCATCCCGGCACTCGCCGACTGGCGTCCCCTCGTCTTCGCCGAACTGCTTGCCCCCACCGGGGACACGGCGGGGGTGCGCTCGGCCCTGGCCCGGGTGGACGGGGCGGACTCCCACCTCTCGCGCTGGAGGTGGGCTGCGCTCGCCGACGCATACGAGGGGGCGGGAGACCCCGCCGGCGCGGGCCGCATTGCCCGCGAACACGCGGGCCGAGAGAGGAATCCCGCGCGGGCGGCCGCTGCGTGGCTCAGGGCAGGCAGGCTCGCTCTCGAAGCAGGTGCCACCGGGCAGGCGGAGGCGGATCTCCGCCGCGCGCTCGACTACGGGCCGCGCTACGGGGGAGCGCGGGATGCGGCCATCCTCATCGACCGCGAGAGATGGCCGCTCGACCCTCCGGACGAGCTCCGCCTCGGACGGGCGCTCCTCGCGGCGCGCGCATGGGAGCCGGCCCACCGCCGGCTCGCACCCTACGTCCTCGACGGCGCGACGCCCTCGCCCGCGGACCGCGACGAACTGCTCGCAGCGCTGGGGGAGGCTCTCTTCCGGCTCGGCCGCTACCGGGACACGGTGGCGGCACTCTCGGCGCTCACGGGGGCGGAGGTGGAGAACGAGCTCCGTTCGCCCGCACTCTACTGGACCGGGCGGGCGCTCCTGCGCCAGGGGGAGGTGGCGGCGTCCGAATCCGTCCTGCTCGGGCTGGCCGGGTCGCATCCGGACTCCCCGTGGGCGGCGCGCGGCCTCTACTCCCTCCTGACCTACGAGCTGGAGACCGGGTTCGGCCCGAGAGCGCGCCGATTCTTGGGCGAACTCGTCCGGGTCGGCCCCCGGGGTGCCGAGATGCGCCTGGCCGTCATGGAACTGGCCTCGTCCGACTACCTCGCGGGCGACTACGATGCTGCCGCCGAGACCTTCGACCGATACCTCGCCTCCGGATCGGGCACGTCCGCCCGGCAGCAGGCGGGATTCTGGGCCGCGCTGAGCCACGAACGGGCGGGAGATCCGGGCAGTGCACGCGAGCGGCTCATCGGAGTCTACGGGGAGGACCCGCTCAGCTTCTACGGCGCGCTTGCGGGCGAGCGGGTCGGAGCGCCCGTCCTCCCTGCCGACCTGCCGCCCGGACCCGCTCCGGCTGCTCCCGGCGCAGCCACGGAGTTCGCCAACGCGGTCCTCCGGCTCCGGGCCCACCGGCTCGTGCCCACCGCCGGATCGCTGTCTTTCGAGTTCGAGCGGCTCATCGAGCATTTCGACGAGCGGTTCGGAAGCAGCTACGAGTTCGCCGAGGCGTTGATCGAGCTGGGCCTCCCGCTCCAGGCCATCACGCTCGGGCGGCGGATCCGGGCGGAGGAGGGAAGCTGGAATCTCCGGCTGCTCAGGATCGTCCACCCCTTCCGGCACGGTGAGCTCATCATCCGCGAGGCGCAGGCGCGGGGACTCGACCCCTTCTTCGTCGCCGGTCTGATCCGGCAGGAGTCCGGATTCGACGCGGAGATTTCCAGCAGGTCCGGAGCCTGGGGAATGATGCAGCTCATGCCGCCGACGGCGAGGGAGGTCGCCGGCAATCTCGGGATCGCGTATTCGCTCGAGGGACTGAGGGACCCCGAGACGAACGTCGCGCTCGGGACCTCCTATCTCGCGAGCATGGTGCGCCGCTTCGACGGGAAGCCGGAAGACATCCTCTCGGCCTACAATGCGGGTCCGGGACGGATGCGCACCTGGCAGGGTGACTCCACCTACCGGGACCGGGATGTCTTCGTCGAGCACATCCCCTTCGAGGAGACGCGCAACTACGTGAAGCTCGTGCAGGCGTACGCGCGCGTCTACACGGCCCTCTACGGATGCGGGGACTTCGAGCCGTGCCTGGGACTCGACTACCCGGCGCTGCTGGAGGCGAGTCCCCTCGCCGGCGGCGCACCGAACACCCTCCGCCCCGGCTGACCCTCCGCCCCGGCTGACGGGCCGGTCCGCTGCGGAACCCGGGCTACGCCGGAGTGGTACCCGGAGCCTCCGGGAGATCCCGACACGACGGGCGGACGCCGCGCGCGGCCGTCTCACCGGGCATGGATCGCCCCGCCTCCGCGAGCATCCCGGCTCCGGAGCCTCCGCCGACCACCATCGCGATGATCCGGTGATGCCACCAGCGAAACCCGCCACGCTCGGAGCGCTGAAGGCGAGCGGATACACGGGCCGCTCGGTCAAGGACGAAGTGCGTGCGAACCTGGTCGCCCGGCTCGGGCGAGGGGAGAGGCTCTTTCCCGGAGTCCGCGGATACGGCGACACGGTCATTCCGCAGCTCATCAATGCGGTCCTGGCCCGCCAGGACCTGATCCTCCTCGGGCTCAGGGGTCAGGCGAAGAGCCGGATCCTCCGCCAGATGACCGCGTTGCTGGATCCGGAGATCCCCGTTCTCGCCGGCTCGGAGGTCAACGACGACCCGCTGGCCCCGATCTCCAGGGAAGGACGCCTCCTGGTCGAGGAAGCCGGCGACGCGACCCCCATCAGATGGCTTCCCCGCGCGAGCCGCTACGTCGAGAAGCTCGCCACCCCCGACGTCACGGTAGCCGACCTCATCGGCGACGTGGACCCGATCAAGGCAGCCCGCGGCGGCCGCCTTCTGTCCGACGAGCTGACGATCCACTTCGGGCTCCTTCCGAGGGCAAACCGCGGACTCTTCGCGCTCAACGAGCTTCCCGACCTCGCGGGCAAGATCCAGGTCGGCCTCTTCAACATCCTCCAGGAGGGGGACATCCAGATCAAGGGATTTCCCGTCCGCTTGGTACTCGACGTCTTCCTCCTCTTCACGGCGAACCCGGAGGACTACACCGCGCGGGGCAAGATCATCACCCCACTGAAGGACCGGATCGGCGCCGAGATCCGGACGCACTACCCGCACCGTGTGGCGACGGGAATCGAGATCACACGCCAGGAGGCATGGGTTGAACGGGGCGGGGCCGCCGTCACCGTGCCGGGCTTCGTCGCCGAGGTCGTCGAACGGATCGCGTTCCTCGCGCGCGCCGACAAGCGGGTCGATCAGCGCTCGGGCGTCAGCCAGCGTCTTCCGATCAGCGTGCTCGAGGGGGTGGTCTCGAACGCCGAGCGGCGGGCGCTACGGCTCGGGGAGGACACGGCCGTGCCGCGGATCGGGGACATCTACGCCTCCCTCCCGATGATCACGGGGAAGCTCGAACTCGAATACGACGGCGAGCTACAGGGCGCCGAGAGGATCGCGCGTGAACTTATCGCGGGCGCCTCGAAGGAGGCCTACGAGGCGCGGGCAGGCGGCGCGGACGTGGAGCAGATCGTGGAGTATTTCGAGACCGGCGGGGCCCTCCAGGTCTCCGACGACGCCGCAGCCGACGCCTGCATCCGGGGGTTCGCACAGGTCCCGGGACTCCTCGAACTCATCGCCCTTACCGGCCTCGCCCCGGAGAGTGCGGACGCGGGGACGCGCGCGGCGGCGTGCGAACTCGTCCTCGAGGCCCTCGTGGCGGGCCGCCGCATCTCCCGGTCCGAGGGCGGCTACGGAAGGGCACGGCACTCTTCCCCACTCGGGCACGGACCGGGCCAGGGACGCGATCCCGCAGGCACATGACCCATGAACCCGCGCTGCAAGAACTCCGGCTCGCCTACGAGGGCCAGAGCGACCCGAAGATCCCCGCTGTGACCACGGCGTAGACGAGCCCGTCGAAGACCGACCTGAGCGTCGCCGCCCAGCTGCGGTGATACCAGATGGAAGCCGGGAGAACGCCGAGCGAATACCCCGCGAACGCCACCGTCCCGACGAACCGGAAGACCTCCATGTACTCGGCACCGGGTGGGAGGGCGATGCCGGCAACGTAGCCCGCGAAGACCCCGACAAGGACCGTGTAGGCAAACCACTGGGCGAGGCTCTTGCCCATCCCGCCGACCCCGGACGGGGCGACAGTCAGGAAGGCGACGGGACCCTCGCTGGCCTTCTCGATCCACTCAGGATCGTTCATCCCCCCTGTGCCTCCGGTGTGTGGGATCATGTAGTCGCCCGGAAGGATACCGGCGCTCCGGAGTGCGGCGCGGACATCGTCCTCGGATGGGACGGGGCCATAGTCGTTCCTGTGATACCGGAGGACCATGTGGATGATCGAGCTTACGACGAAGACAGCGACTCCCGAGAGCAGAACGGGAAGCCAGAGGGAGAGGACCGGGACCATGGCGGGCTCCTGACGTTCGGGTGGGTTGGAACGGAACCTCGGGGCGTGGCACGAGCAAGGTGGCCGGGGCAGACGACGATGACAAGAATGCTGCAGCCGGCATCCAGTCTGAAGAGACCGGCCTGCGCTTCCTCCGCGGCATCCGGGATCGTGAGGTGAACAGGCGAAGGAGAACTTTCCCCGAGGCGCGCGTCAGAACAGCTGCTTGAGCAGCTTGTGCTGGGCCACACCCATCGGAAGCTCCCTCGCCCGGCCGCGGCTCACCCACCGGTAGGGACCCGGGAGGTCGGGGAGCCAGTCCACGGCCGACACCTCAAATGCAAACGGAAGATACGTCACCCGGCGGTGTGTGAACTCGTGCCGGACAGGCCGCAGCTCCTGCATCGGCCCGATCCGGACGGGCATGCCCGGCATCGGACGACCCGCCCGGTCCGGCCGACCAGCTCCCACCAGGCGTCCGGCCAGTTCGCTCGCCATCAGGCCCGCCTGCTCCGGATCGTCGAATTCCTCCCCGGGCACCTCCCACATCCCACCGAGAAGGCCCCCGGCAGGCCGTCGCCTGAGGAGGGCCAACGGCGACTCTCCCTCCGTGGAGACGAGTCCCGCGCACGCTACCGTGTATTCCGGCAGAGGCGCGCGCGGTCGCCGGACCGGAACCGCCGCCTGCGTACCGGCTTCCCTCGCACGGCAGTGGGTCGGGATCGGACACTCACCGCATCGTGGAGCCCTCGGGAGGCAGATCCGTGCTCCCAGTTCCATCAGGGCCTGGTTGAAGGCTCCCGGATACGCCGGGTCCACGAGCGCACCCGCCCACTCCTCGAGCACTCTGGGGGCCGGCTCCGGCTCGTTCATCAATCGGGCAAGCACACGCCTGGCATTCGCGTCGACCGCGGGCACCGGGCTGCCGTAGGCGATGGAGGCCACGGCCCCGGCCGTGTAGGGACCGATGCCCGGAAGGGTGCGGAGCAGATCCGCCGTCGCCGGGACACGGCCACCGTGATGGCGCACAATCTCGCGGGCCGCCCGCCGGAGGCGGAGTGCCCGTGAGTAGTACCCGAGTCCTTCCCACGCCTTGAGGACCTCCTCCTCGCTCGCGTCAGCGAGGACGGAGAGTGTGGGAAACTGGTGCATCCAGCGCTCGAAGTAGGGAGACACCACAGCAGCCCGCGTCTGCTGGAGCATGACCTCGGAGACGAGGACACGGTACGGATCGGTGTCCGACCTCCAGGGGAAGCTGCGGGCGTTCTCGCGGAAGTACGCGAGAAGCGCGGCCCGGAGGGAAGCGACGGCACCCGGCACGGGGAAGGCTACCGGACGTCCGGCACGGGCGCGCGCCGGTCTCCGGCAGCGGGAGGATGCCCGCGGAGCGGCACGCACCGGAGGATCCCCGAGCCGGACACGACGCGCAACGGCCGAGAGCAGAAGGCGAAGCGGATGCTCCGATTGCCGCATCCCGCGGGAGACGTCCCATCCATGTCCGCCGCCCTCTCTCCGGCTCCCGCCGCCGTACGCTCCGCCGGCCGCCCTCCCGAGCGCTCGGAGGCGAGCCACCCGACGGGATCGCGAACAAGTAGCAACCCCATGACCGGGGAGACCACCTCGTGATGGGCCTCAGGCACCCGCAAGCGGCCCCGCTCCGGCCGCCGCGCTCTCTCCGGAAACGGCTCCCCGACCCTGACAATCGGCGTGGCCAGAACCCTGACATTCAAAGGCCATTGACAACGCCGGACATCCATCCCGCCGGGCCCACCGGGAGTCTCCCAAGCGCCGCGGCATCGCCGCCTCCCGGCACGACGGCGGCACCGTGGATCGCGGCCGGACCACGGAGACTCCCGTGCGCCAGAGGCGCGGGCACGAACGAACCCATCCGGTGGGCTCGGTGCGTGGAGTCCGTGTTCCGGCGTCACCGGCTCTCGGCCAGAGGTTCCCGCACCCGGACGGTTACGATATCCGCGTCGTGGTACTGCTGATGCCGCACGGACGAAGCCAGGTGCCGGAGGAGGCGGATCGAGACATCCCGCTCCAGCCGCCCGTCGTCATTCACGTCACCGAGCAGCGCGAGGCGTTCCTCGATGTTGTTATCGCCTCCGGCCGCAACCACGAACTCCAGCTTCGCCCCGCCCTCCGCCCTCGAAAAGGACAACCGGAGGCGGCGCGACTTCCCGCCCATGCGGCCGTCTCCGGCCTCGCGGAGGAGGATCAGGAGCGTCTCCTCGGAGACGGCATCGAGCCGGCTCAACATCGCCTCGCCCCATCCGTTCCGGGCGGTGCACGCCTTCAGGAACTCCCGGATTTCCGGAAGCGCGGAGAGGGCGCACGCCGTCTCGATGCGGCGGGAACGCGGTCCGGTGACTTCCACGAGCCATGTCATGAGGATGGCGGCGAGGCCGCCCGCCGTGAGACCGCTGCCCAGAATCCCGCCGGCGAGACCCGAGACCAGATCGGGGTAGATCAGGCCATTCTGGAAGCCGACGCCCAGCCAGAAGGAGAAGCCGACGATCATCACCTTCCGGTAGTCCATCCCACCCTGCAACGCCACGCTCATCCCGATCACGAAGAGCATCGCCATCAGGACGATGAGGTAGGCGCCCACGACCGGGCCCGGTATGGCCAGAACCACGGCGAGCACCTTGGGCAGCCAGACCACCAGGAGAAAGATCGCGCCCGTGGCGACGCCAACCGCCCGCGACGCGACCCCCGTGATCTCGGTGAGCGGAGCGGCCAGCGAGTAGGTCGTGTTCGGGACGGTACCGGCCAGCCCGGCCAGGAGGTTGCCCATCCCTTCCACCGTGACGGATCCCTGGACAGAGCGGAAGTCGACGGGGCGCCGGTTCCGCCACGACACCCGCTGCATCGCGACGCAGCTGCTCATCGTCCGGATCGACCCGATGAGCGCGGCGAGGAGGAAAGCCGGAAGAAGCGCCCAGAACGCGGGACCGAAGTCGAGATCCAGCCCCGGCGCCCGCCACTCGGGAAGACCGACCCAGGGGGCCGCGGAAACACGCTCCACATCGTACATCCCGAAGCCGGCCGCCACGACGGTGCCGGCAGCTACGCCGAGGATCGGCGACCAGAGGCGGAGCGCGGACGGCCCTGTCAGCGAGGTGACTACGATGACGACGACCGTGGTGAGCGCGGCCACGGGCCCGGCATGGACAAGGCTCCCCGCCGGCACATCTTCGAGCATTCCGAAGACGATCGGCACCACCGTGACGGGGACCAGCATGATCACCGTACCGGAGACGGCCGGTGTGAGGAGCCGCCGGAAGAGCGCGAGCCGCGTGCCCACGAGGAGCTGGAAGAGCGCGGAACATACGACGAGCGTGGCCAGGAGCGCCGGTCCCCCTTCCGCGACCGCCGCGACGCTGACCCCGACGAAGGCGCCCGCGCTTCCCATGACGAGCACCTGGCCCGCGCCGATCCTCCCGTACCGGACCGCCTGCAGGAGCGTGCCCGCGCCGGAGACCGCGACCGCCGCGAACGCAGCCCACGACAGATAGTCCTCCGGCGCCCCGGCGATCCGCATCACCGCGGTCGGAAGCAGCACCGGAATGACAACCGTGAGCACGGCGAGCTGGAGTCCCAGACCGGCCGCCAGACGGATCGGCGGCGGCTCGTCGACCTGGTAGCGAAGCCCGGGTCGGTCGGCCCCCGCCCCGCTGCTCATCCGGGGGCGGATGCCGGACGGAGGGTGGCGCGCAGGACCAGTGCCCGACGGCCCGATTCCGGTCGGCCTCCCCGCACCGAAACTGCGACGGCGCTCCGCGCGGGCGGCGGAGAGGCCCGGCCTCCGGGGCAATCTTCCGCCGCTCCTGCCACCCGTCGGCGGGTTTCTGGCCGGATTCTCCTCTCGTCCGGCCTCGACCGCGTTCGGCGACCACCCGGTGGTCCCGGAGACGCCGGAGATGTGCCGGAACGGCCTGGCGAGCAGGCACGGGGAGGAAACGACCGGCGGTCCGGCAGGCCGGACAACGAGAGAGGACCGCCGGTCCGGGAGCTCCTGGCCCCACGCGCCCGGCCCGTGCCGCCCGGGTCGGGCCCGCCACATCCGCCGGCGCCATGCAACCCGGAGGCGGGCCTCCCCGACGGCGCCGCAGCACCCCCGATCAAGCCGAAGTGCCCGCGCCGCACCGAACAGCGATCACGATTCCCGAACCGTTCCACATCCATCTCAGCCGGATCGAGGAGACGTCGACCCGCCGCCAGCGCACTCTTCATGGGGCATGGTCCCAACACGCAAGAACATCCGGCCCGCACAGGGGAGGATACCGGAGCCTCGCCCCCTCCCGCCACCGTTCCGGACCATTCGACCGGGAGCGGCTTCCCGACCGCAACGTCCCGCGGGGAAGCACGGGATACCCCGGGACCAACCGTCAGGCGATCCGATCCACGGACGTGGGACGCGCCGACACGCCCTGCCCGTCCAGACCGCAGTCCGCCGGAACCCCACCGCAGCGCTCTGGTATCAAGCTGCCGTCGGGCCTGCCTCTCCTGGGCCGGAGGCCAGTCGCACAGTGCGCTACACGACCTACACCCGGTTCGCCGGCGGCCTTCTCGACGCGCTCAATCTGGAAGCGCTCCTCGAGCGACTCACCGACTTCCTCCTGGACGGCGGCTTCGCCGGCGGACCCCACTTTCATCCCTACTGGGGATGGTCCGGCACCGAGGACACCTCGTCCCTCGAAGCGCTGAAGCAGGCGCTCCTCCGCGCCCTCGTCGAGAGCGGGGAGCTGACCCCCGAGATGGTCAGGGAACTCCGCGGCGAGGGAGAGGGAGACGAAGAGCTCAGGAAGAGGATCGCCGCCCTGCTCGACGATCTGGTGGAGCGGATGGTCGCCGAGGGATACCTCTCGGTCGGCGACGGCGGCGGGATGCTCGGGACGGCAGGCGACCCGGAGGGGCGAGGCGGAGAGGTGGACGAAGCCCGGAACGCAGCGCGTACCGTCGACTTCAACCTCACCGAGAAGGGGCTCGACTTCCTCGGGTACCGCGCGCTCCGGAATCTCCTCGGTGCGATGGGAAAATCGTCGTTCGGTTCACACGACACGCCCCACCTCTCCACCGGGGTGGAGGCAGGGAGCGCGAGCCGGGTTTACGAATTCGGCGACACGCTGAATCTCGACATTCCGGGGACACTCTCGAGGGCGATCGCACGCGAAGGGCTTGCCGTACCGCTCGAGCTCGAATACGAGGACCTGATGGTCTATCAGGCGGAGTACCGCTCCTCCTGCGCGACGGTGCTCCTGCTCGACATCTCGCATTCGATGATCCTCTACGGCGAGGACCGCTTCTCCCCGGCCAAGCGGGTCGCGCTCGCGCTCTCCCACCTGATCCGCACCCAGTTCCCCGGGGACTCGCTGCGCGTCGTGACCTTCGGGGACAGGGCCGAGGAGATCCCGCTGTCCCGGCTCGCGCACGCCCAGGTGGGCCCGTTTCACACGAACACGGCCGAAGGGCTCGAGCTGGCCCGCCGCATCCTCCTCTCCCAGAAGAAGGAAATGCGGCAGATCATCATGGTGACGGACGGCAAGCCGTCGGCGATCACGCTCCGTGACGGGCGGATCTACACGAACTCCGGGGGACTCGACCGCGAGATCCTGCGCCGGAGCTACCGGGAGGTGGCCGCGTGCCGGAAGGCGGGAATCCTCATCAACACCTTCATGCTCGCCCGGGACCCCTATCTGGTGCGGTTTGTGGAGAGGATGTCCCGGATTGCCCGCGGGAAGGCGTACTTCACCTCAACGCTCACCCTCGGCGAGTACGTGATGATGGACTTCCTCAGGAAGAAGCGCGGCCGGGCCCAGTCGTAACGCGGGTACCTCAGGCGACGAGTCCGTCCAGAATGATGGACTCGTCGATCAGCATGACCGGGATGTCGTCCTTCACCTCGTAGAGGACCCGCCCGTCTTCCCTCACCAGCCCGGCCTCGACCTTCTCGGTCACGCGCTCGCCGCTCCGGTTCGAGAGCGTTCCCGCCTCGATCGCCCGGTTCACCTGCTCAAGAAGTTCCGGCCCGGCCAGATGGACCGGTTCCTTCGTCTCGGGACACACGAGGATCCTGAGGAGTTCGGGATCCAGCATGGGACTCGCCTCGATTCCGGGAATCCGAGAGGCGGCACGGTCCGCAGGCAGGGAGCGTCCGGCCGCACGCGCCGGTTGCGCAAATGCCCGCGGAAGTTAGCATCCCCAAGGGACCGATCCAAGAACCTTCCCGAACCGTCGGCTGGAACCATGAGGAAGCTTCCTGCACTCGTTGCGCTGGCGTGCGCTCTCTCCTCGTGCGACCGCACGGGGGACGGATCCCCCCCGCTGGTCGACACCGCCGCCCGCCCTCCCAGGGACATGGCCTGGGTGATTTTCGATGCCGACACCGTCCTCGCAGAGGTGGCGGACACCCAGGAAGAGCGTCAGCAGGGGCTGATGTTCCGGGAGCGGCTCGACCCCGGAAGCGGGATGCTCTTCGTCTTCGAACAGGAGTTGCCCCACGCGTTCTACATGAGAAACACGCTCATTCCCCTCGACATCGCCTGGCTGGACCGGACCAATGTCATCGTGGACATCCAGCAGATGGAGCCCGAGACCGAGAACCTCTACCAGCCGGCCCGGGCCGCGCTCTACGCTCTCGAGGTACCGCAGGGCTGGTACGCGGAGCAGGAGATACGCATCGGCGACCTTGCCCAGATCATATTCGGGCGGCGCTGAGGGAAGGAGCAGGCCGGGAGCGAACCACCCCCGGCGCGCGCGCTGACCGTACCCGACAGGATGGGACCTGCCCGTAGCACCGATCCCCCTCCGTCGTTATCCTCGGACCGTCTGGGACACCCTCTCCGACATCCCGAGAGGCAAGAGAGCGTGGAATGAGCTTCAGAACGAATCCTGACCGGATCCTCGACCACATCGACCGGCAGCGGAACCGGGACGACGACGGACGGGACAACTACGCCCGTGACGCAACCGCCAGGGAACTCGGCACGGAACTGCCGGAATCCGACGCGACCCCCGCCGAACGGGTACGCAGGATCTTCGGGCTCGTCGAGAAGGCCTATGTGGCGACGGCGTCAAGCACCGACATCCGCAGGCTTGCACAGCGGTTTCAGACGGTCGGCGACATCTCGGCGCATCACGCGCTGGGGGATGTGACGATCACGGTCTCCTATCTCGATCATGAACGCATGGACGACGTGGGGCTCAGTCCATTCGAGATCCTGCCCAGCCGACTGGAGGAGGCCCGCAAGACCCGGAAGACGAACCGACCGGACGCGAACGCACTCTGGATCCTGCGGGACGAGCTTCGCAACGGCGTCGTGAGCGCGTACGGCAAGATGGAGCCCCGGCTGCGTGATGCCGTACGGGCACGGGCTGACATCGGCCACATCGCGGTGCGCGTCACGATCGATCTGCGCGCGGCTGCCTGACCTCCGGCGGCTGCACGGGAACAGCCCCGGAGCGTGTTCTCTTCCTCTTACTGGACGGTGCGGGGATCGGGGTTTCCGACCGGGAGGTCAATTCCTTCTTCCGGGCCCGCCCACCGGCGCCCCGGGACGCGCGTGGCGGAAAGCTCCCGGGTCTGCGCTACCGCGCACCGGAGGGCACGCCAGCCAGTTCATCCTCTCCGGGCGCCTGCCTGGGCGTGGGCGGTGCGCCGAACTCCGGCACGGGCCAAGTCGCACTTCTTACTGGACTGAATCCCGCTAGGGTGTTCGGCCGCCGCTTCGGGGGTGGCCTCGGTGAGGTTCAGGTTCACTCTCTGCCAAGAGATTCTTCTCGTCCACGCACGTGACAACGGCACAGAGGCGACGTTCGCAAACGCCTATCGCCCCCGCCCGCCGCCATCCGGACCCGCACAACTCGAATCGGATTGCCGCGATTCCCCTCCCAGCCGTTGGCTGCTTGCCTCCTCGCCCCAGACCGGGAGGCGCTCGCCGACAGCCGGACAGTCGCGTCGGAGATCGTGCCCGGCCGCTGGGTCCGGCGGCTGGGAAACTCGGCTGTTCCCGAAGTCACGCCCGAGGATACGGGCCGGAGGCCCGGTGCGGAGGCGCGCCGAACAACCTCACCCTCCGCGCCCGCTGCCGGACCGACACAGCCGGGACCGAACGCCGGATGAACGCGACCATCCTGGCACTCCGGAATATCAGATTGGTCGGCGATCCCGTGCCTGTCAGCGCGTCCGGCTGAGGAGACAGGACCGCTTCCCCAGCTGCGGGGGAGCCCTCCCGCCGCAACTGCGTCCAGCCAGACGGGTCTCACGCGGACAGGTGTGTCACCCCCCTGTGCGGAGGTATGCGGACCCAGATCGGGCAGGTAGGCGTGACGACCGGCGCGGGTGGACTCTCCTCAGCATGCATCCGCGACGGCCGCTTCCCGGGAGTGCCTCACGGGAATCACCTGGCTGAACCCGCTGACCTGAAAAACGGACGCGATGTGCTCCTTCATCGAGCAGAGCACGAGGGATCTGTTCGCCGCCTTCAGCGCCTTTGCGGCAAGAGGGAGCACCCGCAGGCCCGAGCTGCTGATGAACTCCAGACGGCTGAAGTCAACGACGAGGTGGCACTCCTGCATGCGGATCCGATCCATGACAAGAGACTCGAATGCGTAGGCGCTGTCGCTGTCCAGTCGTCCGGCGGGCACCAGCACCAGCACCTCCCCATGCCGTTCCTCGGCCACTTCGATATCCATGCGATCTGCCCCTTTTGTAGAGACCTTCCGGCCCACAGTCGACCGCGCCTGATCGTACCCCTCCGCGGCCGGTTCGTCGCACCAGTGCCGGCATCGACCACGCGGAACGAAGACATTCCCCCCCGGAGCCCGGCAGCAGCAACGCAACAGCCACTCGCGGCGGGGGCGGCAACAACGCTCGCCTGGGCGGGTAGCCACCTTTGCGCCCGCCGGAACCCGGGGGACGCGCGCAGGGCTCAGCGGAGCCTGCGCGTTGCCCAGGGCCGTCCCGTCGCGGCCCGATGCCCCCCCGGCCCCGGCATGAGCTGGCCACCGGCCACCGGCGGAGGAGCCGTCACCCGGCCTGCGGGAGCCCCTTGGACGATCGCATCCACCGACTCCGCCCTGGCACGGGCAGGGCGGTCGATTGCCGGCTGGCCCCATGAGCCCGCGAGACGTGCCGGAACTCGAGTCCCTACGCGCCGGTGGCTGTCATCCTCACGTGCCAGCGGGACCTTACGGCCCAACAACCCCCACCCCGGCGCAGTCTGCCTTCCCGTCCGCAACGACTGCCTTCCACCGGGCCCGAGCGCAGAGATCCCGGCAACCGACCTACTTGAGGCCGACGCCCGCGATGCACGCTCAGCAACGTCGCCCGGGAGGGCGACGAACCTGTACTCCGGGAGACAGCCAATCGAACACGAGTCTCTCACGCCCGGAGCGCGTCGACTTGTGACCGATCCTGCCCATCGTCCGAGGGAACGGCGCTACACCGACGATGAGGTCGCGCTGATCCTGCGCAGGGCGGTAGAGCTCGGCGGCGAGACGGGACCGCCACGGCCGGAGGGGCTGTCCCTGGCCGAGATACAGCAGGTTGCCCGGGAGGTGGGAATCGACCCGGTCACCGTCGCACGGGCGGCGACCGCCCTCCCGACACGTAAGCGGGACAGGCTCGCTGCCATCCTTGGCGGGCCGATGCACTACCGCCTTGATGCGACCACGCCGAGAAGGGCCTCGGATGCGGATCTCGGTCGGATCCTGCAGTCGATCCGGCGCGCGGCCGGGCGCCAGGGACGAGCCACGCAGGTTCTGGATTCCGTGGAGTGGCGCACATCCGGCGAGCGCGAGGGAAGCCAGCTGTTCGTGACCGTGACAACCGGTGACGACGGCACGACGATCGAGGTGACGGGAGACCGGCAGTCAACGGCTGTGCTGCTCTACCTCCTTTCGGGGATGCCGGGGATGATCGTGTCGCTCATCGTCGCCGTGAACCTCGAAACCGGCTGGGCTGCCGTGGGAGCGATCGCAGGTATCGTCGGGGGCGTGCTGCTCCTGAGCCGCACGATCTTCAGCCGTACGGGCCAGGCCTTCGCGCGGAAACTGGAGAGCATTCGGGACGCTGCAGTGCAGGCGGTCGAGCGCACCACGGCCGAAGACAGTGCGCCCGGTCCGCGGGAAGGCCGCGACGCCCGATAAGTAAGGCAATCGCGGGCCGCAGGCACGACCCAACGGCCGTGGGCCCGGAGCGCGGGTGCTGTCCATCGACCACGAGCCTAGCCACGGGCGCACGGGGATCGAGGAAAAGGGGGCAGACCAGCATCCCCCAACTGACCAGCGCAACAGCGGGCTCTCAAGGGATCGTAGGGGCGGGACTCGCCCCTACCCCTCTCTGACAATCACAACCCCGAGGTCGCCGAAGCACGGCCAAACTCGCCCGTCGAGGCCACCCGCCGCTCTCCGGCCGCATCGGAGGAAACCGGACCCGGCTAGGGCTTGCCCGTCCACACCTTCCGCAATCTTGTCGACCATCTGGGTACACTCCCCAGCAGCACCATGGCGGTGGCCGAGTCCGAGGCCGACTTCCCGCTGTGCATCAGGCCGACACCCCTGCAGTAACGCCGTTGCGAACCTCGCGACGTGACGCCCGGAATGTAGCCGGCAACAAGCAACCCAACGATGCCATAAATCTTTGTCAAAACGCAACTTGGACACATACAAGTCCGGGCCTTCGGGCGAATCGCTCAGTCCTCCGCCAATGTCCTTGAACGGGCTGCAGCGATCGACGAACCGACGCGACCAGGTCTCACGCCACGGGCGGCCGTGTCACTGCGACCATCACTGTCACGGTGCGTGACCAACCGAACGGAGCCACGCGCACGCCACGGGAGCGTTTCACGGGGTTCGTTGGGGCGATTCCTGTTGACCGGGAGCGGACGAGGGTGGTGTGGATCGGTCTGTGACTCCCTGGACTCCCATGCGTCTTCTGGCTGATTGGGACGCGGTCCGCCCCCCGGCCACGTCCGATGTCCTATCGGACGCGGCTGCAATTCTCCGGGCTCAACCCCGCGCCTGCCGCAGAACGCCGCCGCTTCTCTCCGAGCTGCCGGATGCACACTCGTCGGGCAGGTGGCGGGAGCGGGTGGCACCATTCCCCTTCGCCGCGGCTGCGCCGGCCGGACCGTTGGACAGACGGCATTGCGCGGTCACATTGTTGCCCGGACCACTCACTATCCGGGCGGACTGCGCGTCCGCGGATGCAACTCGTGACCGTGATCCCGCTTCGCTGCGCCGGCTGGCTGCGCGCCGGGACATCGCCTTCCCGCGTCCCGACGCACCGGCAGACCGAAATACCGGGGGACTGAACGATGTCCGTTGCCGTGAACCGCGACTGCACACGACCGTGACGGCGACATCTCCTCTCCGGACTCTTGCGTCGGAGCTCGGCGCGGACACCGGTTCGGAGAAGGCCGTCCCGGCGCTGGTTGCCGGCGTCACCTCGGGCCTCGGTCTGGTCGTCGCCCAAGTCGCATTCGGCAGCTTCATATTCTCGGGGCCGCTCGCGCCCTATTCCTCCCAGGGCGTCGGTCTGGTCCTCTTCGGGAACTTCGCCGCCTGCCTGATCATCGCTCTCGCGGGCGGTTTTCGCGGAGCGATATCGGGACTTTCTCCCGCGCTGGTGGTCGTGATGGCGCTGATCGGCGCCACTATGGACGCCGAGGGGGACACGCTGTTCCTCACCACAACGGCCGCGCTCGTGACCGGTGCGGTCGCCACGGGCATCTGCTTTCTCCTGATCGGACGATACCGGCTCGCCAACGTGGTGCGATTCGTCCCGTACCCGGTCGCAGCCGGATTCGTGGCGGGGATCGGGGGAGCCGTATGCCTGGCCGCCATCTCCCTCATGGGGGTGGATCCGGGCAGCGGCGTGATCCAGCTCGCGCATCCCGCGGTGCTCTGGAGGTGGATCCCGGGGGCGGCATTCGGGATCTCCCTTTATCTCGCGATGAAGCGGTGGCGGCGTCCGTTCATCCTGCCCGTCAGCGTGGCGCTCGCCGCCGTTGCATGCCATCTAGTGCTCGTCGGCTTCGGGATCTCCGGCGACGAGGCGAGGGCCGCGGGTCTCCTCCTCACGAGCACCTCGGAAGGCCGATTGTGGCCGGCGTTCGGGCCCGCCGACCTGGGGGGCGTGGATTGGGCCGCGATGGCCATGCAGCTCCCGACGATGCTCACGCTCATCCTCGTCGCACTGATCGTAGTGATCCTGAACCTCTCCGGCCTCGAGATGGCGGCCAACGAGGATCTGGACTGGGACCGCGAGTTCAGTGCGACAGGGCTCGCGAGCGTGGTGGCGGGTCTCGGCGGGGGGACGGCCGCGAGCATGATCGTCCCCGCCTCGTTCAGGAGCAAGCTGTTCGGGGCGACCACCCGCCTAACCGGCGTCGTCGCCGCCCTCGTCATCGGAGTCACGCTGTTCTTGGGCGGCGGGATGCTGGAGCTGGTGCCGGTCCCAGTCGTCGGAGGCATGCTCTTCTTCGCCGGCGCCGGGATGCTGGACCAGGGGCTCGTGAGAACCCGGAAGCGGCTTCCCTGGTCGGAGTACGGCATCGTCGGCCTGATCGGTGTCGTCATCCTCGTCTTCGGGCTCCTCGAGGGCGCGGGTGTCGGAATGCTCGCCACCCTCGTCTTCTTCGCCGTGCGCCTGAGCCGTGTGGACCCGATCGAATCGCGCTTCACCGCGCGTGAGCGCCGGAGCACCAAATCGCGTTCCGTCTCGGATCGCGCCATCCTTCTCGAGGAAGGCGAGCGCGTGCTGGTGCGCCGACTGCGCGGCTACGTCTTTTTCGGCAGCGTGTGCCCGCTGGCCGATCAGTTGAGGGAATCCCTGCACGGTGACCCGCGACCCGCCTGCATGCTTCTCGACTTCGCGGATGTCTCCGGTTTCGACTTCTCGGCGGTGAACGTTCTGGCGAGGTTCCTGCAATCGGCGAAGGCGGCCGGGGTGCAGGTGGTCCTGAGCACGCCGCCGGAGCAGCTCAGGAGCGGCCTCGAGCGCAATCTTCCCCGCTCGGAGTTTGCCGCTGTGCAGCTCGAGCCCGATCTGGACTCCGCGCTGGAGCACTGTGAGGAGGTCGTCATCGCGGCGTGGAAGGCGGACACGAGGATGGTTGACGAGCGGCGCGCCTCGCTCTTCGATCGCGCCGCCGACGACCTCGAGCGCCATCTGGAGCGGCAGATCCGTTTCGAGGACCTGATGGACGAGCTTCGGAGCTGGCTGGATGCGCGCCGCTACGCTGAGGGCGAAGCCCTCGCGGGGCCAGGGGTACCGAGCCCTGGACTGCAGCTGCTGACGTCCGGCCGGGCCAGCGCCCGTGACGGCGCGGGAATCCGTTTCCGCCAGCATGGGCCCGGAGACGCGATCTGGCCCGTCGACCCTTCCGACGACAACGCGCCCACGGTGAGCGCGGACGAGCCCTGCGCGACGATGGTGCTGACGCCGATCGCCCGGCGGGAGCTCGAGGAGGAGGAGGAGCGGCGCGCCCTGAAGCTGTATCGGTACCTCCTCGCCGGACGCTTCGAGGCCGAGCCGAAGACCCCGCCGCAAGGCTGAACGCGAACACAACATCCGATCACCAACCGGAATCGCCCCCATGAGACAACTCTGTGCGACAGCCGCCGCCCTCGTGTCCGCCGCCCTCGCGGGCACGCCCCCCGCGGACGCCCAGGAGGGTGCCGTGACCGGGTGGCCGTACGTCGGCTCCGACCAGGCGCACACCAAGTACTCGACGGCCGACGAGATCACAGCCGCCAACGTCGGCGAGCTGGAGATCGCGTGGACGTGGGAGCCGGGCGAGACGCCCTTCCCGGAGTACGGCACGCGGCCGGGCCCCTTTCAGGCAACCCCCATCATAGTCGGCGACGTTCTCTACTTATCCACCATGTACACGCGCGTGGCCGCGCTCGACGCGGAGACCGGCACCGAGCTCTGGACGTTTGATCCAGAGGCCTACGAGGCGGGACCGGTAGGCGCGGGGCCGAGCGGCTTCAAGCACCGGGGCGTCGCCTACTGGCGCAACGGAAACGAGGCAAGGGTCTTCCTGAACAGCCGTGATCGGCTCTACGCACTCTACGCCGCGACCGGCGAGCCGGACACCGGCTTCGGCCAGGGGGGAAGCGTCGTCCTGACCGAGGGACACGGACGCCCGGTCACTCGTTACGAGTTCGACCAGACCTCGCCCCCGGTGGTGTTCGAGGACTTAGTGATCGTTGGAAGCCGCGTGCCCGACGGCGTGCAGCGCAGGTTCGACCCGCCCGGAACGGTGCAGGCGTTCGACACGCGCACGGGCGAGCGGCGCTGGGTCTTCTTCACCGTCCCGCAGACGGGTGACGCCGTCGGGGCCGACACCTGGGAGGACGAGTCCTGGCGGTACACCGGCCACGCCAACGTGTGGGGGCTCATGTCGCTCGACGCGGAGCGCGGGCTCCTCTACGTCCCGACGAGCACGCCGAGCGGCGACTATTGGGGGGGGCACCGGGCGGGGGCAAACCTGTTCGGCGAATCGCTGGTGGCCTTGGACGCGCGCACGGGCGAGCGGCGCTGGCACTTCCAGACGGTCCACCACGGCGTGTGGGA
>CAZHGS010000002.1:0-108262 GCA_964532325.1 uncultured Gemmatimonadaceae bacterium | reverse complement strand
CGCGCACGGGCGAGCGGCGCTGGCACTTCCAGACGGTCCACCACGGCGTGTGGGACTACGATTTGGGCGCGGCGCCAAACCTGGTGACGATCACGGTCGAGGGGCGCGAGATCGACGCGGTGGCACAGGTCTCGAAGCACGGCTTCACATATGTGTTCGACCGGGTGACGGGCGAGCCGGTATGGCCGATCCGGGAGCGGGCCGTGGACACGGTGACGGATGTGCCGGGCGAGGTGTTGTATCCGACGCAGCCATTTCCGACGAGGCCGCCGCCGTTCGCGCGTCAGGGAGTGTCGCTCGAAGACGCGAACGACCTGACTCCGGAGATCCATGCGCTCGCGGTTACCGAGATGCAGCGCTTCCGGCTGGGTCCGCTCTTCACGCCGCCGAGTCTCCGGGGAACGCTCCAGCGCCCGGGTGCGAGCGGCGGCGCGAATTGGGGCGGGGCCGCATTCGATCCCGAGACCGGGCTCCTGTATGTGCGGACGTCGGAAGAGGCCGACACGAAGCAAGTCTGCGCCAATGCAGGCGACGATCCGAGAGTCGACGTCGAGTACAGCAACAACTGTCCCTACGGCGCGACGCTCGTGATGTTTCGGGAGGCGGGGGGACCGGGCGCCGCCAGGGTCCCAGAGAGCGCACTCGGCCCGATCCCGCTCACAAGTCCGCCGTATGCGCATCTGGTTGCGATCGACCTGAACTTGGGGGAGATCGCGTGGCGGGTGCCGTTCGGGGAAGGGAACGCCGAGATCCGGGAGCACCCGCTGCTTCGCGGCGTCGAGTTGCCGGAGCGGCTCGGGACGCTCGGTAACGCCGGACCGATGGTGACCAAGGGGGGGCTGGTGTTCCTCGGCGGCGGCGACCCCTACCTGTACGCGTTTGACAAGACGACGGGTGCCGAGATTTGGCGTGGAGCGACGCCGTTTCCGACATCCGCGAACCCGATGACCTACCGGACACGGTCGGGACGGCAGTTCGTCGTCATTGCGACGGGAGCTGGGCCGGACGCGGCGCTCGTCGCCTTCGCCGGGTAGGGTATTCGGTTTCGCCGCGCGGTGTCCGGCGGTTGTCGTAGCATGCGACCGTGACCTCCGCTACGGTATCGGGCGATGGACAACCGGAACCAACGAAGGTCTCCCTACTGCGTCCGGAAACCCCTCCCATGGCCCGAAGGAGCTACCCGATGGCACTGAACATGCACCTGACGTTCGATGGCAACTGCCGCGAGGCGTTCGACTACTACAGATCGGTCTTCGGCGGCGAGTTCGGTGCGCTACAGAGCTACGCGGACGGGCCACCGGATATGTCGCAGGTAGACGGCGCGGAGACGCTCACCATGCACGTATCGCTCCCGATGGGATCGAGCATGCTCATGGGCGCCGACAGGAGTCCACAGTTGAGTCCGACGCTGATCGTCGGCAACAACTTCTCGATCGCCGTCGAGGCCCGGAGCCGAGAACACTGCGACGAGGTGTTCGCGAAACTGTCGGCCGGCGGCATGGTGACGATGCCCCTGCAGGACATGTTCTGGGGCGCGTACTTCGGGAGCTGCACGGACAGGTTCGGTATCAACTGGATGATCCACCACCACCCGCCGGAGAGCTGAGCGGGCCGCCTGCAGCTCCCCGGCATCGCGGACTTGCCCGAGCTCGCCGTCGACATCCTGGCGGTCGAGGCCACTCCCGCCGCGGAGACCACGAGCAGCTTCGGGTCCATCGGCTCCGGTGCCCGGCACCTCAACGGCTTTACCTGCCGTGAGCCCGTGCGCCGACCACGGCGTGATGTCGACCTCCAGGGTCTTGCCGTGTCTCAGCGCGATGAGCACCGCCTGGGACGCGGGCGTCTCGTGACCGGTGGTTTTGGCGGTGGGGGGACGAGAGTGACGGAGGCCGGATTGCGGGACGGGTGCCAGGCGGACATTGGACCAGAAGGGGTGACGGCAATGGATTGGATAGCAAGGGGAGTGACGCCCATCCTCAACGTCTCTAACCTCCAGGAGAGCTTCGCCTGGTTCGAGCGGCTGGGGTGGGAGAAAAGCTGGGATTGGGGTGAGCCGCCGGGCTTCGGGGGCGTCACTTCCGGCGACTGCGAGATCTTCCTGTGCGAGGACGGCCAGGGCGGCAGGGGGCGGGGCACTGTCGAGATGACCTTCGGTCCTACCGGCAGCGAGGTGGCCGACAAGGGCGTCTGGATGTCGGTCTGGGTCGACAACGTCGATGTAGTCTACCGCCGCTGTATCGATCAGGCCCTGGAAGTCACTTGGCCGCCCACAGACATGCCGTGGCATGTCCGTGAGATGCATGTGCGCCACCCGGACGGCCACATCTTCCGCATCAGCCGCGGCCTCGATCCGGACTCGTAGCCGCGCGCCCGTGGGGGCGGAAGCACGCCTGGGGACTGTTGGAGCCCGAGTGCTCCCCGTCCACGAACCGGCTCGTCGCCGTCCGCACGCCGACCGGCCTGTTCGGACAACGCACCCACCGTCTTCCGGAACGGAGGCAGCCCGTGTCCCTGCCGCGCTACTCCGGCCCCGGCACCCGGGTCCGCGCCAAGTAGATGACGACCCTCACGGTCTCGAAGAAGCCGAGCCTGGCGTCGATCCCCCAAGCCTGGCTGGAGCCGGGGGCGAACCGGGACACCGAGCGGTTGGTGAACATCGTGCCCACCGAGCTCCGGCGGAGGACGGTGAAGTTCGTCGGATCGGAGGCGGAGACCGTCTCCTCCCCGGTGGGGATGTTCAGCGCCCCCACGTCGAATGCCCCGACCCTGCCGGTCAGACGCGCGACGACGACGGGCACGATGCGGCCCTCCTCCAATCCGATCTTCCGGCTGCAGAAGAGCTGCGGCACGTTGACGTCGGCGAAGATCCCGCCGGCCTCGTCCACACCCCGGCTGGACCGCGTGATCCCGCCTTGCGCGAATCCGAAGATCCCCCAGAGCTCGCGCTTCTCCGGGAAGTAGAGGCAGGACGCGGGTGAGATTCACCTGCCTCCCGTCGACCTCGACCTGCGCGAAGAGCGATGTGACACGCATGGGGGCTCCAGAAATCCGGAAACACAACGGCCCGTCCACACCGGTGCCCGCCGGCTACTTCTTCGCTCCCCCGCCGCCTCGTCTCTGGCGCGACCTGCAGCCGCCTCCGACTGCGCAACCTCCGAACTGCTGTCACCACCTCTGCCGCCTCCGACTACGCACCGAGTCCGGCACGCCGACCCAAGTCGGGTGACACCATGTGAGCGAGGTGCACCGACATCGTTCGTCGGCAGTTGAAGGGCACCTGCCTGCGACAGACTCGGGGAAGCTGTGGATACGCAGGACGGACTTGGCCTGTGGCTGCGGTCCAAAGGTGTACACGACAACATCATCATCACGCGCTGTGGGCATTCCTTTACTGGCAGGTGTTGCAATATCAGACGATTGTCGTGCCGGAGCGCTGCAGGTGACGGTCAGGGCCGGAACAGCCTGTTGATCTTGATGACGAAGCCGCGGCTCCTGAGGTCCCAGCCGCGGTTCGGCCTGAGGCTGCCGGTGACGTCGCGGTAGTCGGTGTAGACCAGGAAGAGCTCACTCCCGGGGCTGTACTCCCACCGCAGCCGCAGGTTGCTCGCGAATGAGTCCGTCGCGGAGTTGTATTCCAGAAGCCCGCTGAAGAACATCCGGGGGCTGAAGGCGTAGTTCACCCGTGCCAGGGCCAGGTTGGTCTGGAACGCCCCGTGCGGCGTGTCGATCCAGTTGAACGACACGGTCGGCTCGACCGACATCTGCGGCAGGATCCCAATGCGTCCCCGGCTGAGCTCCACCGTGGTCAGATCGCCGTCGAAGTACCTCCCGCGCCTCACCGCCACCAGGCCGTTGACCCGACGCTGCTGGCCGATCGCGTACGAGATCTGGGCGTCAACGAAGCGGTAGCCCCCCACTGGGATCGCGAAGTCGGCCCCGGGCGGCGTGAACGGTGCGACCAGCCGCTCGTAGTTGTCGGTCACGGTGACCGTCAGGCGGTCGCTGGACTCGAATTCGGTGTCGAACGCGAGGATGTTCTGGCGCGTCTCCAGGCTGTTCTCGTCGGCCGTCGCAATGTAGTCGACGGTGGCGTCCAGATTGAACTGCCGGACGCTCTCGAGGGACACCGGCCGCGGGCTGAACCGTCCCGACACGAGCGTACGCCGGAAATTGTCCCTCCGGAGAAAGCCCACCTCGGGAAGGAAGTTGTCCTCGACCACCACGTGGTCCACCTGGAATCCATATCGGTCGGCGGCGTACTCGAACTTCCCCTGGTAGCTTGTGTCCTTGCCGCGGTACTCCGGCCCCGGCACCCGGGTCCGCGCGAGGTAGGTGACGACACTCACGGTATCGAAGAAGCCGAACGTGCCGTCGATCCCCCAAGCCTGGCTGGAGCCGGGGGCGAACCGGGACACCGAGCGGTTGGTGAACATCGCGCCCACCGAACTCCGGCGGAGGACATCCCGGCGGAGGCGCAGGACGGTGAAGTTCGTCGGATCGGAGGCGGAGACCGCCTCTTCCCCGGTGTGGATGTTCAGCGCCCCCACATCGAACGCCCCGACCTTGCCGGTCAGACGCGCACCGCCGACGATGGGCACGACGCGTCCCTCCTCCAGTCCGATCTTCCGGCTGTAGAAGAGCTGCGGCACGTTGACGTCCGCGAAGATCCCGCCGGCCTCGTCCACGCCCCTGCTGGACCGCGTGATCCCGCCCTGCGCGAACCCGAAGATCCCCTGTCCCTCCAGGAAGAACTCGCGCTTCTCCGGGAAGTAGAGCGGGAAGCGGGTGAGATTCACCTGCCTCTCGTCGACCTCGACCTGTGCGAAATCGGTATTGTAGGTGAAGTCGGCGGTGAGGTTCTGGGTGATGCCGTACTTCACGTCGATCCCGCCGTCGCCGCTTCCCTCGTCGACGATCGCCGGGGCCGCCGTCATGTCTGTGATCAGACTTGCGATGGCGTACGGCTTGACCTCGATGTTGCGGCTCGGGGGGGGCGGCTCTAGGCCGACCAGAGACCCGGCTGCCGAGATCCGCAGCATCCCCCTCGCGCCATTGTCACCGCCGATCGAGATCGGCAGCCGGGTGAGGTAGACCCACTCGTTTTTCCGCCGGATGCTCCGGCGGAACTGGACGCCCCAGATATACGGAGGCTCCGAGCGGTAGCGCAGGGTGCTGAACGGAATCTCCATCTCGACCGTCCAGCCGCCGTTGAAGCGGCCGCTTCGCACGTCCCAGACCGGATTCCAGTCGATGTTCGGATTGCCCTCGTTGATGTACTGCGCGTCCGCGCGGGCGCCGAGAGGGTTCGTGTAGAAGTTGAAGCCGTTTCGGCGGTCGTAGAAAGTGTCGAACAGGACGGCGAAGGTGTCGTTCTGCCGGAGCTGGTTCGTGTCTCGCCGCATCTCGTTCGCCACCCACTCGCTCTCGGGTGCCGAGTCCCACATCCGTGCGGACACGTATACGTTCTCCTCGTCGAAGAGAACCCACGCCTCGGTTCGCTCGGTGGCCGGCGCGCCCGCATCGGGTACCAGCTGAGTGAAGCCCGTGATCGCCGGGACCGTTCCGTACACTGCCTCGTCGAGCACGCCGTCGAGTTCGAGAGCAGCGGCGAGCCTCACGGCACGGACAGTCACCCGCCCCTCCTCGTCGCGGTTCATCACCGCCGGCGCGACCGGAGCACTTGGACCATCGATGAGGCCGGGATCGATCGTGCCGGAAACGTCCTCCTGGCCTGCGGCGGGGTCTACGCCGCCGGTCAGACCGATAAGGACGCAACCGAAGGCGACAGTGCACCTACCGCGCCCGAGCCGTCTCGGGATGGCGGGTCCCGGAGCAATCAACCCGCAGCTGTCACTGTTGTGGCCCATATCTCCACGGGCGTCCATTGTGGATGGCTGCAAGACATAGGTACCGGAGGACGCGGCCGAAAGATAGCAGGGTACGGCGGTCTCGGCGCCGACTGCGGGGCACCGCCCTGCTGTACCCTGCCCGGACGCCCATTCACTATCGACCGCTGTGGGATGGCCCGGCATCTCGGATTGCATCCCTCGAGCCGATCAACGTGGCGTCATTCGGTCTTCACGGACCACGCGACCTGATCTGCCGTGAACGGCGCGGACGACGCTGTATTCTGACCCCGCCGCGCCCTCAGCAGCGCCAGAACATCCGTTGCCGTCCCCGACGCGAGCCACTGCCCACCCCCTGGCCAGCGTAGCAGGCCACGCAGGATCCGCGGAAGGGACGGGCCCATGGAGATGCCTCGCTGCGAGCGGCCGAGGCGCTGCAAGGGCTCAGCCAGCCTGGCACGCTCTCCTTGACATGCGGTCCGGAGGCATCGGACATTGTGGCGCGCAAATCCGGTCGCCGCTTGGATTGAGCCTCTCATCCGAGGCGACCGGGGTCACTGTCAACCGGCTGAGGACGTAGCCTACCTGGGAGAAGTACTGTGGCATCAACTGCTGACCGCCTGCTGGAGCTCTGTCGCGACAACCTCGATACCGGCCGCGCACCGAACCTCGAACTCGGGTTCGCCGATTCCGGCGTGTCCTCGGTGGACGCAGTCGCGTTCGTCAAGCTGGCCGCCACAACGTTCGGCGTTGCGATCGAACCGGAAGACGTCGCCGGATTCACGACTCTGCGAGATCTCGCCGATCACATAGAAGCAAAATCCGGATAGACCGCCGTCGCGGGTCGCGGGGCAGGATCGTTGACGGATCCCGTCGCCCCGGGCTGGGCCGTCCCCGATCCAATCTCGGTTTGCCACGTCCGGCTTGACGGCCGGACCGTCGTGCCGGTACGCCGTCACGGCAATCCAGCTGGTCCCCGCTTGGTCCTCAGTCATGCCAACGGGTTCGCGATCGACCTGTACTACCCGTTCTGGTCGCTGCTCGAGGACGACTTCGACCTCGTGGTCTACGATCTGCGTAACCACGGCTGGAACACCGTAGGGGATCGCGATCACCACAATATTCCGGTGATGATTCGCGACCACGACAGGATTCTCGAGTCGATTGAGCGCCACTACGGTGACAAGCCGGCGATTGGCGTCTTCCACTCCATTTCGGCGCTGATCACGCTCTTCTCGAGAGACACGCGCCTGGCCGCACGCGTCCTGTTCGATCCGCCGGTGTGCAAGCCCGGCAAGGACCAGTTGGAGTTCGACGCGGCCGCCATGCGCAGTGCCGCCATGGCCCGCAGGCGGGGCGAGCGATTCGAGCGCCGAGAGGACTTCGTAGAGCTGCTTCGCTACATCCCGGCGTTTGCTCGCGTCGTTCCGGGTGTCTGCGAACTCATGGCGCAGACAACGCTACGGGAACGCGGGGACGGCGCGGGCTTCGAGCTCCGCTGTCCGCGTGAATTCGAAGCCCAGATCATGGACTACGCCCGGAGTTTCTCGCCGCTGGTCGAGTTCTCGGAGATGGGCAGCCCGACCAAGGTCGTCGGAGCCGATCCGACGGTGCCCTATTCCTACCTCCCCGCTTTCGACCTGAGCGACCTCATGACAGTGGACTATGACTTCATTCCGGAGTCCACGCACATGCTCCAGCTGGAGTACCCGCAGAAATGCGTCGCGGCGATTCGGCCGTTCCTGGAGCGGCACGGACGTGCGTAGCTCCCGGGCCAGCTACCGGACACTCGCCGCGGTGGCCGGAAACCCACGGGGTCCGTGAATTCATGGTTCGGTAGTTCCCCGGGAGAATCGCCTCCAGCGGGTCCATGGCGGACTCCTCCTCGAACAGGCCAACCGACAGCTGACGGTTCCGGCATCATGGACGCGGCGACAAGAGAAGTGCCATCGGCCCTCCGAGCATTGCCGTACGATCCATGCGACGTGCCCGGAGCGGTGGACGAATCATCCGTTTTCACCTGCGCCAGGCCAGACGTCTCGGCGAGGAGAACCTCGGCTGGTCCGTCGCGCCTCGTCCGGGGTAGAATGGACCGACTCAAGCCAAGCCACGAGGCGGGTGAGAGCGGGGAAGTTGAAGCGCCCGGACGAACAACGACTGCCGTGCGGCCAGGCCATGCCTTGACCGAACTTGGCAGCGTGTCACCTCGCACCGGGAGAAGATCCCCCGATACGCCACGCGACCCGGGAGAGGGCCAGCGGTCTCCGCGCCCTGGCCTCCGCCACGACACGGAAGAGATCGCGCCATGAGCCCACATCCATTTTCCAATGAGTTTCAAATCACCTCCGAGCAGAAGATGCAGTTCCAGCGTGACGGTTTCGTCAAACTCGACGGATTCCTGAATGCGGCAGTGGTCGACACGTTACTGGACCGGGTGGAAGTGGAAATGCGTCGGGGAACTGTCGACAATTTCAAGGTGGACTCGATGTTCAATCGAGTGAAGTACGACTTCGAGAGCGACAAGAACGTCATATTCGAGCTCCTGGAACGCCGTTACTTCCAACAGGCCCTGACGGATCTTGTGGAGCGAGATCTCTTTCTGACGTTCGAGCTGTGCTTCGAACTGGAAAAAAACGTCAACAAGGGATTCCCGTGGCATGTAGGTGCACAGAGCTTCGGCTATCAGTTTGCGGACGAGTTCGGATGCACGATGTGGGCCCCGCTGCATCCCGTGGACGTAAAGGGGCAGCGGGGCGGAATGGCCTATGTTCCCCAGCACGTCGTATCGGGTGAGTTCATATTTGACCAGATTGAACCGGCTGTGGTCTCTACGATGAAGGCCAAGGAGAACGCCGGAACCAGGACGACCGTAGCGGAGTTTTTCGGCATGCGCACGGGCATCCTCAACTCACCGACCATGGTCGAGATACTCGAGAACCACCAGGTTGAAGAAGACTTCCGCCCTGGCGACGTGCTCCTATTCAACAAGATGGTCATCCATCGGAGCATCATGCTCGGGGAAGGAGAGCTTCCCAGGCGTGCGGCCTACGTGTTGCGTTTCGTCGATGCGGGTTCTCACTACGACCTGAAGCGGGCGCAGGACCTCGAGTATCCCGTTGAACAGTACGGAAAGGGGCTCTTCGCGTATAAGGCGATCACGCGCCAGCACATCGAAATCGCCGAAGACGGAGCGGATGACGGCGACCTTCTTTCGGAATGCGCCTACTTCAGCGACCGCGACCGCCGCATGGTCCGGCGCGAACAGCCTCGCCGTATGGCCTAGGATAGCCGGGAATACCAGCTGCTGCCGCCGCATCCTCCAGAGGAAGGCGGGTATTCTTCGTGGACGCGCCGGGGGTGGCTGAACCAATGCTCGGCGGATGCCGAGTCCGGGGCCCGAGAGCCGGAACGGATACGCGCTCGTCTTTCTTGCAGCCAGGAGACGAGGCGCCTGTGTCCGGGTGAACGATCCGGATCCGAAAGAGGTCAGAGCGCATGGCAGTGGCCCGGGATACCGGAAGGAAACACACGGGAGGCAAGCGGCGCCTGGGAGAACGGCGCCGGGCGCCGGGAACGACTCGGGATTCCCTCGGCAGCGAGTCACCGATATTGAACAGGCCGGACAGTTGCAGTGCCTCGCGCGTGCACCGCGCGTCTGGGGGTGCTGGAATCGCTCTCCGGAGCGCGCAGTCTTGTTCCGGAAACAGGGAAGCGTGATGACGACAGGTGCATGCGTCTGGACGGATCCGGAGGTCGGGGAGGATGTCCAAATGAGCGCTGCGCGATGAAGCGGGAGGGGCGTCCCGGGTCTTCGGGAAGTTTCCTCCCAGACGACCGGAACCGCAGCCGGGAACGTCTCCAGCCCGCGGCACCCATAGCGGTCGTGGGGATGGCGTGCCGTTTCCCCGGCGCGCCCGACCTTCCCACCCTCTGGCGCCTTCTTGAGGAGGGCGGAAACGCCGTCGCCGAGCGGCTTCCCGGCTCGGGCTCGCGTCGCGTCGACGAGCTCTTCCACGGTGTCGCGCGCCTGGACCCAGCCTGTCGTTTCTGCGCCTGGGTCGACGATATCGACCGGTTCGACGCAGGGTTCTTCCGCATCTCACCCGTCGAAGCCCGCCTCCTCGATCCCCAGCAGCGGATGATGCTCGAAACGAGCTGGCAGGCGCTCGAGGACGCGGGGATCGATCCGGACCGACTGGAGGGAACCCGGACCGGGGTCTACTCCGGGATCAGCAACGATGAGTACCGGATGCTGGTCCTTGAGTCGGTCCGCCCCGCCGAGGCCGCCAGCTCCCTCTACGCACTGAGCGGAACCAACCTGAACGGTACGAGCGGGCGGGTCTCCTTCGTGCTGGGCCTTACGGGACCGGCGAAGGCCGTGGACGCCGCCTGCGCGTCGTCGCTCGTATCGGTGCACGACGCGGTGGCTGATCTCCAGCAGGGGAAGGCCGATCTGGCCATCGCAGCCGGCGTGCAGGCGATCCTGAACGGCCGCGTCTTCGAGCTGCGCGCCGACTCGATGATGCTCTCCCCCGACGGCCAGTGCAAGGCGTTCGACGCGTCCGCGAACGGGTACGTGCGCGGAGAGGGATGCGGGGTGGTGGTGCTCAAGCGCCTGGCCGAGGCGGAGGCCGACGGTGACCGGATCTGGGGAGTGATCCGGGGCGCGGCGGTGAACCACGGAGGAGCCAGCGTGGGGCTGACCGTTCCGAATGCGCCCGCGCTCGAGCAGGTGATGGAGACAGCACTCGCTGACGCGGGCATTACGCCGGCGGAGGTGGACTATCTCGAGGCACACGGGACCGGAACGGCCGTCGGAGATCCGATCGAGATCAACGCCGTGGCGGCGGTCTACGGCAGGGAGCGAGAGCCCGACCGGCCCCTTCTCGTCGGTTCCGTGAAAACCAACATCGGTCATCTGGAGTCAGCCGCAGGCATCGCCGGTCTCATCAAGGCGGTGCTGGTGGCGCAGCGCGGCGTGATTCCGAAACACCTGCATTTCCGGGATCCCAATCCGAGCCTAGAGTGGGACCGCCTGCCGCTTCGGGTGCCCTCGTCCATGATGGAGCTGCCGCGCCGCGACGGACGACCTCGAGTGGCGGGGGTGAACTCCTTCGGGATCTCCGGGACGAACGCCCACATCGTGGTCGAGGAGTACAGGGCTCCCGATGCGGCCGCCTACTCATCGGACCAGGTCACTGGTTCCGCGCGTCCGGTGACGGTCTCGCTACCGGCAGGCGCGCCGGGATTCCCGCAACCCGAACCGGCCCTCCGGAGGCGGGAGAGACAGCTGCTTCCGCTCTCCGGCAAGTCGGAGCGTGCCCTCCGCGATCTCGCGAAGCGGTATCTCTCATGGCTCGACGAGCGGGAAGCGGCCGTGGCTGCCGAGGACGGATCGCTCGAATCCCTCCTCTCGGACATGGCATGGACGGCCGGCACGGGCCGGGCCCACTTCGACCGCCGAGCCGGCCTCGTCTTTGCAGACGTGCCGGAGCTTCGGGACCGCCTCGTCACGCTCGTCGAAGCAGGTCCGGGGGGCGCACCGCGGCCACCGACGAAGGTCGCGTTCGCCTATACCGGACAGGGAAGCCAGTGGGCCGGCATGGGCCGCGAGTTGTACGAGACGGAGCCGGTGGCGCGGGCTGTCCTCGACCGATGCGAGAGGGTCTTCCGCGAGGAACGGGGCACCTCGCTCCTCGACGTGATGTTCGGAGCGGACGCCACCGAGGAGCTCGGCGATACGGCCTGGGAGCAGCCGGCGCTCTATGCGCTCGGGTGCGCGCTGACGGCGCTCTGGTCGAGCGTGGGGGTCGAACCCGCGGTGGTTGTGGGCCACAGCGTCGGGGAACTCGCGGCGGCGCAGGCAGCGGGCGTCTTCAGCCTCGAGGACGGGATGCGGTTCGCAGCCTCCCGCGGCATCGTGCTCTCGAAGACCGGGGCCGGCGCCATGGCGGCTGTCTTCGCCTCGGCGGCGCAGGTCGAGGCGGCGGTCGAGGCGGCGAACGCGGCGTCTTCCGGCGTCGGGGTGAGCATCTCGGCGGACAACGGCGGCCATCAGGTCGTGAGCGGCCCGCGCTCGGATGTGGCAGCGATCGCGGAGAGATTCCAGTCGGAGGGAGTCCGGGTCCGCCGGCTGAACACGACGAGGGCCTTCCACAGCGCGCTCGTGGAGCCGGCCCTGGATGCGCTAGAGGCATCCCTGGACCGCATCGCGGTCCGCCCGCCGGTTCTGGAAGTGATCAGCAATCTGACGGGCCGGACAGTGAGGCCCGGACAGCTCCTGGACGGAGCCTACTGGCGGCGCCATGCCCGGGAGCCGGTCGCCTTCGCCCGCGGCGCCAGGACACTCGCGGAACTCGGGGTGGACCTGATCGTCGAAATCGGCCCACGCCCCGTGCTGGCTCCGATAGCGGCCTCGGCCTGGCCGGACGCGGCGCCGGGCCCGGGTCCGTCGACGCTCTCGAGCCTGCACCCGCCGTCCGCGGATGCTTCGGCGGCAAGCAGCTTCACAGAGGCCGTGGCGGCCGCATACGAGGCGGGCATCCCGATCCGCTTCGAGGGCCTCTTCGCAGGTGAGAGACGGCGGCGCATCTCGCTCCCGGGCTATCCGTTCCAGCGCGAGCGCCACTGGCTCGAGGCACCGAAGGTGCGACGGCTGGGCGCGGGCCACCCCCTCCTCGGGACGCGGAGAGACTCCGCGAGCGGAGAGACGACGTTCGAGACGGAGGCCTTCCCCTCGGATCCGGAGTGGCTGAGCGACCACCGCGTCTTCGGCAGGGTGATCGCCCCGGGCGCGCTCTACGGGGCGATGGCGGCCTCGGTGTCCCTCTCCGGGGAAACCGGCTCGGCGGTGGTGGAAGAGATGCAGCTCCACAGTCCACTGGTATTCCCCGAGAGGGAACCCGGAGAGGATGCGGAGGACGCCGGCCGGAGGGTGCAGGTCGTGCTCGGCGCTCCGGAGGAGGATTCCTCGCGTCCCGTCCGGATACTCAGCAGAGCGCAGGCCGAGGACGGATGGACGCTTCATACGGAGTGCCGGATCCCCTCTGGCACCCGCGCCCCGGAGGGCGCCGGACGCGTGGATCTAGCGGGCCTTGAGCGCACCCTCTCTCCGGTGGACGTGCCGTCCCTCTACCGTGCGAGGGCCGGCACCGGCATCGATCTCGGTCCGTCCTTCCGCACCCTCGTCCGGGCGTGGTCCCGGCCGGGCGAGGCGCTCGGCGAAGTGCGCCTGCCGGAGGCTTCCCGCCGCGACCAGCCGGAGATACACCCGCTCCTGCTCGACGGCTGCTTCCAGGTCGTCGCCGCCGCGCGCATGCGGGGCGGAGCGGAGGATGCGGCCACCTACCTGCCGTTCGGCTGGGATCGGCTCTGGCTGGCGGGTCGGATCCCGGAGCGGGTCTACTGCCATGTGCGGATGAGCGGGACGCCCCCGGACCCGGAGGCGGAGACCGCCGAGCCGGCCGAGGTCCTGACGGGAGAATTGCGTCTCTGCGACCCCGATGGTGTCGTGCTCGGGGGCGTGGACGGATACACGGTCAAGCGGGCGACGCCGGAGGCGCTTTTCTCGGCCGTGGAGGGAGTGGACGACCTGCTCTACGAGGTGGCGTGGCGCGAACGTCCTCTCCCGCCGGCCCTGGTGTCGGCCGGCTACCTGCCGGACCCGGAGACCGTCGCGGAGGGCTCCGCGCCGCTCGCCGAGTACCTCGCCGACGAGGGCGTCGCGCGCGAAGACCGCAGCGCACTGTTGACGGACCTGGAGCGATGGTCGCGGTCCCGCGCCCTCGCCACCCTGAACGAGCTCGGCTGGCACCCGACGGCCGGGGAGGCCGTGGAGGCCGAGAAACTGCGCGAGCGGCTGGACGTCACCTCCGAGCACAGGCGCCTCTTCCGCCGGATGCTCGAGATGCTGGCAAGGTCCGGATTCCTCGAGGAGGCCGGAGACCGCTTCGTCGTGAAGGTGGGGGCCGATGACCCGCTCCCGGACGGGATTCCGCGGGATCTCGAGGCGGTGCCAGCCCGGATGGCCAGACTGTACCCGCACGGCGTGACAGAAATCGGGTTGTTTCGCCGCTGCGGCACGGCCCTGGCCGAGGTTCTCCGCGGCCGGGCGGACCCGCTGACCCTCCTCTTCAGCAGCGGAGACCCGACGCCGGCTGACCTCTACCTGAAAGCGCCGATCGCCCGCGCGGCCAACCGGCTGCTGGGGGAGGCGGTGCGCACACTCGTGGCCGGGCTGCCGAGCGGACGACGCCTCCGGGTGATCGAGGTCGGCGCGGGCACGGGGTCGGCGACCGCCGCCGTCCTGCCGGAGCTCCCGGAAGGCCGGTTCGACTACATGTACACCGACATCTCGGCGGGATTCTTCGCGGAGGCGGAGGCGCGCTTCGGAGACGGCGGCGGATGCATCGAGTACCGGCCGCTCGACATTGAGAAGGACCCGACGGGCCAGGGCTTCGAAGCTCATGGCTACGACCTGCTGATCGCCTCCAACGTGCTGCATGCAACGAGGCACCTGGGAGAGACGCTGGACCACTGCCGACGGCTTCTCGCCCCCTCCGGACAGCTCGTCGCGCTCGAGAACCTGCGCGGCCAGGGCTGGATGGACCTGACCTTCGGGCAGCTCGACGGCTGGTGGAGGTTCTCCGACGACTACCGTCCGCATCATGCCCTAGCCAGTCCCGAGGTGTGGCGGCGGGCGCTCGTCGACGCGCGATTCGAGGCGGTGGAGGTCCTGGGACTGGAGGAATCCGGCTCGACCGAGATGCCTGACCGCGGCGTGATCGTGGCGAAGGGCCCGGTGGAGGTCTCGGAGGCGCCCGGGGCGTGGGTCCTGACGGCGGACAGCGGCGGCGTCGCGGCGGATCTGGCAAGTGGGCTGGTGGCGAGAAACCAGACGGTCTGGCTCGTGACCGATGGATCGTCGCACGAGGACGCACCCGAGACGGCCGCGGCCCACCTCATCTCGATTGGCCTGGAATTCGAGCGACGCGAGTCGTGGCGCTCGCTCCTGGAGGGCCTCGCCGACGATGTGCCGCTGCAGGGCATCGTGCACCTCGCGGCGCTGGACGGCCATGGGACCCGGGCAACCGCGGGTGAAATGGCGAAGGACGTGAGGCACGGGGGAGCTAGCGCGCTCGCGCTCGTGCAGGGTCTGGCCGACTCCGACCTGATCCCCGCGAAGGGCGTGTGGTTCATCACGCGGGGGGCGCAGGTACTCGAGCGGGAGAACCTCGGACAGCTCGCCGGAGCCACGCTCTGGGGCTTCGGCAAGGCGTTGGCGCGGGAGGCTGCCCATCTGCAGCCCAGGATGATCGACCTGGACCCCGCACCCGCGGCGCCCGCGGCGGGACTCCTCGACGAGCTGCTCTGTCCCGATTCCGAGGATCATATCGCGTATCGCTCAGGGCGCCGTCAGGCAGCGCGCCTCGTCCGCGCCGGAGCGGGACCTGAGCGTCTGGAGTTCCCGGAGGAGTCGGCCTGGGCGCTGGCTCCGGACCCGACGGGCGTGTTCGAGACGCCCTGCGCCGTACCCGTGCCGGCGCGTCCCCTGGAGCCGCGGGAAGTCCGCGTGGCCGTCGAGGCCGCCGGGCTGAACTTCTGGGACGTGTTCCGTTCACTCGGCTTCATCGAAGAGGGTAATCTGGGCCGGGAGATGTGCGGCCGGATCGTCGCCGTTGGTTCCGACGTCTCGTCCCTCTCGGCGGGGGACAAGGTGGTCGGGCTCGGGTTCGGCGCGTTCGCGCGGGAGATGGTGACGCACGAGGAACTGGTGACCCACGCGCCGCCGCGGATCCCGGCGACGCGACTCGCCACCGCGCCGAGCGCCTTCGTGTCGGCGGCCCTCTCGTTCGAGCTGTCGGGACTCGAGCCCGGGGACAGGGTGCTGATCCACGCCGGCGCAGGCGGCGTCGGGCTCGCAGCCATCCAGCTGGCCCATTCCGCGGGAGCCGAAGTCTTCGCGACAGCGAGCGCGCCGAAGCAGGAGTACCTCCGATCGCTCGGCGTGGAGCATGTGTTCGACAGCCGCCAGACGAGCTTCGGGGAGGAAATCAGGAGAGCGACGGACGGCGCGGGCGTGACGGTCGTGCTGAACAGCCTGACGGGAGAGGGATTCATCGACGCGAGCCTTTCCTGTCTGGCCGACGGCGGCCGGTTCGTGGAGCTGGCAAGGCGGGACATCCTGAGTGAAGCAGAGATGGCGGCCGCGCGTCCGGACGTCTCCTACGCCATCCTCGAGCTGGATGTCCTGAAAAAGACCGATCCGGCCTGGGTGGGGAGGGTCTTGAGGGACGTCATCGAGCGGATTTCGGCGGGTGAACTCGAACCACTCATCCACAGCAGGTGGCCGCTCGCCGAAGCGGGGGCCGCGCTGGCGTTCATGCGGTCGGCCCGGCACCTCGGGAAGATCGTCGTCACCGCGCCACCACTCGCGACCGGCCGGCTCCGGGCCGACCGGACCTACCTCGTGACCGGGGGCCTCGGGGGAATCGGGTGCGCCGTGGCCGCCTGGCTCGCGGAGCGCGGGGCGGGAGCCATCGTGCTGAACGGCCGGAGGCCGCCCGACGAGGACGCGGAGGAAACCATCCGCACGCTCCGGGAGAGCGGGGCGACAGTGCGGGTGGAGATCGCGGACGTATCCGACCCGGCTGCGGTGGACGCGATGCTGGCGCGCGTGGATCGCGAGCTGCCGCCGCTCGGAGGGGTCATCCACAGCGTGGGCGTCCTCTCGGACGGCGCGCTGGCGAACCAGAGCTGGGAACGGTTCGAGAGCGTCCTATGGCCGAAGGTACTCGGGGCCTGGCACCTGCATCGCGCGACGGCAGACCACGATCTCGACCTCTTCGTCCTCTTTTCCAGCCGCGTCGGCGTGATGGGAAATCCGGGCCAGACGAACCATGCCGCGGCCAACGCCTTTCTGGACCAGCTCGCTGGCCACCGCCGCGCGCTGGGGCTTCCCGGACAGTCGATCGCCTGGGGGGCATGGTCGGAGATTGGCGAGGCCGCGGAACAGCGCGAGCGGATCGAAGGCCGCAGGGCGGCGCTCGGAGGCCGCTGGTTCACGCCCGAGCAGGGCCTCAGGGCATTCGAGAAGCTGGTGCGCCAGGACGTCACGACATCGGTCGTGATGTCGATGGACTGGTCGGTGTTCGAAGACGCGGTCGAGAACCGTCCGCCCTTCCTCGAGGACCTGCTCACCTCCGCACCTGAAGGCGAGCCCGATGCCGAGGTCTCTTCCGATGACCTGCTGTCGCAGCTGGGCAAGACAGCGGCGGCCGAGCGCCAGAGCCTCCTCGTGCCGTTCCTCCAGCAGGAACTGAAGGCGGTATTGCGGCTGCCGTCCGTGCCGGACCCGACGGTCGGGTTCTTCGACCTGGGAATGGACTCCCTGATGGCGGTCGAGCTGCGGAACAGGCTGAATCGCGCCCTTGCGGGGATCTGCACCGTCTCGAACACGGCTGTCTTCGACTATCCCGACATCGAAGCCTTGGCACGCCATCTGGCCGGCGAGCTCGGGGAGCCCTCTCCAGCATCCGCGCCCGTGCGGTCGCCGCCACCGGAGCGCGGCGACGAGCCCATCGCCGTCGTCGGCATGGCGTGCCGGCTCCCCGGCGCGCCCGACCTGTCGGCCTTCTGGAGGCAGCTTCTGGCGGGCACGGACGCGGTAACGGACGGACGGCCCGACTCGGGCCCCTGGAGCGGCGTCGTGGGAGATCCTGCGGCAACCGACGGCGCCAGCCGCCGGGGTGGTTTCGTGGAGGGACTCGACCGGTTCGACGCCAGATTCTTCGGGATCCGGCCGATCGAGGCCAGAATGATGGATCCGCGCCAGCGGATGCTGCTCGAGACGAGCTGGCACGCGCTCGAGGACGCGGCGATCGACCCCGCCCCGCTCAGGGGCAGCCGTGCCGGTGTGTTCGCCGGGCTCGGCGCGAGCGAATACCGGGACCTGATCGCCGCCACAGGGCAGGACGACAGCTACCTCGGTACGGCCGCAAGCGTTGCCATCGGGCGGATCGCGTACGTGCTGGGCCTGATGGGACCGGCCGTTCCCCTCGACATGACCTGCGCGTCGTCTCTCGTCGCGGTGCATCAGGCGGCGGCGAGCCTGCGACAGGGTGAGGTGGACCTGGCTCTGGCCGGCGGGGTCCACGCACTCCTCTCCCCCGCGGTCATGCAGTTCATGCGGGAGTACGGGATGCTGTCCAGGGCCGGGCGGTGCCGGCCGTTCGACGCTTCGGCGGACGGGTTCGTTCGAGGTGAAGGCTGCGGCATGGTCGTCCTGAAACGGCTGAGCGACGCGGAAGCCGACGGCGACCATATCTGGGGTGTGGTACTCGGATCGGCTGTGAACCAGAACGGCGCGAGCGCAGCGCTCACGGTACCGAACGGCACGGCGCAGGAGCAGCTGTTCGAGGCGGCGCTTTCCCGCGCGCAAATCGCACCATCGGAAGTGGACTACCTGGAAGTGCACGGAACGGGATCGGAACTCGGCGACCCGATCGAAGTGCGCGCGGTGGCTGCGGTCTACGGACGGGGACGCGACGCGGGGCGCCCGCTGCTCCTCGGCACGGCGAAGACCAACATCGGGCATCTGGAGTCCGCGGCGGGCGTCGCAGGCCTGATCAAGGTGCTTCTGGCGATGCGGCACGGCGTGATCCCGAGGCACCTGCATCTCGAGAACCCGAGCCCGCATATGGCATGGGACAAGCTCCCCGTGCGGGTCACGACCGAGGCGACGGCCTGGCCGCCCGCTCGGGATCGCCGCCCGATGGCCGGCGTCAGCGCATTCGGCATTTCCGGAACGAACGCGCACCTCGTCGTGGAGGGGTACGGCACGCCGGGGGACGACGCCGGGGGAGCCGGTGCGGGGCATCTGTTCGCGGGTCCCGCACGACCCGTGCCGGTCGACTTGCCGGGATCCGGAGGGGACCTACAGCCGGCGCAACTCGGTCCCGGGCAGCGGAGGACACGGCTTCTCCCCCTTTCGGCCAAGTCCGACGCGGCACTCCAGGATCTCGCCGCCCAGTACATCTCTTGGCTTGACGGTCATGCAGAGCAATTCGGGCCCGAGAGCACCGCGGGAGGGTCGGTTCTCGCGGACATGGCGTGGACGGCCGCCATAGGGCGGAGTCACTTCGCCCATCGGAGCGGCGTCGTGTTCGATGACGTCTCTTCGCTGCGGGCAGGGCTGGCGGGTGTCGCGGAGGCGGGCGGCGTCGCGATCCGGCAACCGGCACGCGGGCTGGCCTTCGTCTACGCGGGCGGGGCGGGCGACTGGATGGGGATGGCCGAGCAACTGTACGAGAGCGAACCGGCGGTCCGGACAGTCCTGGAGCGCTGTGAGGGCGTCCTCAGCGAGGAGCGTGGCGGTTCGTTGCTGGAGGCGATGTTCGGACGCGCTGGTGGTCGTGAGGATCCGGTCTGGAAGGAGTCAGCCGTCTATGCGCTGGAGTGCTCGCTCGCGGCATTGTGGACGAGCGTCGGAATCCGACCTGACATGGTGTGCGGATCCGGGCCCGGAGTAATCGCCGCGGCGCAGACAGCGGGGGTGGTTAGCCTGGAGGCAGGCGCCGTCCTTGCCGCGAGGCGGGGCGAACGGATGGGGACGCGTGGGGGGGACTCGGCTTCCGATTCGCCGGAAGCTCTGCTTCAGGGCGTCAGTCTCTCCCCGCCGTCATTGCCGGTCGTTGACGGCGCGACGGGAGAGGTGATCGAATCGGGAGAGACGCCGGATGGTCCGACTTTGTGCCGACAGGTCCTCGCACTGCCAGCGCTTGCCGGAGGCATGGCGGCACTCGCGGACCTAGATGTCGGGACGATCCTGCACGTGGATCCCGGAGCCGCAGTGAGCCGGATGGCGGTCGCGGTTGGACCCGGGTCTACGGACCCGATGTGGGCGGCGGGAGTTGGGGAGCCGCCGCTTGTATTGTCCCTGGACCGACGGCAGGCGGCAGAGGATGGGCCAGCAAGCGAGGACGTATTTGTGCGGGCAGTGGCACAGGCATACGAGGCCGGGCTGCCTCTCGACTTCCCAGGGCTATTCGCGGGCGAGGCGAGGCGTCGTATCTCCCTGCCGGCCTATCCTTTCCAGCGCCGAGCCTTCTGGTTCGACAGATAGGGACCGGCACCATCGAGCGGCCCGCGGCCGGAAGCGAGCGACGATCCGCCCGGGGCTCCGGTGAAGTGAAGCCGCGGACCGGGGCGGGAGCCCGATCGGCACCGTGGAGGGCATGGGGCGCCCGCCGGCCAGTGCCCAGCGGTGTTCGTGGAATTCGCGACGTCCGGGGTGCCACCTGCAGAGATGGACTGCGCGGGAACATCCGGCTTACAATTTCGGCGGGGACGGCGCTGAATTCTCTCCCGTATCGTCTTGGACCGTAATACGTTGCGTTTATTGGCACTGTCGGACCTCCACCTCTCCCACCCGGGAAACCGGGAAGCGCTGGAGAGCCTTCCGGCCTTCCGCGACGACTGGCTTGTTCTGCCGGGGGACGTCGCCACCGGCCCGAAGCGGCTCGACTGGTGCTTCAGGCGGCTGACTCCGAAGTTCCGCCAGGTCGTCTGGGTCCCCGGGAACCACGAGCTCTGGACGGTTCCAGATACGGTCCCCAGCCTTCGCGGCGTCGCCCTCTACGAACGACTCGTCCGGATCGCCCGCGCCCACGGCGTGCTCACCCCGGAGGATCCCTACCCGGTCGTCGAGCTTCGGGATGGGCCGGTGCTGATCGCGCCGCTCTTCCTGCTCTACGACTACAGCTTCCGGCCCCGGCACGTCCGGCGCGCCGACGTTGTCCGGTGGGCCCGAGAAACCGGAGCCGTCTGCGCCGACGAGGTGGCGCTGCATCCCGACCCGTATCCGGATCGCGATTCGTGGTGCGCCGTCCGTTGCAGGGACGCCGCCGCCCGGCTGGCGTCGTGCCCGGCGGATCTTCCCAAGGTCCTTGTCAATCACTATCCGCTCGAAGAGGAGCACGCCGTCCTTCCGCGGATTCCCCGATTCACTCCGTGGTGCGGAACTCGCCGGACCCGTGGTTGGCACCGCCGTTTCAATGCTTGCGCGGTAGTGTACGGCCACCTCCACATCCGGGGCATCCGGTGGCTCGACGGCGTACCGTTCCAAGAGACGTCGCTGGGATATCCGAAGCAGTGGGACCGCCGCCGGGGAGTCAGCGCGTACCTGCACGAAGTGACCTTGGCGCCCCGGGGCGAAGCAGTCCGATGACCGGCGACGTCTGGTGGAGCCCGTGGCGGGAGGCCGAGGACTCGCTTCTTCTGCATGTCGATCTCCGGCCCGATCCGAGTCGCGAAGAACAGGCCCTCGCACTCCTCGATGACCACGAGCAGGCGCGATGGAACCGGTTCGTGGTCAGCCGGGCCCGGCGCCAGTTCGCGCTGTGTCGCGCGGCCCTGAGGGTCAATCTCTGCGAGCGGGTGGGGTGTTCCAACCGCGAGTTGTCCTTCGGCTATCTGAAGCACGGGAAGCCGTTCGCGAGGGTGAACGGCGTGCGGTCGAGTGCCAGGTTCAATGTGAGCCATAGCGGTCAGCACGGGCTGATCGGGTTCGCGAGACAGGCGGCACTCGGCGTGGATCTGGAGGTGCGCGCCCCGCGCAAGGATTTCGATGGCATCGGGAGCAGCGTTTACGGACCGCAGGAGCGGATTGCCCTCTCCGCGGTGGCCGGACGCGAGAAGGCGGATTTCTTCTACCGGCTCTGGACCCTGAAGGAGGCGCTCATCAAGGCTCTCGGCACCGGTTTCTCGCTGAATCCATCCCGCTTCGAGGTGCCGCAGCCGATCCTGGACGGCGAGCGGTCAGCGGTGTTCCGCTTCCCGCATCGGCCGTCCGACCCGTATTGGCTGGAGGATCTGGGCGAACCGCGGTTCGCCGCGGCGCGGGCCTATCGGCTGACGCCGGGCGACGCGGACCCGGGAGGCAATCTCAGCCGGACGTGATGCCGGGGCGGCGGCGGAACCGGCACGCCGATGGTCCATCCGGTGACGCAGCCGGGAACGCTCTCTCAACTCGCGGTACACTCTGTCCTGGCCGAGCGCTGGAGCGCATGGGACCAGTCTGTCCCGGGGACGATTACGGTGGCTCGACAGGCACGGGCGCCAGGGGCGCGGCCCGCTTCAGCCAACACTCCCCCCGGTGCGAGGGACTCGTGAACGGCGTGTTCGTCGATCGACCGCGTCGGTTCGCCCATCATCCAGGTTGAGGCAAGGCACAACCACATTTCGTGGATTGATTGGCGATCGGAACCTTCCCGCCGCTCACCTCCACATCCGTCTGATCAGGGAAACCGAGAGTTGCAGCCAAGTGGAGTCCTCGATGCTGGGTCCCGCAGGCCCTCGGGGTGTTTCGACCCGTCACTGGAGGCAGGCGTGCTTGCTCGCCGTCGGCCGGCTCCCGCGAGACGAGGAGGCCCGGGGAGGGTATCCCCGGGCCCGCTCCGCTCCGCCCTCACCCGGGCGTCGTCAGGAGGCGCTCCTGATCTGGATCGTCCGGCCCTTAGACTCGGCCGCCTTCGGCATGTGCACACGGAGCACGCCGTGCTCGAAGGTCGCCGAGATATCGTTCACCGAGACGGTCCGCGGGAGGGTGAAGGAGCGCTGGAAGCTACCGGACCACCGCTCCGAGACATGGTAGCGCCGGTCCTCGCCACTCGCGTCCCGCGTATCCTTCTTCTGGCCGCGGATCGTGAGAACGCCATTCTCGAACGCGATTTCGATGTTCTCCTCCGTGAGCCCCGGAAGATCGGCCGTCAGGATCAGGTCGTCGTTCGTCTCTACGACGTTGACGGCGGGAATCCAGCTGGTGGCCTCCGGCTCCGAGAGACCGGACTCGCCGAAGAACCGGTTGAGCCGACGGGACATCCGGTCGAGCTCGTTCCACGGGCTGAGCCAGTTCCTGTTCCGGTATCGTGTGATGGTCATGGTTCCTCCCTCCTTCTCCAGGGGTGCAAGGTGTTGAATTGAAGAGCGCCTCGCCCTGCGGTCGCCATCCGGCGCTTCCAACTACCGGCCCCATGAGAGAGCAGGGTTCGTGCCAAATGGGTGAACGACGCGCTTCGCCGGAATGACCGTCACTGCAACTGAATCGACCGGACGAGGAACGCAACGCTGCCGTTTTGGCCGACCCCAGGGTGTCCGGGTGCAAAATCCCGGGCCGCCTCGCTACGAGTCACGGCGGCCACAAGCGTTCGACTTCGCGATGATCGGGGCTGGATTTGGGGGGGACAGCAGTCGAGGATGCATTTCCACTCGCTTGTGGAGGGTGCACAGCCGGATGTCCCTTCGTCAGGCAGGAAGTGCCGCCGCATCCGGCGCACAGGCGCCATGCGGCCCCCAACGGTGAGCCGGACTCAGCCGCCCAGGGCGAACAGGAGGTTGCAGCGGCCTCCGGGCCGGATCTACCTTCGCCCGATCGCTAGGTGACCGGACCCCGCGCCCGCGGTCATGCTGCTCCCCGTACCGCACGCGCGGATCCCGTGCAAGAGCGACACCGCCCGCCTCCGCTCCCGCGCCCCGGGGCGTCGGGAGGTCGAGACGGATCCAGCACCGGAAGACGGCGAACGCAGGCTGCGCGCAGGCCACGAGCGTGAGGATTCCTTCGAGCTTCAGGGCCCGGACCTTCGCAGTCCTCCTCCTGGTCTCACTCGTCCCGACGTTTCTCGCGCTCGCGGCCGGGACATTCGTCCTTCGCGAGCTCGTCCTCTCAACGGGGAGCGCGGGCGCCTGGGGCGAGGTGGCCGAATCGGGCCAGAGTCTCTTCGAGGACATCGCCTCGCTCGGCGCTGCGGCGCAGCCGCTAGGGAATTCGGTCGAACGCCACCGGACCGCCCTCGCCGAGTCGGTCCGCTTCTCACGGCTCTACGCCTTTCTCGCCGACCGGACTCTCACACTCCTCCCCGCCTTCGCGCTCGTCCTGATGCTCCTCGCGGGCGGGCTCGCGCTCGCCGCAGCGAACTGGTTCTCCGCCGGCTTCTCCCGACCCATCGAGACACTCGTCGAGTGGACCCGGGCTCTGGCGGACGGCACCCCGCTCGACGCCCGTGAACGCCTGCCGACGCGCGGGGAGATCGCCGAGTTCACGCAGCTCCAGAACGCGCTCAAGGCAACGTCCGTTCAGCTGGCCATGGCGCGCAGGCGCGAGCTCGCGGAGACCCGGGTGCGCAGCTGGTCGCAGATGGCGAGGAAGATCGCCCACGACCTGAGGAATCCGCTGACACCGATGGCGATGGCAGCCAGGCAGGTCGTCCTGTCCAAGGAGCCCACCGTCTCCGAGGCCGGAATTGTCCTGACCGAGGAGATCGCGCGCCTGGAAGCGCTCGCCCGCGCGTTTGCGCACTTCGGGACACCACCTGAGGGCGAGATGTCCCCGGTGGACCTGACCGAGCTGCTCCAAACGGTCACCGGCCGCTCCTCCTCGCGCCGGTTCCCGGTCAAGCTCGACGCCGCGCCGGACAAGGTCCTCGTCCAGGGACACCTCGAGGCACTCGAGCGGGTCTTCCGGAACCTCGTATCGAATGCCGTCGAGGCGACGGAGGCGGCGGCCGAGTCCGGCGAGCGGGGAGAGGTCCCGGTCGGGGCGCCGGTGCGCATCGAGCTCCGCACAGCTCCGGCCGCTGCGGAGGTTGCCGTCCTCGACCGGGGCGCCGGGATCCCGGAAGCGATTCTTGAACGGATCTGGAAGCCCGAGTTCACCAGCAAGCGAACGGGCACCGGCCTCGGCCTCGCGATCGTTCGTCAGGTCATAGGAGCACACGGGGGAGAGATCGCAGCGGCGAACCGTCCGGACGGCGGCGCCCGGTTCGTCGTCCGCCTCCCGCTGGACCCGGCGGCCGGATCGGGCGGGGATGCGGCAGACCTCCCTGCGGGCCCGCCGCGAACCGGCGGCCCATGAGGGTTCTGGTCGTCGACGACGAGCCGAACCTGCGCCGGATGCTCCGGGCGCCGCTCCGGAGGGAAGGCTTCGCCGTCGCAGAGGCCGGAACGGCGGACGAGGGAGTGGCCCGGATGCGGGAGGACCGGGCCGACGCGATCCTTCTGGACCTCGTCCTTCCGGGCACATCGGGACTCGAGGCGCTCTCCCGATTCCGGGAACGGTGGCCCGATGTCCCCATTGTCATGATGAGCGGACAGGCGACGATCGCCGACGCGGTCCAGGCGACCCGGGACGGGGCCTTCCACTTCCTCGAGAAGCCGTTCACCCCCGAGGCCGTGCTCGCCACGCTCCGCGCCGCGCTCGAACTACACCGTGCGCGCACCCTCTCGCGGATCCTCGAGAAGGATCTCGGCCCCGGGGCGGACCTCGTCGGTGCCAGTCGACCGATGGACCGGGTCCGCGAGACGATCCGGCGTGTGGCACCCACGGACGCGCGCGTGCTGATCGTGGGCGAGAGCGGTACCGGCAAGGAGCTTGCAGCCACGGCGATCCATGGCCTCTCGCCCCGCAGGCGCGGTCCGTTCGTGCGCGTCAACAGCGCCGCGATCCCCCGCGAGCTGGTCGAGAGCGAGATGTTCGGTCATGAACGCGGAGCCTTCACCGGCGCGGACCGGCGGCGGCAGGGACGCTTCGAGCTCGCACACCGGGGGACGCTCTTCCTCGACGAGGTCGGAGACCTGGACACCGGAGCGCAGGGCAAGCTCCTCCGGGCCATCGAGAGCGGTTCGGTGGAACGCGTCGGGGGCGGCGCGCCGGTCTCGGTGGATGTTCGGCTGCTGGCTGCCACAAACCGGGATCTCGGCGAGGAGACCCGGAGGAGACGGTTCCGGGAGGATCTCTTCTTCCGCCTGAACGTCGTTCCCCTGATCATGCCACCGCTCAGGGAGCGGATCGAGGACCTGCCCCTCCTCGTCGAGCACATCGCCGAGCGCCTGCGGCGCAGGCACGGGCTCTCCGTGCCGGAGATCTCGGAAGGGGCGATGGACGCGATGGCCCGGCACTCCTGGCCGGGCAACGTCCGCGAGCTCCTGAATCTCCTCGAGCGGCTCGCGATCCTCCACGCCGGGGGCCGCGTCCTGCAGGCGGACGTCATCGAGTTCCTCGACCACTCGCGACAGGCGGGCACGATCCCGGCCTACGTGGAAGACGACCCCCGGAGCCTCTCGGAGCGGATGGACGGATTCGAGGCGGAGGTCATACGCGGAGCACTCGCCGCGGCAGGCGGGAACATGTCGGAGGCGGCCAGGAATCTCCGAACGGACCGGGCGAACCTCTACCGCCGGATCCGCCGCCTCGGGCTCCGGAAACCCGGGTAATCCGATTTCGCATCTCCCGCCCGCACCTCCCTATCTTGGCCGACACTCCTCTCGAACAAACCCACGGAGGCCCGCGTGCGCGTTTCCGCCCTCCCCCTCGTTCTCCTGCTCCCGCTCCTCGGCACCCCCGCGCCGACGGCCGGACAGGCCATCGCAGGCCCCCTTCCCGAGTCGGTAACGGAAGCCGCCTACGAGCTGCTCAATGCCGATGACTCGTTCCGGCTCCAAGGTGGGCGGATCCCCGCCGGCACCCGGGTAGAGGGAAATGTCGCGGTTCTCGGCGGCTCGCTCGAGCTGGGAGGGGCCATCGCCGGCACCCTCCTCGTCGTCAACGGAGATCTCGAACTTCTCGCCGGCGCCGAGGTCGGGGGACCGGCGCTTGTCATCGGAGGGGCCGTGCTCGGCGAAGACGGGGCGACCCTCGGGGGCGGGCTCGACGTCTACTCGACGCCTCTCCGCTACCGGGTCGAGAACGGGCGGGTGGAGCCTGTGCAGGGCACCGGGGTGGGCGACGGCCTCCTGGAATCCGATCTCGGGTTTGGCCAGGCGGCCCGCCTCTCGATCCGGTCGACCTCGGCGTACAATCGCGTGGAGGGGCTCCCGGTCCGGTTCGGAGGGATCGTACGGACCGCCGGCCGGAATCCTCTCACGCTCGAGGCGTCCGGGATCTGGCGGTCCGTATCCGGGTTGACCCTCGGATCCGATCACCTCGGCCACGACTTCGGACTCGCCCAGGCGATCGGGGGAAGGGGCACTGCCGAGATCGCCGCGCGCGCCTACGACGAGTACGTGGCGATCGAGGAACGGGGGCTCTCCGATGTGGAGGCGTCGCTCGCCACATTCCTCCTGCGCGAGGATCTGCGCGACTACTACAGGCGTCGCGGATGGAGCGTGTCCGCGCGGCTGCAGCCCGCGAGGACACCGGTGGAACTCACCATCCGGTACCGCCGGGAGGACCACCAGACGGCCCCGGTGGAGGGTCCCTGGACGCTCGGGGATGCCGAGACTCGATGGCGTCCCCTTCCCCTCGCAGGTGAAGGAGAGAGCCGAAGCCTCGAGGGCGAGCTCCGATGGGACTCCCGGGACGACCCGTCCTTCCCCGCCGACGGATGGCTCGTCAGCCTCGGGCTGCGCGCGCAGGTCGGAGGCGTCCTCTCCCTCCCCCCGGCGGGTCACGGCCTTACGGCAGCGGAAGCGGACCGGGGCGGCGGGCCCTACCGGCTTCCCCGTTTCAGCACGGGCACACTCGATATCCGGCGCTACGCGCGCGTGGGGCCCGGTTCGCGCCTCAAGCTCCGGGCCCTCGTCGGAGGCGCCATCGAGCCCGTTGCCCTGGCGCCGCAGGTGCAGTTCGCCCTGGGCGGAGAGGGCACGCTTCCGGCTCATCCCCGCTTCTCCGTCGACTGCGGGGCACGCACCCGCTCTGCATACGCGCGGACCGGGGCGGCGGAGGGAGGCCGAAGGACGCTCGTGCCCGTCTTCCCTTCCTACGGATGCGACCGGATCGTTCTCTTCCAGACCGAATTCCAGGGTGCGCTTCCCCTTGCCGGCAACCCGCTGCCGGACAGCTGGCAGGACTCCGAGCTCGGACCGCTCTTCAACATCCGGCCGGTCTGGGCCGTCTTCCTGAACGCCGGCCGGGGATGGGCGCTGGAGCCGCTCTCACCGGCCGGCGACCGGTCCGACAGCCCGACCCGCGCGGATATCGGCGTGGGGCTCTTTCTCGGACCGGTCGGGGCCTACTGGTCCTATCCGCTGAACCGCTCCGACGGCGGACCAAACTTCTTCCTCCGCCTGCAGCAGCGGTTCTAGCGGGCGGTGCCCGCGCCGACCTCCCGCTCCGGCGGGGACGGATTCCGATGCCGCGCCGCCTAGCCGGGCGCCCCGCGGCCGCGCTCGGGCTTGGGGGCGGGATGCTCGCCCTTGCCCTGGCCGCTCCGCCCGTGCTCTACGCGCAGACGGACGAACCGCTCCGCCTCGAGCTCAGGGAGGCGGGAGGGGTCGGGATCGAGCTCGGCGACGTGCTCTCGGCCGGCGGCATCCGCGAGGCGCTCGAGTCCGGGCTCCCCGTCCGTCTCGAGGTCATCACGGAACTCTGGCGGGACCGGTTCTTCGACAGCCAGGAGGGCCGCGAGGTGTGGCAGGCCACCCTCTGGTTCGATCCGCTCGGCGAGACGTACAGGATCGAGATCCAGGACCAGCCCGTCGGGCTCGCCGACTCGCCCGAGGACGCCGTGGAGATCGTGAGATCGGAGCTTGGGTCCGCGCTCCGCCCGGCCGGGGCAGGCACCTTCTACTACCTCGCGCGCCTCAGGATCGAGACGCTGTCGCTCTCCGATCTCGAGGAACTCAGGCGCTGGCTGCGGGGCGAGCTCGGACCGACGGTCGGGGGGGATGATATCGTCGGGAGCGCGATCGGGAGAGGAATCCGCCGCCTCTTCGTCCGGGCCCTCGCCCTCCCCGCCATCCAGTCCGAGGCCCGCACGCCCCGGTTCGACTGGCCGGAGTGAGAGCTGACCGGCCGGCCGCACCCGAGGGATGGCTGCCTCGCCGGAGCAGCGGGCCGGGACCGCGCAGTGCGGGCCGATCCGTCATCCTGGCGGACCGGAGACCACCGGCGCTTCCAGTCGCCCGAATCGCGCGCTGCCCACCGCAAGCCCCGCGATCCTCTCCCGGTCCGGCCGAACCCCGATCCCGGGCGCGCACGGGAGGTGCATCGCCCCCTCCACGAGGGAGAACGGTGGGTCGACGATGTCGGCCTCCCAATGCCGGGCGGACTCGGCGAGATCCCCGGGAAGCGAGAAGCCGGGCAGCGTCGCGAGCGCCAGGTTGTGCGCCTTCCCGATCCCGGCGTCGAGCATCCCGCCCACCCAGGCGGGAATATCCTGCTCGACGCAGTGGTCATGCGCGGACCGGGCGGACGCGAGTCCACCGAGCGCCGGCGCCTTCACCGTCGCCACGCGGCAGGCCCCGAGCCGCACGGCGAGGTGGAGATCCTCCTCGCACCGTATCGACTCGTCCAGGCAGACCGGCGTCGAGAGGACCGCCTGTAGACGGGCGTGGCCGGCCAGGTCCGTGTGTCCGAGCGGCTGCTCGATGAGGTGCAGGCCGAAGGCGTCCAGCTCCTTCAGCCGCGCGATATCCTCGAGCCCGTAGGATCCGTTCGCATCCACCGAGAGTGCGAGATCGGGGAAGCGTTCCCGCACGGCCCGGACCGGCTCCAGGTCGTGACCGGGCCGGATCTTGAGCTTCACCCTCGCGTACCCGCGCGCGAGGTACGCCCCGACCGTCCGGACGAGCTCCCGGGCATCCGCGCAGAGCCCGAGGCTCACACCTACGCGCAGCGACCGGCCGGACCCCCCGAGGAGTTCCCAGAGGGGGAGTCCGAGCTCCCGCGCCTGGAGGTCCCAGAGTGCTCCCTCGAGCGCGGCCTTCGCCGTCGGGTGTCCCCGCACGGACCCGGTGAGCGCCCGGAGATCCTCCGCGCCCGCGATCTCGGACCCCGCGAGCCGCGGCAGGAGGAATTCCTCGAGGACATGCCGCGCGGTCTCCGTCGTCTCGTAGGTGTAGGAGGGATCCTCCCCGGCCGCGCACTCTCCCCATCCCTCCTCCGCCTCCGGGCTCTCGGCCCTGACGAGGAGAATGCGCCGCTCGGCACGCACCCCGAGATGCGTGACGAAGGGCGTGCGCAGGGGCAGCCGGATCTCGATCAGCTCCAGACCCGAGATCCTCACCGTCGCTGCGCGAGCTCCCCGAACACCTCGGTCACCTGCTCCCAGCCGACTGTAAGGAGGAAGGCGCTGTTACGGCCGTACGACTTGTCGCCGAGGAGAAAGAACCCGGGTTCCGGGTTCCGGAGGGACTCGATCCCGTGGCTTGTCTGCTGAAGGCAGTCGGCAGCCCCCGCTTCCAGGAGCGTCTGGGCCAGCTTCATCGGCCCGGCCGTCGCATAGCATTCGTGTACCTGGAGCTGGCGGTAGAGAGTGTGGTCGCCCACCCCGCCGGTCAGGGAAACGATCTCGTCCGTGCGCACCTCACGGCGTATTCCCCCGGGGCCCCGAAGCCGGACGCGGAGCCTCCCGTTCTCTTGCTCCAGGGCATCCACCACGAGACCGGGGAGCACCTCGACGGAGGGCGAGGCGCCGCGCAAGAGGGTCTCCGCCACCTCGGTCAGACGGCGGCGCCCGCGAAGCGGATCTTCCGGGACCGCCCCCCACGTCGGGGGGTCGCTCCGGAGGACCCAGAGGAGCCGTGAGTCCTCCCTGCCGGCTGCGATCTCCGCAAAGTCCCGCGCCACCGTCTGCGCCGAGTGGCCGCCTCCCGCAAGGAGCACGGTGCGCCCCAGCCACGCCGCGGGCTCGGCCCGGAGATCCGGGATCCGGCGCCGGATCCTCCTCCCGAGCCGGCTCTCGCCGGGAGCCGGGATCCCGCCATCGCCGAGCGTGTTCGGGTTGCCGGACTTCCCGGTACAGTCGAGAACTAGATCCGAGCGTGCGATCCGCTCCCGTCCCGCCCGGTCGCGGAGAAGGATGCGGAAGCGGTGCCGCGCACGCTCCGGCGAACCGATCTCCTCGTCCTTGAGCAACCCCTCGCGTCCGACGCCGATCACCCGCGTTCCGAGATGGAGACGGTCGGCCGGGAAGGCACGCCTCCAGAGCGGATCCACGAGACGCGCCAGGTACTCATCACCGGTGGGACAGGCCGCCGGGTCGGGAGGAGGCGCGACGCCTGCACGCTCCGCCCACGCCTCCATCCTCGGCGAGACGTTCATCGCCCAGGGGGAAAAGAGGCGTACATGCCCCCACGCCCGGAGATTGCCCGCAGGCCTCCGGGCCGCCTCGTAGACATCGACCGGGTGTCCCGCCTCGAGGGCGGCGAGGGCGGCATCGAGTCCGACCGGACCGGCCCCGAGGATCGCGATCCGGAGAGGGCCCGGCGGGGTCACCGGGGTCACCGCGGGGCCTCCCGGGAATGGAGCGCCGGGAGGAGGATCAGGCCCGCGAGAAGCGCGCATCGCTCGAGGGATCGGTCCACATCGACATGCTCGTGAACCGCATGCGCACCGTCGCCCACCCCGCCAAGGCCGTCGAGCGTCGCCGTCGTCATGCTCGTGGTGTTGCCGTCCGATGCCCCGCCGGACATCCCCTCCCCCAGATCGAGGCCCATGGAGGCGCCGAGCCTCCGGGCCGCCTTCCAGAGGCGCGTGTTCCGCCCGGTCTGCTCAAGGGGCGGCCGTTCGATGGAACCCCGGACCTCGAGCCGGCAGCCGGGCGTCACGGCGGCGAGACCGAGAATCTCCCGCTCGATCCGCCTTCCCTGCTCGACCGACGTCACCCTCACGTCCACCTCCGCGCATGCAGCGGCGGCCACCACGTTGGGCCGCACGCCACCCCGGACAGTCCCTACATTCACACTCACCCCTGCGGCGGGATCCGCCATCCCGTGAAGACGGGCGATCACCCGCGAGAGTTCCTCGATCGCGCTCGCCCCCTTGGCCGGCTCGAGGCCGGCGTGGGCGCTCCGGCCCGCGATGCTCACGCGGAAGAGGCCGACCCCCTTTCTCGATGTCTTGAGCCTGCCGTCTGGCCCGAGCGCCGGCTCGAGCACGTAGGCCCTGGAGGCCCGGCGCGCGAGGCGTGCGATGTGCCCCGTGGACTCCGCGCTCCCGGTCTCCTCGTCGGAGTTGAGGAGGACCACCGGGGCGAGCGCCGGCTCGAGCCCCAGGTCCCTCAGTACACGAAGCGCGATGATGATGCTCGTGAGCCCGGACTTCATGTCGAAGACGCCGGGGCCGCGGAGCACCGGCCCCTCGAGCTCCACGGGCATGGACCGGAGCGTTCCCGACGGCCAGACGGTGTCCGTATGGCCGACGAGAAGCTGCCAGCCCCGACCCGGGCGATCGCGCGGGATGCCCACGAGCGTGCCCCCGCTCACACGCCCCGGGAGGAGCCGTACCCTGAACCCCAGTTCCGTCAGGCTCTCCCGGAGAAGGTCCTGGACGGGCTGCTGCGATTCGGGGTCGGTGGTCGGCGACTCGAGCGATGCCAGAGCCGAGAGATAGGAGATCCACTCCCCGCGCCGGGCGCGGACCGCTTCCATCAACCCGGCCGGCGGCCGGACCACGGGCGTCAGGCGAGATTCATCCGGTATTCGCGCCACCGCCCCTCCCAGCCTCGGCACGGCGTCCCGGGCTGCCCACGGGCCACCACTCACGGCTACGGCCGGGGCGCCTTCCGTGGCGCGGGCCCGAGGCCGGACCGGTACACACCGCCCCGACGGTAGCTCTCGTCGAGCAGCTCGACGGGATGGACCACACGGACGGCGGAACCGCGCATCCTCAGTCCGGCGCCGATCTGCATCGCGCACCCCGGGTTGCCCGTGGCCAGCACCTCCGCCTCCGTCTCGAGGACGGCGTCGACCTTGCTGGCGCCGATCTTCCCCCCGAGCTCCGGATGTCCGATACCATAGATCCCGGCTCCGCCGCAACACTCGTCACCATCGGGCACCGGCGCGAGATCGAGGTCCGGTATGGAACCGAGCACCTCGGTCGGCGGGTGGGCGACCCCCTGGCCGTGAAGGAGATGGCATGGGGGATCGTAGGCGACCCGCAGCCTGAGCGCGCCGCCCGTCCGGGGGCGCCCGCCGTCCACGTCCACGAGGAGTTCGGTGACGTCCCGCACCCGCCGGGAGAACCACACCGCGTCCTCGGCGGAGGGGGAGCCGTTCCCGCCCGGCCCATCCTCGGCAGTCGGGCCGGCCGCCTCCCCGGCAAGGTGGTGGTACTCCCTCATCGTGGCCCCGCACCCCGCGGCATTCGCCACGATCCAGTCCACCTCCGCCGCGCGGAAGGCGGCGATGTTCCGGCGCGCCAGCGCGCCCGCGCGGGTGAGCCGGCCGCCGTGCGCGTGGAGCGCGCCGCAGCACCCCTGTCGGCGGATCGCGACGACCTCCCACCCATTCGCGGCGAGCACCCGCGACGTCGCTTCGTTCACATGCGCGAAGAGGTGCTTCTGCACGCACCCTGTCAGGATTCCGACCCGGCCGCGCGAGACCTGCGGGACTGCCGGCGCCGCAGCCGGCGCAGGGGAGGCACTCCCTCTCCCGGCCTCCGGTCTCCGCAGGCGGGCCGCAGCCGGCTTCCACGGCCGCGAGGCGGCCAGCATGGCAGCGCCGAGCCGCAGCGTCCGGAAGCGCTCCGGCCACCACCGGCCGGGCCGGGCAGCGAGGGAGGCGATCCCGGTCGACCGGAGGAGGCGGCCGGCCGCCATCCAGAGAGCGAGCGGGAGGGGCCGTTCGACGAGGGCGAGGACGATATCAGCAAGTCGTGCCGGTGTCCCCGCCCGTCGCGCCACCTGGCGTGCCCGCTCGAGGAGGAAGCCGTATTCCACACCGGAGGGGCACACCGGCTCGCACGCCCGGCACCCGAGACACCGGTCGATGTGAAGCTGGAACGCCTCCGAGCCCGGATCGAGCCGCCCTTCGGCCACCGCCCGCATGAGGTGAAGCCGGCCCCTCGGGGAATCCGCCTCGTCGCCGAGCCGCACATAGGTTGGACAGGCAGGGAGGCAGAACCCGCAGTGGACGCAGTTGGAGAGGCGGTCATCCTGCGCCGCGAGGGCTTCGCCGAGCGCCGCCAGACCCGGACGGGCCGCCCCCCCACCCACCGGAGGCGGATTCACCTCACCCCTCTCGCCCCGACAGCCGGACCCGTCTCTCCTGCCAGGCACCCGGAAGGATCCCGGACGGATCGAATCCGGCCACGATCCTCGATGTCAGCCGAGCACGCGGGGAGCGCCCGTCCCCGCCCGGAACACGCGCCCATCCGTCGCCGGACCACGCGAAGGGAGCGCCGGTCCGCTCCGCGGCCACCCGCGCGGCCCGTACTGCCTCGCCATCCGGCGGATAACCCCGACAGGTGCCCGTGAGGAGGCCGAGGGCGATGCGCCCGCACGGCACGCCGGAGAATGCGGAGAGGAGTTCCCCGCCCCGGGCCGGAAGGGCATGGGTCCGGAACGCCCCTCCGTTGCCGGAACCCGGCCCCTCGCCCTCGGAGAGGGCCCGGAAGCGCGCCGCCGAAGCGCCGGCCACCCACTCCTCGTCCGGCTTCCCCGCCTCGGCCTCGAGCAGCCGCGCGATCTGGCGGGAGGAGGAGGCGGAGCCCATGAGCCTGACGAGCAGCCGCGCCGGCCCGGCTCCGAGCGGCGGCGGCCACTCGCCTGCGATGACTTCCGCCGCGGCGAGGGGCACCCGGAGCGCCGCCAGGCGGCGGCCAAGCTCCCACGCCGCGACGGCATCGGCGCAGCCCCAGACCAGTGCCATGTCCTCGGCGGGAAGGGGGTGGAGGCGGAAGGTGGCCTCGGTGATCATCCCGAGCCCGCCCCGGCTCCCCGCGACGAGCCGCACGAGATCGAATCCGGCGACGTTCTTCACCACGCGCCCGCCCAGCCGGAGGATCCGGCCGGCCCCGTCGACCACGGTGAGCCCGAGGAGAAGGTCCCGGGGTCGCCCGAAGAGCGCGCCGAGCGGCCCGGCCCGGCCATCGGCGACCACGCCGCCGACGCTCACCCCTCCGCCGCCGGGCGGATCGAGGGCCAGCCACTGGCCCTCCGGCGCCAGCTTGGATGCGAGGGCGTCGAGCGTCACGCCGGCACCGACCGCCACATTGAGATCACCCGGCCGGTGATCGAGCGGTACGGTCATCCGCTCCGAGGAGAGCACGAGATCCGCGCGCGGGCGGGCGGCACTCCGCGTTGGGGGGCCCGCGGGTCCGAGCCCGGCCCCCGCGGGAGAGAGACGCCACCCCTCCACCGCAGCCAACCCGGTGAGCACGGACGCTTCGCTGGCGCCTCCCGGCGCGGCGACCACCACCCCGTCCTCAAGTCGGACCGCGTCGCGTCCGACCTCCTCCCGCACCCGCGCCGCAACGCGGGACGGCCGGACGACCGCACGCTCCCGGATCACGCCTCGCCCGCCCGCCCCGCCAGGTATTCGTCCGGAAGGACCTTGCCCGGATTGCAGAGCCCCGCGGGATCGAAGGCCGACTTGACCCGTCCCATCGCGGCCAGGACATCGGGGGAGCAGACGAGCGGCATGTACTGCCGCTTGTCGACCCCGACCCCGTGCTCTCCGGTGATCGTCCCGCCCGCCTCGATGCAGACGTTCATGATCTCGCGCGAGGCCGCCTCGATACGGCCCAGCTCCTCGGCGTCGCGCCGGTCGAAGAGGAGGTTGGGATGAAGGTTCCCGTCTCCGGCGTGGAAGACGTTCGCCACGAGCACCTCGTAGCGGCGTCCGATCTCACCGATCTTGGCGAGGACGCCGGGGAGTGCGGTGCGCGGCACGGTGGCGTCCTGCACCAGGAGGTCGGGCGCGAGCCGCCCCATCGCCCCGAACGCCTTCTTGCGCCCCTGCCAGAGCCGGGCTCTCTCGCTCCCGTCCCGCGCGCGGCGAACCTCGCGGGCTCCGGCCCGCTCGCAGCAGCGGGCCGCGGCCTCGATCTCCTCCTCCAGGCCGTCCTCCATCCCGTCGAACTCGACGACCAGGGCAGCCCCGGCATCCACCGGGTAGCCGGCCGCGAACACCGATTCCTCCACGGCGCGGATCGTCTCCGCGTCCACGATCTCGAGGGCCGCCGGGAGCATCCCCCTTCCCATGATGTCCGACACCGCCCGGCCCGCCTCCTCGATCGACCGGAAGATCCCGAGGAGCGTGCGCACCCCGGCCGGCCGGGGGATCAGCGCCACCTCGATCTCGGTCGCGATCCCGAAGCAGCCCTCCGATCCGACGAAGAGCCCGACGAGGTCGAGCATCTCCTCCCCGCTCGCCATCCCCCCAAACTCCGTCACCTCCCCGTCCGGGAGCACAACCGTGAGACCCGTCACGTAGCGGCTCGTCACCCCGTACTTGAGACAGTGGGGACCGCCGGAGTTCTCGGCGACGTTGCCCCCGAGGCTGCAGGCGGACTGCGAGGAGGGATCCGGGGCGTAGATGAGGCCGTGGGGAAGCGTGGCCCGCGTCAGGTGAGCATTCACGACACCGGGCTCGACCCTCGCCCGGCGGTTTGCGGGGTCGACCTCGAGGATCCGGTTCATCCGGGCGGTGCCGACGATCACCCCCCTGCCGACGGGCAGGGCCCCGCCGCTCAGCCCCGTCCCCGAGCCGCGGGGCACATAGTGCTGCCCCCTCCGGTAGAGGAGGGAGAGCACCCGGCTCACCTCTTCGGTGCTTCGGGGGAGAACCACGGCGGCCGGCGGATGGCGGTACTGCGTGAGGCCGTCGGACTCGTAGACGAGGAGCCGGTCCGGGTCCACGATGACCGCCGACTCCCCGACAATGGACTCGAGCTCGACGGCGAGCTCCGGATCGACGCCCGTCTGCGTTGCCAGCCGTGTCATCTCACCCCCACCTCGGTGCCGGCGGTCTCCCGCGGGGAACGGGAGGGTGTGGGAGGGTCAGCGACGCTCCGAGGCGATCTGCTCCGCCAGCTTGTCGGAGATCGCCTGGAGGGCGGACTCGTCGGCCTCCCCGAATGCACCCTCGGCCTCGCTCCCGAGATCGATCCCCCCGAATACCTCGTCGCCCGCCCGGATGAGGACGAACATCTCGGAGCGGATGCCCGGGCCACACGGCGTGTATCCGTCAAGCGCGCCGACATCGGGCACGATCCGGTTCCCCAGCTCGGCCACAGCGACTCCCCCGATGCCCTCGCCGAGCTGGACCTCGGCGTAGCCGGCAGCCGCCCCGATGTAGTTGTGGAGCCAGATCGCTTCGCCGCCCTTCTTCACCAGAAACGCCCCCGCCCAGTTGTAGCGGTCGTCGGATCCGGCAATGCTCCGGACCGCGGAGCGGAGCAGCGCGTCGGAGAGAAACCCCTCGTCGCGCATTTCCTGCAGTTCCATGATCACGTCGGTTGGGTTCAGCATGAGGCGCCTGGAGACCCCTGGTTGGAGACGGCGACCGTCGGGACGGGGTCCCGCGACCATCAAGTGCCACAGAAGGCTGCCACGAGCGGAGCCGTACTCCCCGCGGCAGGAGAGCGGTTAGTTTAACCGTCGCCGGACAAGGGCGTCAACGCGACCCGGCAGGTGCGGATGCGGATCCACCCGGAGACAACGCCGATGGGACGGAAGCACTACCGCGCGTTCGCATGGGGAGTTCTCGGCTACTCCCTCTGCGTGATCCTCTGGGGCTATTTCCTCCGCATCTCGGAGTCGGGCGACGGATGCGGGACGGACTGGCCGCTCTGCAGCGGCGAGGTCGTTCCGGCCGGCGGCGCGTTCCCGACCTGGGTCGAGTTCACGCACCGGGCCTCCTCGGGGCTCGTGCTCGTCCTCGTCGTCGTGCTGGCGGCCCTCGCATTCCGCCGGTTCGGCCGCGGGCACCCCGTGCGTCCGGCCGCGCTCGCGTCGGTCCTCTTCACCGTAACGGAATCGCTCTTCGGCGCTGTCCTGGTGGTCTTCGGATGGGTCGCAGGAGACGTCTCGGCCGGTCGGATCCTGATCAGACCCTTCCACGTCACGAACACATTCCTCCTCATGGGCGCCCTCGGGCTCACCGCGTGGTGGGCCTCACGGGACGTCGCGCGCGTCACCTGGCCCGGCGGTCCCGAGAGCCGGAGGTTCCTTGCGGCGGCGGCCGGCCTGCTTGCCCTGGCGGCGACCGGTTCATGGGCCGGTCTCGCCGGAACGGCGTTCCCCGCGGCGAGCATCACGGGCGGCCTCGCCCAATATGTGGACCCCGCGCATCTCCTGATCTACCTGAGGACGGCGCATCCGGTCGTCGCCGTCCTTGCGCTCGTCCTCCTCGTCCGCGCGACCGGGATGTCAATCCCGCCCCGCGGCGAAGGGGTGCGCCGGCCGCTCACGCGCCTCGTCTGGGCGCTCGGTGCGGCCCAGCCGGCTGTCGGAACACTGACCGTTCTCCTCCTGCACCCGACAGGCCTCCGCCTCCTCCACCTCGCGCTCGCCGACCTCCTCTGGCTGGCCACGCTCCTTCTCTGGTCGACGCATCTGGAAGAAAGAACCGTGGAGACGGAGCGGGAGACGACCGCCCTGGAGCGTGTAAGCCCGGTGGAGTGAGGTGCGCGCGGCACCGGCTCGGCATCTGTGCGCGCCGGAGGGCGTCCCGGATGCGTACGTCACTCCGCGACGGGACGGGGTGCGACGTGACCCAGGGGGGCCGCGGGATGACCGTCGGGTGCCCGGCTGCAGCGGGCGCCGGCGACGAGCCTACCGCTGGATAAAGCTCGTGTCTCCGTCGAGACGGCGCACGAAACCTGCAATCAGGCGGGCCGCTCTCTCGAGATCGATGACCGACACGACCTCGTTCGGTGAGTGCATGTACCTGTTGGGGATCGAGATGAGGCCCGTGGGGACGCCTGCCCGGACGAGGAAGATGCCGTCCGCATCCGTGCGGCTTGCCTTCGGGGCCGCCTGGATCGTGTAAGGGATCTCTTCCTCGGCAGCGGCGTTCGCGAGGTGTTCGAACACGACCGGGTGGGTCGAGGAGCCGCGGGTCAGCACCGGCCCTCCACCAAGCGAATGTTCCCCGAGTTGCTTCTTGTTCGCGTCCGGCACGTCGGTGGCGAAGGTGACGTCGACCACAAGCGCGACATCGGGATCGAGCGCGAAGGCTGAGCTCCTCGCGCCCCCGCCGGTGTACCCGATCTCCTCCTGCACAGTGGCCACCGCCACCGCTCCCGCAGACTCCGGCGGCTCGGCGGCGAGAAGCCGAAGCGCCTCGAGCACCACGTAGGCCCCGACCCGGTCGTCGATCGCCCTCGAGGCGATCCGGTCGCCCGCGAGCTGGATGACTTCCGCGTCCAGGACGAGCGGATCGCCCACCCGCAAGCCCATCTCCCCCACCTCCTCGGCCGACGACGCCCCCAGGTCGACCCAGACATCGCGGATCTGCGTGACCTTCTTCCGGTCCTCCGGCTTGAGGAGATGAATGGGCTTCTTCCCCACGACCCCCGGCACGTCCCCGGTCCCGCCCATGACCACGACCCGCTGCCCGACCACCACCTGCGGGTCCCATCCGCCGATGCCGTCCACATACAGGAAGCCGTCCTTGTCGACGTGCGTAACCTGCAGCCCGATCTCGTCCACATGCCCGGCGAGCATGACCCGTGGCCGGCTGTCAGCACCGATCTGGGCGAATGAGTTCCCGTGGACATCCGCCCACACCCGTTCGGCGAAGCCGCCAGCCTCATCCCGCCAGACACGCGCGGGCCTCGACTCGAACCCCGAAGGCCCCGGCTCGCCGAGGAGACGCTCGAGAAACGCTCTGGACTGCTCCATGGTCCCTGCTCCGTGTGGTCGGTGGCCTACGTTCGGGGGAGCATCACGATAGCGAATTCCGGGCGGGGTGATCCACCGGTTCGCGCCGTTGAGGCAGAGTCAGACGAACGCGAATCACGGCCGAGGAATCACGTGATTTCATCGAGGACCGTCTGCACACACCATAACTTGCATCAATACAACAGCTTACACAGAACAGCGGCGGTCGGTGTATCACTTCCGGTACGCAGACCGGAGCAAGAGCGCGTCGGACGGAATGGGACGCCCCGGGGACAGGCGGCGAGCGAAAACAGCGGAGAAATCCGGGCGGGATCGTGTCATCGTGCGGACTCTCCAGCCACCTCAAGCTCCTCGGCAATCGCCTGGAACGCCTCCAGCGCCGCGTGCAGATCCTCGACGATCTCGGCGGCCAGCACCTCCGGATCGGGCAGGTTCTCGCTGTCCTCAAGCGCGCTGTCCCTGAGCCACAGCAGGTCCAAGTTCAGCTTGTCGCGCCGGGCCAGTTCGTCGTACCCGAACACCCGCCAGCGACCGCCCTCGTTCTCCGCGTTCCATGTCGGCTCCCTCTTGTGGCGCTCGCGCGGCCGGTAGCATTCGACGAAGTCGTCAAGGTCGGCCCTTCGGAGCGGCTTCATCTTCAGGGTGAAGTGCTTGTTCGTGCGCAGGTCGTAGACCCATAGCTGCTCTGTCCACGGCTTCTCCCGCGCGGGCTTGGCGTCAAAGAACAGGACGTTGGCCTTCACCCCTTGGGCGTAGAAGATCCCGGTCGGGAGCCGAAGCAGCGTGTGGACATCGAACGCCTGGAGCAGATTGCGCCGCACGGTCTCGCCCGCGCCGCCCTCGAACAGGACGTTGTCAGGAACCACGATGGCGCACGAGCCGTGTTCCATGAGCAGAGTCTTCACGTGCTGAAGGAAGTTCAGTTGCTTGTTCTTGGTGCTGGTCCAGAAGTCCTGCCGTTCGTAGGTGTCGGACTCCGTTTCGAGATCGCCCTCTTCGTTCACGATCCTGATGCTGCTCTTCTTCCCGAACGGCGGGTTGGTGAGCACCATCGAGAAGCGCTCGCCGGGGTCGTTGGCAAGACTGTCCACTCCCGATTGCACGGGGACCCGTACCGCGCCGATCCCGTGCAGGTAGAGGTTCATGATGCAGAGCCGCGCCGTAGCGGGCACGATCTCCCAGCCCCGTGCGAAGTCTTCGCGAAGGTGGCGCTTCTGGTCGGTGTCCAACGTGGTTCCGTGCTCGCGGACAACGTGTTCGTGGGCGGCGAGCAGAAAGCCCCCGGTCCCGCACGCCGGATCGCACACGGTGTCGTCCGGCCCCGGCCGCATCACGTCCACGATGGCCCTGATGAGTTCGCGCGGCGTGAAGTACTGGCCCGCGCCCTTCGGCGACTCCTGGGCCGACTTGGCCAGCAGGCCTTCGTAGATGTCGCCCTTCACGTCGGCGCGCATCGACATCCAGTCCTCGGGCTCGATCAGGTCCACGATCAGGCGCTTGAGGGTCGCCGGGTTCTGGATCTCCTGCCGCGCCTTCTTGAAGATCTCCCCGAGCATCCCTCCGCGCCGGGGAAGCTCGGTCAGAATGCGGCGGTAGTGCGTCTCCAGGGCCTCGCCGTCGCGGGCGAGCAGGCTCGGCCAATCGAGTCCCCTTGGCACGATGGCGGGCTGGCTCCACGGCGGCTGGGTCCGCTCGTGGGCCATCTTGAGGAAGAGCAGGAAGGTGATCTGCTCGGTGTAGGCCATGTAGGACAGCCCGTCGTCGCGGAGCAGGTGGGCGAAGCTCCACGCGCGATTGACGATCTGTGTGGTGGGGTTACCTGACACCGATGTCACTTTCCGGGAGCGGGCGCCGCTCGCGCCACGGTCGCCAGCTCGCGCGCCAGGGCCAGTTGCTCACCACGGTCGGCCGGCCATCCGATCAGATTGCCGTGCCTGGGTGGCGAGTCGTCCAGATCAAGGTCCAGAGTATCACCGCGCAGTTCGGCCAGACGGAGGTCCCCCCGCCCGTGCATCCTGCGGCCCGGACGCTGCGCGTGGGCAACAAGGTGTGCCCAGACACCCTTATCATCCAGGCCATCGATCCGAAAGACGGAAAGCTCGCCTCGGTATGGCATGAACGCGGCGGGTCGCAATCGGAAGGTCGATCCACGGCCCGCCACCTGCCGCCGCGAGAATGCCAGCCGTGTCACCGGAATTTGCCTGGTGTCCTCGCCCGCGCCCCCGCCAGCCATCGCTACCCCGCCAGACGCCGGGCTACGCTCACCAGTCCCGGCGGCAACGCCTCCGCAAACTGCTCGACGCCCGTCACGTTGGCGCCTCCGATACGGGCCGCGTAGCGAAGTTCCCCGTTGTTCCCCACGCTCAGGTCCAGCGTCCGATCCAGGGCTCTGTGCCACTCCATCAGGGCGTCCCCATGGGGATCGAACGAGTAGTGCGGCAAACCGAGGAGAGGCAGCAGGGGAGCCACGGCATACTCTGCCCAGGTCGCGGAGAGCGGATCAGCCGGCAAGGCTCCATGGCCGTCCCAATCGGGCTCGGAGCACTCCAGAAACGCCTCGCGCAGAGCCTCGCGGCCCTCCCGCCTCAAGCTTCGGTCCCCGCCGAGTCCGCTGACCTCCTCGTGTATCGCGGCGACCTGGCGCGGAATCGCGTCGGCCTCGCGGGTTGTCCCGCGGTTCGTCCCACGCCACGGAAACGCCCATGCCACCGAGGGGGCCGCCAGGCGGACGACTCTTCCCTGCCGGATCCCGCCGAGCGTCAACGTCACTGCCATTGCGTCAGCGCCTCCTCAGCGATGCTCGCGAAGAACACCGTGTTCTTGCTCGCCCTGAGCCGTTCGAGCATCTGCCGGATGTCTTTCATGCCACTTGCCGTGGTCGAGAAGTCTCGCTGCGCAAAGCAGTCGATGTCCAGCACCAGTGCGACCGATCCGGATTGGTCCTCCGTCGCGACGGAGACGCTCGTCGTGATGCCGTCGGTTGTCTCGGTAACGTAGCGGAAGAGAAATGCAGCCAGCGTCGGTGGCAGACCCTCGGGCACCGAGGGAGGCGCCGCGAGCAACTGGTCGAGAGGCTGCCCCGGTTCGACGTGAAGCACATTGATGAATCTGGTGGCCACCCTGCTGACTCCGCGGGCCCCGAGCTCACTAACGAATCGCTCCCAGAGAGGCCATGCTTCGGCGACCATGGAATCCCAGGACTGGTAAGGCCGAAGGCGACTGAATGTGAATCCGTCCCTGCGAATCTGAACGACCGCCTTCCGGTCCCTGTCGGCCAGGCGATAGCCGTGGCGGACCGAGCCCGGCTCCTGCCCAGCGAGGCCGCTATGGTCGAAACGAACCTGCCCGTGGAAGAGGTGGATTGGATCGCATGCGGGGTACCGGTCCGCCAGCGATGAACAAAGGCTCTGAATCCGCTCCTCGGCGTCGTCGCTGGGCACCTGAGCCCGGAAGTCCAAGACGGCCTCGCGGATCGGCGCGTGTCTGAGGTGCGGGTGAGGTGTCACAGGTGATGACCCGCGATCAGGTTGTTTGCTCCACGGCAGGCTGCGCAGGTCTCCGCCTGCCCGCGGTTGCGGTCCCGATACGACCTCGCCTCACCCAATATAGTCTCCATCCGTCAGCGCGGGATCAGGGAGCGTCAGCGGATGGTCCTTTGCCGGAGCCGGGTTTGGACAACTTGCGGCGGCGCTTGCGAGGTCTGGCGGGCGAGGAGGCCTTGCTTTCGGCCCGGATGCGCTGAAGAAGGGCGGATGCGGGCTCGTCAGTGGAATCCTGCGGGACCAAGCCACCCTCGAAGGCGCGCTTGAGGATGGATTGGCGGAGAGCTCGACTCCGTCGTCGTTTGGCCTCGATAGTATCTTCCAATCGCGCGGAGGATCGCTTCCGACGGTCGACTGCAGCCACTATTCTGCGCTGCTCGCTGCTCGGGGGTACTGGCACGACCAGCCGTCCGATCTGTTGCTGCGAGATCGACGCCATCCCTACGACCTGCTGGGAGTGTCGGCCAAAGTAGGCTGGCGCTAGGACGGCGAAGCAGTACCCCAAGAACCGTGTCTCATATCCCATTCCCACGGGCCTGAGGCGGATGTTCTTGCTCTCAAACACAATAGGGCCCAACCCATCCGGAATGGCGGCAGCCTTGCCCACGAGCTCGCGACTGTTCACTCGGTTAATCAAGAGGTCACCACTCTTGAGTCCGTATCGATTCAACTCATCCTCGGAAAGCACCATCCGCTTGAGGTCTCGGAGCACAAGCTCCCCGTCGACGATGTTGTACATCCTCAGACAGGGAATGCCGTTATCCGAGTAGAATTTCGCCGGCTTGTAGATGCCATTGGCCATAGAGGCCGTCACCTGATCCACTGTCGCCCAGCACCATCCTTCGGGCAGCTCCGGGAGCGTGTCGGTGTCCGGTGCCACGGGCTCCTTGTACTTCGTTTTCCAGTTCTTCGGGGGCATGCGTCCCTTGGCCGTGAACTTCGCGAATTGCTCCTCCTCCCAGCGCTTCCGCCGTTCGGTCAGGATGCGCTGAAGCAACTCCTCGCCAGTCTCCTTGGCCGGATTCTCGCGGCGCCACTGCTCGGTCAGCCTGCCCTCGACTGCCGACTTGAGGACGGATGCCCGGTACCGCTCTAGGTTGACCTCTGCCCGCTTGAGCGCGGCGACGCCCTCGTCCAGTTTCGCGAACAGCGACTCGATCTTGGCGACGATGCGGTGCTGCTCGGAAAAGGGGGCGAGGGGAAGATCCAACGCAGCCAGCTTCTTGGCGTTCACGTTTGGCAGGGCAATTCCTGACGCGGAGCCGTGGACGGCCGCCCAATAGCGAGCCGACTTGAGGAAGAAGCCGACAAATCGCGGGTCCACGCCAAGCCGTGACCTGAAACGGATCAGGTAGGAAGCAAAAACAGCGCGTGGAATCGGATCTTGGAGCAGCATGCTTGCTCCTACCGATCCCGCGCGCGAAATGACGATGTCCCCCGACCTGAGCAGATACTTCTCTTCGTTCTCTGGACCCTCGGTGCAGAATGGAACCGTCTTCCAGTCGATCTGACCCTTGGTGATGTCGGTGGTGCGAACAAGCTTGATGGATCCCTCCTGCGGGCTTGCCTTCGTCGTCCAACCGTACTGCGGCTTGGTACAAATCTCCCCGAGAGTTGTCGAAGCCCACCCTTCCGGCACGCCCCTCATGCCGCCAGCCTCTCGTTCAACTCGGCCAGCAGGCCGTCTAGGTCCTCGCCGAAGGCCCGCCACGCGCCACCAAGCCCGCCCCACTGATTGAACGGCACGTCCTCGAAGTCCTCCCGCTCTATCGCAAGGCTGGACGCGATGTGGTTCTTGATCGCGTCCAGCCACCGCCGCTGCTCGGCGGTGAACTCCTGCCCCCTGCGCGCCTTCTCCTCCAGCCATGCCCGGTAGCGCGCCTCCACGTGCTCGGCCACGGGAACGAGCGCCTCCTCGGGCTCGATCGCGTGCCTCACGATGGCAACCAGATCGACGAGCGCGTTCCCGCCCGCGCCAGTGACCTTCTCGGGCTCCAGCGCCTCGTAGAGCCGCCACAGGCCGTTGGCCGGGTCGTGAAGGCTGACCGGCGGACTCCGCAGCGCGTCGCGAAGCTCCTTGACGTGGCGGTAGCGAAGCCCGGCGCGGTACGGTTGGCTATACAGGATGCGGAGGGCCTCTATCTCGTCCTTGTTGTCTTTGATGAACCGCTGGAAGTCGTCCAGCTTCGAGCGGGCGCTCTCGACCGCCGCCTCGCTGTGGCCGAAATCGAGTAGCACGTCGATGGCTGCCTCGTCGATGATCTGATAGAGGCTCTGGTGGATCTCGATGATTACCTTCCTTAGCCCCGGCTTGGTGAACGGCTTGAGCGCCTCGGCCATGCGCCCGCACTCCACGGCGTCCAGTTGCTCCGGGGTCGGATCGTCGTCTTCGGCCAGCCCGTACCGCTCCACGGCCGCGTCGTGCACACCCTGCGGGTCGATACTGGTCAGCAGCGCCCCAGTGAGCGTCGCGAGACTCGCTCCGTCCGCCTCCTTCGCAATCCGCGCCTCCTGGCTCTCGTCCACCCGCCGGCCAAGGCGCGCCAGCCGCGACGCAAGACTCGATACCAAGTCGGCGTGCGCCACTCCCATCCCAGCTCTCTGAAGCAGCTTGCCCATGCTGATCGAAGGCTTCCGCTCCAGCGGCGGCGACACCGTCTTGTCGCGCTCGCAGACGCCGACCGCATCGACGATCACGAAATGGGTCTTGTGCACCGCGTCCGGGGTGACCTTCCGGAGGTCGCCGGGCTTGATGACGCGCACGCCCCGGCCCTTCATCTGCTCGAAGTAGCCGGCCGAGTTCACGTTGCGCATGAACAGCAGGCATTCGAGCGGCTTCACGTCGGTGCCGGTCGCGATCATGTCCACGGTGACCGCGATGCGCGGGTTGTAGGAATTGCGGAAGCGGCTGAGCAGGTCCTCCGGGGAGGCACCCGTCGTCTTCGAGGTGATCTTGCAGCAGAAGTCGTTACCCTTGCCGAACTCCTCCTTGAGGATCTTGACGATGTCGTCGGCGTGGCTGTCGTTCTTCGCGAACACGAGCGTCTTGGGGACCTTGTCGCGGCCGGGGAAGATCTTCGTGAACAGATGGTCGCGGAAGGTGCGCGCGACGAGCCGGATCTGGTCCGGGGCGACCACGTCGCGGTCGAGTTGGTTCGCCGTGTAGGTAAGGTCGGCCTCAAGCTCCGCGTGCGTGGTCTTCCGGGTCCGCCGGTCGCGCCGGGGCACGTAAGCGCCGGCTTCGGCCAGCACCGCGCCGCCCGCCTCGGAGATCTTCGTCTTGATCCGGTAGATGTCGTAGCCGACGTTGATCCCGTCCGCCACGGCCTTCGCGTGCGAGTAGTCCTGCACGACGTTGTTGCGGAAGAACCCGATGGTCTGCGGACTCGGGGTCGCGGTCAGGCCGATAAGGAAGGCGTCGAAGTACTCGATGACCTGCCGCCAGACGTTGTAGATCGAACGGTGGCACTCGTCGATGACGATGAAGTCGAAGTGCTCGATCGGGAGACCCGGCGTGTATTCGACCGGAACCGGCTCGCCACCGAGCGGGCCACCGGACTCGAACAGCGACTCGTCTTCGTTGGCCGGGTCGTATTCGGGATCGCCTTTCAGCATCGAGTAGAGGCGCTGGATCGTCGTGATAACGACCTTCGCGGCCGGGTCTATGGCATTGCCGCGCAGCCGTTGGACCACGAACTCCTCGGAGAACGTGTAGGCCGACCCGGGATGCCGGAACTGCTGGAACTCGTTCAGCGTCTGCTTGCCGAGGTTGTTGCGGTCCACGAGGAAGAGGATGCGCTTGGCCTTGGCGTGCTTGATGAGCCGGTGGCAGGCCGTGACCGCCGCGAACGTCTTCCCGCTGCCCGTCGCCATCTGGATGAGGGAACGCGGTCGGGCGTGGGCGAGCGAGCGCTCGAGGTTCAGGATCGCCTCGTGCTGCACCTCCCACAGGCGCCCCTTTGGAAGCTCCGGCATCTCTCGGAGCAAACCGCGCAACTGTGCCGAACCGATGGCTTGCAGCCGAAGTAGTTCCTCCGGCCGGTGGAATGCGAAGGTCTCCCGGCTGCGCGGTTCCGGATCGAGTCCGTTCGTGAACTGCGTGACCTCGCCAGTGGACTCGTAGGCGAACGGGAGAGGGCGGTTCCAGGCTGGGACCCACTTGTCCAGTCCCTCCGCGTACTTCTCGGATTGGGTCAACACGCCTTGAAGGGTGTGCCCCGTGGGCTTGGCCTCGATCACGCCGATGGCCCGCCCGTCGGCGTAGAGCAGGTAGTCGGCGAAGCCGGGCTTGATCTCCGCGCCCTCCTTCCACTTCAGCGGATACTCCCGAACCGCCACGCCGCGCGCCGCGTGGATGTCCATGGACGCGAAGTCCTGAACCGCCCACCCGCAGGCATCGAGTTGCCCGTCGATCTTCTCGCGGGCTTTTTGTTCTGGGGTCAGGGGCACGGTCGCACGTTCCAGTTCGGGTGCGGGGCGAGCCGCGTCACGCCACCGCGAAGCGCTCGATGGCGATCTCCCCGGCGCAGCCCCCGGCCTGCCAGAGATCGTACGCCACCTGTATCCCAAGCCAGACCTCCGACGTTGAGCCGAAGGCCTTCGACAGCCGGATCGCCATCTCGACCGAGACCCCGGTGTGCCCGTTCAACAACTCCGATAGCGTCTGGAGGCTCACGCCCGGCCCCTCGGCCGCCCGCGTCACCGTCAGCCCCAACGGTTCCAGGCACTGCCGCCTCACGATGCCGCCCGCATGCGGCGGGTCGTGCATGGCCATGATCTTCGCTTCTCCTCGGTGATAGTCCACGTAGTCCACATCGGCAGCCGCGCCGTCCTCGAACCGGAACGTAACCCACCGTTTGCCGGGCACCTTCCGCGCCACTGGCGGAGCCATCCATCGTGCCTGACACGTTCCAACACAACCCGAAACGACATCGATCTGCCTGACCGGATGCCAGTGAGGACTCGCGGCACCATCGCCCCCCGGCACCTGTGGGCGCGACAGGCACCCCTTCAGTCCTGTATGATCTCCCCCGGACGGGCACCCTCCCCCCGTCCGGGCCGGGTGCTCCGGTCCGCGCCCGGCCGCGCGGGCGCGCCCCTCCCCTCGGTTCCCCACACGGTGAACCGGACCGCACCGGTCGCAATCCCCGCCTCCATTCTCCGGCGCGCCCAGCGGAACACCAGCCGGCGCGTCACGGGAAGAAGGAGGAAGAGGCCGGCGAGGTCCGTGAGCACACCCGGCGTCAGGAGAAAGGCGCCCCCCACGAGCACCGAAGCCCCCGCAACGAGCGACTGGGCCGGCAGCCTCCCTTCCGCGAGATCTCGGCGGAGCGCGAGGAGAGCCCGGGTCCCTTCTCGGCGGGCCAGTGCGGCACCGAGCAGCCCGGTGCCAACCACAAGCGCAAGCGTGGGCCATGCGCCCACGAGGGTACCGAGCCGGATGAGGAGCGCCAGCTCGAGGAGCGGAACGAGCACGAACGCACAGAAGAGTCGAAAGAGCATCGCGGCGGTCGGGTCCCGGGAAGCGGTCGCACCCGCGGGCCGGGTCGCGATCCTGTCCGGATCATCCCACGCTCATCTCCTCTCGCCTTTCACGCAACCCGCTCTGCACCCTGCCACGCGCCGCCCGTGGGCGGCCGCCGTCCGTCCGGAGTCGCGGCCCGCTTGGTCAGGGGCACCGTGCCCGGAAGGCTCTCGCAAGCGGTATCTTGATCCTCCACCGGTGACGGGCAATTCGCCTCGATCTCAAGTCCAGCCCTCCCCGTTGACTTGCGAACCAGCCACAGCGGCACCGGCCGCTCAGGAGCTCATCGCTGCGATAGGAGGCGCTAGTCGGAATCGTCTTCTCCGAATGGCCAGAGCCAGCCAATTGCCGCTCCCGCCCCGGTTCCTGCCAGACTCCAAATGATGGTGTACCGGGGTGTTGTATCCCTCGTAAGGCAGACGCCGGGATTGTGGACGGATACTACACAATGCATGTCCGATCCGGCCCATCCGAAGAGTCCGTCGTCGGGATGGTCTTGCGTCCATCCAACCACGAATCCAACGGTTAGCCCGACTCCAGCACCGATCAGGATCCGCTTCCAGCTCCCGTCCTCCGGATCGTTCTGCGACACGTCCCCACCGAGGTCGTACATGGATCCGACCCGGGTCTGGATCGGTTCTTTGGCTCGCTCAGCACGGTGTAGGATCTCCTGCCGGACCTGTCCGCTCACGGGAGAAGCGGCGAAGGTCCATGCGAACGCCAGCATCAGGATCACCGTGCCCGGAAAGTTCCCCCCAAGTGGCATCTTGCTCTGCTCCTCCACAGGTGACGCGAAATTCGCCCCGAATTCGAGTCCAGCCAGGTCGACCCCTCCCGGTCGATCGGCGAACCAGCCACAACGGCAACCAGCCACCGCTCAGGATCTTAGCGCTGCATGACGATGCGCTAGTCGGGATTGTCGTCCCCGAATGGCCAGAGCCAGCCGATTGCCGCTCCCAACCCGAGCCCTGCCAAGCTTCCAGCGATGCGGTACCGAACGGTCTTGTCCGTGCCCAGACAGGGACCGTGGATATCGTCGGGAGAGTGCACACACTGCAATTCATGGGCAGTCCAGTAGCTGAAGATCTGGTCGCCGGGGAAGTCCTTCTCCCACCCGATCACAAATCCAACAGTGAGCCCGACTCCAGCACCAATCAGGATCCGCTTCCAGCTCCCGTCCTCCGTATCGTTCTGCGGCACGTCCCGACCGAGGTCGTACATGGATCCGACCCGCGTCTGTATCGATACGTTGGCTCCGTCAGCACGCTGCAGGATCTCCTGCTGGAGCTGTCCGCTCACGGGGCAGGCGGTGATGGCCCATGCGAACGCCAGCATCAAAACCCGCATACGTGTTTCTCCCGCTTGCTCGGTGTGATCTCCGTAAGGATCGCGGCGGCCGTTCTTGCGTTCGGGTCCTCGGCATGGGTCTCTCCCCATTCGGTACCGGGTACCTGAGTGGGTCCGGAGCTCATCACGACTCTCCCGGAGGTCAGAGGAACCTCGAGACATCAGTGGGTGGTCACTGTTGCCTCCACGGGAAGAAAGTGGGCGTGGGCGTTGGAGGGAGAACCACCATCGACCTTGACCCATCCGGGAACGGCCGCTCCTGGGCAGTGGGGCGAGGTGAACATGTTGTCGGCAACAAGGGCGCCTTGGACAGGGCAAGCGGATCGGCGGTGCCCGGCAGACCTCACGTCCACTTCCTGGCCCCAGCCTGCGGCAAGTGCTGCAAGCCGCATACCGTGATACTGCGACCGACCGCGGAGATGGGGAAAGGGATAGCTGCGGATCACCGGACAGATACGTTCCCGGCCCCGTGAGGCCACCTGCCGGGCCGGGGTCGCCGTAGTCTGCGTGAACCGCGGAAAGCGGGTCGCCACGGGATGCTTCTGCGCTCTCTTGATTCCGGGCAATGGCCGGAGCGGGGGATGTGGACCCGGAATGGGGCACGAGCCCGCCCGCACTCGACCACATGCACCCGCCCACGAACCCGGCCGGTCGCCGCCATCCGGCTGAACACATCGTGAAGCGGATCCGGAGTGCCTGGGCGGCAGGTGGGGCGAGGGCTCGACTTCTGCGGCTTCCGGGTACACGGTGGTAAGATCTCCCGGCCCACACCTGCAGCGTTCGACCGGGACCCCGCGCGGTAACGACCGCGGGGGACCGGCCCCCTTTCCGGGACGGATGACCGGCGATGCGCGGAAGCCACCTCCCCCCCGCATGACGACGATGCGCGAGCCCTCCGGCCTCCCGGCAGAGCCGCTGGCGCGCTTCCATCCCGCAGTGCGCAGCTGGTTCGAGTCCCGCTTCGACGCCCCCACACCGGCACAGGCGCGTGGATGGGACGCGATCCGGCGGAGGCAGCACACCCTCATCGCCGCCCCGACCGGCTCGGGGAAGACCCTCGCCGCCTTCCTGAATGCCCTGGACGAACTCCTCGCCGAGGGAGTGGACGCGGGCGGGCTTCCGGACGAGGTGCGGGTCGTCTACGTCTCCCCGCTCAAGGCCCTGAGCGCCGATATCCACCGGAATCTGGAGGAGCCCCGGAGGTCCGTCCGGGAGATGGCCGAGGCGATGGGCCTCCCCGCCGTCAGGATCACGGCGGCGGTGAGAAGCGGGGACACGCCGCAGTCCGAACGCCAGCGCATGGTCAGGACCCCGCCCCACATCCTCGCGACCACCCCGGAGTCGCTCTACCTCCTCCTCACCGCGCGACGGAGCCGCGAAATGCTTCGCACCGTGCGCACGGTGATCGTCGACGAGATCCACGCGGTTCTCGAATCGCGGCGGGGCACGCACCTGGCCCTGACGCTCGAGCGGCTCGCTCACGTCGCGGAGGATCCGCTCGTGCGGGTCGGGCTCTCGGCCACGCAGAGGCCGGTCGAGGAGGTCGCGCGGTATCTCGTCGGCAGCTCCGGGATCCGCCCCGACGGCTCGCCGGACTGCACGATCGTCGACGAGGGCCACCTTCGCGAGATCGACCTCGGCCTGGAGATCCCCGGATCCCCCCTCGAGGCCGTCACCTCCCACGACGCCTGGGCGGAGATCTACGGGCGGCTCGCCACCCTGATCAGCGAGCACCGGACGACGATCGTCTTCGTGAATACAAGACGGCTCGCCGAACGCGCGGCGCGCGACCTGGAGAGACGCCTCGGCGAAGACGCCGTAACCGCCCACCACGGGAGCCTCGCCAAGGAGATCCGCCTCGAGGCGGAACGCCGCCTGAAGGGAGGGACGCTCAGGGCGCTGGTCGCCACCGCATCGCTCGAGCTCGGGATCGACATCGGGCATGTGGACCTCGTCTGCCAGATCGGCTCCCCCCGCCGGATCACAACGCTCCTCCAGCGGGTGGGGCGCTCCGGGCATACGGTCGCCGGGACTCCGAAGGGGCGCGTCTTCCCCCTCACGCGGGAGGACCTCGTGGAATCCGCGGCTCTCCTCGGGGCGGTGAGGCGGGGGGAGCTTGAGCACGTCGAGGTCCTGGAGAAGAGGATCGACGTTCTCGCCCAGCAGGTCGTCGCCGAGGCGGCGTGCGAGGAGTGGGACGAGGAGGAGCTCTTCGGTCTCGTGCGCCGGGCCTACCCCTACCGCGACCTCGGGCGGACGGAGTTCTCCGAGGTCGTCGAGATGGTCTCGCGTGGATTCGCGACGCGGCGGGGGCGCCGCGGGGCGCTCGTGCACCGCGACGGGGTGAACCGCCGCCTCCGCGGCCGGAGGGGAGCCCGGCTTGCCGCGATCACCTGCGGCGGCGCGATCCCCGACGAAGCGGACTTCCGTGTCGTCCTCGAGCCGGAGGGCCACACGGTGGGGACGGTGGACGAGGATTTCGCGATCGAGAGCATTCCGGGCGACATCTTCCAGCTCGGCAACACCTCCTGGCGTCTCCTCCGGGTCGAGACCGGCATCGCCCGGGTCGAGGACGCCCGCGGGGAGCCGCCGAACATCCCCTTCTGGTTCGGGGAGGCGCCGGACCGGAGCCGCGAGCTGTCGGCGGCCGTCGCAGGGCTCCGCGCCGGGATCGGGGACCGCCTGGACACGGGTCCGGTTCGGTGGCTCACGGCCGAGACGGACGTTCCGGAGGCCGCCGCGCGGCAGGTGGTCCGCTTCCTCCGGGAAGGGAAGCACATCCTCGGCGCGCTCCCCACCCAGGACACGCTCGTCCTCGAACGCTTCTTCGACGACTCGGGAAGCCAGCAGCTCGTGCTGCACGCCCCCTTCGGGACCCGCGTGAACCGGGCGTGGGGGCTCGCGCTCCGCAAGCGCTTCTGCCGGCAGTTCAACTTCGAGCTCCAGGCCGCCGCCACGCACGAGGGGGTTCTCCTCTCCCTCGGGCCTCAGCACTCCTTCCCGCTCGAGGACGTGTTCCGGTATCTCCGCCCGGAGAGCGTCCGCGAAATCCTCGTCCAGGCCCTCCTCGACGCACCGATGTTCCAGGTCCGCTGGCGGTGGGCCGCCTATCTCTCCCTCGCTCTCCTCCGCTGGAGGGGCGGGTCACGGACCCCGGCGCACCTCCAGAGGATGGAGTCGGAGGATCTTCTCTCGGCCGTCTTCCCGGATGCGAACGCGTGTCTCGAGACGATCACGGGCGACCGCGAGGTTCCGGACCACCCGCTCGTGCGCCAAGCGATCGCGGACTGCCTGGACGAGGTGATGGACGTCACGCGCCTGGAAGCGATCCTCGCCCGGATCCACGCGGGCGGATTCCGCCTCGTCGCGCGCGACACCCCCGAGCCGTCGACCCTTGCGCACGAGCTCCTCACCGCGCGCCCCTACGCCTTCCTCGACGACGCGCCGCTCGAAGAGCGGAGGGCACGCGCCGTGCAGCGCAGGCGAGCCTTCGAGCCCACCTCGGCCAGCGAACTCGGGGAGCTGGACCCCCAAGCGATTGATCGCGTGCGGGAGGAGGCGTGGCCCGCCGCGGAGAACCCGGACGAGCTGCACGACGCACTCCTAGTGGCGGGGTTCCTCACGGCCGCCGAGCTCGCCCGGGGAGGGGAGGCCTGGGGCCGTCACCGCGACGAGCTGGCCGCGGCGGGCCGGGTCCGGCGCGTCGACCGGAGCGGGCCGCGGGGAAGCACTGTCCGCGTATGGGTCGCGACAGAGCGCGTCCCGGAGTTCCGGGCGCTGGCCCGGAGCGACGAGCGGCCCGCGGCCGCGCGGGAACTCCTCCGCGGAAGGCTCGAGGTCCTCGGGCCAGTGACGCCCGGCGAGCTGGCGGAGTCGATCGGGATCGGAGAGCCGGAGGCCCGCACCGCGCTCCACGAACTCGAGGCGGAGGGCTTCGTGCTCCGCGGCTCCTTCACCCCGGGGCGGGAGGAGCAGGAGTGGTGCGAGCGGCGGCTCCTGGCGCGCATACACCGGTACACGCTCAACCGGCTGCGGGCGGAGATCGAGCCGGTCACGGCGGCGGACCTGATGCGCTTTCTCTTCCGCTGGCAGCGCGTCACGCCTGGCCAGCAGGTCGCCGGGGCCGAAGGGCTGGCCTCCGTCATCTCGCTCCTGGACGGCTTCGAGCTTCCGGCCGTGGCGTGGGAGCCGGAAGTCCTCGCGGCGCGCTGCGAGAACTACACCCCCGAGCTGCTGGACCAGCTCTGCCTGACGGGAGAGGTGGCCTGGGGACGCCTGCGGCCCCCGTCCAACGGTGGCCCCGGGCTCCGCGCCACCGGCCCCCTCCGGTCGTCCCCGATGGCGCTCTTCCGCCGGGAGAGCGCGCCGGGATGGCTCCGGCTCTCCGAGCGCCGCCGGGCGGAGAGCGTAAGCAGCCCGGCGTCCGAGCTTCTCGCCGTGCTGGAGGAGAGGGGCGCCTCCTTCTTCCGGGTTCTCGTGGCCGAGACCCGCCTCCTCCCGAGCCAGGTCGAGACGGCGCTCGGCGAGCTGGCCGCGGTCGGACAGGTGACCTCCGACGGATTTTCCGGGCTCCGCGCCCTTCTCACCCCCTCGGACAGGCGAAGGCCCCTCCGGGCCGGTGGGGCGGGAAACGGTCGCCGGCGGCGGCGGACCGTCCCCTACGGGGTGGATACGGCGGGCCGGTGGGACCTCCTCCGGGCGGACCGGGACGGCGGCGGAAACGGGACGGCGGCGGGCCGCGGCACCGATGCGACCGGCCAGCTCGCCCGGACGCTCCTGCGGCGCTACGGCGTCATCGTGCGGCCTCTGCTCGCCCGGGAAGCCCTCGCCGTGCCGTGGCGCGAACTCGTTCAGGTATATTGGCGGCTCGAGGCGCGCGGCGAGATCCGCGGAGGGCGTTTCGTGAGCGGATTCTCCGGCGAACAGTTCGCGCTTCCCGAGGCGGTCGCTCTCCTCCGGAAGACGCGGTCCTCGAAACGGGACGGCGCGATCACGGTGATCAGCGCCGCCGACCCGCTGAACCTCACCGGGATCATCACGCCGGGGGAGCGGGTGGTCGCGCTGGCGGGCACCCGGATCGGCTACCGCGACGGCGTTCCGGCGTACGTGCTGGATCGGGACAGAGTGCGGTCCCTCGACCCGGCAGAAGCCGCACCCGAACCCGGGGTGCTCCGGATACTGTCGGGCCGGAGGGTGCCGCCGACGCTCCGGGGATACGTCGGGACCCGCGTCTAGTGCCCGGCCGCGGCTGCCGGGGCGGCGGCGCTCCGGCAGCGTGTATGGCGGGGCGTGCCCGACCGGTGCCGGCACCTCCGTCGGTTGGAAATCCCCGCGCCCGCGGTATGCGTGCGGGCGGCGCGGAAGGGCGGGCGGCGCGATGAGAGGGATGTTCCTCGAGGAGGTCGGCCGCCCGCTCCGGCTCCGTGAGGCGACCCCACCGTCTCCGAGAGCGTCGGAGGTACTCGTCCGCGTGCGCGCCTGCGCCGTCTGCCGGACGGACCTGCATGTCGTCGACGGGGAACTCGCGCATCCAAGACTTCCTCTTATTCCCGGCCACGAGATCGTGGGCGTCGTGGAGACGGTCGGTCCCGGGGTCAGGGGCGTCGGGCCCGGCACGCGGGTGGGCATCCCGTGGCTGGGATGGACGTGCAGGCGCTGCCGGGAGTGCCGCGCCGGGCGCGAGAACCTCTGCCGGAGGGCCGAGTTCACCGGGTACACGAGGAACGGGGGATACGCCGAACTCGCGCTCGCACACGGGGACTACGTCTTCCCGGTCCCGGAGAGCTACGACGACATCGCGGCCGCCCCGCTCCTCTGCGCAGGGCTCATCGGCTATCGCGCCTACCGGCACGCCGGCGACGGCCGCCGGCTCGGACTCTACGGCTTCGGAGCCGCCGCGCACCTCCTCTGCCAGGTTGCGGTCCACGAAGGACGGGAAGTGTACGCCTTCACCCGCCCGGGGGATGGAGACGGACAGGCGTTTGCGAGGGCGAAGGGCGCGGCGTGGGCGGGGGACTCCGATGAGCAGCCGCCCGTCCCGCTCGACGCCGCGATCATCTTCGCCCCGGTGGGCCCTCTCGTCCCGCGGGCACTCCGGTCCGTGGCCCCGGGCGGAACCGTCGTCTGCGCCGGGATCCATATGAGCGCGATCCCGTCCTTCCCGTACGAGATCCTCTGGGAGGAACGGGTCCTTCGGTCCGTGGCGAACCTGACCCGCGAGGACGCGACGGCCTTCCTGGACCTCGCCCCGGAGATTCCGGTGGAGGCGGCCACCGAGGCGCTTCCGCTCGAACTGGCGAACCAGGCGCTCAACCGGCTGCGGGCCGGCGAGGTGGAGGGGGCGCTCGTGCTCGTTCCCTAGGACGCCTGCACCTTCACGAGGCCGACGAGCTCGATCCTGAAGACGAGGATCGCGTAGGGGGGAATGTCGCCGATCCGACGGCTCCCGTACGCCAGCTCGTGCGGGATCACGAGAAGCCGCTGCTCGCCCAGGCGCATCCCCTCGAGCCCCTCCTCGAACCCGGGGATCACCGTCCCTTCACCCAGCACCACATCGAGCGGCCCCCTCGCTTCCGAGCTGTCGAAACGCCTCCCGTTCCGGGTCCAGCCGGTGTAGTCCACCTGGAGCGAATCTCCGGCCGCCGCCACCTCGGTTCCCCTCCCCTCCCTGAGTGTCTGGTAGTAGAGGCCCGTCGGGGAGCGCATCATCTCGTCGAGGTTCACCCCGAGCGAGGCCGCGTACGTGACCTCGGTGGGGTCCCGGGCCAAGGCCTCGAAGGGGGTCCCTGCCGAACCGCACCCGGCGGCCGCAAGGAGGAGGACCGCCGCCGCCGCGGAGCGGAGGACGCCGCGGAGGCGGAAAGATGTCCCTCCCATCTCAGCGGACCACGATGATGGGACGGCTGTTGATCGTGGGCTCGCGGCCCGGCACGTCCAGCCGGAGGTGCAGGGTGTAGTCGCCGGGATCCATGTCGGGCAGCTGGAGCGTCACCGAGCGGAAGAGCGTCTCGACCTCGCTCGCCGCGGCATCCGAGAAGGTCACCTCGACGGGATCCTCCGGCTCGACGACCCCGAGGAACTCGCCGACGCGCTGGAGGAACCCCGGCCGGCCCTCCGTGAACCCGAGGGTCACCCCGACCTCCTGGTCGATCCCGAGGCCGTACACCTCCCAGACGACGGTGAAGCGCTCATCGCCCCGGACCCGCACATGGGGGCGTGCCAGCGGGATCGCCCCCACGAGGTCTTCCGGAAGCGGCGCGTCCTCATTCAGGATCATGAGATCCGAGACGTAGACGAGCCCCCGGACGAGCGGCTCCTGGCTGATCCCCTGCCGGGCCCTCCAGGCACGCTCGCTCCCCGGCTCGAAGACCTCCATGCTGCTCACGTAGCGGTCGGCCGGCACCTGGAGACGGAAGACGCCCTCCTGGTCGGCGCCCTGGACGGAGTAGGGCTCTTCCCCGGATTCGGGGACGAGGAAGAGGGCGGCCGTGACCGGGCCCTCGACCACCGCCTCCTCCTCGGGGGGCGCGGGCGGGGGCAGCGGCTGGCCGAACCCGGAACGGCTCGCAAAGGGGTTGCGCCTCGCGGGCACGGCGGGCGCCTCGCTGGCGAAGGGATCGCGCTCGGGCGGCGGCGGCCGGTACGCGCCCACGACGAGCATGTCCTCCCCCCGCCGGAAGCGGGCCACCTGCGTGTCCAGCCCCCGGAAGTCCGGCGCGTAGGGGGCGGCGTACCACGTCCGGGCCTCGCGCGGGGCGGTAACCCAGCTCTCGGCGCCGACCTCGGCGGGCGCCTCCATGAAGTCCTCGGGGAAGAGGTATCCCCGGCTGCGGGGATGGTGGTGGCCCACCGTGCTCCGGGGGTCCCCGGCGCGAGCGAGGCCCACGACTGGGTTGATCACCCGGCTCCATCCGATCTGCCGGCCGTAGCGGATGAGCGACTCCTCGAGATCACGGCCCCAGCTGATCTCGTAGGGGTTCTCGGCATCCTCGCGGTTGCGGGCGACGACCAGGCGGGCGTAGTGCTCGGTCAGGCGGTCGTTCCCGTCCACGAGGTAGAGCGGATCCGAGAACCGCCAGAAGAGCTCCCAGAGCCTCGACCGCTCCGCGGGATCCTCGCCCTCGAATGCATCAACTCCATCGTTCGAGAAGATGAACCTCGGCGTGAGCCAGCGTTCCTCCTCCGACTCCGGGACCCGGAGGGCGGCATCCCGGAACGCCGCCTCCGCCTCGACGTGGCGGTCTGTCATATGGAGCACGTAGCCGAGGAGGGCGTCGCACCACCACGGTTCGGCAAGTTCGCACGCGCGGGCCACCCTCTCCGCCTCATCGAGCGCGCCGCTCTCGACCAGGTAGTGGACGAGCTGCCCGGTGACCCACGGGTCGCGGATCTGCGCCTGGATCTCCGAGAGGTCGCGGATCAGGTCGATGCGGGCGTTGCGCGTCTCGGTCGGCTCCGGGGGGAAGTCCGTCTCCCCCTCTCCGCCGAACCAGATGCAGATCCTCCCGATCCTCTCGTCGCAGCCGCCCTGCCGGGTGCTCGGCGCGACCGGAATCCGGCGCTCGCGAAAGCGCTCGAAATCCCGCTGGCGGTCCTCTGCCTCCTCGACGAGATCGGAGGAGTCGGCCGGGGCGACCGGCGCCTGTCCGCGGATGTCCGGCGGGTGCGCCATGCACGCCACGAGGAGGAGGAGGGGAAGCGCGGGATGAGGCCAGGTTCGCATGATGAATTCGCTACACTTGCGGGACAGTGGTGGATCCGGACGGCGGCCCGCCGTTCCGGGCGGAAAGAAACGACTCCGCGCTCGTGTAGCGCCACTCTCCCTCGAGGACGGAACGGAGCGCCGGGGCCAGCCGCAGCCCCAGGTCACCGGGGTGGATCGCGATCCGCACGGGCCGCCTGCTGCGTCGCCCGAGGCAGAGGTTCAGGCGGTTGACCGCCCCGAGCGCCACCTGCCGGACCACGGTGTCGGCCTCGAACCCGACGACGGGCGCCGCGGTGAGCCTTGAGCTGCGCGCATCGAGGAACCCGGCAAGCACCTCGTACCAGCGAAAGGGGAGCCGGGCCAGATCGCCTCGGGTGAGCGCCCCGAGCGCCCACGCCGGCGGCACATAGAGCTCCGGATGGGGAAGCCCGACACGCCCGAACCACTCGTGGCACCGGCGCACGCGGTCCCGCACATCGGCACGCGTACGCGAGAGGTGCTCCGCCTGGTCGCGGGAGATGAGAGCGGCGTGAAGCCGGTGGCGGAGGTTCGCCGGCGGGGGAGCGCGGTGCTCCCAGCCGTGTCCGGCAAGGAGGTATCCCCGGCGCACCAGCTCCCGGAGGCGGCCGATCCCCGGTGCCTTCCACCGGAAGCCCGGGACCACGAGCAGCGTGACGGGGGCAACGTTTCCGGACTCGAGGAGGTCGAGGACCCGGCCCACGGCCTCGAGTTTCGGCGGTGTCACATCATGTACGGAGACGACCGCGGCCCGGGCCTTCACGGCGTACCGCGGCTCCGCGCGGTGCGCCCGATGACCTCCGCCCACTCCCGCACCGTCTGCTCGGTCAGCTCCCGCGCAGCCTTCCTTCCAGCCCGGGAGAGCTCCGCCCTCGCCTGCGCCGGCATCCCCATCACCCGGCCGAGCGCACCGGCGGCACGCTCCCCCTCGTCCATGACCACGAGTCCCGGGGCGAGCTCCGGCCAACGGCTGATCCCGCAGTTCGGCGAGACGATCGGGATCCGGCCTCGCGCCATCGCCTCGAGCGCGATGCTCCCGAACGTCTCGTGGCGCGAGGGAAGCACGAGAACGTCGGACGAGTCGAGCAGCCCGAGCACCTCCGCCCGGCGCAGCCAACCGAGCGACTCCACATTCGGAGCCTCCCGGGCCCACCCCTCCACCGTGGCCCGGAGGGGACCGTCGCCTGCGAACCGGAAACGGATGTCGGGGAAGCCGCGCGCAGCCTCCCACACCTGCCCTATCTCCTTCTCGGGAGCCAGGCGTCCGATGAAGGCGACGTTGCGGACGGTCGAGCCGATCGGCGGCGGGCTTCCGGCGATGAAGGCCCGCCCGGCGGCCGTCCCCATCACGCGGGCCGTGGCCGCCCCTCTCTCGCGGACGGCGCCGACGAGTTCCTCGTTGTGCACCACGACCTCGCTCGCACAGCGGAACATGACCCGGTCCCAGAGGCGGATCCCCGTCCGGAGCGCGCGGCCGCCCAGCTGCTCCCAGTAGAGGTCCGCCAGAGCGTCGAGCTGCGTGTGAAAGGCCACGCAGAACCCCGCGCCGCGCCGGACCGCAACCGCCATCCCGAGGGCCCCGAACGGACCCGGCGTCGCCGAGATCACGACGTCTGGCGAGAGCTCCCCCATCTCGCGCCAGACCCGGCGGGTCTCCGGAAGATAGATCCGCTGCGTCGGGTCCCCCGGCATGGAGAGGCTGAACCGGCCGGCGCTTCCCGGCGGACCGGCGGGCGGGCTCACGAGAACCACGCCGTTCATCAGCGGCGTCAGATGGTGGATAAGATCATCGTAGTAGGTCGCGACCCCGTTCCGGCCCGGGATCGCGTCAGAGAAGACAGCAAGGCGGAGGCGCCGGACGGAGCGAGCGGGGGAAGGCGGCACGGCGCTCCCGGCGGTGGAGGATCCGGCCGCTGTCCGGGACCTCCGCGGGTGCCGCGGCACCGGAGGGCTCCGGCCGGTCCGGCCCGTCACCGACCCGCTCCGCCGTCGCCCGACCCCTTCGTCCTCCGGAACCCGAACCGATCTTCCAGGAACGCGAACCGACGCACCAGGACAGATTCCTCGAGCCCGAACTCCCCCAACGAGTAGCGGTGCCGGCTCCGGTACGACCGCGATCGGGCGGACGCTTCCTCGAGCTTCACCCGGAACGCCGCCTCGATCTCCCAACCCAGCCGGACCAGGGCAGCCGTGAGGGTTCCCGCCGCATCCCGCCGCATCCGCGCGAGAGGGACGAAGGCCCACCGGCCCGGCGGGAGGGTGTCCGAGACAGCGAGCGCGTGACTCGCATAGTGCGCCATGAGGGACACGAACCGTTCGGCCAAGGGGCTCCCGATCCGGCCCACCCCGAAGAAGGCGAGTCCGCCCCGGATCGAGCTCAACTGCGAAGGTACCGTTTCCACGGGATCCCGGACACAGCAGAGGAACCGGGCGTCCGGAAACACATCGGCAAGCGTTCGGACGAATGGGGTGAAGGAGGGGTTCTTGCTGACGTAGACGCGCTCGGCACCCACCACGTAGAGATGCCGCTGGACGCACGACCGGTAGAACCCGGCGAGCCGGCGCCTCTCGGCAGGATCCAGCTCGTCAAGGCGGGAGAGCCGCCAGAGATCGGGGTGCTCCGGAAAGGCGAGGACGAGGAGGAAGCAGGCGAAGGCGGGAAGGAGGAGGAGAAAGTCCTCCTCGGGGTCCCGGAGCGTGGTCGGGTGGACTGCCTCAAGCCTGGCTGATCCGATGCGCTCGATCCACCGGAGGAGCCGTCCCCCCGGCTCCCCGAGAAGACGGTCGAGGGCGGCGACGCCAAGCCAGAGCTTCCGCTCCGTGACCGAGGGCGCGAGGAGGAGTTCCCAGCTCCGCATCGTGGTGACACGCTCGTCGAGAGCGAGGATCCGCTGCAGGTTCGTCGTCCCGCTCCTCGGCAGGCCTACGATGAAGACGGGAGCCGTCACGACCACCGCGCGGTAGCCACGAAAGAGGAGCTCGTCGAGGAAGAACCCGATCCAATGCACGAGCTGGACCAGGACAAAGGTCGGCACGAGAACCGAGAGGATCACGCAACGCCTGGGCGTGAGCGGCGCCCAGCGGGCTCTCGAGGGGAAGGAGAGACGGATCAGGCGGAAGACGAGGGAAGCACCCGACCGCGGCCCACCCAGGCCGGCCCTCACGGGTGCCCTGCCCGTGCTCCGCCCGTCACCGCCACCCGCCGGCCGTTCGCCGAGGCAGGACCACCCGGACCGGACCCGTCCGGAGGACCAGAGTGCGTCCTGGACCGATCAGGCTCATGCCGCCCATCTCCGCGACGCGGCGGCGCCGGCCGGCGCCCTCGGGAACCGGCAGAAGAGGCCGGGGGAAGGAGGACCGTCCCGCTTTTGGCCTCCCCGTCGCCGCCTCCCGCCGCGGACTGCGGTACTCGGGAGCGGACCGCCCGCGTGCACCGGCCGGCATGGTCAGGCTGGCGCTGGGTTGGCGGCATGCCGGACGATGTGCGAGATTGGCATCCCGTCACCCCCAAACGCGCTGCCCGGGCCCGCGCCCGGCGGGATCCGACATCCGCAATCATGGAAAACACATACTTCCGCAAGGGCTTCGGACTCAAGGACCAGGTCCGGCCGCTCATCGCAGCCGAATATCACTCCGCGCTCGTGGAGGAGGTGAGGGCGCGGGGCTACACGGCCAAGTACGATGATGTGACAGTCCGGCTCGCAGAGGAGTTCGGGTTCTGCTACGGCGTCGACCGGGCGATCGACTATGCGTACGAGACGCGCCGGAAGTTCCCCGACCGGAGGGTCTATCTCGTAGGCGAGATCATCCACAATCCACACGTCAATCAGCGGATGCGCGAGATGGACATCCGCTTCATCTACCCGGACAGGAAGGGTGGGTTCGACTTCGCCGCGGTTCGCCCCTCAGACGTGGTTCTCCTCCCGGCCTTCGGCGTCACACTCGAGGCATTCAACGAGCTCCGGGCGATCGGATGCATCGTAGTGGACACCACCTGCGGCTCCGTGCTTCTCGTCTGGAAACGCGTCGAGAGCTACGCCCGCGACGGCTTCACCGCGGTCATCCACGGCAAGTACAGCCACGAGGAAAGCCGGGCGACAGCCTCGCAGGTGCGCAGGCACCCGGGTGCGAAATACCTGATCGTGCGCAACATGGCAGAGGCGGAGGTCGTCTGCGACTATATTACGAAGCGTGCCGGGCACCTCTCGCGGGCCGCCTTCGTCGAGCGTTTCCGGGAGAAGTGCTCGGACGGCTTCGATCCGGATGCCGATCTCGCACGCATCGGGGTCGCGAACCAGACAACGATGCTGGCAAGCGAGAGCTTCGCCATCGGGCACCGGATCGAGCGGGCCCTCCGGGAGGCCTTCGGTGCGGGGTACGTCGCCGAGAACTACCGCTCGTTCGGCACGATCTGCTCGGCGACCCAGGAACGGCAGGACGCCATCCTCAAGATGATGGAGAACCCACCCGATCTCATGATCGTGATCGGCGGCTACAACTCATCCAACACGAACCACCTCGCCCACCTCTGCCGGTCCTACACGACAACCTTCCACGTCCAGGACTCCGCGTGCATCGATGTGGAGACAGGGGAGATCCGGCACAAGCGCGAGCTGGACCCCGACGCCCCGGAACTCCTCGAGCGGGACTGGCTCCCGGAAGGCCCCTTCGAACTCGGGCTCACGGCCGGCGCATCGACGCCGAACAACAAGGTCGGCGACGCGCTTCTCCGCGTCCTCCAGCTCCGCGGAATCAGCGCGGGGGCAGCGCCCCCCTTGGCCCGGGCGGGCGGTTCCGGCTGAGTCGCCGCCCGTTGCGCGCGACCGCTCAGATGTGGATCGGGCGGCCGAGCGCTGCCAGCGCGCCCTCCCCGATCGCCTCCGAGAGCGTGGGGTGCGGGTGCATCGCCGTCTCGACTTCCTCGACCGTCGACTCCAGATGGCGTGCCAGGACGAACTCCGCGATGAGTTCCGTCGCGTGCGGCCCGATGATGTGCGCCCCGAGGATCTCCGAGTAGGTCCTGTCGCGGACGATCTTTACGAACCCGTCCACATCCCCGTACGCGACCGCGCGCCCGTTGCCGATCCAGGGGAAGCTCCCGGCCTCGACCTCGTACCCGCGCGCTTTCGCCTCGGCCTCGGTGAGGCCGACCGACGCCACCTCGGGGTGACAGTAGGTGCAGTTGGGAATGTTGCCATAGTCGACGGAGCGGTGGGCGACGCCCGCGATCCTCTCCACGCACACGATGCCCTCATGCGTCGCCTTGTGCGCGAGGAGCGGTCCGCCGGCGCAATCACCGATCGCGTACACCCCGCCGACGTTCGTCCGCATCCACTCGTCGATCTCGATGTACCCCCCATCCGAGAGGGCGACACCTGCGGCGCCGAGTCCCACGTCCTCTGTGTTGGGCACCCGGCCCACCGCCGAGAGAACCCTCTCGACGACCAGGGAGTGGGACTCACCCTCGGCGTCCCGGTAGGAGAGGGCCATCCCCTTCCCGGTGGCCTCGGCAGCGGTGAGCCGGACACCCGTCTCGATCCGTATACCCCGCCGCCTGTAGGACTTCGCGATGTGGGTGGAGACGTCCTCGTCCTCGACGGGGAGCACGCGATCCAGCGCCTCGAGGATCGTGACCTCCGTACCGTACGCCTCGAAGATGTCCGCAAATTCCATCCCGATCGCCCCGGCACCGATGATCGCCAGGGTGCCTGGTGCCTCCGTCACGTAGAGCGCCTCGTCGGACGACCAGATGTTCTTCCCGTCGATCGGGAGGAAGGGGAGGCTGTTCGGCCGCGAGCCGGTGGCCACGATGATGTGCGGCGCCCGGAGCGCCGAGATCACGCCGTCGCGCTCGACTTCGACCCTCCCCGATCCCGCGAGGCGTCCGTGACCCGTGACGTGGGAGACCCTGTTCTTGCGGAAGAGGTGGGTGACGCCGCGGTTCATCTGGTCGGACACCTGCCGGCTCCGCTCCTGCGCCGGGGCGAGGTCGACGGTTACCTCGCCGGTTGCGATCCCGTGCTTGCCCGCGTCGCGGACCTCGGTCACCATCCGCGCGGATGTCAGGAGCGACTTCGTGGGGATGCATCCGATGTTCAGGCATACCCCGCCGAGCTTCTCCGCCTCGACACATGCCACCGACATTCCGAGCTGACTGGCCCGGATGGCCGCGACGTATCCCCCCGGCCCCGAGCCGATCACGACCAGGTCGAATTCCCTTGCCCCGTTGCGCGCCACCTGTATGACTCCAGCGTTCTGTTGTTGTCCGGAACCCCTCAGGCCGCTCTCCGGCGGCGGGAGGGGAAGATCCGCCGGCGTCCGCCCGGCCCGCGCGACTCAGGCCAGCGCGAGGAGCGGCTCCTCCAGGATCCCCCGAAGCGTCGCGAGGAAGCGCGAGCCCTGCGCCCCGTCGATGACCCGGTGGTCGCAGCTCATCGTCATCTTCATCTGCGGACGGACGCGAACGGCGCCGTCCACTGCCACGGGCCGGTCGGCCACCGCGCCCACCGCGAGGATGCCGGCCTCCGGCGGGTTGATCACCCCCGTGAACTCGTGGATCCCGAACATCCCGAGATTCGACACCGAGAAGGTCGCGCCCGTGTACTCCGCAGGGGTGAGCCTCTTCTCGCGGGCCCGGGAAGCGAGCTCCCGGATCTCGCGCGCGATCTGGGAGAGCCCCTTCCGGTCGGCGTCGGTCACGACCGGTGTTATGAGGCCGTCGTCGATGGCGACGGCGACGCCCAGGTGAACCCGGTTGAAGCGGCGCACATGGTCCCCGCCCCAATGCGCGTTGCACTCGGGATGGCGCCTAAGCGCGACCGCGACCGCCTTGAGGACGATGTCGTTGATGGAGATCCGGATCCCCTCCTTCTCGAGGCGCGCATTGACGCGGCGGCGGGCATCGATGGTGCGGCTCATATCCACATCGACGGTGAGGAAGAAGTGCGGGACGGGGCCGATCGATTCGACGAGGCGCTTGGCGATCGTCTTTCGCATCTGGGTGAGCGGGACATCCTCGAAATCCGCATCCGGGAGCAGGGGCTCCGGCACGACCGTGATCCTGCGCTCGGCCGCTTCCACCACGTCCCGCTTCACGATGCGCCCACCGGGGCCCGAGCCTGCAATCGCCTCGAGCCGGAGGCCTTGTTCCTCGGCCAGCCGCCGGGCGAGGGGGGACGCCTTGATCCGTTCTCCCGGCATGCGGGGAGACAGATCCACCGTCGACGCCGGGCGCCCGTCGCCGTCCTGAGCGGGCGGGTCCCGGGAATCCGCCGGAGAGGGCGTGTCCTGCGCCTCCACGGTTCCGGCCCCGTCCGCCGGGATCAGGTCGGCGATATCCTCCTCCGCCCCGGCGATCACGCCGATCACCGCACCGACGGCCGCGGTGCCCCCCTCGTCCAGGAGAATCGTCCGGAGAAGGCCGTCCCCTCGGGCGACCAGTTCCATCGTGGCCTTGTCGGTTTCGATTTCCGCGAGGATATCTCCGGACGAGACCTCGTCCCCCTCCGACTTGAGCCACCGGACGACCTGGCCCTCTTCCATCGTGGGAGACAGCGCCTCCATGTGAACCTTTGTCGCCATCCGCCGCTGACCTTCCCCTCACGAGCCCCTCTCCCCGCGGGCAGCGTCGGCGCCCGGGCGGCTCGCATGTTGCGGGATACCGGAACTCCCGGCCCCCTCAGTTCACGTATAGGACCTTCCTGCACGCCTCGGCGATCCGCTGCGCGCTCGGCTTGGCCATCTGCTCGAGGTTCTTGGCGTAGGGCATCGGCACGTCCGCCTGCGTGACCCGGAGAACGGGGGCATCCAGATCGTCGAACGCCTCTGCCTGGATGATCGCGGCGATCTGGCTGCCCACTCCCGCGTAGGGCCAACCCTCGTCGACGACCACGGCCCGGTTCGTCTTCCGGACTGTGGCCAGGATCGCATCCACGTCAAGGGGGCGAAGCGAGCGCAGATCGAGGACTTCCGCGTCGATTCCCTCCTTCCCGAGCGTTCCGGCCGCCTGCAGCGCCAGGTGAACCGGCGCTCCGTGCGCGATCACGGAGACATCCCCGCCCACCTTCTTCACCTCGGCCACGCCGAGCGGGATCACAAAGTCGCCCTCCGCCGGGTCCGGCACCTCGCCCGGGACGTTGTAGAGGAGTTCGCCCTCCATGACCACGACCGGGTCCTCGTCGCGGATCGCCGCCTTGAGCAGGCCCTTGGCGTCGGCCGGGGTCGCGGGAGAGACGAGCTTGATCCCGGGCGCGTGAACGAACCAGCTCTGGCACGCGTGCGAGTGCTGGGACGCGAGCTGGAGCGCCGCACCCGTCGGCCCGCGGAAGACCATGGGCAGGTGAATCTGGCCACCCGACATGTAGTACATCTTGGCCGCCGAGTTGATGACCTGATCGAGCGCGAGGAATGCGAAGTTGAAGGTCATGAACTCGATGACCGGCCGCAGGCCCACCATCGCCGCCCCCACCCCCAGTCCCGCAAACCCCAGCTCCGAGATCGGCGTATCGACGACCCGCCGCTCGCCGAACCTGTCGAGCAGCCCCTTTGAGACCTTGTAGGCGCCATCGTACTCGGCGACCTCCTCACCCATGAGGAAGACGTCGCCGTCGCGCTCCATCTCCTCGGCTAGCGCCTGGTTCAGCGCGTCCCGGTATGTAATCTGAGGCATGGCATCGGTTTGGTGAGAGAATGACGCCCCCGGCAGCGGTCCGGCTCAGCGGTCCCGGCCATCGAGGAATAGCCGGCCGTGCGCATTCTCCTCTGCGTAGGTGTGGGTGTAGAGGTCATCCGCCGTGGGCACCGGCGATGCATCCGCGAATGCTCTTGCTTCGGCGAGGATCTCCCTCACCTCCCGGTCCATCTCTCCGAGTTCCTCCTCGGAGAGCATGCCGGCGTCGAAGAGCCGGTCCCGGAGGACCTTGATCGGATCCGCTTCCGTTTTCCTCTCCTCGACCTCTTCCTTGGTCCGGTACGTCCCCGACGCAGGATCGGACATGGAATGGCCCTCGAACCGGTAGGTCCGGACATCCACGTACTGTGGCCCGCCGCCCCTGCGGACCTCGGCTGCGAGTCGCTCGATCAGCCGCCAGGTGGCCATCACGTCCTGGCCGTCCACCGCGTGCCCGGGGACCCCCGTTCCCGCAGAGCGTTCCGCCACAGGGAGGGCGGAGACGCGGCTGAAGGCGGTGCCCATCCCGTACTCGTTGTTCTCCACGATGTAGATGACCGGGAGTTTCCAGACCGCCGCCATGTTCAGCGACTCGAGGAAGGAGCCCTGGTTGACCGCGGCATCCCCGAGGCAGCATACGCAGACCTGGTCCGATCCCCGGTAGCGGATCGCCCATCCGATCCCTGTGGCAAGCGGGATCTGGCCGCCGACGATCCCGTGCCCTCCCATGAACCCTAGATCGGCGTGGAAGATGTGCATCGAGCCACCCTTCCCACCGACCGAGCCCCCTGCCTTACCGTAGAGCTCGGCGAGGACCTCGCCCGGCGCGGCCCCCTTGGCCAGCGGCTGCGTGTGGTCACGGTAGGAAGTGATGACGTAGTCGTCCGGCCGGAGCGGGCCTACGACCCCGTGCGCCACGGCCTCCTGCCCGATGTGCAGGTGGCAGAACCCGCCAATCTTCCCTGTGGCATAGGCCTCCTCGGCCACCTCCTCGAACCTCCGGTAGAGGAGCATCTTGCGGAGGAATTCGTGGAGCATCTCGCGTGAGAACCCCTCGAGCTGTCTCGGGGCCCTCGTCTCCGAACGCCGCGTCTTCATCTTCGTATCGGTATTGGTCATCGCTCTTCAGCCATTCACTCCGGCCCCGGGGCGCCCCCACTCGAGCTGGACGAGGGAACGCGCCTCCCATCGGGCCCCGGCCAACTCGGCCGGGGCCGGGACATCCGCTTCGACCACCTCCCGGATGGAACCGGGCGCGCCGGCCTCAACCTCCCGCGCCTGCTCCTTCGCGTGATACGAGGAGCGGACGAGGGGCCCCGACTCGACGTGCCGGAAGCGGTATTCTGTCTCTCCAACCTCTTTCCACCACTGAAATTCGCCCGGCGTCACCCATCGCGCCACCGGTATGTGGCCGAGCGACGGCCGCAGGTACTGCCCGAGCGTGAGGATATCGACCGAGGCCTTTCTCAGATCCCGCATCGCCTGGCGCACCTCGTCCTCACGTTCCCCCATGCCGAGGATGATCCCCGTCTTGGTGACAAGCGCCGGATCCAGCCGTTTGGCGGCCCCGAGAAGGGAGATGGACCGCCAGTACCGGCCGCCGGGGCGGACTTCCGGGTGGAGGCGGTCGACGGTCTCGAGGTTGTGACCCAGGATCTCCGGCTCTGCCCCGACAACCTGGCGAAGCGCGCCCTCATCCCCCTTGAAATCGGGGATCAGGAGCTCGACCGAGCAGCCGGGGACGCGGTGGCGCACTTCCCGGACCGTCCGGGCATAGATTTCCGCGCCGCCATCGGGGAGGTCGTCGCGGTTCACCGAGGTGATGACGACGTGATCGAGCTGCATCGCGGCGACCGTCTCCGCGACCCGGCCCGGCTCGGCCTCGTCGAGCCCCGACGGCATGCCGTGCGCGACCGCGCAGTACTTGCACGCGCGCGTACAGACGTCGCCGAGGATCATGAACGTCGCCGTCCCGGCTTCCCAGCATTCGCCGATGTTGGGACAGCCGGCTTCTTCGCAGACGGTGTGCAGTGACTCGCTGCGCATGAGCCGCTTGAGGCGGAGGTAGTTCCTCCCGCCCGGCGACCGGACCTTCAGCCACGCGGGCTTCGGGTCGCGATGGGGGACGGTCTCGAGCCCCGCATGCGACGGGATGCTCGGTGTCCCCTTAGGCTTTACGACCCCGCTGTCCCGCTTGCCGGGACGATATCGCCAGGTACGAATCGTATCTGCCTCCGTCAGCGAACCCGCTCCACGCTGCCGCGTACCACTCGACCGGTGCCTGCCCCCGGCACCCGGCCCGGCGCCGCGCATTTCCTGGTCAGGGAAGTGGCCCTTCGGATCCCGGACGGGAGCCCGCCATCGGACCGTGCCCCACCGGGGTCCCGCATCCGGCGGGAGGTCGGCACGATCGGGGAGGGGATGATAGCACTCCCCGAAGTTGACTGGCAAACGACGCGCGCGGCCTCCGGTCCCGGGTCCCGTCGGGCCGGACCTGCGGGCGGTTCAGGGAGCCCCACCGCCCCCGAGGAGCGCCTCCGCATCCTCCCGGATGAGGCGGAGCAGGGGGCTGTGCTCCTCGTACTCGGCACGGCCGGCGGCCACCTCCCGGTCCCACGCATCCAGCATCCGCCGGTAGTAGGATCGCCCATCCTCGATACGACCGAGTTCGAGGGACGCTTCGGCTGCGGCCGAGAGGTTGAGAAGGTGGTCCGGGTTGCCGACAAGCCCGGATTCTGCCGCGGCGAGCGAGGCCTCGTACTCGGCCGCCGCACGGTGCAGAAGAGAGAGGTGGAAGAAGCCGTCATCGTCAAGCGGGGCGGCCCGCTCATAGGCGGCGATGGCCATCGGGAGAAAGGCGTTCGCCTCGTCCGTGTCCTCCCTCGCCGCCGCAGACATCACCCGGTTGAAGAGGCGGTCCGCAGCTTCCCGAGGCGTCATCGCCGAGAGATCGGGCGGTGCCCCGGCTCCGGTCGCTGCGCCCCCGAGCGCGGTCGGCGGGGAGGAATCGCCGGGAGAGCGCAGGAAGCTGACCCCGGCCATCACGACGACAGCGAGAAGAAGGAGACCGGCGACCCACCATCCGAGGTCCGGCCGGCCGCGCCGGGCCTCTCCCCCGCCGCGCGCGGACGCCGGGCGGGCACCCCCGGCCGGAGCCCCGCACGCCGTGCAGAACCGCAGGCCGGCCGGAAGCCTCGCACCGCAGCCCCGGCAACGCAGCGCCCTGAGCGAGGCTCCACACGAGGCGCAGAACCGGCCGCTCGCCTGCGCTCCGCACTGCATACAATGCATCCGCCCCCTCCCTGGTCAGAGTCCCGAGGGAAAGTCGAGGAACCCCCACGGTATCCCGAAGCGGTCCTCGACTGCCTTCGCAAGTGCCACGACACCAAAGGTTTCCGTCGCGTAATGGCCTGCAAGCACAACGTTCACGCCCAATTCGTGCGCATCGATGTATGTGTGGTGCGAGGCCTCCCCGGTGAGAAGGGTATCGAGGCCCTGCTCGGCAGCCTCGGCCACGAACTTCCCGCCGCCGCCCGTCACCACCCCGACCCGCCGGATCCGGCGGGGCCCTCCCCCGATGAGCCGCACCGGGCCTCCGACCAGCCCGGCCACGCGGTTCCGGAACCCGTCCCGCTCTTCGTCCGTGCGGGCAACGAACCCCACACGGATATCGGCAAACTGTCCGAACCTCTCCCGGACTTCCAGCCCAAGCCCCCTGGCGAGCTGCACGGCGTTGCCGAGCTCCGGGTGCGCATCGAGGGGAAGGTGCGCGGAATAGAGCGCGGCCCCGGCCCGCACGAGGGGCGCGATCCGGTCGTAGCGGCGTCCCGTCACCGGTGCCATCCCGTCCCAGCAGATCCCGTGGTGCACAATGAGCAGATCCACCGCGCTCTCGACCGCGGCGGTGATCGAAGCCACACTCGCATCCACGGCGGCACCGACGCGCCGGACCGGTGTCCTCGCTTCGACCTGGAGGCCGTTGAAGGCATACTCGTAATCCGGAAACGCAGGGATACCGAGCGTCGCGTCGAGGAATTCGGAGATCCTCGCTGGCGTTGCCTGCTGGTCCACGGGGCTCAGGCTCCGGATTGCATGGTTCCGGCGTGGGGCGTCGTCGGCCCCGACCGACAACGGGAAGGTAACAGCATCGTCGCGGAGGGTGCATTCTTCCACATCCCCCCGTGCATAAGCGTTCTGGGACGGCCGCATACTGTCAGGTAAGTGTCTACTTTATATGGATATGCGGACATATTCATGGCTGTGGAAAACCCGCGTGGACTCTCGCCGGCCGGGCCACGCTATGGTTCGCAGGTGGTCATTCGTCCAGCCCCCACCCCGGGGCCGCGGCTTCACACCCGTCAATCCCCGCCCGCTCCGCTACCGAGCCGGACGCCTCCGCAACCATGAACTTCCCGGCGCACACCAACATCGTCTCACTCGCCGCGAGCCGGACGCCTCCAAAGGGGAGCCCTTCGGGGCCCCAGGTTGGACGGGCCGATCCCTGGATCCCGGCGCGACAGTCACCCTGAGCCCGCAGCGTCGCGCGCCGGAGGCGGTCGCCACACCGGGAACCAGCTGCCGGCACCTCCCTCCCATTCGCGGCTCATCCCGTGATCTCGCGCAGGGGCCGGCCCGTGAGGATCTCGACCAGCCGTTGGAAATCCTCCTGGCCGCGGAAGGGGATCTCGACCACCCCCTTCGACTCGGGGGTCCCCTTCAGGCGCACGCGGGTGCCCAGTGACGCGCGAAGCGCCTCCTCCAGGGCACGCGCGACCGGATCATTGCGAACCCGGTTCCTGCCGGCTTTCCCGCCGGAGCGCCGCGACTTCGATACGGCCCGACACCGGGCCTCGACCTCTCGGACCGACCACCCTTCCTCGGCCGCGCGCCTCCCGAGCTCGACCCGGCGCCCGGGATCCTCGACGGCGAGCAGCGCGCGCGCGTGCCCCATTGTCAGCGATCCGTCCTCGAGGAGCCGTCGCACCGATAGGGGAAGCCCGAGCAGGCGGATCCTGTTGGCCACAGTCGACCGGTTCTTCCCGATCGCCTCCCCGATCTCTCCATGCGTAAGGCCGAATTCGTCCGCAAGCTGCTGGAGCCCGATCGCCTCCTCCACCGGGTTCAGCGCCGCTCGCTGGAGGTTTTCCACAAGGGCGAGGACGAGCAGCATCTTGTCGCTGACGTCCCGGACGAGAGCGGGGATGCCGTCCCAGCCGAGTTCGATCACCGCGCGGAGCCTTCTTTCCCCGGCGACCAGCTCGTACCGCTCTCCCTCGATCCCCGGCACGGGACGGACCACGATGGGCTGGAGGAGACCGTTGTCCCGGATCGAGGAGGAGAGTTCGGCCAGTTCGTCCGGCCGGAACTCTCGCCGCGGCTGGAAGGGATTCGGGGCCACACTGTGGACGGCAAGCGTCCGCACATCCATGCGCGGGCCCGTCGCGGCAAGGTAGTCGTCGCCGAGGAGCGCCTCGAGCCCGCGTCCGAGCCGGTCCCGGGCGGTGGGACTCATCGGGTGTCCTCCCGGCGCGGGGTCGGGCCCGGGCGTATGCCGTTGCCTCCGAGAAGCTCCCTCGCGAGCGCCAGATAGCTCTGGGCCCCGGCCGAGAGCACGTCGTAGACGACAATGGGCTGGCCGAAGCCGGGGGCCTCCGCCAGCCGGACATTCCTCGGGATCGTGGTGGCAAAGACCTTCGCGCCGAAGTACTCGCGCGCCTCGTCGGCCACCTGCTTCGAGAGATTCAGCCGACGGTCATACATCGTGATGAGGACGCCCTCGATCTCCAACTGGGGGTTCATTCCCCGCTGCACGACGCGGATCGTGCTGAGAAGCTGCGAGAGCCCTTCGAGCGCGTAGTATTCGCACTGAATCGGGATGAGGACGCTGTCGGCCGCGATCAGCGTGTTCAGGGTGAAGAGCCCGAGGGACGGCGGGCAGTCTATCAGGATATAGTCGTAGTCATCCCGGATCGCTTCGAGCGCCCTTGCGAGAATCCTCTCCCTCTCCGGCCGGTTCACCAGCTGCATCTCGGCCCCGACCAGATCCCAGTTGGAGGGAACGAGGCTCAGGCAGGGAAAATGCACCTGCTTCCTCGCGCAATCCTGTACGGGTATCGCCGATACGAGCACATCGTAGATGGTCGGGAGCGAGTCGCGCCTGTCGATGCCGAGCCCCGAGGTCGCGTTTCCCTGAGGATCGATGTCGATAATGAGCGTCCGCTGCTCCGCCACGGCGAGCGAGGCACCGAGATTGATCGCCGTCGTGGTCTTTCCGACGCCTCCTTTCTGGTTCGTCAGCGCGACGATACGACCCATGGTGTTCCTGTGCACGGGGTTGAGCCTGCCGGAGAGCGAAAGATACATCCCGGCTCGACGAACGCGAAAGCGGAGCACCTATTTGGTGGCGGACGACCGGGCAGACATTCGCGTCCAATGATCGGCCGACCGGGCCATCGCCATCGTGTTCCACGTGGAACACCCCCGCGAGGACACGGCGGCATGAGATGCGGGTGTTCCACGTGGAACACCGGGCGGAGGCTACGCGGTCGGCTGCTCCGTCCTCACTGCCCTGCCAGGTCCGTGCCCCGTGACGCGCTCCGCCAGCGCCTCACCTCCATGACCAGGTTTTGGAGGTCCGCGGGCGAGACGCCCGGAACCCGTCCCGCCTGCGCAAGGCTGGTGGGGCGAATGCGCGCCAGCTTCTCGCGCGCCTCGGCGGAGAGCGTCACAAATTCCGCGTAGGGCGCCTGTTCGGGAAGGTGGAACTCCGCCTGGTCGCGCAGCCGCGCCGCCCGTTCGCGCTCCCGCCTGACATAACCCTCGTACTTCACCTCGACCTCGACGGCGTGGAGGAGCCCTCTCCGGTCCCGGAACGGTGCGCGGCCGGCGACAGCGAGGGCCCTCGCCCCGAATTCCGGTCGTCGGAGGAGTTCCTCCGCCCGGCAGGCTTCCGATACCGCCTCCCCGGAGGGCGCATCGCGGAGCGTATTTACGACATCGGGAGAGAGGCGTGTGCGGCCGAACCACTCCCGGACCTCCGCCCGCTCACGAAGCGCGACCTCGAGGGCCGCCTCCTGGGTACCTGTAAGGAGCCCGGCCCCGCGCGCGACGGGACCCAGTCGGGCCACCACGTTGTCCTGGCGGAGGAGAAGCCGGAACTCGGCCCGGGAGGTAAACAGGCGGTAGGGCTCGTCGACGCCCCTCGTCACGAGGTCGTCGATCAGGACGCCGATGTAGGCTTGATCCCGCTCCAGGACGAAGGGCGGGCGAGAGAGGGATTTCGCCGCGGCATTCGCGCCTGCCACGAGCCCCTGCGCCGCTGCCTCCTCATAGCCCGTCGTCCCGTTGATCTGGCCCGCGAAGAAAAGCCCGCGGATTTCTCTCAGCTCCAGCGTGTGGTGAAGCTGATGCGGAGGAAAATAGTCATACTCGATCGCGTAGCCGACCTTCGTGATTCTGGCTTTCTCGAGCCCGGGGATCGTCCGGAGGAAGGCCCGCTGCACGTCGGCGGGGAGGGATGTCGAGAGCCCATTCACATAGAGTTCGGTGGTCTCGAGCCCCTCCGGCTCGAGGAAGACCTGATGGCGCCGGGCCGCCGGGAATTTCACGACTTTGTCCTCGATCGAGGGACAGTACCGGGGACCCCGGCCGGAGATCTCTCCGCCGTAGAGGGCGCTCCTCGATAGGTTCCCTTCGATGATCCGCCGGAGTTCGGGGCCGGTCCAGGTGACCCAGCACTCCCTCTGCTCCGGGATCTCTTCCCTCCGGTAGGCGGAGAACCGGTAGGCCATCGGATCGCCCGCCTGCACCTCCATCCGCGTGAAGTCCACGCTGCGCCCATCCACCCGTGGCGGCGTTCCCGTCTTGAAGCGCGCCATCTCGAGCCCCATTTCCTCGAGCGCCTGGGCCAGCGCGACGGAAGGCGGTTCGGCTGCCCGGCCCGCCTCGACTGCCGCTTCTCCCCCGATGTGGATCCGGCCCCGGAGGAATGTGCCGGCCGTGATCACCACGGCCGGCGCCCGGAATGAGAGCCCGCCCCTCGTGGTCACCCCCGCGATCCGATGCCCGTCCTCCACTGCGATCGCCGTGATCATCTCCTGGAAGAGGTCCAGCATCGGGAGTTCATCGAGGATGCCTCGCACAGCGCGGGGATAGAGTCCCCGGTCGCACTGCGCGCGGGGACCCCAGACTGCCGGGCCCTTCGAGCGGTTGAGCATCCGGAAGTGGATCCGGGTGGCATCCGTCGCCCGGCCCATCACGCCACCGAGCGCGTCCACTTCGCGGGCCACCACACCCTTCGCCACCCCGCCGATCGCCGGATTGCAGCTCATCTGGCCTACCCGCGCGAGGTCCGGAGTGACGAGGAGCGTCCGTGCCCCCATCCTCGCCGCAGCCGCCGAGGCCTCAACTCCCGCGTGTCCCCCGCCCACGACGATCACATCATAGGAACCGAATGCGAGATCCGTCCGCATCGCTGGCCTCCTCGAACCCGGCCACAGGGCGCTGGCTGGTCCCTGTTGCGCTATTTCCCTACGCAGTACTCCGCGAAGACCCGGTCCAGCACATCCTCGGGGGAGAGAATCCCGAGGAGCTCCTCGAGCGCGGTCTCGGCAGAGCGGAGATGGGTTGCGGCGAATTCAGCCGGGACACCTCCCCTGAGCGACCGCACGAAGGCCTCCACCTCATCGAGCGCCCGGCGCACCGCGGACGCCTGCCTCCGTCTCGTCAGCACGGGCTCGACGACTCCGCCGACCGCGACGAACCCCCGGAAAACGAGGGCTGCAAGGCAGCGGCGGAGTTCGCCGAGCCCGCGGCCATCGCGCACCGAGACGGGAATGGTGCGGTGAATCCGGCGTCCCGCCCTTGGTGACGCCGCGGGAAGATCCGGGCGTGCGCCATCCGCCTCACCCCCCTCGTCCGCCTTCGTGCGGAGGAGAACGACGGGAGTGTCCTCCTCGAGCCCGGCCAGGAACGCCTCCTCCTCACCCCACATCCACCCGAGCGGGAGGCAGAGGAGCACGACCTCGGCGGAGGCGAGATAGCGCTTCGCCACCTCGATGCCGAGACGTTCCACCCTCCCACCCCCTTCCCGGATCCCGGCCGTGTCCACGAGGCGGAAGGGGTAGCCCTCCATCGGGCAGCCGGCCTCGAGGGCGTCGCGCGTTGTTCCCGGCTCGTCGGTCACGATCGAGCGCTCGACACCGAGCAACGCGTTGAAGAGCGAGGATTTCCCCGAGTTCGGCCGCCCGGCGAGTACGGCGAGCGCCCCCTCCCTCAGCATCTCGCCCTCGGGTGCCCGCTTCAGGAGACGGCGCAGGTCCCCGGCGAGCGCTTCTCCCTCGGCGACGATGCGCTCGACCGGTACGGGGGGATCGTCCTCCTCGGGGAAGTCCACGTGGTAGGCGAGTAGCGCTTCGAGAGCAAGGAGCCGGTCGCGGAGGGCGGCGACCATCTTCGAGAGCCCTCCCTCCATCTGCTGCACGGCCGCGCGATGCGAAGCCTCGCTCCGGGCCTCGACGAGATCGCCAATTCCCTCTGCCTGCACGAGATCGAGCTTCCCGTTCAGGTATGCGCGCTTCGTAAACTCGCCCGGGGCCGCGGGGCGCGCGCCGGCACGCTCCAGCGCCTCGATCAGAAGCGCGGGGACGAAGGAACCCCCGTGGGTCGAGATCTCGACCATCTCTTCTCCCGTGTAGGATCGGGGCTCGGGGAAGAAGGTGGCGAGTGCCCGGTCCAGTGGGAGGGAGCGCCCCCCGTCGGCCAGCGCGACGAGGAGCGGCTCGCGCGGACGCGCCGGACCACGCCAGGCCGGCGCGACAGTGCGAAAAAGCTCTGCGGTCCGCGGCCCGGAGAGGCGGACGACCGCGAGCGCCCCGCGGCCGGGAGGCGTGGCAAGAGCCACGATCGTGTCCGGCCGGGGGGCCATCGCCTCACCCGCCGAGGCGGATCATCTCGCGAGCGCCGGCGGCGGGCGGGCCCTGACCTTCTTCCGTTCGTTGGCGACCCACCACGACTGTGGGAGCGTCGCGACGTTCGCCGTCAGGTAGTAGAGGTTCAGCCCCGCGGGGAGATTCGCGAAGATCACGACCATGAAGACCGGCATCCCCCAGAGCATCATCTTCATCTGGGGGTTCACCTCCTCCATCGTGCGCATCGAGATCCACTGCATGAGGAACATCGAGACACCGAGGAGGACGGGGAGGACATAGAAGGGATCGGCCGTCGAGAGATCGGGGAGCCACGCGAAGGGCACCCCCCTCAGTTCGATCGTGTTCTGGAAGACGAAGAAGAGCGCGATCAGGACGGGCCAGGGAAGGAGCATCGGAAGGCACCCGGCGAAGGGGTTGAAGCCGTGTTCCTTGTAGAGCTTGACCATCTCCTTCTGCAGCCTCTCGGGCTGGTCCTTGTACTTCGTCTGGATCTCCTTGACGAGAGGCTGAACCGCCATGTTCCGGAGATTCGCCCGCATCGCCTTGTGGTTGAGCGGGAAGAGGACGATCCGCATGAGGACGCCCACGAGGATCAGGACCCATCCGTATCCGATCGCGAGCGAGGTGTGGAAGAAGACCAGCACCCACATGATCACACCGATGATCGGACGGAGAACCGGCTGCAGCCAACGCCACCCGACCGGGTTGACATCCTGGAAGCCGGCTCCGAGCTCGGCGAGCCGGCTGTACTCCTGCGGACCGACGTAGACCCGGTGCTCGAAGCTCCCCCCGGCCCCGAGCGACTGCGTCACCGCCATCTCGACCCCCCTGCCCCCCGGCTCGCCTGCGGGGCGCGCAAGCAGACCCCCCAGGTACGGTGCATCGCCCGTCACATCCGGCGGCAGCATGCCCACCACGAAATACGTGCTCCGCGTGGCCGCCCAGAGAAGCGGACCCTCGGCGACGGTACGTGCCTCGACATCCTGGAAGGGCGTGGAGCGGACCCCGCTCTGCAGCTGATTCACGACATAGGCAAGGCTCGCTTCGTCCCGTTCCACATCGATCTCATTGCTTGCCAGCCCCGAACCGAGATCCGTTAGGAGGAGGCCGCGGTTCAGCCCCTCCGCACGGCCGCTCACACCTATGACGTACGAGTCCGGATCGAAGGTGTAGGCAATCCGGAATCCGAATGGCTGCGTGGGGTGCTCATACGTGAACTCGAGGGTCTCCGGCTCCCCCCCGGGCGCGAGGCGGAGTCCCGACGCCGGCGTCGCCCGGAAGTCGATTCCACGAAGCTCCACGGTGTCGGCTTCGACGACGATCCGGCTCCCCAACAGCGCACCCTCCTCCTCTATGAGCTGGACGGAGCCTGCTCTCGTAAAGGACTGGAATTCATGGAGTTCCGCGGATCGAAGGCGGGCGCCCAGGGTCGAGAAAGAGAACCGATAGAGCGGGCCCTCGACCGTGACGACCGCGTCGGACGCCACCTCGGCCGCCGCGACATCGGGGGCGGGGTTGCGGGGGGCGAGGTCCGGAAGCGCCGGGTCGGCGGGGAGAGGCTCTGGCGGTGGCCCTTCGGGAGGCGGCACTTCCGGGGGCGGGGTCGCAACCGGCGCTTCCGGAACGGTCTCCGGCTCGGACGGGAGCGGGGCCGGAGGCGGGAAGAGGAGGTTCCCGCCCACCAGGACGCACATCATCAGGATGATGGCGAGGACGAACCGCTGCTGGGGACTCACCGGAAGCTTGCCCCTCCCGCGGAGCCCCGCGGCACCGGGTCGTACCCCTTCCCGCCGAGCGGGCGGCACCGGGCTAGGCGGCGCAGGACCATCGGCAGGCCACGCCAGATTCCGAACCGTTCCACGGCCTCATACGCATAGGCCGAGCAACTCGGCGTGAAGCGGCAGACCGGCGGCATGAGGGGAGAGATTCCCTTCCGGTAGAAACCGATCAGCGCAAGAACGAACCGTCGGGACACAGCCCCTCCGACAATCGCAGGAGTTCCGCCTCCAGCTCGGGAAAGCGGGCCGCATACGCATTCGGCCGGGCGCGGACCAAGAGGTCGACAGCCCATCCCCTCCGCGCCAGCTCCGGGAGGATCTCGCGGCGGCCGACCTCCCGCAGACGCCTGCGAAGGAGGTTGCGGGCCACTGCATTTCTCCCGTACCGCGGAACAATCGTCCCGAAGCGGGGCGCCCTGTGAGGCGCCGGGGCGGCAAAGACGTTCAGGTGGGCCGAGCGGACCAGCGCCCCCTTCCGGAGAAGGGAACGGATCTCGGCCCCGCGGCGGATCCGGCTGCCCCGGGGAAGTCGCTCACGTCGGTCGGGGATCCCGCCGGCTGGAGAGGAGCCCACCGGTGCCTACGACTTCGCGCCTACCCTCACCGAAAGGCGGCGGCGACCGCGGCGGCGGCGGCGCGCCAAAGCCCTGCGCCCCCCCCGGGTCCTCATCCGGGCGCGGAATCCGTGCTTGTTCACACGTTTCCGGTTCCGCGGCCTGTACGTGGGCTTCATCCGGCTTCCCCTCTGGCTGGGCAACTTTGTGTGCCACAGACGGCAGACGAGCAAGCTACCCGAATCCCGGACCGGGAGTCAAGGCAACGCCCTGTCCGTCGGCCCCGCGCATCCACCTGCCGCCGGACCGGGTTACCCGGAGGCCGGCCCGGACGATCCGCGGGGAAAGCGCTCCCCCCGCGCCTACGGAGGCACCTGCAGGCAGGCGGAAAAGGCCACTCACACCGGATCCCACCCTCTTCGGCGACACCCCGGGCGCACCGCGGCCAGCCCCCGGACACGACCCGCGGTGGCTGCGGAACAGTGGCCCGTCCGGGCACGGGATTCTTCGCCCCGCCCCGGAGAAAACCGCGTCTCCCGTGCTCTCTCCGGGCATTCCCGTCCGGGTCTGGCACCTCGATTCCAACCGCGAATTGACAATCTCCGGCTGACTCCGTAGCGTGACTGCCCCCGGATCTTCCCGGCCCACACCCTCATCCTCCGGCCCGCGACGGCCACGACCCCGCCTATGGAGTCCACCGCGTCCGACCTCTGGTCCCGGGTGCTCTCGGCCGTCAAGACGGGAATACCGGAACAGAGTTACCGGACGTGGCTCTCCGGGATGAGTGCCGTCGGGCTATCGGACGCCGAACTGATCGTCGAGGCGCCGAGCGAATTTCACGTCGAGTGGGTGGAAGACAAATACGGCGACGCGCTACAGAGCGCGCTCCGGCGCCTATCCGGTGAAGCCGTCTCCCTCAGCCTGCGGCCGTCGGTAGGATCCGGCTCTTCGGACGGCGGCGCGGTGCCGTGGGTTGAGGTGGGATCGCACGAACACACGGCGTCCCCGGGCCCACACAACGAGGAACGCGCGGCCGGGCGCTCAAGGGCGCCACGGAAACCCCCGCTGCGACTCAACGAACGCTACACCTTCGAACGTTTCGTTGTCGGGAGCCACAACCAGCTGGCGGTGGCCGCAGGGCACGCTGTGGCGGAGCGGCCCGGTAAAACCTACAACCCCCTCTTCGTCTACGGGGGCGTAGGTCTTGGCAAGACGCATCTCATGCACGCAACCGGTCACGCCGTTGTGGAGGGTCCGCACGATGCGACCGTGGTCTACGTCACTACGGAACGGTTCATGAACGAGCTCGTGGGTGCGATCCAGACCGGAACCACGCCGGAGTTCCGGCGCCGCTTCCGCCAGATCGACGTCCTGCTCGTCGACGACGTCCACTTCCTCGAGGAGAAGGAGAGCACACAGGAGGAATTCTTCCATACCTTCAACGCGCTTCACGACGCGGGAAAACAGATCGTCCTGACGAGCGACAGGCCGCCCAAGGAACTCCCCGGTGTCGAGGATCGCCTCATCTCGCGCTTCGAGTGGGGTCTTGTTGTCGACATCAAGCCACCGGACTACGAGACGCGCGTGGCCATCCTCCGGAAGAAGGCGATCGACGACGACCTGATCCTCGGTCCGGATGTCATCGATTTCGTGGCCCGCTCGTGTACGTATTCCGTGAGGGAACTCGAGGGCGCAGTGATCAAGCTGCTCGCCTACTCCTCACTCCGGAACCAGGAGATCGACCTCAATCTCGCACGGACCGCACTCCAGAGCATCATCCGGCCGGCGAGCGGGAACGGTCCGGTGGTGCGTGCCGAGCAGATCCGTGACGAGGTGGCCCGGGAGTGGAATGTCGATCCCGGTAGCCTGGCCTCGAAGCGCCGCACAAGGGCGATCACCGTTCCCCGCCAAGTCTCGATGTACCTCATCAAGGAGATGCTGGACGAGTCGCTCGTGAAGATCGGGCGGCGGTTCGGGGGGCGGGACCACTCCACCGTGATCCATTCCATCCGCCGGGTGCAGGCCAAGATCCACTCGGACGACGAATTCGCGCACCGCGTGGCACGGGTCCGTCAGCTGCTGGAGACCTGATGCCGGCGCTCCGGGAAAACCAGCACACCGGCAGACGCCGGCGTGGAGAACCCTGTGGAGATCCCGGGGCGGTTGTGAAGAAGTGGCGACCCTGTGGAAACCTCACGGAGTGGTTCGCATACGTCCACGCCGGATCCACACAGGCCGGAATCCTCGAGAGTGGTGTGCCAGCGGCATCTGCGGTATCGTTTCGTCGCATCTTCCACAACTCCACGGGCACTACTACTACGACTATCATTTGATATCTAGAGAACTAGAAGAGCCCCTACCGGCGGAAAACTCCGCCTGGACACACGAGAAGAGGCGCGGATGCAGTTCACGATAACCAGACAGAACCTCCATCAGGCCCTCACTGCTGTGGCTGCGACGATCCCGGCACGGACAACCCTTCCGGTACTCTCGAACGTTCTGATCGAGGCGGAGGAAGGGGGTATCCGAGTGAGCGGGACAGACCTGGATGTCGGTGTGCGCGTGGGGGTTACCGCCACCGTTTCGGAGCCGGGGAGCACGACTGCTCCGGGCAAGAAACTCCAGCAGATCGCACGGGAACTCCCTGATGAGCCCGTCGAGGTCCACTGCGTGCGCGACGAGTTCTCGATGGCGTGTGGCCGGTCGCACTTCCGCCTGAACGCACTCCCTGCCTCAGACTTTCCCGCCCTTCCCCAGATACCTTTCGACGGAGGGTGGCACGCGCCGGGAGGCGATCTCCTCTCGCTCATCCGGCACGCCTCGTACGCCGTCTCGACGGAAGAGAGCCGTCCCGTCCTGAACGGGGTCCTCTGGGAGCTCAGGGACCGCGAGATGAGGATGGTGGCGACGAACGGTCACCGTCTCGTGAGAATGACGATCCCCGCGGGTCCGTCCGTGGAGATCACGACACAGCTCGTCGTGCCTCCGGTCGCATTCGGCCATGTCCAGCGGATCTTCGGGCCGGAGGACGAGATCCGGGTGGCGAAAGCCGGCAACCAGCTCGGGTTCGCCTCCCCGTCGGCCGAGGTGTACACGCGGCTCATCGAGGGGACCTTCCCCAACTACGAGCAGGTCATCCCGAAGGACAATGAACACATCGCCGTCATCGACCGGAGCGCGCTGTCGTCCGCGATTCGCCGGGTCGCAGCGCTGGCCTCGGCCGAGACGGGGCGGGTGCGGCTGGGTTTCGAGCCGGACCGGCTGGAGGTCAATGTGGTCACCCCGGACCTGGGAGAGGCACGCGACGAGATCGAGGTGGGTTACGGCGGCCCGCCGATGACGATCGGCTTCAACGCGAGGTACATCCTCGAGGTCCTCCGATACATCGATTCGGAGGAACTGCGCATGAGCTTCAAGGACCCGGAGCGCGCAGCCGTGCTGGAGCCGATCGGAACCGACGAGGCACCGGCGCCAGACTATCTCTGCCTGGTCATGCCTTTGCGCACTGTGCGCTGAATTCCCCGGGTCTCGAGCAATTCTGCAGCGCGGAAGAGGGACTCCAGCCGGTAGCCCCGGTCCCGGATCCGGAGCGCGCCGCCCTCCTGCCTATCGATCAGGGTCAGGATCGCCCGAACATCGCATCCACGATCCTCGAGAACGTCCGCCGCCCGGAGCGCGCTCGCGCCGGACGTGATCGTGTCCTCGATGACGATCACCTTCGCACCGTCGGGGAGGCCACCCTCGATCCGGCGCCCCAGCCCGTGTGTCTTGGCCTCCTTGCGCACGGTGAAGGCGTTTATCGCCTCACGCTCCAGCCAGCTCCGGTGCGCGATGGCGTACGCGATCGGGTCGGCGCCGAGCGTGAGGCCGCCTACCCATGAGACTCGGGGGTCGACCTCCCGCACCGTCCGAAATCCGAGCGCTCCGACGAGGTGCTGGCCTTCGGCCGACATCGTCGCCCGCCGGGCGTCGATGTAGTATGAAGAACGGGTCCCGCCCGAGAGGGTAAAGTCACCCAGTACGACGGCACGTCGGGCGAGAAGCGCGCGGAGGCGTGAACGGTGGTCCATCCCCAAGAAGTGAGCGGTCCGTGTGACGGCGTCAAGCGGGATCGTGTGCATCCGGCCCGCTGCCGGGCGCTCCTCGCTCTGGCGCTGGCAGCCGCGGTCGGTGCGTGCACGGACACCCCGGCTGCGATTCCTCCCGGTCACTTCGGTCTCACCGGCGAGATCCGGGTGAATGTCCGTTCGCCGCTCCCGGGAGCCGCCGGAGAGGGGGAGCTTCACGAGATCCTGATCTGGGCGTCGAACGGTCCCTGGCTCCTGACCGAGCGGGTTTTCTACCAGGGCAACCTGGGCGCGGAGGCGAGCCGTTCCGGGAAACTCAACCCGGGCGAGCTGGCGCGTGAGTACCGGTCGCTGATCCAGCAGCTGAACGAGACCCGGGGGCTCCGCCTGTTCGGCAGGGACGTTCCCCAGGACCTTGAACCCGAGTGCGCGGGTGCACTCGGCTCCACCCAGATCGCATTCGCGATCCACGACACGGCAAGGGACGAGACCGCGAGCTGGACGCGCTGCGGCGAAGGCACGCTCTTCACCTTCGCGCCGGGAAGCGCCAGACCGGACCCGGGCGCGGCGCGGGTGGTTACAGCCGGACAGCTGACCCGGTTCTTCACGCTTGGCGAAGCCGCCCGTTCCACCTATATGGGCACGATCCCCTTCGCATCGCTCGCGGCCGGCGCGGATTCGCCGGCACGGGCCATGGCGCCCCGCGCATTCGTCTCCGGCGGAGGCACGCCCCCGGAGAGCTTCATCGGATTCTGGGCCGAACACGCGGGATCCGGTATTCCCCTACCCCAGGTGGACTGGGGCCGGGAGCTCGTGCTGCTCGTCGCAGTCGGACTCAGGCGAGAGGCCGGGAGTCTTGTGGGAGTCCGCCGCGTTCTCCCACTTGGTCCTGCGTACGGCACCCGGGTCGAGATCACCGAGAGGGTCCCCGGCGACTTCTGCTCCCCCGCCTCAGCAAGTCTCTATCCCTATCAGCTCGTCATCCTTCCGGGTGCGAACATCCACCTCCCGATTGACTTCACGCCGGTGAGCGTCGAGCGGGTCTCGTGCGGAGCGTAGACCGTGAACCTCCGGCACAAGTATATCCTCCTCTTCGGCGGTTTCTGCCTGGTCCTCACTCTCGGCGGCGGGCACCTGGCATGGAGGGCGGCCAACGGCGCCCTTGAGAACGAGCTGGACCAGAAGCTCGTCTGGGTTGCCGGTGCCGCCGCCGAGGTCGGGCTCCAGGCAAACCCCCTTCTCGCGCTCCAGCCGGGGGACGAGGACAGCTCCCTCTACCTCCCGAACCGGGAGCGCCTCCTCCGTCTGCTCCGCTATGTGGACGAGGCGCACATCTTCCGACGCGACAACACGGTCATCGTCACGACCGACTCCCCGGAGGACTACCCGATCGGAACCCCGCTCCGGTGGCTGGATGCATATGGGCCCGAACTCGACGTTGCCTGGAGTACGGGTGAAGGGGTCTCCGAGATCTTCGAGGGGCAGGACGGCCGGTTCTACAAGTACGGCTTCAAGCGGCTCGAGGAGAGCGATGCGATGCTCACCGTGCTCATGACGGCCGACTATCTCATTCCGCTGAACCAGTTCCAGCAGACGTTGCTCGTGGGCTCTCTCGGCACCGCTCTCCTCGCCGGGCTCATCGCAGCGATGCTGGCCACCAGCATCGCTCGCCCGCTGGAACGCCTCTCGCGGGGTGCTCTCAAGATACAGCGCGGCCGCTGGAACGAACGCGTGGCTCCGGAGGGGGGAGTCGAACTCGGCCGACTCTCGAAGGCGATGGAGCGGATGCGGGCGGGAATCGTGCAGCGGGACGAACAGCTCCGCCTCATGCTCGCACAGGTCGCCCACGAGATCCGGAATCCTCTCGGAGGTCTGGAGCTCTTCGCTACCGCAGCCGTCGAGGCCGAGGACCAGGAGGAGCGGGCGCGACTCCTCACGAGGGTTCGCCACGAGGTCCAGACGCTCAACGAGATCATCAACCACTTCATTGCATTCTCAAGGCCGATCCATCCCCATCGGAAGGTCCATGACATCCGCGAGCCCATCGGGGAGGCCGTCGACCTGGTCCGTCTCCAGCTCGACGCGAGGGGGACGGGACTCGCGGTCACCCTCCCAGAAGCGCCCCTGGTCGTGTGGGCGGACCCCGACCATGTGAAGCGGACGATCCTCAATCTCCTGCACAACGCCGGGGAGGCGGGCACGGAGGTCCGGCTGGAGGCGTGGTGGCAGAACGGGGAGGCGGTCGTATCGGTCCGTGACAACGGCCCCGGTGTACCAAAAGAGGCCCGCGCCCGGATCTTCGACGCCTTCGTGACGGACAAGGAACGGGGGGCCGGTCTCGGGCTCGCGATCGTGAAGCGGATGGTCGAGGTAAATGGGGCACGGGTCGTGCTCTTGGACCCGGAGGGCGGGGCGGAAGAGCCCGGACCCGGGCGGGCGCGGCTCTCCGGAGCCGAATTCCGCGTTTACTTCCGGGGCTCCGAGGAGTTTCCCGCGGAGAGTGCGGCCAGGAGTCAGAATTCCGTGGTCCGGACTCGGATTTCACAGGGTTCCGCAGCCTGAGGGACAGCGGATGGCGCAGATCCTGATCATCGACGACCACCAGTCGATGCGCGAGGGGCTCGAGCTCCTCCTCCGGAGGCGCGGGCACCGCACGCTCTCGGCGGAGAACGGATTGGCGGGGATGGAGCTCCTTGCCGAGAGCGATGCGGAGCTCGTGATCACGGACCTCAAGATGGCCCGGATGGACGGGCTCGAGGTTCTCCGGGCCGTGCGCGAGCGCCACCCCGGGGTGGAGGTCCTGGTGATCACCGCCTACGGGACGATCGAGACGGCGGTCGAGGCGATGAAGCTCGGAGCGACGGACTTTCTGACGAAGCCGTTCTCCTCGGAGGAGTTCGGCGTCAAGATCGACCGGCTGGTTCAGACGATGGAGGAGCGGAACCGCCTGCGCAGGGAGAACCGCTCGCTACGCGTCGAGAACACGCTCCTCCGCGAGGGGCTCGGGAGCGACAAGAGACCCCGCTACGGGGAAATCGTCGGCGAATCCACAGTGATGCAGGAGGTGTTCCGGCGGATTGATCGTGTGGCTAGAAGTGACTCTACTGTAATGATTTACGGAGAGTCTGGTACGGGCAAGGAGCTCGTGGCGCGGGCCATACACGCGGGCTCGGAGCGCCGGAACGGACCGTTCGTCCGGGTCAACTGCGGAGCCTTGTCCGAGAGTCTCCTCGACTCGGAGCTATTCGGTCACGAGAAGGGCGCATTCACGGGGGCGGAGCGCCGGAGACAGGGCCGCTTCGAGCTGGCGAACCGGGGGACGCTCTTCCTCGACGAGGTCGCGACCGTGGCTCCGCAGACCCAGATCCGCCTCCTGCGGGTGCTTCAGGAGCGCGAACTCGAACGGGTCGGCGGGGAGGAGACGATCCCCGTGGACGTGCGCATCATCGCGGCCACGAACCAGTCGCCGGAAGCGCTCCTTCGGGGATCCGGGTTCCGCGACGACCTCTTCTACCGCCTCCACGTCGTGCCGATGACTCTCCCTCCTCTCCGGGAACGGAGGGACGACATCCCGATCCTCGCCGTGCACTTCGTCGAGAAGCTGAGGGAACGGACCTCGTCGGGGGCGACCTCGGTCAGCCCCGAGGCGCTCACGTATCTCGAGAGCCACTCGTGGCCGGGGAACGTACGGGAACTCGAGAATGTCGTGGAGCAGGCGCTTGTACTGGCCGAAAGGGAGGTGCTCCAGGTCGCCGACTTCCCGACACTCGATGCGGGAACGGATGCGATCGGCGCCGATGCGGGGACGGACCTCTCGCGCTCGGGGATGGATCTGACCAGCGTCGTCGAGGGGGTGGAGGAACGGCTCCTGAGAAAGGCGCTCGCCCAGGCCCGTGGAGTCAAGGCTGAGGCCGCCCGCCTCCTCGGGCTCAAGCCGAGCGCGCTCTACTACAAGCTCGAGAAGTACGGGATCGAGGCGTGAACATCCACGCCGCCTGCCTGATCCGGGTCGCGTCCGCCGCCGCCCTTCTCACCATCGGTGTCACTGCTCAGGAGGCGGTCGCCCAGGGAATGGACACCGAGTCCGAGAGCGCGTATGTGACGGCGCGCTCGGACTACAGCGTACTCCTCGAGGACCGGGACGCGACCTTCAACCGGTACGAGCAGGCGCTGGACCGCGTCGGTGCGGCGAGGAACGCCGGCGACCCCGCGAGGCGTGACGCCGCCTACGCGGCCTTCCAGGTCGTCGCGTTCGAACTCATGGAGCTCGAGGTTGCGGTGGAACAGGCCGGCGCGCGCGTTGCGTTGCGCCGTGCCGCATACCTCGCCGTCCTCGAGGCCCGGGAAGCGGAGTTGCTCGGTCGGATCGAGGACGGGCTCCCGGACGGGGGTCCCTCCGATGTGGCACTCCTCGAGGAATGGAGAGCGGTGCGGTCGCGCCAGCTCGAGATCCAGGCGGAGGCGCTGCCGGCAGAGGTTACCGTGCTGCGGCCTGTCCCAGAGCTCACCGTCGATCCCAGGGACGGCCCGGTCGAGTCGCTTGAGAAGGCGCGGTTCATGGAAGAGCAGGTCGGCTCCTACGACTCGCTGATCGTGGACCTCGAACGCCAGGTTTCGGACCTCGAACGCCAGCTCCAGCAACGCCAGAGCGTCGAGGACCTCCTTCGCGACGTGGGACGCTTCGGGACCGATTTCATCCCCGGGGGACCGCCCGACCTCGCGGTCCCGGACGGAGTGGGCAATCCCGAGATTTCCCCGGGCGCCGTGTTGCAGGACCCCGGAGTTTCCCTGACGCAACTCCCGGTCGCCGAGCAGATCGAGTTCCTGCGGGCCGCTCGTGACCTCGCGATCCAGTATCGGGATCAGGCGCTCCGGACCGCCGAGCTCTTCCGCGAACGAGCCGAGGGCATGCGGTGACCGCATCCCAGCGACGCCTCGCATACGCAGCGAGGCTCGTACGTGCCGTCTCGCTCGGCACGATCTGGATCGCCGCCGTTGCCGCGCCCGCCGAGAGCCAGTTCGCCATCGATGAACTCGTGATCACGGGCGGAGCCTCGGCCGAAGGCTACCAGGGGAACCTCCCCGCCGTCGGTGTCCCCCTTCGGGACTCGGCTGAGTTCGTATCGGCCGCGACCGGCGAGGTGACGGTCTTGGCGGATGCCTCCTACGGAGCGGCGCGCAACGGCGCCCTCCGCCTCGTCTTCGACGGTGGTCTCAGGCACTTCTCGCCCCAGGGCTTTCAGCTTCGCGACTACTCGCCCCGCGAGTGGGTCGGGACGCTCGATGCAACGTATTCGCACGGCATCACGGACCGGTTCGGGATCGCCGCTGGCCTCCAACTGCGGGGGAGGCAGATCGATGACCGTCCTCCGATGCCCCTCTTTCTCCAGCCGGGATTCCGGGCCGGCAGGCTCTCCGTCGGATTCGATGCGCGCGGGCCGAGAGGCGTGCTCTACGACTTCGAGGTGGCTGCAGACGGAAGTGACTTTCTCGCACCCGAGTTCGCGCCGCAGATCCGTCTGCTCAACCGGAACGTCTACCGCGCGGAGGCCGGGGCCACGCTGAATGGCGGAAGCTCCATCCTTCGCGTCTTCGTGGCCGGGGAGAGAAGCGAGTACCCGAAGCAGATCACCTTCGATCCGGCCGACCCCAGGCGGTTCGACGCCACCGTCCACACCGGAGCCTTCTGGACGTACCAGGGAACCTACATCCTGCAACTGGGCCTTGAGGGGAGGGCGAACCGCTCAAACTCGAACCGGCCGGAGTATGACGCGATCACCGTGAGCGGCCTTGTCTCGGCATCCCTGCCCCGGGACATCGCGTTCTCGGCGTACGTGGCCCTGACCGCCAAGCAATACCTGCACGACACCAACTTCGCGCGGCTCCTCCCGGGAGACGAGGCGAACAGCGCGAGCCTGGCCTATATTTCGCTGACGCGATCGCTGGCCTTCAACCTGGACGGTACGGTGCGGGCCGGGTGGTCCCGGGCGGAAACCGAGATCGGGGGCGCGTACTACCAGCGGTTCGGTGGCTCGTTCCTCCTGCACTTCCGCCCGGGGCTCTGAGGCCGAGCCGGGTCTGTTCCCCCGGAGGATGGATCGGTGCGGGCGCCACGGCGAAGGCCCGAGCCCTGATGCGGTGACCGATACCGAGCGGCGCCAGGAGCCTGCGTCCCAGGGACGTCGATGTGGGGCTGAGGTCATCGTCGGGCTTGCGGTCGGTCAGTGGTCTGGAGCCGCGAGAGGGTTCGGCTGATGCCCGTTGGGAGCCGCGAGGGCGCGACACTTCTTTGCCGTGATCCTGAACGGGCGCTGGCGTCCCTCTTCGGGTCCGTGGCCCGCGGCAAGACATGCCCGTCGGTGTGCTTCACGCCGCCTTGATCCAGCCGCTGGGCGCCTCGGACAACCACCGGCGCCGTGGCTACCATCTGCGCCCAACCTCGCTCGCCGTCTTTTCCCACATGCGGGCCCTTGCAGGATATTCTTCCGGATCAACTTTCGGGATGGCCGTTCCCTCCCTCCCGAGCGCCACATACGGGCCCACACCGCGATCCCTGAGCTGCTTCAGGTCGTGCTCGTTGCCGTAGCCCGCAGCCGCCAGCACCACATCCGGCGTCTCCCCGCACACCGCCGCCGCATCGATCATCGAGACAGCTTCGCTGGTCTGCCTGAGGTGCTCACAGGCGCGGAGGTATGTTGGCTACTGGCTACTCCCAGACCGGTCGCCATCGCCGTGAACTTCGCTCAACCTCACGCAAACGCTGATGCAAGAGTACAGGGGGGTGCGCCTCCCGATGTCCGTGGGAGTCGGGAAGAGATCGGATACTACTCGCAGAGATGGGGGATCGTGGTCTTCGGTCGTGTCCTCAAGTCGGGCTGCAGGGTCGAGACGCTGGCCTTCCGGACCCCCCACTGCCTGCAATGGGCCATCGCGATCAATGCCCTCGTCTCACGGCGCATCATGCTGGTGGCCCGCATCGGACGTCACGCCCCTAACTGTGAGGCGATGCCCATGCTCGCCAACCAAGAGCTCCTCTTCACTCAAAAGGTGCGCCCATCGGTACTAGTTCGCTCCCCGGACGATCTCTGTGCGCCCATCGCTCTGGTGGCCAATCTCGGAGGATATCGCGCCCGCAAGCATGACCCCGACCCCGGAGACGAGATCATGTGGCGCGACTACGACAGGCTGTCGAGCGCTGCTCTCGGGCACCGAACCGCTTTGGAGGCATACCAGATTCCACCTGACCGGGATAGGCACCACAAAACCAAGTTGATTTCGGCGAAACTCATGGCTAAACAGTAGCGTTAGCCTCCGAGCGCCCGTCGGGCAGGCGGTGGAATCCGCACAGGACGGCCCTCCCTTCCGATCCAGACGGCCGTGACCCGCGCCCGCAACGCGGGTGCCGTCGCGGTTCCGGAGTCCAGGCGGTGGACCGTCTGTCCAACAACCATCGAACTCCTGCGGAACTCCTCGATACGAGTCCGGATCCGGAGCACATCTCCCTGGAAGCAGGGCCGGAGGTACTCCAGTTCGGCCCGGACGACAACAATCGACCACCCCTCCCGAGCGAGCGCGGCGGGGGGGAACCCACCGGCCTCGAGGGCATCATAGCGGGCGAGTTCCAGGTAGTTCAGGTACACGGCGTGGTTCACATGGCCCAAGCCGTCGATCTCGTAGCTCCGGACCGTCACCTCGCGCGTGAAATCCCTCATAGGGACGGCAATATACCGGTTGCACCGGGCCCGGTGAACGGGAATCGCGCCACCGCTATCCCGGGAGCGGGTGGTGTGCCCGGGCGAGATGACGGCAACCCCGGAATGTGCGGTAGGCGCGAACATGTGCTCACGCACGAGCCTCCGATTCGATCTCGCGGTCCGAGAGTCGCGGTCGCCGGCCTGTGACATCGTGCAATCTCCGACGATCATCTCCACGCCCACTTCTGATGGCTGCCACGGTAGGGGCGCGGACCCGGAAGGACCGCCGGATTCATGGGCTCTCCCGGAACGGTGGACCGCACGTTTCCATGCGGCGGAGTGGACCGCGGTCCGGCCCGAATGCGAGCCGGTCATCAGGGTCGGCCAGCATGGAAGATCGGCACCGACTGCGTTGTGGTTGGCCGGATGTGCTCCCCGGCGACCGGCTGATCGCCGGGCGGTGTTCCCGTCTCCCTCAGATCGTCGGAGTCGCGACGACGATGAACGACCCGTCGGGGATGGAGACGATGCCCACATCGACATGGTCGAGGTGTTCGATCAGGAAGCAGCCTTCGACGAGCCCGAGCGTCTCCTCCTCGTCCAGGCGCCGGATCCGGTCGGCCGCGATGATCGTGTAGAACCCGCTCGACGGGTCGGCCGTCGTGTAGCATGTCACATTCGGCGGTCGAGCAATCGTCCCCGCTGCCGGTGGCAGATGGATCAGCGCAAGACCCTCTCCATCCAAGGCACCCGCCAAGACGATGCTCGCAGCACCCGGTCCCGGTGGTCCGGGCGGTCCCTGCGGCCCTGCGGGTCCCTGGTCCCCGGTACACATGGCCATGAGTGGGATAACGGATAGCGCGGCCAGAATGCGACGACCCATGTCGGTTCCTCCGAGATGGAAGGGGCGATCGGCGAAGCGGAACGTATGGCCCGGAAACCGGGAGCGACCAGTGGGATCCCCGGGAGGGGGGCAGGTGCGAGGCGGGGGATTGCCCGTGGTGCGGCTGCGTGGATCGGGAGCCGGGCCGATCGACTCCCCCCGTCGGCGCGCGGGCCGCCTGCGCCCGACGGAAATCACAGAGGGCTCCATCCGGTCACCATGGCGGGTGCGTAGGTTGCCGCGAGATCCGCGTGCGCCGATGGCCGTAGCGCCGCCGCCAGGAGCTCGGCCGACGCAGCCAGGCGCGGTCCGGGCCGGTTCAGATAGCTCTTCCCGTCCAGGATGGTGCACCGTCTCTCCCGCACGGCCGCGATGCGCCGTAGCCCGCCGTGGATTCCGGGAGTACCGAGCTCGCTGAGCGTCCGCCGAAGAGAAAATCCGCAGGGCAATACCACGACATGGTCCGGGTCGGCTGCGGCGACCGCCTCCCAACCGAGCGCCCGGCTCTCCCCGTCGTCAACCAAGAGGGGTTCTCCCCCGGCGATGCGGGCCAGTTCCGGCATCCATCCCCCGGCGACCATGGGCGGGTCGAGCCATTCGATCATCACCAGGCTGCGCCTCGGGAGTCTCCGGATGCGGTCGCGGACCTGTCGGAGGCGCGCGTCAAACCGGTCGCGAAGCGCCTCGCCCCGTTCCGGGATCCCCAGAGCGTCGGCTACCTTCAGGAAATCACGTCGGACATCGGGCAGATATCGCGGGGCAAGCGTGCAGAGCTCGACATCGGGATGTGCAAGGCAGGACAGAGCCTCCTTCACGTCGCTGAGCGAGCCGGCGCAGTACTCACACTCGTCCTGCGTAACGATTACATCCGGTCGAAGCCGCCTCAGCTCCCCCCCGTCGATCTCGTATGCGCGGTGGTTGCCCTCCACCAGCCCGCGGATGGCCACGTCGATTTCACCGCTGGGAGCCTCTGGATCAATCTTCGGTCGCGTGGGCGCGGGCAGGCGTGGCACCCAGCTCGGGTAGTCGCACGAATGCGACCGCCCCACCAAGCTGCCGCCCATTCCGAGGGCGGCGACAATCTCCGTCCCGCTGGCAATCAGCGAAGCCACGCGCACGCCACTATCGTTGCCGTCCGACATCACCGGATGCTCCGGGCTCGCGCCAGCCGGAAAGCGAGTTCGGCCGCGGCCGCGCCAATCGAGGGGCCAGGCACCCGGCATGCCCGGGCCGGGCCGGTCACCAGATCTCCAGCCTGCATGGCCCCGAGCGCTCACCAGAGTTCCGGAGCCATCTCGGGAGGTGCGACGCCCGCGCCGCCGGGCCAGAAGATGATGTCAGGCGCACGCGCGTGCGGCACCTCGAAACTCAGTACGGGCCATGTCCCCTCCCGCGGCCGATCGCACCTCATCGATGAAGGTATCCCTCCCGGTCAGGGCCGGAGGATCGTGCCGGTCGACCCAGGCCACGCGCGGAGGCCCACCTGCCGTGCGCGCGGGAGCTCATCTTCCGCGCCCAGTGCGTCCACGATCCCCGTTGCTGCGGGGAGGAGCGAGAAGATTCGGGCCGGGGGGGCGTTCCCGCCCCTATCAGGAGACGGGCAACCGCTCTCGGCGACGCTGGACGGCAGGGCGACGGCGAGAAAGACAATCCACCACCTGCGGGGGGCGAACAGTCGGACCGCCGTCTCCATCGGTGTCCCCTCCGAACTCCTGCGTCGTGCTGGATGCTTCCCCCGGTACTCCCGAGCGAAGCGGCGACGTTGCCAGACGCCCACTCATCCCTACCCGTCGGAGTCCGCGAACGCACCGCGCTCGAAGCAGTAGCGGTCCCCCTTGGGATCGGCCTCCGCCGGGGTCGATCGGATTCCCATTCGGGAAAGCCCCCAATGGGGTGGCGATGATGGCAAGGTGGCCCACAGGTTCAGATATTGCAATCGTTTGCGACATCGATACGCGGGCATGATCGCCGCAGCGGTCCGTGCCTTCATCGTCTCGTGTCCGTTGCGTCCAGAACGGGGCGACCCTCGGATGATCCCGCGGTCGGCGGCGGTCCGGAAAGCCGGTTCTGCCATCGATGCCGTCATGGCGGATGGAGAGTGCATGTGCTCCGGAGGTGGCGGGTCTACGGTGGGCATCCTCCCGTCGAAGGGGACGGATTGCAGGGACGGGGCCGTAGTCTGAACGGTTAGGGGCCGTCAGGGAGCCGAAAGGATGGATGCAAGGGGGAACGTCGCGCCACGGCGCACGCTGGTTTTCGCCGCGAAGATCGATGCCTGGCTGCTGCTTCTGATCGCTGGCTCGACGGTCGTCTGTTTCTACGGGGCGTGGTTGGCGCTGAGCGAAGCGGGTCAGGTCCGATGGGGAACGGCACTGATTCTTCTGGTTTCCGCGGCGGCTCCGGTGTGGATCGTGCTCTCGACCTCCTACACGCTCGGCGGGACGCAGCTCAGGGTGCGGTGCGGCCCGTTCCGGTGGACGATCCCGCTGGCCGAGATCCGCGATGTGAGGCCGACGCGGAACCCGCTGTCGAGCCCGGCGCCTTCGCTAGATAGGCTGCGGATCGATTACGGCAAGCGACGCTCGGTCATGATCTCACCCCGCGACAAGGAGGGTTTCCTTCGCGAGCTGGCGGTGCGGACGGCGAACGCCCGCCGCCCGCCCTGACCGCAGCTGTGCCGGCAGACCCACCCGCCGGATGTGAGCGCGCGGGAGCGTCGTCTGCTGCTGGCTGCAAGCCGTGGCTGTGCCTACCGCCGTTCCGCTCCTGCCGGCATGCAAGCCGAAGGGCGATGGCGGCCGGGATAGGCGGGAGCTGAGGTCCAGCTCCTACGGGCGGGCGGTTGCGGCGTGTCGCGTCGTTTCCCCTGCCGGCTCGCCCGCGGATCTTCTGGTCCGCGGCGTGCTCGCCGAGTACGATGGCTCCAGACCGTCGGGCGGCCCAATCCTGCCCGCCCGTGTCTCCAGGCCATGTCCGCCGAGTAGGGAGGGATGCCCCGATGCTCCATAGACGAGGACTCGTCGCCGCGCTTCTCTGGCTGGTCACCGCCTGGGGCAGCACCCCGGGCTCGGCGCAGGAGGCGCACCTGGCGCTCATACGCGCCCAGCTGCAGGCCGATCTCGAACACATTGCCGACGGATATGAAGGAGTGGCGGGGATCCACATCCTGGATCTCACCTCGGGCGATCGTTTCGCTGTGCGGGACGATCTCGTCTTCCCGCAAGCGAGCGCGATCAAGATCCCGATCCTGCTTGAGCTGTTTCGCCGTGCGGAAGCCGAACCGGACCTCCTCGGCCGCCGTGTCGAGATCACCGACGCGGTTCGGACGGGGGGCAGCGGAGTCCTCCTGCACCTGACGGACGGTGGGTCGGCGCTCTCTCTGGAGGACTATGCGGTCTACATGATCGTGTACTCGGACAACACGGCGACCAACGTACTGATCGACGAGCTCGGGATGGATGCGGTAAACGCGCTCTCGGCTTCATTGGGGGCGACAAGCACGAAGCTCCAGCGCAAGATGATCCGGCCCGAGCAGTCCGTGATCGGCAATGAGAATCTCTCCACGCCGCGGGACGCGGCGCTCATCATGGAGAAGATCGCGAGCTGCGATCTGCCGATTGGAGCGGAAGGATGCCGGCGGGTCCGTGAGATCTTGGAGATTTACAAGGGCGGTCCCATCCGGGCCCCCGTTCCGCGGGAGGTTCCCATCGCGTTCAAGCCCGGCGGGATCACGGGGGTCGCCACCGCATGGGGCCTCGTGGACGTGCCGGACAGGCCGTATGTGATCGCCGTGATGTCGAATTACGGGGGGAACGGCGGCGCGGTCGTGGAGGCCGCCTCGGCTGCGGCCTACCGGTACTTCTCGCGCCTTTCCGGCATCACTCCCTACGGTGCGCGGGTGGGGCTGGAGGTGAAGCGGCGGGTGGCCGGAACGGGGGGTCATGCGCTCGCGCCGGGATGGGTCAGCGGGCCCGAAGAGATCGGCGGCGTGTCGGGGGTGGAGAGCGACGCGGACGGGACGATCTACGCCTTCCGGCGTGATGCCAACAACGTCTGGGCCCTGGATCCGTCGGGCCGCCTGAAGAGGGAATGGGGGCAGGATATCGCCAGATGGACGCACAGCATCCGCATCGACCCGGAGGGATACATCTGGACCGTGGACGGCCGGGGCCATCAGGTGAAGAAGTGGAGTCCGGACGCCCGCACGCTCCTGCTGACCCTCGGCCACTATGACGTTGCCGGAGATGGGCCCGACACATTCAACCGGCCGACCGACGTGGCGTTCGCCCCGAACGGTGACCTGTTCGTGTCAGACGGCTACGTCAATACGCGTGTCGTGAAGTTCGACAGGCACGGCAACTTCCTCTCGGAGTGGGGCGGCCCGGGCACGGGAGCGGGGGAGTTCGACACCGTGCACAGCATCGTGATCGACTCCCGCGACCGGGTGCTGGTTGCCGACCGGGGCAACGCCCGGGTTCAGATCTTCGATCTTGAGGGGAACTATCGGGACGAGTGGACGCATCTGGGCACGCCCTACTCCCTCTACCTTACCGACGACGACCGGCTGTACATCGCCGACGGGGTGAACGGGAAGGTCTGGGTCGCGGACGCGGACGACGGAACGCTCCTCGGCACGATCGAAGGGACGGAAGGCATCCACTGGGTCGCGGTGGACCCCGCGGGGAATGTGTATGCCGCTTCGAACAGGAGCCGGTACCTGAGGAAGTATCAGGAGCAGGGCGGCAACTGATGCGCAGGCGAGGGCGCGGGGGTGCGCTGCCACCGCCCGCTCCGGCACGCATGTTCGCCGAGCGCACATCCCCTGTGCACTCCGGCAGTTTCGCGGAGGGAGGCGCAAGCTGCGGTTATGGGGTGGCCCGTCCCTGAAATCCTGCCGGCACCCTCAGGGCCACGTATCCGGAGGTGCCGTCCCGGCTCCGGGGGCAGGGAACGCCTCCGCGCGTAGTTGCGCGCGGCAGCGGACTCATCCGTGCGCCGGACCGCCCGGCGCCTTGCCCAGTTCCGCCACACGCGGCGCGGACGGTTGCAGCGCGCTCCGGCCTCCGGCCTCCACGCTCCCTGCGACCGGCCTCGAGTTCTCGCGGATCCGCATCTCCAACTGCTCGTCGGTCAGGCCACCCGTGCCGATCGCAAGGCTGCCGGCCCACCTGCCCAGGTGTTGGATGACCGCATTCTCCCCGATACTCATTCCTCCTCCGCAATCCCGCGTGCGACACGGCCCACTGCTCTGTCCCGTCCCGGTGCTGGCAGGGGTATCCCCTCGGGCGCTGCGGGCATGTGCCCGGTCCGCTGTGCCGCCCACTCGCGCCGTCGTGCGTCGCCGGCGGAGTCCGGTTCGCCGGGCCGGGCCAAGCTCCCGGCGAACCCCAATGCACGAGAGGCCGTGTTATCCCGTTGTGGCCGATCCGGCAATGTCACCCCGACACGCAGGGCCGGCTGTCCGGCCGCCGGCGCATGCACGACCGTCGTGGCTGGCGGCTCCGGCCCTGCGTCGCGACCCCGCTGCCCGGCTCGATACGATCGCGGCGCGATCCTCGGGAGTCGTTGTTACAGCCAGGCGAATTTCAGTGCGAAGAGCGCAGCCACGAGAATCAGCGCGGGCGAGCAGTCGCGCCGCCGCCCGGCCATCATCTTGATCAGGACGTAGGTGAGAAAACCGACGCCGATGCCGTCTGCGATCGAGTATGTGAGCGGTATCGCGATGACGGTCATGACGGCGGGAGCGGATTCGGTGACATCGCCCCAGTCCAAGTCCACGATAGGCCGGACCATCAGGGAGGCGACGTAGAGGATCGCAGCCGCAGTCGCGGGAGCCGGGATGGATCCGGCGAGAGGGGCAAGGAACAGGCAGGCCAGGAAGAGACCGGCCACGATGACCGCTGTCAGGCCCGTTCGCCCGCCTGCGCTCGTGCCGGCTGCGCTCTCGATGTAGCTCGTGACGGACGAGGTGCCGAGAAGCGCCCCGCCGACGGTTCCGGTCGAATCGGCGAGAAGCGCGCGCTTCATGCGCGGGAGACGTCCGTGCTCGTCGAGGAGCCCCGCCTGGTGGGCGACGCCGATGAGTGTTCCGGTCGTATCGAACAGGTCGACCATCAGGAAGGCGAGGACGACCGCGACCATGTTCACCTGGAGCACGCTCGGGATGTCGAGGGCGAGCAGAGTTGGGCTCGGGTCCGGCGGCAGCGATGCGATGCCCTGCCACTCGGAGATGCCGAAGGGAAGCCCGATCAGAGTAACAGCCAGCATGCCGATGAGCGCGGCGCCCGGTATCCGCCTGGCCGAAAGCGCCACGATTGCGCAGAAGCCGAGGAGACAGAGCACGGGCGCCGCCGCCATCAGTTCCCCCGCAGTGACCAATGTGGCGTCGCTGTCGCTGATGATGTCGGCGTTCTGAAGCGCGATGACTCCGAGAAAGAGTCCGATCCCCGCAACGATGGCCAGCTTCAGCCCTTGGGGGATCGCCTCGATGATCCAGCGCCGGACCGGCAGCACGCTGAGTGCCAGGAACACGATACCGGACACGAAGACTGCGGCGAGCGCGGTTTCCCACGGGTGGCCGAGGCCCAGCACGACGCCGTAGGCAAAGAAGGCGTTGAGTCCCATCCCCGGCGCCAGGGCGATTGGGTAGTTGGCGTAGAGCCCCATCACGAGCGTGGCGAAGGCGGCGGCCAGACAGGTGGCGACGAACACCGCGTCGAAAGGCATGCCGGCGTCGGCTAGGATCTGCGGGTTGACGAAGACGATGTAGGCCATCGTCAGGAAGGTCGTCACACCGGCCGTCACCTCGGTGGACAGATCCGTGCCTCGCTGTTCCAGACCGAAGAAACGCTCAAGCGATGCTCTCACGGGGTTCCTCCCTCAGATCGGTGGCCGGGTCAGATCCGGCCGATCAGTCGTCACCGCTGCTCCGCGACTGGTAGCGAGCAGCGCATTTCCGGCCGGCTCGCGGTCCTCTGGCCGTCCAGGTGGCCGTCAGCAGGTTCAGCGGAGCTCCCGGCGGTTGTCGGGATCCTGCAGGAAGATCAGGTACTCGATGTTGGTCGTGTTCACCCGGTGCAGGATCGCGTCCCCCCGCACTGTCGGGGGTCGGAGAACGCCGAAGCCTCCCACGCGGTGACCGCCCGTCACCTCGACCGTTCGTATGGGCTGGTCGCTGGCCCCATCCCGCGGGAGTGCATCGATGAACCGGTCGATGTCCGAGGCTGTGACGTCCGTCGCGGCCGGCGGGATCGCGGGGACCTGGGCCACCGCGGGAAGTGCGGTCACGAGAAGGTGAATGGCGAGTAGGGCACAGCGCATCGGAGCCTCCCGGTCCTGTCACGGCATGGGTGCGACCCACCGCCGGGCGATGGGATGGTGCTGCGCCTGTCCTTACCTTGCGCGAACGCAGGTCGGAACCGGCGGCCCGGTGCTGCCGCGCCAAACGCCATGCTTCGCCGTGCGCGGCGCCGATACCGCTATGGCCCGACGGGCCCGGCGCGCGATCTGCGGCCAGTGTCAGGCGCGTACTCGTGCTCTGCACACGGTCCGTGCTACTTTGGCCTCTCGACGATTTTCTGTCGAGCCCGGTGCCGCCGGCCGCGCCCCGCCGCCGACGCTGCCATTCCCGTTTCCCACCCCCCGAGCCCGGCTCGGCCCACGTGCAGGAGGCCCAATGAGTGTGATCGATGAACTGCTCGACAACAATGCCCGTTACGTGGATACGTTCGACAAGGGAGATGCGCCCCTCCCTCCGGGGCGGAACCTGGCCATCGTGGCCTGCATGGACGCGCGCCTCGACCCGCACCGCATGCTCGGCCTCGAGGAGGGAGATGCGCATGTGATCCGGAATGCCGGCGGAGTCGTGAGCGACGACGCGATCCGGTCGATCGTCATCTCCCAGCGGTTGCTCGGCACGCGGGAAATCATGCTGATCCACCACACGGACTGTGGTATGCTCACCTTCCGCGACGACGACGTGAAGGACTCGATCGAAGCGGATACGGGGCTGCGGCCATCGTTCGCGCTCGAGGCGTTCGGTGACCTGGACCAGGACATCCGGCAGTCGATCGCCCGCATCAAGGCCAGCCCCTTCGTCCCCAACAAGGACCACATCCGCGGGTTCGTCTACGACTGTGCCACCGGACGGCTCAAGGAAGTATCAGCAGACTGAGGAGTGGGCGTCCCGTCTCCGGGCAGGAAGCGGTCGGAGCGGGTCCGCTGGCTTCGGAGGTGACGCCGGGGCATCCGGATGGGGCACGTCCAAGGAGGTCGCGCGCCGGCCGGGTGCCGGCGCATCCCACCGGGTCGGGCAGCCGCTCGATCGGTCCGGTGTGTACCGACCCCGGATCCCGTGACGGCTTCTGGCTCCGGCCGTCTCGCCACGGCATGGCGTGCGTTGCTCCCCGTTGGAGGATCCGGGTTGTCCCGGCGCTCGTGTCCGTCCCGGCCTTCGGCCGAGTCCGGGCACCCGGCACGGGCCATCAGACTACCGGCGTGCACGGCGTGCACGGCGTGCACACCGGTCAGCCAGCCGCGTACTCTGCTGCGCCCATGAAGTGCAGTGAGCTGTACGGCTCGTCTCCGTAGCCCCGGGCATCGTGTCCGGCACCGAGGGAGACTACGTTTCCCGGCAGCATCAGCGACTCTCGGCCGTCTGCCGTCCTGACCATCATCATGTCGGATTCCACCATCCGGACATGGTCGACGTCGCGGAATTCTCTGGCCTCGGCGGTTCCGACGTGCTTCGACCAGATCCAGCCGGGTTCGTAGCGCGCCCGCGCGATGACCATGGGGCCGACCTGTACCGGCGCCCGGCTTTCCTTCTCGAAGTGGCGTACCTCGTCAGGCGCGTCCAGGCGCCTGGTGGCCAGGAGTGCGTCCATCGTGTCCTCCTTCCCGAGGTGCGGATGGGCGTGGCCGGGAGTCTGCGCCGGGATGGCAGGCTGCGGCGGCTCTTTCGGGGTCGAGAACCGGTCTCTGACCCTCGACGCCGAACCCCCGGAAGAATCCGGACGCGGCCGTCCGGCACCCAACTCACAGCTGCTGTTGCACCCCCCAACCGTACAGGGAGAGAGTGGAGCAGGGCAGGGATGGGTCCTCCGGGGAAGCTCGCGGCGTCGGTCAGGAAGGGTCTCAGCGCCGACCCCCGGGGGCGCCGTTCCGGACCGCCTCACCCGGAACGGCGGATGCGATTCCCGAGGGGGCTGCCGTTCGGTACCGGGGATACCGTGCAACGCGCACCGCCCGATGGTACGTTTCGCATCGGCACCCCGGACCGGTGTGTGCGTTACCGAGGTGCCGGTCTCTGCTAACCCTTCCGCTGGGCGGCCAGCGCCCTTAGCGCCGCTACCGCCAGAACCCGAACACAGGATCCGGTCCATGACAACGCTCCGGAAGGTCACTGCGTCAGCCTGCATGTTCATTCCCGCGATGGTTCTGCTACCCGCGGTGGCCAGCGCCCAGGGCCGGGTCGTGGAGTCGGACACTCATCGCTTCACCGAGATCGCCGAGGATGTGTGGCACGTGTCCGGAACCGGTTCGGTCCACACCATGAGCAATTCCATGGTGCTCGTCGGGGCGCTCGACGTCCTGGTCGTGGATTCCCATGTGACGCCGGCCGCCGCGGAAGCACTTATCGCTTCGCTTCCGGTCATCACCGACAGGCCCGTTCGATACCTGGTCAATACGCACTACCACTTTGATCACGCTCACGGCAATCAGGCGTTTCCCGACGGAGTGGAGATCATCGGCCATCGCTTCACGCGAGCCAAGCTGAACGGGGAGCTCGGCAATGTGCTGGAGGAAGCGACGTTCAGGAGTTTTTCCGATGGTGTGCCCACCCTCGTGGCCAACCTGGAGCGGGAAGCTGCGGCAGAGACCGATCCTGCTCGCCGGGCAGCTCTCGAGGAGCGTCACCGGGTCCAGCGGGACTACATGCACGCGATCGAATCCATCGTGCCGACGCCTCCGAACATCACGATCGAGAGGGAAATGGCGCTTTTCCAGCTGGCGGAACGCGGAAGCCGGGAGATTCAGGTGCTCCATCTCGGACGGGCACACACGGGCGGTGATGTCGTGGTCTTCCTGCCCCAGGAGCGCGTCGTGTTTACGGGCGACCTGATCGGCCCCGGTCTCTCCTACATGGGCGACGGATATGTCGACGAGTGGCCGGCTGCCCTGGAGGCGCTCAGGGCTCTTGAGTTCGACGTCCTGTTACCGGGTCACGGGGATCCGGTGCGGGGCAAGGAGCGCATCACCCATTTCCAGGCATACCTGACCGACCTGTGGGAGAAGACGGTGGAATTGTACCGGCGCGGGGTGAGTGCAGAGGACGCCGCCGGGGCGATCGACATGACGAACCACGCCGACAACTACCGGCAGATCCCAGGGGCGGGAGTCGATCTGCGGGCCGTCCGGAGGATATACGAACTGCTGTCCAACTGACCCGTCGCCGGCCCCGGCGTGGCGAGCTGCCGGGGGCCACCGGCCGGTAGGGTACCGGTTGTCCGTTGCTCTCATCGGATCCGGGGCCTTCACGAGAGTGGATTCGCCTCGTTCGGGTCCGGCACCCCTGCGATGGGTCACTGCGGAGGGGGCAGTACCAGGGCCCACATGCCCCCGAGTGCCCTCGTTAGGGGACGGAGGCGGGGGGACTCGAACCCCCAAGGGTGGTTAACCCGCCGCATTTCGAGTGCGGTGCCTTACCAGTTAGACTACGCCTCCAACGTCTATACCGGCGAAGCGCCCGGGAGAGTTCCCGCGGGTGCGGACCGGAGAGAAGAACCGTGCCGCCGGATTGCGTTGGGAGAACGCGCGGGCCCGGCCGGACCCATTCTCGCGTTGCCGACGACCGATCTCCCTGCATCCACAGGAACCAGGAATCGGGGCGCCCGGATTCGAACCGGGGACCTCTGCGACCCGAACGCAGCGCTCTACCGGACTGAGCCACGCCCCGAGCGAGCTGGCCGAAAAACCGAACGGACGGGCGAAGCGGCTCGCCCGTCCGCAGGATCCGGTGCTCAAGACCTTACAATGTAAAAGGAGATACAGCCCCGGGGCCACCGCCGTCCCTGACCCCGTGCACCTGTGTTCCGTCGGGGAACGCCCGATTCCCTGCCGGAAGCGGCGATCCCTGTTGCGCGGAAGGTGTCTGGACTAGTCTCTTGCTGTCGGTTCCGGGAGGCTGGGCAGACTTATGTCATCCTTGTGGGGAGCCCGGCCTCTGTGCCGCTGCCAGTAGGGAGCCCGACTGTCGGGAAAGCGGATACGGGACGGACGGCCGAAGCCGGAGATCTGTTTATGGAAGGGAATCGTCCCGCCCCGCCCACAGGGAAGAGCATCTGCGTGTACCTGGGCGGAAACCGCGGTTCGAGCCAACGCTACATTGATGAGGCCGCATCTCTGGGCCGCCTGATGGCGGCCGAGGGAATCGGCCTCGTCTATGGGGGCGCGAGTGTCGGCCTCATGGGAGTGCTAGCGGATGCCGTGCTGGCGGATGACGGTATCGTCACCGGAGTTGTCCCGCGCCAGCTGTCGTATCAGGAGCTCGCCCATGAAGGACTCCACCAGCTTGTGGAAGTCGATACGATGCACGAGCGCAAGCACCGGATGCAGGTGTTGTCTCAGGGGTGTATCGCGCTCCCGGGCGGGTTCGGCACGCTGGAGGAAATGACCGAGGCGCTCTGCTGGTCGCAGCGGCCCTTGGAGCTGATGGAAAAGCCGTGTTGCTTCGCGAATATCGACGGCTACTACGATTACCTGTTCGCATTCTTCGACCGCGCGGTGGAGGGCGGGCTGCTGCTCCCGGAAAACCGGGCGCTCGCGCTGCAGGCCCCGACCGCGGCCGAGGCGCTGCGGTCGATTCAGCGCGCGTGGGATGAGGAGGACAGGGCCATCGAGGATCTTATCAAGTCATACGGAGCGTAGTCTCTTCCGGCCGGCACAGTCGCCAGCGTCGCCCGTGCGCATGCTGCCGTGCCCGGACGGATGATGTCGCCATTCCTGGAGAATCAACCGATGTCGGTCCTATGAGGAATGGAGATCGTGCGGCTTGTTCCGCCGTCCAGCACCCGGCTGGTGACAGGACGGACATGCACACCAAGCCTGCGGATGTAGGATTTTGCGCCTGAAGCCCCTGAGACACATGGGCTTTTCCTGCGCGATCCCGCCCACGATACCCTCGCATACAAGAAGACGTTTCTCTGTAGCGCCATCCGGAGGACCGAAGCGGGAACACTCGCTGACGGGTTCCTCCTCAGACGCAACATGACCCCGCAGGTCGGTTCTTCGCTGCGCCATATCGTCGCGGGCTCCGGTGACCTCCGGGGCTGGCCGATCCTGGGTGCCCGCGTACTCACGATTGATTCGATTCAGTCTCGCGTGTCCGGAGCGGTGCGATGCCGCGCGACCATGCAACCATTGCCCGCGCGGGCGAGTCAAGCACGTGTGGCCCGGGTCAGGTCGTATGGCTGTGGGCCGTGCCCTGCATGATGGTCCGAACGGGTGTCGGCTCATTGCGGCCGGGGGGCGTCGCGGTGCAACCGAGCGTCGTCGCCGCGGTCCTAGGTTGTGAGGGCGATCATGCACTGCCGCAGAGGTCGCCGGAGGATCGCTGGCGATGGCAGTCCGGGTCGTCTCCGGAGTGGCTCGGCCGTCGTTATCGGGTGCGGGTGGCTACAGGCGCCACATCACCCACAGCTGCGGGACGTTGTCGTGATTCTGTGTGCCGAGTTTGTTGCGCCAGTACTGGTACTCGACTCCGACGAAGAGCTCGTTGGCACTCCCCGTGACTGTCTTTCCGATGTCCCAACCAAGCTGCGGCTGTGCAAGGATCCACCCTTCCTGGGGCTCACCGAACTCATTCGTCGTACCGCCGATGTACTCCGCGTGACCGGTGAACCAGAACGACTGACTGCCGAGGTCAAACGCTGCACCCCAGTTGACATCCACCATGAAGCTGTCGTCAGTCCGGGGCGCGCCACCGGACTCGGTCCCGCGGCTCGCATCAATGAAGGCTGTCACGTCCGTGTTGAAAAACACGAATCCCGGAACGTTCCAGGACAGCCTGGCCCCGGGAAGCCACTTGAAGACGTCGGCGTCGCCGTCCACGTTGATGCCCCCCACGAACGCTATGTCGCGCAGTGGTCCCCCGCCAACCGTCCGGTTGGTCAGTCTGCCCAGACTGAGTGTGGGATACCATTCCCCGTAGAACTCGATGTCGTTGAATCCGTCCGCGCCACCGTCGTCGAGCAGGTCAATGAAGTAGAAACTCTCCCCGAGAGACCAGGCCGATGCGTGCTGGAAAGTCAGGATGTGCGTGGCGTGATCCGTTCCGGCGAAAGGATTGGTAAGTTCGCCGTACTGATAGTGAAACTCCATCTGAGCCCCCGCCCCCGCCGGTGCACCAACGAGTATGGCCAGCGCGATGAGCGATTGCGTGAGCGAGTTGAGCGGTGTGTTTCTCTGCATCGCGGAGGTTCCCCTTAATGGGACTCGGGGCGGCGGCGCGACGGGTACCGTGGCGCTGGCGCCGCTGGTAGCGATGATGGACATAGTAGTGCAACCGGTCCACTCGCGCCGCAAACGGCCGCTGTGCTGCCCTGAACGGCCAAGCTGCCCCTCCCTCCCACGGCAACGCAATGTCCGCGAGGGAGTCCTGGTCCCGGCTCGCCCTGTCGTCTCTGGTACCGCTTGCCCGGCGAGACAATCGGGGGTCAAGAGGAACCTCATCCACGGCCTCCTCGCCGTGACAGGTCGTATCACCTTGAGAGGAAATGAGGTGTCGCCATGTATCGGCGGCGGACTACAGGGTTCCTCTCCACAGGCTCTCGGCACCGCAACATGTCCTTCCGAGTCGATGTCATTGTCGACCGCGACCGCGCTCCCGAAACCCTACCGAGAGAGTCCCGGCGCGAGCCCGAACGCGTGCGCCACAAGACGATCACCATCCTCACCAGACTTCTGCCTCACATTACCGATGGATTCCGTACCGTCCTCGAGGGCGCCGCCGTCTTCACGAGCATCGATGACGCTGTCCCCATCCGCAGTTCGCTGGCCCGCGGCTACGTCGCCACCATCCCCTGACTCGTCCGCAAGCTCGCCCTCTCGCGCATCTTCGATCGCAAGAACCTCCGCCACGACAAGCTTGCCCTCGCTGCTATCATCACCCCCGCCTCGCGGCTCGGCACCGCACGGCAACCCTCCCGCGCACGGCGGCCTGGAGCCTCGGCACGACCCTCGGCCTCGGCGAGGTCACCGGCAACGAGATGGTGGGCATGTTCGACTGGCCGCACGACCGCCAGCGTCATATCGAAGGCAGTCTTATCGGGCGGCAGCTGGCTCGCGCCGCTCTTGTTCGCGGACGACGATCCGGAGGGCGCGCGACACAAGCGCAAATCCCCGGTCCAGAAGGCGCAGCCCTCCGAGAGCGCGAAGAGGACGACCGAATCGAAGACCACGCCCGAGGGCCTGCCCTTCCAATCCATGGCCGATCTGCCCAGCCTTCTCGGCAGCCTGACCCGCAACGAAGTGAACCTCCGCGGCCATCCCGACGGCCGTTTCATGGTGGCCATTGAGTCGACCGAGCTCCAGGCCCAGGCATTCGTGCCCCCCCAGTCTCCCGACTTTACAATCGGCTGACAGAGTAGACGGCCCGAATGGCCACTGCCGGAGCCAATCCCGGGCCTTCCAAGCTCGTGAAGATCCGACTAGCAGCGCGGTTCGTGCGTGGTGTGGCCGGTCCGTCGCGAGCTTCCAAGGCCGCGGGCAGCTGTCAACAAGGCTTACACCGCGGTTGAGCGGTTGAGGGTCGGAACCGATGGGTCAGGAGGCCCCCGAACGACAGAGCCGCGCCGGCGTACAGCGTCTGAGTCATGAGTCGCGTCGCAACGGCACGCTGACCCGGATCCCCGCAGGACATCATGGACAGCACTAGCCCCCCCTCCTCATTGGGTGAGCTCGCAGCCGCCTGGCATCGGAGCCGGTGCGTTGCCGCATACTGAATCTGGCAACGCGGGGGGATACATGCGCCGAGGACAGCGTTACGGCACGTCGCAACCGAGGGTCCAAGCTGCATGTGGGGATGTCGGAGTGCCCGGGTCTTCGGAACGGCAGATTGCCAAGAACGCAGGCCCTCACGGATCCGTGAGGGCCTGCTAAACGGAGGGGGTGGGATTCGAACCCACGCGGGCTTTCGCCCAACGCCTTAGCAGGGCGCCGCCTTAAGCCACTCGGCCACCCCTCCAGAATTGCCCCTCCTGGGCTCGAACCAGGACTCTCCTGATCCAGAGTCAGGCGTGTTGCCAATTACACCAAGGGGCAATCTTATCCCGGCAATCTCAGTTAGCAAGCGCGCGGCTGCGCGTCAAGAGCCACCAGTCGGACTCGAACCGACGACCCCGTCATTACGAGTGACGTGCTCTACCAGCTGAGCTATGGTGGCGGGGCAGTGGAGCCGAGGGGAGTCGAACCCCTGACCTCTAGAGTGCGATTCTAGCGCTCTCCCAACTGAGCTACGGCCCCGGATTCCAGCTGTCTATGACAGCCCTCCCATGCGGCACAGCGCGTGCCCAACAGTGTGGTATGGGCGCGAGAGGATTCGAACCTCTGGCCTCTACGATGTCAACGTAGCGCTCTAACCAGCTGAGCTACGCGCCCGCTGTCACGGTCACCCGAAGCTCCCCGGGGGGAGTGAGGTGCGCCCGGGAGGACTCGAACCCCCAACCTCTTGATCCGTAGTCAAGCGCTCTGTCCAATTGAGCTACGGGCGCCGAGCGGCGGCCTGGCCACTTCGTCCCCCCCCAAAACCCGATCCCAGCGGCTTCAGCACCTGCCTCTAGTGCCCACGACAGGACTCGAACCTGTACGCCGTCTCCGACACTGGTCCCTCAAACCAGCCTGTCTACCAATTCCAGCACGTGGGCGCCACCCTACTCTACATCCGCCGGCTCACAGCGCCAACCCGCACCGCGGGTGCCAACGATGCTCGGGGAGGGACTCGAACCCTCACGGGGTTACCCCCACAGGATCCTGAATCCTGCGCGTCTACCAATTCCGCCACCCGAGCTCCCAGCCCTCCTTCAGTGGAGCCGAGGGGAATCGAACCCCTGACCTCCTGAATGCCATTCAGGCGCTCTCCCAACTGA
>CAZHGS010000001.1:0-204483 GCA_964532325.1 uncultured Gemmatimonadaceae bacterium | reverse complement strand
GTAGCGACGTCGGGACGGGATAACCGCTGAAAGCATCTAAGTGGGAAGCCCACCCAAAGATGAGCACTCCCGGACCGCAAGGTCCCAGAAGGGGCGTGAGAGACGATCACGTTGATAGGCGGTAGGTGTAAGCATGGTGACATGTTCAGCCGAGCCGTACTAATCCCCCGAGAGGCTTGGCCGGCGCCTTCGCCGGTCCCGCTCGATACATGCCCGGTCTGCAGGCACCGAAGGTGTCTGCAGAAGCCGGACAGTGCCGGAAGACATTGCTCCCCGGTGCGCTCTCTCTCCAGCGATGGACCGCTTCACCCGGTGTATTGTGTGATTGGTCGGTGGCCATAGCGCGGGGGTCACACCCGTTCCCATTCCGAACACGGAAGTTAAGTCCCGCAGCGCGGATGGTACTGCCGGGGGGACCCGGTGGGAGAGTACGTCGTCGCCGGCCATTGATGGTACAGCAGCCTCCCGGGATGCCCGGGGGGCTGTTGTCGTTTCAGCGGGGCGGCGAGGCCGGCTTGGCTCCGGGTCGGTCGGCTCCGTCGACCGCCGCGAGAAGACGCCGGACGGTCTTTCCCGGATCTGCGGCGGACATGACGGCCCCCATCACGGCGACTCCGGAGGCACCCGTGGCCCGCACAGGCGCGGTCCGCGCTGGTGTGATCCCGCCGATGCCGACCACAGGAGCCGGGACGGCCTGCGCCACACGCCGGAGGCCGTCGAGCCCGATCGCGGGCCCGGCGTCACGCTTGGAAGGTGTCGGCCAGACAGTGCCGCACCCGATGTAGTCGGCCCCTGCGGCGATAGCCGAGCGGGCAGCCTCCGGGTCGTCGGCCGAATAGCCGATCAGGAATCCCTCCGGGACGGCCGAGCGCACGGCGGCCGGCGTCGGGTCGTCCGGTCCCAAGTGCACGCCGTCCGCCCCGCTCGCGAGCGCCACATCCGTCCGGTCGTTCACGAAGAGGAGGGCGCCGTGCTCAAGGGTGAGTTTGCGGAGGCGTGCCGCCGTCATGAAGAGATCGCGGGCGCTCGCTCCCTTCTGCCTGAGCTGCACTGCCGGGGCGCCGGCGCGGAGCGCGGCCTCCACCACCCGGACGGCATCCCTTGGCGCGGCCTGCGCCGCATTTGTAATGACGATCAGGCGGAGGCGGTCAGCCGGGACACGAGACAGCCCGTATCGGTTCAGGGTCCCTCGCGTCCGGCCCTCTCGAGCGCATCCCATTCACGCTGGGCCTCGATCCGTGCCCGGTTGTGCTCGGCGAGGCTGCTCGTGAAGGTGTGCGACCCATCGGGACGCGCAACGAAGTAGAGGAACTCGACATCAGCCGGCTCAAGCGCCGCGACCAGCGCAGCCTCGCCCGGCGTCCCGATTGGTCCCGGTGGAAGCCCCGGTTGGGTGTATGTGTTGTAGGGGTGGTTGGCAACCGACTCAATGTCCGAGTAGAGCAGCGGCTCCCTCCATCCGCCGAGCGCGTACTGGACCGTCGGGTCAGCCTGCAGCAGGTATCCGAGCCGGAGCCGGTTGTGGAAGACGCCTGAGATCGTCGGCATCTCCTCGATCCTCCTCGCCTCTCCCTGGATGATGGACGCGAGCGTCGTGATTTCGCGGCGCGACAGGCCCAGCTCCGCTGCACGGGCGAGCCGCTCCGCTGTCCAGAAGCGGCGGTAGCCCTCGACCATCGTACGGACGACCCGCTCGACCGGGACGTCCGGTGCGAACCGGTACGTCTCGGGGAAGAGGTACCCCTCAAGCGTCGGGCCGGGAACACTCCACTGGCCGGCGGCGCCGGGATCCTCGAGCCGCCGCTCCACTTCGTGAGCGGGAACGCCCGTGAGCTGGGCGACACGAGGGGCGATCTGTCGGAGGGTGAACCCCTCGGGGATCGTCAGCGGTACGGTGACGACTCTCCCTGCGACGAGGTGGTCAAGGAGGGGGATCCACTCGATGTCACCGGGAACGCGGTAGCGGCCCGCGCGGATCTCGCGGTCATCTCCCCGGATGCGGGCCGCGACCTCGAATCCGAGCGGGAAGGCGACGAGTCCACGCGTGGTCAGCGTGTCGATGACCTGATCGAAGCTCGACCCGGCCGGAATGGTGAACGAAACGGGGGCTCGGGCGTCCGGAGTCCCGGCACCGCATCCGAGGGCGAGAAGCGGCCCGAGGCTCCCCAATGCCACGCGGCCCCGGCCGGTCACGGAGTGTTCCCCGCAGGCGGGATCTCGGTTGGCGCATCTTCCCGACGGTGTCCGTCGAGCCAACCTTGGAGGATCAGGGCGGCGGCGGCTGCATCGATCCGCGTCCGGTCCTCCCGCTTCCGGCGTGGGAGCCCGATTCCCCGCACCGCCCGAGTTGCACGCACAGAGGTCAGGCGTTCGTCGACCAGGTGCACGGGTATGCCGAGCCGAGCCGCCAGCCGCTCGCCGATCTCCCTCACCTGCCTGCTCCAGGCCGACTCCTCGCCCGTAAGCTCGAGGGGGAGTCCGAGAACGAGTGCCTCCACGTCGTACTGGTGGGCTAGGTATTCGATTCGCTGCAGGGGCGGGCGCTTCCCTCGTCGTCGGGAGAGCGTCGTGAGAGGAGATGCGATCGTGCCAGTCTCGTCGGAGAGCGCGAGTCCGATCCGCCGCTCGCCGAAATCGATCCCGAGCGCTCTCACCGACCCGTCCCCCGGCTGGGTGGGGGCGCCCACAGAATCGCTCTGCAGGACGTCGGGTGATCGCCTCCCACCCTGCCGGTCGACCCGTCCCGAGCGCCGGAAACGGTGCCTTCCTGCGCTCCCCCGGCCCCGGACAAGGCCTTCGACAATACCGTGCCTAGATCGCCTGTTCGCATTGGTTCGTCCGGTGCGGCCGTGCAGCAGCGGAACCCCGCCCGTAGCAGCGCCGCCCCAAGTCTCCCACGGAGAATATACGACAAACTGGCAGCGCATCACCGGATGGGCTGCTACACGATGGTGTCGTGTGCGACAGGTCCGGACCGAACCGGGGGTGGCTTGGTCCGGTCACGTCCCGGGCATCGGGACAGGACCAGGGCAGGCATTCCATGGTGTGGGTGGGCCGCCCGAGACACGCCCGCGCCTTGGGAAACCCGTACGAGAGGAGGGAGCTTGGAGCCCTGGGCAATGTGGAGGAGGCGATGATGCGTCGGTACCGCCGCGACACGCGCCAGCCCCGCCCTGCGCTACGGTGGGTGTGCACGGACCGGGTGGGACGCGCTACGGGCAGCCTCCGGAGGACGGGGCGGAAGCGATTACCGACGCGCCGGCCCGTTTCCTGCCGCCTCCGGGACATCGATCGGGGAGGTGAAGGCCAGCGTTGCCTACCGACGGCTGTCCGGGAATGGCGCCGCCGTCCCGCACCCGCAGGCCGGCATTCCATCGTGCCCCACACGCGCGCCGGTCTTGTTGCGAGCAAACCCTCCCCGGCAGATGTCCGGTCTCACCACGGCCACTGGGTGAGCGAGCGGTCGGGTGCCGTATCGTCGCATTCCTCCGAGGGTTCGGTGCCCGGGAGGTAGTACTCGGTGTAGCGGCGGTCAGCCGGGCACCACGGGGAGGCAAGCAGCCCGGTCTCGCTGTCCACTTCCAGGCTGGTTAGGCCTTCGATCGGCCACCGTTCCGGGAGTGGCAGGAGGGCGAGAGTGCCGTTCTCCTCCTCCGTCGCGGGAGAGCCGGAAACCGCATCTTCGCGAGCCTGCTCCGCCTCGCCCGTCGGGACCCCGGCGGCTGCCATCGCCTCTTCGGCGAGCTCACCAAAGTAGACCAGGCGCATGAACTCGCCCCAGACCGGTGTCGCCTCTCCGCTCGTCGCGCCGGCATAGAGTGGTTGCGGCTGGTCCATGCCGAACCAGACCACAGCCTGCAGATTCGGGGTGAAGCCGTTGAACCAGACATCGGTGGACTCGTTCGTCGTCCCCGTCTTCCCCGCCGCGGGTACGCTGTAGGGCAAGCCTGCACGGCTTCGGATCCCCGCGCCGGTGCCGGCGTTCACCACGTCTTCCATGAGGCTGACCATCAGGCGGGCGGCTGCCGGTTCCATGACCTCCGCCCGTTCGGCCTCCGGCTCCCACACGATCTCACCGTCGGGGCTCTCCACCCGCACGACGGGGATGGGCTGGATCCTCGAGCCCACGTTCGCGAAGACGGAGTAGGCCTCAAGCATCTGGATGGGGAGTACTTCCGCGGCACCGATGGCGATGGAGGCGACCCGCGGAATCGGCGTGCGGATGCCGAGTCTGCGCGCGTGCTGGGCGACCGTCTCGACGCCCACCTCCTCGTAGGCAAGACGGATCGCCACGGTGTTGACGGAAGTCCGGAAGGCGTGGCGAAGCGTCATGTCCCCCTCGAAGTCGTCCGAGAAGTTCTCGGGGGTCCAGAGTTCGCCGCTCACCTGCTCCTGCACGAAGGCGCGGTCGGCGATGATGCGTGATGCGGGGATCCCGCTTGCGAGAGCCGCTGAGTAGACGATGGGCTTGAAGGAGGATCCCGGCTGGCGCATGGCCTGGATTGCCCGGTTGAATTTGGAGTGTGAGAAGTCCCGCCCCCCGATCATCGCGCGCACCGCACCGGTCCCGGGGTCCATCGCGATGAAGGCTCCCTGGACGTACGGAGTCTCGACGTCCACGAGCGTCTCGTCGCCGGACTCTTCGACGAACTCCTCGTATGTGATGTGGGGAAACCTGGGTCGGTTCTCGATTCGCTCGAATCCGCGGGCCATCGCGAGCTCGGCGGCGTGCTGCATTTCGACATCGAGCGTGGTGACGATCTGGTAGCCGCCCGTGTAGAGCTGGCTTCCGAACCGCTCTTGGAGCAGCAGCCGGACCCATTCGACGAAATAGGGCGCTGCACCCTCGGAGGCGATTGTGGTCCGGGTGGGGAGAGAGTGCCCTTTCCAGACCTCCGCGTCCGACTCCGCTAGGAATCCCTCGAGCACCATCCGGTCCAGGACGAAGTTCCTGCGCGCCTCCGCGCGCTCCGGGTAGCGGAAGGGGGAGTAGACCCCCGCGTTGTTGCCGACCGCCGCGAGCAACGCCGCCTCCGCAGGGTTCAGATCGATGGCATCTTTCCCGAAATAGTTGCGCGAGGCGGTTTGAACGCCCCACCACCCGGGTCCGAGATAGATCTCGTTGAGATACGCCTCGAGGATCTCATCCTTCGAGTAGGCGCGCTCGAGCTCGAGCGCGACCTGGAGTTCCTTGAGCTTCCTCTCAAGGCTCACCTCGAATCCGATGGCATCGAACATGTTCCGGGCGAGCTGCTGCGTGATCGTGCTCGCCCCGCCCGCCCGGAGGGACGTCCCGAGCAGGATCTGGAAGACAGGATCGGGGATCAGCCGTGCGGCGACAGCCCGTGCGAGCCCCTTGGGGTCGAAACCCAGGTGTCGATAGAACCGCCGGTCCTCGACCGCAATGAAGGCTTCCGGGACGTGGGGAGGGAGTGAGGCAAGCGAGACGGGAGTTCGCCGCTCGATGCCGAGCTCGCCGAGGATCTGGCCGTCATGGGCCAAGACCTTCGAGGTCTGTTGGGGCTCCCAGGTCCGAATCTGTGCGACGGAGGGGCAGTCGGCGCAGAGATGCTGCCAGCTTCCGGCCGCGAATCCGCCCCCGGCCGCACCCATAAGGAGGAGGGGAACCCAAACCGCCCGACGCCTGAGCAGGCTCCAGACACCGCCCGACGCTCGACGTCTGCCCTTCCTTCTCCGGCTGGCTCTCTTCTTTTTCAACTGGCTTCCCGGTTGATTCCGGTCCCTGCCCCGTGGACTACACCGCGGCGGGACGGCGGATCCTCGAGTCGGTTCGCCGACGCTCGACCAAGATAACGAATTGTTCGCAGGTGCATGCAGGGCAGTCCGCTAGCCGCGTGCTCGCCGCTCGCGGGCACGAACTGCGGGTCACGCGTCCGCTGGAGCGCCCGCTGGTCATCGCCGGCTAAGGTGAGCGGAGCCGTGCCTGGCCCTGAAGGCGGACGCCTGTTCCCTCGCGACCGTCCCCTTCGCTTTGCCAGGCAGGGAGTTGGCGAACCGGACCGGACGCTGCGCTCCGTGAGCTTGCACCTCCTGGTCCGCTTGCCACACACCCCAGACGCAGGGTTGTGAACCGGCCCCGGGTTGGCCAGCTTCGGGGATCCGGTGTGGAACCGGAGAGTCATTCGGCTTCGGGGGCAAGATGAGCGATTCCGCAGGTGGGACGCGCGTCGGTGGCGGGCGGCGCGTCGCCGTCTCACTGAGCGCGATGCTGCTCGAGGAGTTCGAGCCGGAGAGCCAGGCTTGCCGCAGGACGCTGGAACGCATCCCGGACGACCGCCTGGGCTGGCGACCTCACCCGAAGTCTGCAGCGATGGGCTGGCTTGCCGGTCACCTTGCAAACGTCCCGTCGTGGGCGGCGATGACGATCCGGAAGGAATCCCTGGACATCGCCCCGGACGGGGAAGAGTCGGGTCCCCTGCCGGAGCCCGAGTCCGTGGCGGAAGTCGTCCAGGCCTTCGACCGGCACGCTGAGGACGCGCGCGTTGCGATCCGCGGCGCAAGCAACGACGAGCTCCTCCTGCCGTGGAGCCTGCTCCGGAGTGGGCAGATCCTGCTCACACAGACGCGCCTCTCGGTGCTCCGGAGCTTCGTCTTCAACCATCTGGTCCACCACCGCGCGCAGCTCGGCGTGTACCTGCGGTTGAACGACATATCCGTCCCGGCGATCTACGGGCCGTCCGCGGACGAGAATCCGTTCGGGTCGTGACACCGCGGTGGTGCGCGCCCGCACTGCACACCGCCGGCCGGTTTCGCCGGGATCGACGCCGTTCGCCGTTGCGCCCGGCCGGCGCCGGACGCGTCGGGCCGCGGGTGTCCCTGATCGGGGCCGGTCCGGGCGTTGCGCCCGCCCCGGCACAGAGGAGCGGCCGGAGGGTCCGTGTCCGGTGGGGCGCGACGTGAGCGAGACCGGGGCCGGCACTCCGTTCATTCTCTCGCTCGGATCGAACATGGGCGATCGCCTGGCCCACCTCGAAGGGGGTATCCGTCATCTGGCGCGCGCGGTGTCGGTCGAGGCGGTCTCGATCGTCGTTGAGTCCCCCGTCTGGCCCCCGGCGCCTCCCCAGCCCGACTTCCTGAATCTGGTGCTCCGGGGCCGGACCGACCGCGACGCTCGCGGGCTCCTGGAGCTGGCCCGGTCCGCCGAACGGTCGGCCGGACGGGTCCGCTCGGTCCGGCGGGGCCCCCGCACGCTGGATGTGGACATTATCTTCTTCGGATCCGAGGTGATCGATTCGCCCGAGCTCAGGGTGCCGCATCCACGGTGGTCGGAGCGGCCCTTCGTCTTCCACCTCGTGCCCGAGGTCGCCGGAGAGATGAGGGAACCCGGGACGGGCGAGCGGCTCCGGGATCTCCTCCCGACCGGACCAATCCCGCCGGGCATCACCCCGGTTGCCGGGTCTGCCGCTTCCTGGCGTATTCGTACGGGCACCGGGGCGAGGGACTAGGCTGAGGATGTGCCATCCGGCGTCCGGGGCTCCGGAGGGGAGGATCGAGGTCATGACCTCGGTGGGATCCTATCCTGTTCGCATCGGTCGCGGGAGCCTCGCCGAGCTCCCGAAGCTGCTCGCGAGACACTGCCCCGCCTACGGGTACGCAGTGATCGCCGACGCACGGGTCTGGGGACTGCACGGTGACCGCATGCGTGCGGTCTGCGCTGGTCTGGACCGGCCACTCACCGTCCACACCTTCGAGCCCGGCGAGCAGAGCAAGAATCGAACGGAGTGGTCGAGGCTCACCGATTCGCTTCTCGCCACGGGGCTCGGACGCGACGGATGCGTCATCGCGCTCGGCGGCGGCGTAGCGGGTGATCTCGCCGGATTCGTTGCGGCGACCTACATGCGGGGTATCCCCGTTGTGCAGGTTCCCACCTCCCTCGTTGCAATGGTGGACGCCTCGGTCGGGGGCAAGACGGGCGTGGACGTGCCCGGCGGAAAGAACCTGGTCGGAGCGTTCCATCCCCCGCGTTTCGTTCTGGCGGACCCGGATCTTGCGGTCACTCTCCCCAGGAGGGAGCGGAGCCAAGGGCTCGCCGAGGCCATCAAGCACGGGGCGATCCTGGACCCGGCGTACTTTGGATGGATCGAGACGCGGGCCGAGGACCTCCTCGGCGGAGATCCCCGCGCAACCGGGGCGCTCGTCATGCGGTCGGCCGAACTCAAGGCCCATGTGGTGGGCGAAGACGAGCGGGAAGCCGGGATGCGCCAGATCCTAAATTTCGGGCACACACTCGGGCACGCGCTAGAGGCCGAGTCCGAATTCCGTCTCCCGCACGGTTCGGCCGTGGCGATCGGGATGGTACTCGAGGCACGGCTGGGGGAACGCCTCGGCGTGACGGAGCGAGGGATTTCGGGGCGGATCGCCGAGGTGCTGGACCGGGCGGAACTTCCGACCCGCCCACCGGACCAAATCGACCCCGAGGCGGTGCTCGAGCTCGCGTCGCGCGACAAGAAGGCCCGGAGCGGGATCTCGCGCTACGTGCTGCTGTCCCGGATCGGAAGCGTGGACCGCCGCCATGGGTGGAGCCGGGAACTTGAGCGCCCGGTCATCGAGCAGTTTCTCGCGAGCGTGTTCCCCGGCCCGGCCTGAAACGGACATTGTCTCGAACCACGGTCCGCCGTGCCTGCCGGTTCCGCCGCCGGCTGCGGGCATGGAGCCGTCCCGGGGGCCCGCGGGGGAGCTGGGCGGGCGTCACGCCGGGCGGCAGCTCGTGCACGGACGGGATCGGCAACCCGGGCGGCTGTTGGTGGGTCGCTCCTCTGGCGTTATCATCAGGTGCGGTTTGAACGTCTGTCCGTGGAAGATCGAGGATTGGCTCCACACCCGTGCTGAGGCCGGACAGGCCGCGGGCGCGGATGCCCGGGTTCAGCTTTCCGGGGGAAGCCGCCACTGCCTCGGTCGTTCCTCTGGAGGGAGCGGTCGTCACCGGAGGGGGTCCAGGGAGCGGAGCCGGCGATGTTTCGCCGGATCCGGGTTCCCGGACCGAGTGCTCTTTGCCGACGGGCTCCTGTGGACACGAACCGGTGAGGTCCGCCGGGTCGAGCGGGTGCGCCTTCGAGAGGAGGCCCGCCCTCACCCGGCCAATTGACACTCCGGGGGCTTCCCCGACCCGCACCCTGCTCGAGACCCCCCGATCCGGGGACGACGGGGCGCGGGTGGGGAGGTCTCGCGGCACGTTCGCATCCATGCGGCGAGAGCCAGAGCCATCCACATGAATTCTCCCTTCTCCAGGGCTCCCCACATCGAGGGAGCCTCTGCCGCCCCACAGTCAGGCGGCTCCTCCAACGCTGCCCTTCTAATCGACTTCGACAATGTGACGATGGGGATCCGAAGTGATCTCTCCAAGGAACTCAGGACGCTGCTCGACTCCGAAGTGATCCGCGGGAAGGTCAGCGTACAGCGGGCCTATGCTGACTGGCGGCGCTATCCGCAGTACATCGTTCCACTCTCGAAAGCCTCGATCGACCTGATTTTTGCGCCCGCCTACGGGAGCAGCAAGAAGAACGCCACCGACATCCGCATGGCGATCGACGGCATCGAGCTTGTTTTCACGCGCCCGGAGATCGGCACCTTCATCCTCCTTACCGGCGACTCGGACTTCTCCTCGCTCGTCCTCAAGCTCAAGGAGTACGGGAAGTACGTGATCGGCGTCGGGATGCAGGAGTCCTCCTCCGACATCCTCGTCCAGAATTGTGACGAGTACTACTCCTACACCTCTCTCTCGGGGCTCACCAAGGCGGTCGAGGGGACCGGCGCGCCGACCGATCCGTGGAAGCTCGTGGGGCAGGCGGTCGAGGAGATGGGCCGTCGCGGGGACGCGATGCGCTCGGATCGCCTGAAGCAGGTGATGATGGACCTCGATCCGGTGTTCAGCGAAAAGGCACTCGGATTCTCCAAGTTCTCGAAATTCATGACGGAGGCAGCCGGGCGGGGCATCGTCGAGATCCAGAGGCTGGAAAACGGACAGTTCGAGATCGTGGTTCCGGCGCAGGGCAAGCGTGCCGATCCGCGTCACCAAGGGCGCACGGCAACCGATGCCCGGAAGGCCGGAGGGCAGAGGTCCCGCCACCGGGGGAAACCGGCGGAGCGTCGGTCCGAACCGGCCGGGACCGACGGCAAGGGCACAGCGGCCCCGACGCTCGAGGCTGCCTACGGCCTCCTCCAGGCGGCTGCCGCCGACCTTCTCCGCGACACGGACGGTGACTCCGTACGCGATTCGGACGTGAAGCGCCGCATGCTCGCCCTCCAGCGCGGCTTCAGCGAGGGGAGCCTGGGGTTCTCCAAGTTTTCGAAGTTCCTGCGGCAGGCGGGGGCCGACGGCGTTATCCGGCTGCAAGCGCCTGAGGATGGCGTCCTGAAGGTGTCGCCGGTGCCTGCTGCAGGAGTGTCCGATCCCGAGTCACTCGGCCTCCCCACCGGGCGGGGGCCGGTCATCAAGTACCTGAGCAGCTCCTACGCAGGGGTGGGGAAGCGCACGGCCGAGACGCTGGTCGATGCACTCGGGGACGACCTTTTCCACCAGCTCGAGACGAATCCGTCGCGGGTGGGGGAGCTTCTCCCGCCCGCGCGGGCAGGCCAGGTGCTGGCCGGGTGGAGGGCCGACTACGAGCGCCGGACCGCACGGCTGGGCGAGGCCGGGGGTGGGGACGGGCCGCCGACTGCAGCGGTCGCGCCCGAAGCGCCTTCCAGCGGTGTCGCCGAGGACGCGAAGCCGCGCCGGAGACGCGGCCGCCGTACGCGGAGGCGGGACCGTCCCTCGGACTGAACGGTGGTTATCCGGATGTCGGCCGCTTGGCCCTGCCAGTGAATCCGCGCGGTGGCTGGGAATCTCGGGTGCCGGGGGGTGAGCCCGTATCCCGGCGGACGCTCCTCTCCGGTGCGGAGAATGCGGCGCGGGACCTGCTTGGCTCCTACCTGGTCTCGACCATCGGGGGGGATGCGGCTGGCGGCCGGATCGTTGAGACAGAAGCGTACCTCGGGCTCTCGGATCCGGCCTCCCACGCCGCGCAACGGATCGGTCGCACGGCACGCAACGCTCCGATGTTCGGCCCGTCCGGTGTCGCCTACGTGTATTTCGTCTACGGATTGCACTGGTGCTTCAATGTCGTGACCGGGGAGGAGGGAGATCCGCAGGCCGTTCTGGTCCGGGCGATCGAGCCCGGATTCGGGATCCGTCAGATGCGCACGCGCCGAGGGCGCGAGAGCGACCTGACGAATGGCCCGGCACGCCTCTGCGAGGCGCTCGGAATCGACGGTGCGCTGAACTGGCACCCTTGTGACCGCCGTCCGCTCCTCCTCATCCGGGGCGCTCCCCCTTCTCCCGACCGGATCGCCGTAACCGGGCGTGTGGGCATACGGACGGCGGAGGACTGGCCGCTCCGCTTCCACATCGAAGGCCATCCCGACGTATCAAGGGGACTGGCCGCTCCGCCGGCATCCCGCAACGTGCTTCCCCGAGGGTGCCGGTCCGTCGGAGAGCCCGCGGGGTGATGCGCCTTCCCGTCCCGGCGTGCCCGCTTCCCGGATCCTTGTACTGCCCCGCAAGGCTGTCCCGCAGGCACGCGCAAGATCGGAATCATCGCCGGGATCCGGCGGGAACAATGTCAGGACGGACTGCATGCTGACGTGACCACGCGGTTGGTCTGGCCCTGCGTGTGCCCGGCTACCGCGAGCCCGCCGCCGGGGGTCTCCCTCCCATGAAAGACACGGGATCCACGCGCCTTCCCGCCTTCCAGACCTCGAAGTGGAGATGCGGGCCGTCGACGAGTCCCGTGCTGCCGCTCAATCCCAGCAGCTCGCCGGACCGGACAGCGCTCCCCGCCGTGACATCGATGTCTGAGAGGTGGGCGTAGGCGGAGGTCACGCCGCCCGAGTGGTCCACCCACACAACGTTCCCGTAGCCATCCATCCATCCGGCGTAGCGGACGCGGCCTGCTGCCATGGTTCGTACGGGAGTTCCCTCTGCTGCCCGGATGTCGACGCCCCCGTGAAGGCGGGGAAGGATGCCGTCCCACCGGAGCCCGAACGGCGAGGTGAGGACATCCTCGACCGGCCAGCGGGGCACCACGCATCCGCCTGTGCCGAGCGCGAGGAGGCAGGAGAGGAGAAGAGCGGGAGGTCCAGCCCGGCGGTGTACCTTCCGCGGACCTCGCGGCCGGTTCACCGCCCTCCGGCTCCATCCGGTCACCTGTGTCCCCCTCACGGGGCAGTGCTCCAGGCGATGTGCGGAAGCAGGAGGACCGCGATCCGCTTCCCAGCCTCGACGGTGCCGGTGCCGGCCCCTACGCACGCGAGGCCGTCGGCCAGAGCCATGCTCCGGATCACTCCAGAGCCCTGATCCGCGGAGAGGCGCGCCGTAGGGAGGCCGGAAGACCCCGTTTCGAGCCGGACCCGGAAAAAGCGGGTGAGCCTGACCGGCCCACCGAATTCGCACCCGGCGACCGCATGGAGGTTTGGCAGGTGGTGGCGGAGGTGTCCCCCTAGGGCGCGGATGGCCGGATACCCGAGTGTCAGGAAGGTGACGACAGCGGAGACCGGATTGCCGGGGAGCCCGAGCACGGGCACGGGCGGGCACCCCGCGGCTGCGCCCGGCAGCCGCCCGAGGCTGACGGGGCTCCCCGGGCGCATCAGGACCCGCCAGAAGTCGAGATCGTATCCCAGGTCGTCCAAGACGCGCTTGACGAGGTCGGCCTCCCCCATCGATGCGCCGCCGGTGGTGATGATGAGGTCAGCCCGCGATGATGCCTCCCGGAGCGCTGCGGCGATTTCCCGTTCGTCGTCGTCCACGCGCACGGGCGGGAGAGCAACCGCGCCGGCGTCCTCGATGAGCGGGGGGAGAGTGGGCGAGATGATGTCGGCGCGGCGTACGCCACCGCGAAGCGCCTCCGGGTCTCCGGCCTCCACCAGTTCGTCTCCGGTCACGATCAGGGCGATGCGGGGAGGCGGGTGGACGGGCACGCGAGGCTCGCCCGTGGCGGACAAGAGTGTGAGAAGGTGCGGGGTTACTGTGGCTCCCCGGTCGGCGAGGATGTCTCCGGCCCGCATCTCTTCGCCGGCAGGGCGGACGTACCGTCCTCGTCGCGCGGGCTCGCTCAATTCGTTCCTTCCGCGGACCCGAACCCGGCCGGGTGCCGTTTGTTCGCGGTCCGTGTCCTCGACGGGAACGATCGTGTCCGCTCCCTCGGGTAGTAGGGCGCCGGTCATGATCCGGACGGCTTTCCCCCTCGCGAGCATGCCTTCCCAAGGGCTGCCGGGCTGGACGGCTCCCAGGACGCCGATCGGTTCCGAGGTGCGCGAGCCCGGCGGGAAGGTGATGTCCGCCGCGCGCAGCGCATAGCCGTCCATGTGGGAGGTTGGACCCGGGGGGAGGGTGAGCCGGGCGACAACCCTCTCGGCAAGCGCGAGTCCCAGAGACTCGCTCAGAGGTGCTTCGACAGGGGGGCGTTCTGCGGCGAGGGAGCAGACACGCCGCAGTGCCTCCGGAAACGAGAGCCAGTCCGGCTCGAGGGTCTCGAATCTGACCATGGTGCTCCCGGTTCAGAAGCTGTAGCTCGTCTCCAGCGCGAACGTGACTGGTCCGGTCCACTCCTGCTCGGGGAGCGGGGCTTCCAGGTTTTCATCCAGGTCGCGGAAGGCGACCGGCGTGCCGAGCTTCCATAGCCGGTAATTGACTTCGCCCCGGAACTCGATCCGGTCCGAAGCGACGATCCGGATACCGGTACCCGCGACTCCTACAAAAGAAGGGCCAAAGTTGAAGTGTGCTTCGGGTGCAATCTCCGCCTCGATCGCTGGTGGTCCGGCGAGGTCGCCCACGATGCCGCCGCCGAGCGCGACGAAGGGTGCCGTGCGGTACCAGGTGCGGCGGCCCGTCAGCGTGAACCGCAGCCGGGCCTCGAGCCCCGTGATGAGCGTCTTTGCCGGCCCGATCTCCACGAGCCCGGTCTCTGGCACGGGATCGAAGACCGTGCGGTCCGCGGAGACCACGAAGCCGTGGACATCCAGGGCAAGCGGGCCCCGAAGCTCGATCCCGTAACGTCCGGCAATGAGTGTACCCCCGCCGGGGCCGATGCCGAGCTCGCCCCTCGCCTCGCCGACCGTGCCCACGACAACTGCGGCGGTGTGGGTGCCCTCGATGAATTCATACGGAGAGCTGATCCGCTGTGCCTCCGCTCCCCGGGGCACCGCGGCGGCCAGTGCAAGGAGAAGCAGAAGGCCTGCTTCCGGTTTTCGGCGATGTCTCAACTCTACGCGACTCCACTGCCCGCGGACGATGAATGCGGGACCCCAAGGTGATGGAAAGCTACCCGAATTTGCGCAGCGGCAGCAACCCCGTCCGCCCCCTCGGCTCCTCGGTCCGCGAAGCCGGTCGTGCGTGCGGACGCTGTCCTGCCTGCAGCATTGCCGGGTGGCGGGCGTCCCAAGTGCACGAACCGGATTCTCCCCTCCCTCCACTCGGGGCGGCGAGCGGCCGCGGGCGGTTCTTCCGGCCCCCGGCCCTCGCGGGTTGGAGGACCTGCGCCCTATACTCGGGCGCACGATGCCGTCCTTCCTCTTCCTGCCGTGTTCCATCATTCGCGCTCACCCATCAGGCAAGGTGTCCGCCACGGGGGGAAGGACGTGGCGGGCAGCCGGTGCGTGACCGCCCGCCCTATGCCACCCCGGGGGTGAGAACGATGTACTGCTGGTCGTGCGGCGAGGAGATACCCGAGGGAACAGCGCCGTGCCGGTCGTGCGGCACGCCGTCCGCGAACGCCCTCTACCTCCCGGACGGGACCGTGCCCCGACCGGCCCCCGCGGAAGCACCCCCGGACCGCACACCTCCGCCTCCCTCCCGCCCCCCGGGCCGCGCCCGCGGGGTGCGGATGTGTCCGAGCTGCGGCTATGCGGGCGATGGCATTCCCTATTTCCACCGGGCCGCTGCTGCTGCCCGGACCGTGGGTCTCGGTCTCGTGACCCTCGGCTTCGGGTCGTACCTGCTCTGGAGGTGGAAACGCAGCTCCATTGTCTGCCCCTCCTGCGGAGCGCCCTGGGCACGTGCGCGGGCGATGCGGGGCCTCCCGGTGAGGAGTTCCGGTACCGTGTCGGCGCTACGCCTCCCCCTCCTTGCCCCGACGACCCGCGAACTTCCGCGGGGCGGGCTTGCGCGCCGGACGGTCGGGATCGCCGTCGTCCTGCTCTCCTTCGGCTTCCTCGGGATCGGGATCATCCAGGCTGAGCTCCAGGTGGTCGTGTTCGGGGTGCTTGCCGGGCTGCTCGGGGGGTGGGCGTTCGCCTCGGGGTGGCAGGCGCTCCAGCGCCGGCGAGCGAGCCTGCTCGGGTCGCTCCAGGTCGGGGCTCTGCGTGCGGCGGAGGCCCGTGAGGGCCGGCTCACCGCGACCGACCTCGCTTCCGATCTGGATCTTTCCCTTCCCGCCGCCGAGAGGGTCCTCTTTTCGATGGAGGACCGGGTCCGGGTCCGCTCGGAATTCACCGACGAGGGAATCCTGGTCTTTGAGTTTCCGGAAATCCTTCTACGTTCCCTCTCCGAGAAGGATGCCTATCCGGACGGGAAATGGAGGGAGGAGTGATGCGCCGGGTTGCACGCGCCGATTCCGGAGCGGACCGCGAGGCCCGCTTCCATCGGGAGTTTCAGGACGAGCGGGGGGTGATGTGGCTGGCGGGGGTGCGCGAGCGTCCCGGCCTCGACTTCAAGGGGAGATTCTACTTCGTCGCCGCCCAAAAAGAGGGCACCTCACGTCCGGACGCGGGGGAGGTGTGGCTCAGAGACGTGTGCTGGAACAGCGAGGCAACGGCCCGCCGCACGCTCAGGACGATGTCCGGCGTCGAGCTGAGGAGACGTCTGAGGGAGGCAAGGGCCCGGGTCTCCGGCCGCCCCTAATTTCACTGGCTGGCGTGTGTGCGCGGCGCTCGCGAGAAGGAGGCCAGCTCGATCCCGATTGCATCCTCGATCCGCTTCGCACGGGATGAGGAGGGGACGCTGTTGGAGAGGACGCTGAAGAGCACCGGCTCGCCGTCGGCCGTCGTGACAATCCCCGAGAGCGCCGAGACCCCCCGGATCGTGCCCGTCTTCGCCCGGAGGTTCCCGGCGGCAGCGCTCCGGGCCATCCGCCTGATGAGCCCCCCGCTTCGCCCCGCCTCGGGTAGGGAGGCCCAGAGAGGCTCGGCGTACCCGGAGGATGCGACGTGGCGAAGGAGTTCGATGTAGGCCGATGGTGTCGCCCGGTTCCGGGCGGAGAGCCCTGAGCCGTCCTCGATCCTCACCTCCCCGGCCGGAACGCCGACGATTTCGGTCAGGAAGCGGCCGAGCGCCCGCTTCCCCCCGGCCAGGGACCCGTCGCCCAAGGCGACGCGTCCGATGGTGAATAGCAGGATCTCCGCGTAGAGGTTATGGCTGACGTGGTTCAGGACCCGGATCAGCTCGTCCAGAGGCGGCGAGTAGTGCACAGCGAGCGTCCGGAGCCCGCTCGCGCTGCCCCCGGGGAAGGCGGGAGCGAAGGTGACTGCCCGGCCGAGCTCCGAGTCGCCGGGCGAGTGTACCCGGGACACGCCGCCCACAACCCGGATCCCCTCTTCCTCGAGGACGGCCTCGAGGACGGAAGCTGCCATCTCGGATGGGTCCGACACGGTGAGGACCCTCGAGAGCTCGCCGGCCTCGCTGCCGATCTGGCCCTCTAGGCGGATAGTCCCCGGGTCGTCGCGGACGAGAAAGAGCCGGCGGCGCGAGTTTCCAGGGATGGAGACCGAGCGGTTCAGCACCTGGAGCCCGGCTCCTGCCGGTTCCAGGATGAGCCTAGCCGGCGCGCCGACGTCGCCGCCGCGCATCCGGAGCGTGACGACGTTCTCCTGGAAGGTGAGCGCGGAGACGGGCGCGGCGTACCAGTTGTCAAGGTAGCGTTCGCGCCAGGTCGGGCTCCGGCTGGGCCCTGTGAAGAAGGTCGCGTCCGCCTTCAGTTCTCCCGACACGGTGTGGATTCCCGCCGTCCGCAACTGCCCGGCGAGCCCACGGAGTGCCACATGCGGCGAGTCGAGGAGCCGGTCGGAAATCGCCGGATCGCCCGTGCCGTAGAGAAAAAGACTTCCCTCGAGAACCCCGTCGACAATCTCTCCATCCGTCAGGATGAATGTCGGGAAACGGAAGTCCGGTCCCAGGTGGTGGAGCGCCGCCGCGCTGGTAAAGAGCTTCTGGTTCGAGGCGGGGGCGAGAGGCGTGTCGGGGTTGAGGGCGACGAGGGTGTCCCCATGCTCGAGGGAGACGGCGAGGACGCCCCACTCGGCCCCCGTCCACCCCGTGCTCCGGACCGATCGCAGGACGGCATCCTCGAGCAGCTCCTTCGCGCCGGGTCCCGATTGCGCCGCGCCGCCGCCGGCCCAGGCCGCCGAGGCCAGCGCGGCGGCGACCGCCCCCGAAAGAAGCCGCATGCGGTATGCTCCCCTCATCCGGTTCTCCGCTCACAGGCCCGACCCATTGCCCTCGGTCCCGGTCAAGATGAGAGGGGGGTGCGGCGGGGGCAAGAATCAGCGGGGTGCCCGCCTACGGGTAGGTCGGGGGGAACGCCCGCGGGCGGGGCTCGAGCCGTTCGAGGGGGTCGCCGTCCCCCTCCCGGGCCAGGATCACTCCGGGGTTGAGGATCCGCTTTGGGTCAAGCGTCCCCTTGACCTCAGTGAACGCGCGGATCCATCCGGGGGACCAGATCCTCGGGAGGGCCGGAGCCCGGAGACGGCCGTCGCCATGCTCGCCCGACAGCGTTCCGCCCAGCGCCGCCACGAGCTCGGTGACGGCATCGAACGCCTCGCGCACCCGGGTCCTCCAGTCCGCCTCCCGGGTCGGGATGAGGGGGTTGACGTGCACGTTCGCGTCGCCCGCGTGCCCGAAGACCACGGCATCGAGGCCTGCCGCCTCGAGGATGCGTTCGAGTTCGACGAGGTACCGCGCGAGCTGGCCGGGGGGAACGACGGCGTCCTCGATGAACTGTGTCGAGTACCGGCCGGCCCCCGCCTCGCGGGCGATGGTCGGGCTTGCGGCGTGGCGGATCTCCCAGAGCCGGTCGGCCTCGGCCGCCTTGCGCGTGGCGAGCATGGAGCGCCCGCCGGATCCCGCCCCGCGGGCGAGCGCATCCAGCTGTGCGGAGACCTCGCCGGGTGAGCCCGCGGCCTCGAGAATCATGAGCGCGAAGGCTCCCCGCGAGAGGTCACGAAGCCGGGTGCCGAGCCGTGGTCCGGCGAGCTCGATGAAGCGCCGGCCGAGGAATTCACATGACATCGCGCCGGCGTCTCTGGCCACGCCTGCCGCATCCTCCAGCTCTGCAGCAGAGGAGACCCTCCTGACGGCGACCCCGCGCTCGGCGGGAAGCGGAGCGAAACGGAGCTCGGCTGCGGTGAGGACGGCGAGCGTTCCCTCGCTCCCCACGAGGAGATCCGCCGGATTTCCCGAGGGGAGGAACCGGTCGAGCGCATACCCGGAGGCGTTCTTCCGGACCCGGGGCCATCCTCCGGCGAGAGGCCGCCCGCCATCCGGGAGGGATGCCGCGAGGGACGCGTGGAGGCGGTCGAAGGGCTCGAGCCCGCTTCCGTCCGGTCCCGTGCGAAACGGCTCGCCCCAGGCGAAGTAGCCCTCGAGAGCCTCGACCCAGCCGTGCACGGCGCCGTACCGGAAACTTCTCGCGCCCGCGGCGTTGTTGGCCACCATGCCCCCCACCGAACACCACCTGCCCGAGGAGGGGAGAAAGGGAAGGAAGCCGGCGCACTCCCTCGCGGTGCGGTCCACCTCGAGACCGGTGGCGCCGGCGCCCGCCCGGATGATCCCCGTCCCTCCGGGCCCGTCCCGGAGCACCCCGACCCGCGAGAAGGCCGGCCCGCCGATCTCGACGACGATGTGGGGCCCCGTGTTGCCGCCGGGCATGCCCGTCCCCGCGCCCCGCGGGATGAGGGGTACGCCGTGCGTCCACGCCCACCGGAGAAGGCTTGCTAGGCTCCGCTCGTCCGAGGGGGCGAGGTACGCCGACGGGGCCGCCCGGAAGGGCCCCGATACCCTAGACGCCTTTTTCGCCGCATCGCCCCCCCGAAGGACCGACCCGCGGAAGTTGGGAGGGAAGGGCTGCGGGCTGCCGCTCAGAGGGTCTCTGCCCGTGCGGACGGCGCCGCACAGGCCTCACAGTGGCCCGTCAGCTCGAGGCGGTAGCCGGTGACGCGGAACCCGCTGAGTCCCCGGCTGAGGGAGGCGACTTCGCCGGGCACGTAGGGGTCCGGAAGATCGAAGATCCGAGAGCAGTCCAGGCAGCGGGCGTGATGGTGCTCGTCCGTGCGGCCGTCGTAGCGTGCCGAGCCGTCCGCGTATCCGAGCTTGACGGCAAGCCCGCATCCCACCAGGGCCTCGAGGGAGTTGTAGACCGTCGCGAGCGAGATGACGGGTTCCTGTCGGCGCACGGCCAGGAAGACCTCGTCGGCCGTCGGATGGCAGTCTGTGGAGGAGAGAAAACGGTAGACGGCGGCCCGCTGCCCCGTGAAGCGCTGGCCGTTCGCCTCGAGCGCCTCGCGGAGCACCTCGTCGGACGACCGCTGCTGCACGGGCATCGTGGATCCCACCTGTGACACGGAATGGAACCTCATCTTCCCGCTGAAATTACCGTGCGCCAAAATGGCGTGTCAAGCAGGTTGCCGGGTCCGGTGCGGCGAGGCCGGGAGAGTGGCTTCACGCGGGGCGGTGTGCCCTCCCCGGAGTCCGGTTTCCGGCCGGGCGGGCGCGGTCCCCCGCTTCCGGCACGCCGGATCCGCGCATGCCGAGAGGGGTTGCCGACGGACCGGACGCCTCCCTATCTCATTCGTCCGCGAACCGTTCGGAACCGCACGCCACGGGAGGGTGGGAAATGACGCCCCTGGAAGGCAGGCTGGATGATCTCCTGCGCGAAGACCGCGCCTTCCCCCCGCCGGAGACGTTCCGGGAATCGGCGCACGTCACCGACGATCGTCCCCGGGAGTCGGCGGAGAGCGATCCGGATGCCTACTGGGAGCGGTGGGCCGGGGAGCTCCACTGGTTCCGCAGGTGGGATACGGTGCTCAGATGGGAGCCACCGCACGCCCGCTGGTTCGACGGCGGGCGGCTGAACGCGGCCTTCAACTGCCTGGACCGGCACGTCGATGGCGGAAGGGGCGGGAAGACGGCGCTGATCTGGGAGGGTGAGCCGGGGGACACGCGCCGCTACACCTACGTCGAGCTCCGCGACGAGGTGGCCCGATTCGGGCAGGCACTTCTGGATCTCGGTGTCCGGCGGGGGGACCGGGTCGCGATCTATCTCCCGATGATTCCCGAGGCCGCCATCGCGATGCTTGCCTGCGCGCGGATTGGGGCGCCGCACTCGGTGATCTTCGGCGGGTTCTCTCCCGACTCCCTCGCCGACCGGATCAACGACGCCAGTGCGAAAGTCCTCGTGACGGCAGACGGCGGATACCGGCGGGGGGGCCTCGTTCCCCTGAAGGCGAATGCGGACGCGGCCGTCGCGTCATGCCCGACGATCGAGCATGTGGTCGTCGTGGCGCGCGAGAGCCGGCCCGCCGCGGGGAACAGCGTGGCCATGGCGCCGGGCCGCGACATCTGGTACCACGACCTCCTCGCCCGGGTCGGCGGGGGGTGCGAGGCGGCGTCGATGGAGGCCGAGGAGCTTCTCTTCATCCTGTACACCTCGGGCACGACGGGGAAGCCGAAGGGAGTCGTGCACACGACCGGGGGTTACCTGACGCAGGTCTACGCCACGACGCGGTGGGTCTTCGACCTGAAGGAGGAGGACGTCTACTGGTGCACGGCTGATGTCGGGTGGATCACCGGGCACTCCTACATCGTCTACGGGCCGCTCGCCAACGGCGCGACAATCCTGATGTATGAAGGCGCGCCCGACCACCCGGACCGGGGGCGGTTCTGGGAGCTCTGCGAGAAATATGGAGTCACGATCTTCTACACGGCCCCCACGGCGATCCGGGCGTTCATGAAGTGGGGCGAGGAGTGGCCGGCCGGCTCGGACCTGACGCGCCTCCGTCTTCTGGGGACGGTCGGCGAGCCCATCAATCCCGAGGCCTGGATCTGGTACCACCGGAACATCGGGGGGGGCAGGTGCCCGATCGTGGATACGTGGTGGCAGACCGAGACCGGCGCGATCATGATCACCCCGCTTCCCGGCGCGACAGACGCACGCCCCGGTAGCGCGACGCTTCCCTTCCCGGGGATCGAGGCCACGATCCTCGATGACAGCGGCTCAGAGGTAGACGCCGGCTACCTGGCTCTCACCCGACCGTGGCCGTCGATGCTCCGGACGGTCTACGGCGACGACGCGAGGTACCGCGACACGTATTGGTCGAAGTGGGACGGGGTGTACTTCGCCGGAGACGGAGCGAAGCGCGGTGCGGACGGATACTTCTGGGTGCTCGGGCGGGTGGACGACGTCCTTAATGTGGCGGGCCACCGGATCGGGACGATGGAGGTCGAGAGCGCGCTCGTGGACCACGGCGCGGTTGCCGAGGCCGCGGTGGTCGGGCGGGTACACGAGGTCAAGGGAGAGGCGATTGCCGCGTTTGTGACCCTGAAGGAGGGCAGGGAGGGTTCCGCGCAGCTCGAGACCGAGCTCCGGGCACACGTGGCGGCGAAGATCGGGCCGATCGCGCGGCCCGAGGAGGTAATCTTCGCGGCCGACCTCCCGAAGACGCGATCGGGGAAGATCATGCGGAGGCTTCTCCGGGACATCGCCGATGGAAAGGCGCTAGGGGACACGACAACGCTTGCCGACCCCGCCGTGGTCGAGACCCTGAAGGAGCGCTACGGCGAGCAGGAGAGCTGAGCCCCCTTCCCTCCCGGACGGGTGTCAGCCTTCGGCGAGCGGATCGGGCGGGGCCGGCCGGCGCACGATTGTCATGTCCTTCGCCCGGACTGGCCGGCTGGGAATGCCCACGTGTACGTGGTGGGGCTGGGTGTCCTTCGTCTGGAGCGCCATCGCCCCGACCATCGAGTCGCCGGCGACGGTGACCCCCGCGAGGATCGTGGCGTGATAGGTGATCCGGACCCCGTCGCCGATGATCGTGGCGGGGGTGCTCACCAGGGCCGATTCCTGAATGTCGTGGGAGTGGGAATAGATGTTGGCGAAATCCGACACGCTCGCTCCGTTGCCGAGGCGGATCCCACCGCGGTCGTCCAGGAGGACGTGGCGGTGGATGACCACCCCATCGCCGACCTCGAGGTTGTAGCCGAAGCTCAACTTCACGAAGTGGAAGGCCTTGAAGTCCTTCCCGCACTTCCTGAAGATCCGCTTCGCGAGGATCCGCCGGAACCGGATCCCGAGGTCGACGTTCTCGCCGAGCGGACTCTTGTCGAACATCTCCCAGAGCCAGATGAGCGGCTTGACCCGGGCATAACGCTCCACATCGATCTCATGGTAGTACTCGGGCTCCAGCGTGACATTGCGTGGGTCCATCTGCATGAGTGCGACCCGCGCCTCGCCGGTGAGGTCCGCGGGGTCGCACTCCGCGAGCTGGGGGTAGAAGAGTTCGGTGAGCACCCGCCGGCATAGTTCGTTGCGGTCACAGCCGGGCCGGTTGAGTTCGCGCTCCAACGCGCCGAGCCACTCGGAATAGGCCGCCGCCGCCGAGCCGGGAAGCTTCACTTCTCGCAGGGGGTAGTAGGGCATGACAGGTTGGCTCGGGGGTTCAGGTTGCCGGGCCGAGGCTACCCGGTACCGGCGCCGGGGGTCCGCCGGATGACGGAAGTCTGCGGGGCGGGGCGATTCTGGTGCCCGCCGCCGGCGTACCTGGCGCCCGGGGCGCCGCCCCGGTACGGGGCGGGGCAGGATCAAGCCGGTCTGGAGAGCGGCTGAACCGGAGGAAGCGGCGGATGCATGAAGCGCTCAGGCGACGGATCCTGAGGAGGCTCGAGACGCTCCCGGAGGCCAGGCTGTACCAAGTGGTTGATTACATCGAGTTCCTGGAATCCAAGTATTCAGAATCCGCGTTTCCGGAAGAGGTGTCAGGCCTGCAGCGGCTCGCCGAGCACCTCGAGGATGGGCTCCGGAGCCGTACGATAAGCCCCTCCCGGCTCCGCGAGGCGTTCCAGCTGATTTCCGCAGCGGACCGGGTCCTCGGCTCGCTGGCGGACGTGGGCCGAGATATCTTTTCCGATTCAGCAGGCGGGGTCGCGGAGCGGCACCCGAAGGGCAAAGGGGATGCGCGGGGGGAGGATGGCGGGCATGGGGCGTCGCCGGAGCGAGAGGCCGCCGCCAACCGCTCCCCCGAAGGAGGGTTGACATCCGGTTTGCCTGTCGGGTAAGGTTTCTCATGGAAGGAGCAACCTACTTCTCTGCGGTTCCCGAGTGCGCCTGCCGGGCGTCGCCCCTGCGGTGGGGCGGGCCAAGGGCAGGCGCCTTGCATTTCCCGGGGGTCGCCCGTCGTTCGCCGGAGGGGCCCTGAGTGGGGAGTCGCATGCCTGAGGCGGGTGGGGACGACCGGGGCATGACCGAGGCCCTGACCTTCGATGACGTTCTCCTCCTCCCGGGGCGGTCGGGCGTGCACCCGAGAGACACGCAGGTTCACACGCGCCTGACGCAGCGCATCCGGCTCTCCATTCCTCTCGTCAGTGCCGCGATGGACACGGTGACGGAGTCGGGAATGGCGATCGCGCTCGCCCGCGAGGGCGGACTCGGGGTGATTCACAAGAACATGTCGATCGAGCGCCAGGCCGGGGAGGTGGACCGGGTCAAGCGCTCGGAGAGCGGGATGATCCTGAAGCCGATCACCCTCGGACCCGAGGCGACGCTCAGGGACGCCCACGATCTCATGTCCCGATTCTCGATATCCGGCGTTCCGATTGTCGAGTCCGACGGGCGGCTCATCGGAATCGTGACGAACCGTGACCTCCAGTTCGAGTCCGATCTGGATCAGGTTGTCCGCGACGTGATGACGTCCGAGGGGCTCATCACCGCCCCGATCGGGACGACGCTCGAGGAAGCCCAGCAAACGCTCCACGAACACCGGATCGAGAAGCTGCCGGTCGTCGACGAGGACGGGATCCTCGCCGGTCTGATCACGGTGAAGGACTTGGTCAAGCGCCGGCAGCACCCGAACGCGTGCAAGGATGAACGGGGCCGGCTGAGGGTGGGCGCGGCGGTCGGGGCATCGGAGCGGGACTTCGACCGGACGCGCGCGCTCGTCGAGGCTGGCGTTGACGTGATCGTGATCGATACCGCGCACGGGCACTCCGAGGGCGTGTTGGGCGCGGTCGCCCGCATCCGCGAGGGGTTCCCCGACCTGGCGCTCATCGCGGGCAACGTGGCTACTGCTGCGGGAGCCAGAGATCTTGTCGAACGCGGTGCCGACGGCGTGAAGGTTGGAATCGGGCCGGGTTCCATCTGTACGACCAGGATCGTCACCGGGGTGGGAGTCCCCCAGATGACGGCGATCATGGAAACCGTCAGGGGCGTCGGGGACACGGTCCCGGTCATCGCCGACGGGGGAATCCGCTACAGCGGTGATGTCGTTAAGGCGCTCGCCGCGGGTGCGAGTTCGGTCATGATGGGGTCGATGTTCGCCGGTACGGAAGAGGCGCCCGGACAGAGCTTCCTCCTCGAGGGGCGGCGCTACAAGATGGTGCGCGGGATGGGATCCCTCTCTGCGATGGAGGACGGGTCGGCGGACCGGTACTTCCAGGAGGATCGATCCGCCCGGAAGCTCGTGCCGGAGGGGATCGAGGCGCGGGTTCCCTACAAGGGCCCGGTGGCGGACACGGTATTCCAGCTCGTGGGCGGGATTCAGAGCGGGATGGGCTACTGCGGCGCGGCGAACCTGGAGGCCCTGGTGACTAAGGCCCGCTTCTGCCGGGTCACGACCGTCGGATTAAGGGAGTCGCACCCCCACGATGTAACGATCACACGCGAAGCGCCGAACTACCGGACGTAGGCTGCTCGACCACGTGACTGCGCGCCGCAGGGGCCTTCCCGACCTGCCGGGCGGCACCATCGCGGGCTCGCCGATCCGGACGCGTCCGCAGAGTCCCCTCTACACGTAAGCACCGGCGGATCCGATGCCTTCTTCCTCGTCTTCGCCCGTCTCCGTATCGCAGCTCAGGCCCCGGCTCCTTCTTGGGCCCGGACCGTCGCCCGTCTCCGGGCGGGTGCTCCGGGCGCTGGCGCACCCGACGCTCGGGCACCTGGATCCCCAGTTCCTGGCACTGCTGGACGATGTTGGCCTGCGGTTGCGGGAGATCTTCGGGACCGGGAACGAAGCCACCCTGGCGGTATCCGGAACCGGCTCCGCGGGGATGCAGGCGGCGCTGGCCAATCTCCTTCAGCCGGGGGACACGGCCATCGTCGGGATCCACGGGTACTTCGGTGGCCGGATGGCGGAGATGGCGCGGCGGCTTGGCGCCAGCGTGGTCGCGGTCGAGGCCGAGTGGGGCCGCGTCCTTGAGCCGGAGCGACTGATCGATGCCCACCGTGCGCATCCCCGTGCCCGCCTGCTCAGCGTCGTTCACGCTGAGACATCCACCGGGGTCAGGCAGCCTCTTGAGGAGATCGGGGCCTATCTCGGCGGCACGGACACCCTGTTCGTGGTTGACGCCGTAACCTCGCTTGGTGGCATCCCGGTTGCGATGGACGCCGTCGGGATCGATGTATGCTACTCGGCCACGCAGAAATGTCTTGGTGCGCCGCCGGGCCTCGCTCCCATCAGCTTTTCGCCGAGAGCGGTGGACGCTGTGAGAGGGCGCAGGGTGCCCGTCTCCAGCTGGTATCTTGATGTCGGGCTCCTGATGGACTACCTGGGTGCCGGGCACGTCTACCACCATACGGCTTCGTCGAACCTCTTCTTCGCGTTGCACGAAGCACTGCGGGAGATCGAGGAAGAGGGTCTCGAGGCCCGCCACGACCGTCATCATCGGGCGGGGGTGCGTCTCCGGCTCGAGCTGGGCGCGCGCGGGTTCACTCCGTTCGGGGATCCCGGCCACCGGCTGCCAGAGCTTACTTCCGTTCGCCTGCCCGACGGCTCGGATGCGGTCCGGCTTCGGCAGGCGCTTCTTGAGCGTTATGGCATCGAGGTGGGAGGGGGACTCGGCCCGGCTGGCGCGTCCGTGTGGCGTATCGGGCTTATGGGAAACGGGGCGAGCGAGGCGTTTGTCGAGCGTCTGGTAGGGGCGGTTGATGAGCTCGGGATCGGAAGCGTCTGAGCGGGCGGTGTGAAGCCGCGACCGGGCGGGACGAAGGGCTTAGCGACGAGTGCTCGCGCGGCTGCGGGATCCGCTCCCATCCAATTCATGTCCTCTCTGCTCCGTGGCATGCCTCTCCGCCTCCGCCCGCCCTTCACCAAATACACACAACAGGAGGTGTCCCACCCACGCCGGCTGGGGGGGCCTGGTGCTGGATCAATACCGGAGTCTGGTATGCTCGCCTCTCCCGGAGGGTAGACAGGAAGCCGCATCGGGTGTTGTCGGAAGCCGCAGCTAATCCTGGGCCGATCCGGTTTCTACCTTGTAGGCTCCGCTCCGGCCACCTGCCTTTCCGGTGAGTCGGATGTCCCCGAGGACCATCCCCCGGTCGACTGCCTTTCCCATGTCATAGAGGGTGAGGAGCGCGACGGAAACAGCGGTGAGCGCCTCCATCTCGACCCCGGTGGACCCTTGCACCCGGGCGACGGCCCGGACCCGGAGGCCGGGCAGCGCTTCGTCGGGAGTCACCTCGACTCCCACAGATACGGCGGGGAGCAGGTGGCAGAGCGGTATGAGATCGTGCGTCCGCTTGGCCGCTTGGATCCCGGCGAGTTCGGCGACACGCATCGCTTCCCCTTTCGGACCTCCGCCGACGAGTCTGCCGAGCGTCGCGGGCATCATCCGGATCGAGCCTTCCGCCGTCGCCCACCGGCTGGTGACCCGTTTCCCGGAGACATCCACCATCTTCGGGCGCCCTTCGCTGTCCAGGTGTGTCAGGCCGGCGTCCGCTCCGTGGAGATCGCTCACGAGTTTTCCTCCCCGACGGTCAGCGTCGCCGCCTCGAACCCTGCGTGAAGGTCGGCGAGGAGTCCGAAGACGATCAGCTGGGGGTTCACGTTCCCGGAGGCGAGGTGCCTCGCCTCTTCCACGTATTGTATGCACTCGGCGATCCGGGGCGGCGACATCGGCCCTCGTCGCGACAGCGCCTTTAGCAGCCAGCCCCGTGCCCGGGCATCGCCATTCAGGACAACCACGTCGTCCGTGGCCGCAAGTGCCGCGAGGTCCCGAAGCCAGGATTCGAGTGCGACAAGGGTAGGGTGGAGCAGACGCGCCTTGGTCGCCGGCTGGCTCAGGGCTTGAGTGAACCGACCGGTAGGGTTCGGGTCAAGTGCCGCCTTCATGAGGTGAAATGCGTCTTGGCGACTCTTCTCGAGCGGCCCCCTTTTCTCTTCAGTGGACAGGAAACCAAGTGCCCGCCCGACCGATCCCTCCGAGAGGTGAGTCACTCTCCGTACCTCCTTCTCGGGAGCGGACGTGTGGGCAGTGAGGAAGGAAAACACCTCGGATTCCGGAAGGGGCGGAACGAACACTCCGGTGGCCCGTGAGCGGATCGTTTCTAGCACTCTGCCCGGCTCGGATGTCGTAAGGAGGAACCAGCAGTCGGCAGGAGGTTCCTCGAAGAGCTTCAGCAACGCGTTTGCAGCCTCTTGGGCTGACTCCTGCATGGCGAGCTCTTGGGCTTCCGTGACTAGGAACACGCGTCTGGCCGCGACGCCGGGACGGCGCCTCGCCTCCCGCTTGAGGTTGCGGACTGTGGCAAAATAAATTCCCGTGGGTCGCGTTTTTCCGCTTGGTTGGTCAGGGTCCTCGTACATGACGGGTCGGAGAGGGTGTTCCCGGATCCCGGCGAGGATCTTGAGACGCGTCTCCTCGAGGATCGCCTCCTCCCGCTCCGGCGAGGGCGGTCGTTTTTCCGGTCGCTGGACCGGGAAATACCAGAGGAGATCGGGGTGTTCGAGGCGAAGAACCCTCCGGCAGCCGAGGCAAATGCCGCACGGCGCTTCGCCGGCGGGGGAGTCGCAGAGGAGGAGCTGGGCGACCCAGAGCGCGAGCCGCTGCTTGCCCACGCCTCGCCGGCCGCGGAGGAGGAGGACTTGGGGGAGTGCGGACCGCGCGAAGGCGCGCCCGAGCGTTCGTGTGAGCCGGTCGCGTCCGACAAGGGGCTTCAGGCTCATGGGCCCGCATTCGCGGTGAGGCGGACCGCGAGCCGGATCGCCTCAGTGAAGGATGTCGGGTCCGCGCTGCCGGTGCCAACCCGATCGAACGCCGTCCCGTGGTCGGGCGATGTGCGGGGGAAGGGGAGCCCGAGTGTCGTGTTGACGCCCCGCCCGAAGGCCAGGGTCTTGAAGACGGCCATCCCCACGTCGTGATAGGGAACGACCACGGCGTCCGCCTCACCCCTCACCATCCTGAGGAAGACCGTATCCGCGGGGTGGGGCCCGGTAACATTGATCCCGGAATGCCGGAGCGACTCGATGGCGGGCGCGAAGATTGTCTCCTCTTCGTTTCCGAAAAGCCCGCCGTCAGACGCGTGCGGATTGAGCCCGCAGACCGCGATCCGGGGCTGCTCGATCTGCCACCTCCGCACAAGATGGGAGGCGAGGAGCCCGACCTGTTCCACGAGGAGCTCGACGGTCACGAGCGACGCGACCCGGCGAAGAGGGTGGTGGGTGGTTGCTAGGAGAACCCGGAGCGGGCCGCCGCTGCGTGACGGGGCGGCATGCATCAGCATCCCCACGCGGCGCGAGGCCGTCAGCTCCTGGAGGAGCTCCGTCTGTCCTGGATGTCCCACGCCCGCCGCTTGGAGTGCCGGCTTGTGGACCGGGCCGGTGACGAGGGCGTGCACCTCGCCCCGCAGCGCGAGCGATACCCCCTCCTCAATGGCGCGCAACGAGACGGTTCCGGCGCTCTGGAGGTCACCCACGAAGCGTCCGACTGGGTAGCAACGGCACTCCGCCGGCAAACCCGAGAGGCTCTGCACGTCGCCCAGCACCACGATCTCGACGTCCGATCTGTCCCTTAGGTATGCACGCAGGGCGGCTGGCAGAACTTCGGGCCCGATCCCGCGGGGATCGCCCACCGTTATGGCGAGCCTCTTCGACCCCCCTACCAACGCACGTCTACGTGGATCCTGCCCCGGAGCCGCTCCAACAGCTCGTCCTGGAGACGCTCGTCCTGAAGGACGCCCCGGATCTGATCTCTCACGTCCTCGTAGCTCAGGACGCCGGCTTCGCGGATCTCCTCCACGCGCACGACGGCATAGGCGGGGCGGCCGGGTTCGGCCTCGACCTCGATCGGACCGAGTACTTCGCCCTCGGCAGCGCGGTCAAGCGCCCGGGCGAGTCCGGAAGGGAGCTGTCCGAGCCGGTCGCGCGGGAGCGTCATCGGGTGCGGAAGCCCGATCTCCTCCCCCTCCTCGTAGAACTCGGAGAGCGCAGTGCCTCCGTCAACTGCGGTCCGTACTTCGGCGGCCCGTTCCCTCGCTCTCGTGATGTCGCCCGGGGTCGGTTGCGTTGCGATCAGGATGTGACGGACCATCCGCTCCGGGCCGCGGATCCGCTGTACTTGGAGGATGTGGGATCCGAACTGGCTGTCCACGACGTCGCTGACTTCCTCGCGGAAGAGCCCAAAAGCCGCATCCTCGAATTCCGGGACCATCATCCCGCGCCGGATCCACCCTAGGTCTCCCCCCCGCTGGGCGGAGCCGGGGTCGTCGGAGAACCGTGTCGCCAGCTCCGCGAAATCCTCGCCGTCCTCAAGTAGCGCGAGCATCTCGCGGGCACGCCCTCTCGCGCTTGCCTTGACGGAATCGGAGGGTATTGGGGAGAAGAGCACTTGGTCGAAGGTGATCGTCGCGGGACGCTCGCCTAGGCTGTCCCGTTCCCGCTCGAAGAAAGCCCGCATCTCCGCCTCCTCCACGGGTACGATCCGGGCCTCGCTCAGTTCGGACTGCACGAACCTCTCGCTGAGAAGCCCCTTCCTGATCTCCTCGCGGAGCGACCCCCGGTACTCGGCGATCGTCATGCCCTCGCTCTCAAGGGCAACGAGCATCGTTGCCTCCGAGCCAAAGCGGCGGACGGCGTCCTGCCAAGCCTGCTCTGTTTCCTGATCGAGGCGGCCCTCCGGGACGGTCATCATGGTATCCTGCGCCGCGGCGTTCAGGATGAGCATCTGGTTAACGATTTCGTCGAGGACCTCCCGCTCGAGCTCGCGCTGCTCCTCCGGATCCTCAGGGATCGGCATGCCGGACGCGCGCAGCCTCAGGACCTGTTCTTGGACTTGGGAAAGGAAGACGGCGGAGTCGCCCACAGTAGCGACCACGCGGTCGACGAGGTTGCCGTCGAGCCCGGGACTCGGGAGAAACTCCGGGGTCTGTGCTGCAAGCGGCGCCCCCGGGGCGCCTGCCATGGCGGCAAGTAAGAGCGTGGCGAGGGCTCGAACCGGGACTCGGCGGGGATCACGCCGCACGGTTGACTCCATATGGGGACTGCGGGACATCGGGGCTCGCCAAGAGTACCGCGCCTCCCGAGCGCCAGTTCCGGGCGGGGGCGTTTCTCACGGCTGGGCGGGCGGTCCCGCGCCCTCAGGGGGCACTCCCGGCTCCGCGAGACCGGCTTCCGCCCCCGGCCCGCGGAGTTCGTTGACGCGGCTCACGATCCGGAGCGCCGCGTCGTCCGCGACCTGGTAGCCGTAGCGGTCCCGGAGGGGGACGGCGAGGTTCCCGAGTGGGATCAGGTCCTGCTCGCTTGCCACAACCCGGCGCATGAGTTCGAGCGCCGCAGCCTCCACCGTCATGGCGAGTGACGTTCCGCCGGCTGCCTCGAGGGAGTCCACGCCGAGGAGGCCGGCGATCATCCTGTACTCGCCGACGACCCCGGCGCGCAGCTCCGTCCGGTCCTCTGCCGAGAGCCGGATCCCGAGTTCCCCGGCCTCGTTGACGAGAAGTCGGTCCCGGCCGAGGTCGCCCAGGAGTGCCTCGATCTGGACGTCTGGTGCAGCTGTGATCTGCGCAAGGACCTCCTCGGGCTGGCCCCCGATGAATTCCCTGAATGCCTCTGCGGTGTACTCTCCGCCCGTCCAGCGAACTAGGACCTCAGCCGCCTCGTTCCCGGAGAGGGCCTCTCCGGGGTCTTCGGCGATCCGGCGGACCAGAGCCACTGCAACCGGGTCAACCTGCATGTTCGCCCGGCCTTCGAGGTCCGCGAGATAGGTGGACTCGGCCACCATGATGCGCTCCCTCTGGAGCTGTGTGCGGTAATCCTCGGCGATCGACGAGAGGGCGGGGAAGCGGCGGTCCTCGACGCGGATCACATGCAGGCCGAAGTCGCTCTCGACGACTCCGGAGATCTCTCCCGGCTCCAGTGCGAAGGCCGCCTCCTCGAAGGGGGGCACCATCTCGCCCCGTCCGAAGAACCCCAGGTCTCCACCGGCTACGGCCGAACCGCGGTCGTCGGAGAACTCCTCAGCCAGACGCCCGAAGTCCTCTCCGGCAAGCGCGCGCGCCCGGACCGCCTCCGCGAGCGTGCGTATTGAGTCCAGACGGCTTGCCGGGAGGCCCGCCTGCGCCGCGAAGAGGATATGTCTGGCCCGGACCTCCTCACCCGGACGCTGGAGGTCGAAAGCTGCCTCGAGCTCTTCGTCTGTGATCGTCGTGTCGAGCTGGATCATCTGCTCGCGAAGCCGGTCGACGAGTTGACGGTCGGACGCGTCCTCGAGGATCATATCAAGGTCGAGGCCGTCGACCTCCCCTCGGTTGACGGCCCAGGCGAGGAGCACGTAGTCGATCCAGATGTTGACGGTCGCCTCTGCCACGGCGGGATCGTTTGGAAGGGCGGAGACCGGTGCGAGGAACGAGGCGGCCGCCTCGGTGCCGAGCTGGAATTCTCCCGCGCGGGCCACCGCATCCGGGTTGAGGCCGCTCCCGCATCCGGAGGCGCCGAGCAGGAGTGGAGCGACGACCAACACCCTCCCGAGACCGCCCATCTGCTTCCCCCTCACTCGGTGTCCATACATCGCCTAGCGCCAGGCGGCCGGCTGGGGGGCGGCCGCTATCGCGTCGAGCGCCCGGGTCAGCGTACGCGCGAGCGCCTCCGGCCCTACCCGGGTCAGCGAAAGCGAGAGCGGGGCTATGCGTCTCACGCCGACCGCGACCTGCCGGTCCCTGAAGGGCCCCTCGAGAGTCGCCATTCTGGGGTTCGCGTCGGACCGGAAGGTGAGACGTCCCTCGCCCCCACGGACGAAGATCCGCTCGATTCCCAGCCGCTGGCCGAGGAGGCGAAGCAGCTTCGCGTCGATGAGCCGCTCGACCTCCTCGGGGAGCGGTCCGAACCGGTCGCGAATCTCCTCGCGGAGTCCGGCTATCTCAGAGCGGTCCTCGAGCTTCGACAGTCTCCGGTAGAGATGCAGCTTCTGGCCGGCATCCGAGACGTAGTCGTCAGGGATGTATGCCGAGCCCGGGAGCAAGATGTCCGGCTCGGGGAACGCGCGCTCCTCCCCCGGTCCGCGCCGGATCCTCCGGACCGCCTCCTCCAAGAGCCGGAGATACGTGTCCATTCCTACGGCGTGCGCGAACCCCGACTGGTCCTGCCCGAGGAGATTACCCGCCCCGCGGATCTCTAGGTCCCGGAGCGCCACCTGGTAGCCGCTGCCGAGCTCCGTGTAGCGCTCGAGGAGCCGGACCCGCGTCTCGGCATCGCGGGTCATCGTCTCCGGCACGATGAGGTAGCAGAAGGCGCGCCGGTTCGAACGGCCGACCCGCCCCCGGATCTGATAGAGCTGGGCGAGCCCGAAGCGGTCGGCCCGGTCCACCACGAGGGTATTCGCGTTCGGGACGTCCAGCCCGTTCTCGATGATCGATGAGCAGACCAGGATGTCCACCGCTCCCCCCATGAAGTCCCGCATGACGCGGTCGAGCTTGGACGCGGGCATCTGCCCGTGGGCCACAGAGATGCGCACTTCGGGAAGGATGCGCCGGAGCCTCCCGGCGACGGTGTCGATCGTCTGGACCCGGTTGTGCAGGAAGAAGGCCTGGCCGGCGCGGTCCATCTCGCGGCCGAGGACCTCGGCAATGATCGTGTCGCTCCACGGCACCGCCCGGGTGACGACGGAGAGGCGGTCGCGCGGTGCGGTCCGGATAAATGAGAGGCTCCGCACGCCCGCCAGGGAGAGCTGAAGGGTGCGGGGGATCGGCGTGGCCGTGAGGGTGAGGACATCGACGCTCGCGCGAAGCCGCTTGATCGCCTCCTTGTGCCTAACTCCGAACCGCTGCTCCTCGTCCACAATCAGGAGTCCCAGATCGCGGAAGGCCAGGTCACCGGAGAGGAGCCGATGCGTCCCGACGACGATGTCGACCTTCCCGGCAGCGAGATCCGCGACGACCTGCCGTTGCTGGCGCGCGGTCCGGAAACGCGAGATCGACTCCACGCGGACGGGGAAGTCCGCGAGCCGTTCGGCGAATGTACGCTCGTGCTGCTCGACGAGGATCGTCGTCGGTGCGAGGAGCGCGACCTGCTTTCCGTCCAGGACGGCCTTGAAGGCGGCGCGGATGGCCACCTCCGTTTTCCCGAGCCCCACATCCCCGCAGATCAGGCGATCCATTGGCCGCGGCGACTCCATGTCGCGCTTCACCTCCCGTGTGACCCGCCGCTGGTCCGGCGTGTCCTCGTAGAGGAACCCGGCTTCCATCTCGGTCTGCCACCTCGAGTCCGGGGAGAACGCGAATCCCTCCGCGACCTCCCGCTCGGCGTAGAGATCGAGCAGCTCACGGGTCAGCTTCTCGATCGCGGCCTCGGTCTTCCGGCGGAGCGCCTTCCAGCGCCGACCCCCGATCCGGTGCACGGCCGGCGGCTCCGTCTCTTCGCTCTCGCCGACCCATCGCTCGATGAGATCCAGGCGGTAGACAGGGAGATTCAGTGTCTCGCCGTTCGCGTAGCGGATCACGAGTACCTCAAGGCTCTCGCCGTGGATCTCGATCTGCCTGAGCCCTTGGAATCGCCCGATGCCATGCTCCATGTGGACCACGTAGTCGCCGGGAGCGAGCTGCGCCACGCTCTCGAGTGCCATGGCGCCACGGAAACGGCGTCGCGCGAGGATCCTCCGCCTGCGGCGGAAGATCTCGTGGTCGGTGAGAACGTTGAGAGGCCGCCCGCCCCCGATGCGGAACCCGGCCTCCAATGTCCCGAGTCCGACCTGGACGCCGGGGATTTCGGGCCCCGATTCCGAGAGGATTTCCTCGAGTCGCTCGATCTGCCCCCCGTTGTCACAGAGGATCAGAGTCCGGATACCGCGTGCTGTCTCTGCCCGAAGAAAGGAGACGAGGCGTTCCATCTTTCGTTCGATCGTGGGTGGGCGGCTCGCCCCGAGGCAAAGATCGTGGCCCGCCTCCGGGGTGAGGACGAGGCGCGGGAACCGGAGCACGAGTCTCCGGGCCTCAGCCGGCGCCATGAGGAGCCCCTCGTCCGCGCCGGTTGCGGGAACGTTCCTCTCGCCCGCCGGTCGACGGTCTCTCGAGACGTCTTCCTGCGCGGCCTCGTCGCCTGCAACCAGGATCGCTTCAGAGGGGAGGATCTCCAGGAGGCTTCTCGGGCGCGTGTCCTCTCCGCCCGGACCGTCCTCGCCCGGGAAGGCTGCCGGGAGCAGGCGGACCGAGGCCATGTCGGCGGTCGACCGCTGATCTGTGACCTCGAACGAGCGGATCGTTGCGATCTCGTTTCCGAAGAACTCGATCCGGATTGGGTCGGCTAGGCCGAGGGAGAAGATGTCGACAAGTCCGCCCCGAAGCGCGTACTGGCCAATCTCCTCGACGAGCGGTGTCCGCTGGTAGCCCATCGAGTCGAGCCGCTCCACGAGCGCCGGGAGGCGGATTCCCTGGCCGGCTTCGACGTCGAGTTGGAGATCGGCCAGCCGTTCGGGGACGGCCATCCGCTCCCGGAGCGCGCGCAGGGTCGTTACGAATATGCGTCCCCCCTCGCCTAGTAGCGCCTCGACCGCCTCGACACGGAGTGCGTCGATCCGGGGGTCGTCGTCCTCCCGGGCCAGGGTATGGCTCTCGTATTGCGGAAAGAGATGGACGACGCCACCCCCCAGCAGTGACTCGAGATCGGCTTCCGCCTCGTCCGCGGCGCCCGGATTCGGCGCGAGGAGAACGAAGATCCGACGTGGATGCGTCGCGTAGAGGGTGGCGACGAGCGCTGTGCCGGCGGAGCCTACGATTCCGCCGATAGTACTCCGCTCACCCGCCCGGGGGAGTCCGCTCCGAAGCCTCGCGGTCAATGGGGTCCGGTCGATCGACTTAAGGACCGGGTGGGACAGATTCACGGGGGAAGTGCGTCGGCGGACGGCGTCCTCGACGGCCGCGACCCCTTGCCTAGGGATGCGAGCCACCCTTCGGCGATCAGGACGAGGAGGAGCGCGAGCAGGAGCGGTCGGCCAACCTCGCTCCCGTCGCGGTCCCGGAGGACCGCGTCCGGCCAGGGATCGCCGGGCTCGGCCTCCGGCCACGCCCCGGCTAGGAGCCGCGCCGCCTCACCGGCGTCGACGCTCGCGCCGGTCGCCGCCGCTGCGTTGACAGCAACGCGGGTTAGGATCGAGTCTCCCTCGCCTAGCACGTCGTAGACGCCCGCGGCGTCGGTTTCCGCGTAGTCTGTGCGTCCGGACACCGAGTGCGCCGTCCCGTCCGGTCGGGCCACCGTCTCGGCGCCATCCGGGAGCGGGAAGGGTTCGCCCGCCACGGCTCGGCGCGCCGTCCGGGAGCCGGGCGTATGGCCGGTCAGAACCTCGAGAACAGGAAGCATCGATGTCGATGCTGGAAGGTCCGAGGCGCGTTCGGTGAGCGGGGAGCCGAGGACCATGACGGGTCTTCCCTCGCTCACCGCCTCGACCAGCCACGGCTCGCCGTTGGAGAGGGTGAGGAGAGGCGACCAGTCCGCCGCGCCGTCCGGGATTCCGATCCGATAGGACTCCCGAACGCTGAGCTGGGAAGAGAGGACGTCCATCAGCTGGCCGGCGTCGACGCTGAGCTCGGTGCCTGCAGGCAGCGTCGTGGGCTCGAGGCTCCACCCGGGAAGGAGGCGACCCAGCTCGCGGTTGAGAGAGGGGAGGAGCGCCGGTTCGTCCGGCGGGATCAGGATCACCGCCGCCCGGTCGGCCGGAGCCCGCAGCGCGCCGCCGCTAAGAACCTCGACCGCCGCTTCCTCCTCGCCCGCGAGGCGAATCCTCCCGGCCTCGTCGAGCACAGAGAGTGCCTCCTCAACGAACAGGGCGAGTTGTCCGGGGACACCCACCGTGGGAGCGGGAATCGTCCGGAAGGCGAAGTACACGATGTCGTCGCCCCGGAGGTTGTCGGGCTCGATCTCGACACGGCCCGTGGCCCAGCCGGCCGGTAGGCGGGGGAGTGTGAGGACGGCCGACCCGTCCGGCCCGGCCATCGAGGTCCCGATGAGGCGGTCCCCGAGGTAGCCGCGCACGGCGGAACCCCCGGCGCCGGCACCTGCCAGCGACACCTCAATCTCGCCGGGGTCGCCAGCCCTAGGTACGAATCCGCCCGAGACGAGAAGCCCGCCGATCCCGCGGTTTCCCGGCGGCCGTCCCGGCGGGGGAGCGATCACGACCCGCTCGAGGTGCGTGTCGCCGCGATCTTCGCCTCCCTCGAGCGCAGCGCGATCGAGGTCGGAGATGAGGAGAATCTCCCTCGTATCGGGTGCGCCGGCTTCCAAGAGGTCCGCCGCCCGTTCAAGCGCGCCCCGAAGGTCCGGTGCCACGTGCGTGGGGGTGAGCGAGGCGATGCGCGCGCGGGCCTCCTCCACCGAGAGGGGCAGTGACGGCTGTGTTGGCGTCCCGGTCTCGATGATCCAGATTCGGTCCCGTGCTCCGGCGCGCTCGAGTGCCCGGGCGGCCCGGGCGCGGATCGAGTCGAGGAGCCGCCCGTCTCCGACGACGGTCCCCGATGTGATCCCGTTGTCCACCACGATTGCGAGTCCGGCCGGGGGATCGTCGCTCCCCCCGAGGGGGAGTACAAGCCGGGCACCGGCAAGGACGGCGAGGAGCACGGCCGCGATCCGTAGGGCGAGGAGCAGGAGCTGGCGGAGCCGCACGATACGCGCGTGCTCCCTCGTGGTGCGCTTGAGATAGCGCAGCGCCGGGAAGACCAGGGTCCGCGTATCGCGCCGCCTGAGGAGGTGAATCAGGAGCGGCACGGCGAGTGCCACTGAGGCAAGGAGGAGGAGGGGACTCAGTACAGTCACTTGAGGCCTAGCCCAACCGCTCCCGTTTCCTCAGGAATGCCCGGAGCGTTCCCGCAAGGGGTGCCGAAGTGTCGACGAGGAGGTGGTCCACGCCTGCTGGTCGGAGCGTGCGTTCCCACTCGGTAAGCGCCCGCTCCACCGCGTCGCGGTAGTCCTCGCGCACCTCAGCCAGATCGACGAGCAGCTCCTCGCCGGTCTCCGGGTCGCGGAATAGGGCGTCGCCCGTTCCCGAGAGATCACGCTCTCCCGGGTCGAGGAGGTGGAAGACCATGACCTGGTGTTTCCGGTGGGCTAGGTAGCGGAGCGCACGCACCGTCTCGCCGGGGTCGACGAGCAGGTCGGAGACGAGAATCACGAGACCGCGGCGATAGAGCCTCAGGGCCACCTCCCGGATCGCCGTTGAGGCGTCCGTCGACCCGGACGCGTCGAGGTCCTCGAGATTGCGCGCAAACTCGAACCAGTGGCGGCGCCCGCCCCGTGCGGATACCCAGCGCCGGATCCGGTCGTCGAAGGCGGCGAGCCCAGCGCGGTCTCCCTGCCTGAGAAGGATCAAGGCGAGCGCGGCCGCGAGCGAGCTCGCGTACCACATCTTCGTCGGGAGCACACCGGGCCGCGAGCTCCACCCCATCGAGGCGCTCACGTCCAGCAGGAGGTGGGCACGCAGGTTCGTTTCCTCCTCGAACTGCTTGACATAGTAGCGGTCCGAACGGGCGTACATGCGCCAGTCGATGTGCCTGACGTCGTCACCCGGACGGTAGGCTCGCGACTCCGCGAATTCTGCGGAAAAACCCCTGTGCGGCGAGCGATGGAGACCTAGGAAGAAGCCTTCGACCACGGCGCGCGTGCGCACCTCGAGGCCACCCAGCTTCGCAAGGTCTTCAGGACCAAGGAGCTCGGCGCCGGCAGCTTCTCGGACAGTAGTGGGCGGGCTCATCTGGAGGCCCGAAGCTACCGAGGGAACGTTTTGCCTGCAATCGCCATAGCAAGAAGGCGCGGCGCGGGCACCTGCGGAGTGCAGAGCCGCCCACCTGTGACCGGGAGAGGAAACGCCGGATGGAACCATCGATGGAGGACGCACGGGTATGACCCGGCCTGCACCGCCGGAACGCCGGGTTGTCCACGCGGGCCCGGCGTTCGCCGCCGTCCTCGGCACAGTCGTGCTCTCCCCGCTCGCGCCCGGGTGGCTTGCCGCGCAGGTGTATCCCCCGCCCCCGCCGGTCGGCACCGGTCCTCTCGAGGCGCGGATCTGGCTTGACCGTGGGATTGATCCGGTGTTCGTTCCGGGTGACCGCCCGAGCGTGTACTACCGTGCGGGCACCGACTCTCACCTCCTCATCCTCCACATCGACACGGGTGGCGTGTTGAGGCTCATCAACGCCGCTGGGGAGAGCGAAGTCGCGCTCGCCGGCCGCGACTACGAGCTCCGTTTTCCCGAACCCGAGGGGTGGGAGGTGGAGGCGTCGCCCGGGGTGGGCTACTTCTTCGTTCTCGCGTCGCGCGATCCTGTCACCCGAGACCGGATCTCGGGCGGACGGTGGGGCGTGGCCCTCGGGGGGATGCCGATCCGGACCGACCCCTACGTCGCCGTCGACGAATTGCGCCGCGCGCTCCTTCCCGGCGTCGGGGAGGACTACGCGCTGGATTTCGCGACCTACCATGTGGGAGAGTCCTACTCCTACCCGCGTTTCCTCTGCTTCCAGTGCCACGAAGCGCAGCCCGCCGAGGCGTGGAACCCCTATCATCAGACGTGCATGGACGTGCGGGTTGTGATCTTCAACGACCCGTACTTCTACCCGGCGACCCGCTACAGGGGCGACCAGGTCGTCTATGCCCGGCCCCCGGATCCGGGGCTCCCCCAGTTCGCATTCACGAGCCGGATCCGCGGGGAGCCGGGAACTCCCATCGTGCGGAGCCGCACCGGGGAAGGAGGACCGGGGGCGCCGCCTCCCCTCCCGGGGGATCCCTCGGTGCGCCGGGTCCCGGTGCAGGCCGGGGGCGATGCCGGGCCGTCGGGACCGGCCGGCGGCCCACGCACGCTCGTCCCCGACGGAGATGACGGCGGCCCCGAGGCCGTGCCGATCCTTCCGGGATCGAGCCAAACTCCGGATCGCCCGATCCTTCGCCGCCGCGAGTAACAAGGGTCGCCCGCACGGGCGGTCCCAGCGCCGATGCGCCTTCCTCCTCCCCTCGATTGATCCGGGTTTTTCTCCGGGTTAGACTCTCCTGACCCCTCCATACAACCCCGGCAACCGGGAACGTGGGACCCGTGCGCATCTCGAACATCCGAAATTTCTGCATCGTGGCCCACATCGACCACGGGAAGTCCACCCTCGCCGACCGGCTCCTCGAGGCGACCGGGACTCTCGATGCGCGCAGCATGCGGGCACAGGTTCTAGACTCGAACGAACTCGAGCGGGAGCGTGGGATCACGATCAAGCTCCACGCGGTCCGGATGGACTACCGGGCTCCCGATGGCCGGACCTACGGGTTCAATCTTATCGACACGCCCGGCCACGTCGATTTCACCTACGAGGTGTCGCGGTCGCTCGCTGCATGTGAAGGTGCGATCCTCGTCGTGGATGCGAGCCAGGGAGTTGAGGCCCAGACGCTCTCCAATCTCTTCCTGGCCATGGACGCGGGACTCGAGATCATCCCGGTACTGAACAAGATCGATCTCCCCGGCGCCGAGGTGGAGCGCCGCGCCGGGGAGCTCGCGGAGCTGCTGGGGGTGGATCCCGAAGCGATCCTCCCCGTTTCGGCCAAGGACGGCGTCGGGATCGGACCAGTGCTCGATGCGGTCATCGAGCGTGTTCCCCCGCCCGCGGGCGATCCGGGCGCGCCGACGCGGGCCCTCGTCTTCGATTCCTACTATGACCAGTACCTAGGCGCCGTCCCGTCGATCCGTGTGTTCGACGGGACGCTCGAGCCGGGGACGGTCATCGCATTCGGCTCCCACCCCGAGACTTACGAGGTCACGGAAGTGGGGATCCAGCAGCTGAAGCGCATCCCGCGCCCGCGCCTCGGGCCGGGGGACGTGGGCTACCTCGTGGCCGCGATCAAGGATGTTAGCCATACCGCGGTCGGGGATACGGTGCTGGACGCCGGCCGGCGGGCCGAGGAGCTCCTTCCGGGCTACCAGCGGATAAGGCCAATGGTCTTTGCGGGACTCTACCCGACCGATTCCGACAGCTACGAGGAGCTCCGTGATGCCCTAGACCGGCTCAAGATGAACGATGCATCTCTCCAGTCCGAGCCGGAAACGTCGGCCGCCCTCGGGTTCGGGTTCCGCTGCGGATTCCTCGGGCTGCTTCACATGGAGATCGTCCAGGAGCGGCTCGACCGAGAGTTCGGGGTCGATCTGATCACCACGGTTCCGAATGTCGAGTACCGGGTCACCCTGATGAACGGCGAGGTCGTTCACGTCGAGACCCCGACGAAACTCCCCGCCCGAGGCGTCATTGACCGGATCGAGGAGCCGATCGTGCGGGCCCGGATCGTCTGCCCCGCCGAGTACATCGGAAATGTGCAGAAGCTCGCGCACGACCGGAGGGGCGTGTTCAAGGGGATGCAGTACCTTGACACCGAGCGGGTCGAACTCGACTACGAGCTGCCCCTGGCGGAGATCGTGCTCGACTTCTACGACCGGCTGAAGAGCGGCACGCGCGGCTATGCCGGATTCGACTACGAGATTCTCGACTACAGGGAGGACAGCCTGGCGCGGCTCGATATCCTCGTGAACGGGGCTCCGGTCGACGCCTTCTCGGTGATCATCCACCGGACGAAGGCGGAGTCCCACGGCCGTAATCTCGTTCGGCGGCTGAAGGAGCTGATTCCACGTCAGCAGTACCAGGTGGCGCTCCAGGCCGCGACCGGGGGGAGGGTTGTGGCGCGCCAGAACATCCGTCCGGTCCGGAAGAACGTCACAGCGAAGTGCTACGGGGGCGACATCACCCGCAAGCGCAAGCTCCTCGAGAAGCAGAGGGAGGGAAAGAAGCGGATGAAGCAGGTGGGTTCCGTCGAGATCCCGCAGGAAGCCTTCCTCGCCGTCCTCTCGCTCGATGGTTGACGCCACCGTCCTGCCCCCGCAAGGCGCGCGCGAAGGCCGCCTGCTGGGTGTAGTCGGCACGCTCGTCTGGGACAAGATCTCCCGCGGGAACCCCGCTGCCGGAACGCTCACGGGCTGGGGGGGGATCGGGTATGCGCTCGAGGCGCTGACGGTCGCGCTTCCCGAGCCATGGTCGATCGGCCCGATCGTGAAGGTGGGGCAGGACCGGGCGGAAGAGGCCTTCCGATTCCTCCGCTCACTGCCGAGGGTCCGAATCGTGCCCGGAGTCGTGGTCGTGCCCGAGCCGAACAACGAGGTGGAGATGCGCTACGCCGGGCACGTGCGCGTGACCGAGAGGCTGAGGGGAGGAGTGCCGCCTTGGACGTGGGAAGAACTTGCGCCACTCACCCGCGAGTGCGACGCGCTGTACCTCAACTTCATATCTGGATTCGAGATGGAGCTCGGGACTGCGCGCCGGCTCCGCGGGGAGTTCGCCGGTCCGATGTACGCCGATCTCCATTCCCTCTTCCTCGGGCTCGGCGGGGGCGGGGAACGGGTGCCGCAGCCGCTTCTCCACTGGACGGAGTGGCTGTGCTGCTTTGACGCGGTCCAGATGAACGAGGCCGAGTTCGCGCTCCTCGGCCACGCGCGCGGCGATCCACTCAAACTGGCGGCCGACGCGGTAGGGCCGGAGCTCAAGCTGATCAACGTGACCCTCGGTCCCAAGGGAGCCGCCTACGTTGTTAGTCCGTGCTTCGATCCCGATCCCTTCACCTGGCCCCTGCGGCGTGGGGGTCTCGCGGCCCCGGGACCTGTGCGTAGCGCGAGAGTGGAGGGGGCGGCGGTTGCCGGTGGGGAGGGGGATCCCACCGGGTGCGGCGACGTCTGGGGCGCATCATGCTTCAGCGGGCTCCTGGCAGGCTCCTCCCTCGAGGATGCGATGGCAGAGGCGAACCGGCGCGCGGCGCGCAATGTGGAGCATCGGGGAGCCTTGGGCCTCGGCCGCTATCTGGACGGGCAGATCGACCCGGCACGGGGGGTAAAATGAAGGTCATCCCGGTTCCCACCTCGCTCGACTACCGGAGCGTTGACCGACTCCTTGCGCTTGCCTCGGACTCCGTCGAGGGAAGCGTCCTCCTCGATGCACATCGCCTCCGGTGGGTCGACCCGGTGGGGATGATCGGGCTCCTCTCGCTCGGACGCGTGATGGGCGAACGATGCGGCGAGCGCCCAGTGCTCAAGCTCCCGGAGGGGGGCGAGGTCCTCGCCTACCTTGGGAGGATGGGCTTCCCGGCCGCGGCCGAAGGCATCTTCCGCGAGCCACTCCCGTCGGGCAGACGGCAGGCGAGGAGATCGGAGGTCCTCCTCGAGCTCACGAGGATCGAGGAGAATCGGGATGTCCACGCGGTCGTGGACTTGGTCCACGACCGCGCGGGGAGGATCCTTGCCCGCACACTCCGTTATCCGCCTACGGCGGTCGTGCAGTTCCCCGTGGTCCTCTCGGAAGTATGTCAGAACATCCTCGAACACGCTGGCGCGCCGGGGTGGGTTGCCGCCCAGAGCTATCTCTGGAAGAAAAGGCTCGGCCGCGAGGTCCTCGTGATAGGGGTGGGTGACGTGGGCCGGGGCTTCCGTGGCTCCCTCGAAGGGGAGTATTCCGGTCGCTACGGGGACCGGTGGGGGGATGCCACGGCACTCGAGGCGGCGTTCATCCACGGGCTTACGCGCTTTCCCGACCAGGGCCGGGGCCAGGGTATCCAGCAGATCCGCAGGCAGGTCAGGCGGTGGCACGGCGGCATCGCGATCCGGAGCGGGACGGCACGGATCGCCGATGTGCCGGACTGGGATGAAATGGCACCGCTCGAGGACGGCCTTCCGCCCTTCCCCGGTGCCCAGATCATGATCATCCTGCCGGCCGGGACTCAGCCGTGAGACAAGCCCGGCGGTTCGGCGACTTGCAGCTTAGTGCCTTGGCAGTCGATGTTCGAGAACTCCTCGAGCGGAGCGTGACGAGCCTCCGCTCGCATCTAGTGACGCGGCCGACGGGCCGGGCCGTTCGGATCGCGATCGAGCGTCAGCTAGACATGCTGGTTGCTCCGGCCCTCTCGCTAGTCGACCTTTCGTCGGTCGCGATCCTCGACTATTCGTGTGCGGACGAGGTGGTCGCGAAGCTCCTCCTGCGCGAGCGGGGGCCGTCCGGATCGGCCTTCTTGGTCCTGACGGGCGTCAAGGCGCATCATCGCGATCCCATCGAGGCCGTGCTGGAACGGCACGCGCTAGCCGTCGTGGCCGAGACCGGGCCCGGGCGCTACGACATGATGGGGGTGGGCTCGGATGGGGAGCGGACCCTCTGGTCGAGAGTGGAGCGGTCGGGGTGTGTCAGGGCAGGGCAGGTGGCCGAACTCGTGGCAGCGCGCGGGCGACGGCGCGATCTGGACACGCTCCTCACCCGCCGGCTCGTCTTCCGACATCCGGCTAGCGGAGACCTCCACGCCCTGAGCACGCTCCTCCGCAGATAGCCGTGTACGCGCGACTAGATGGAACCGATGCGGGTGTCCGGGGTTCTCAGCGCCTTGCGCGGTGTCCGTTCCGGCGAGGAGCCCCGTGTCGAAAGAGCACCAGATTATCGAGATCCTCGATCAGATCCGTCCGGCGCTTCACGCCGACGGCGGGGATGTCGAGTTCCTAGGCTTCGAGGAATCCGAGGGGATCGTGCATCTCCGGCTGATGGGCGCTTGCGAGTCGTGTCCCATCTCGATGCTGACGCTCAAGGACGGGATCGAGCGGCGCATCCGGAACACCGTGCCGGAAGTCACGGAGGTCATGGCGATCTAGACGGGCGGGCACCGGGCGGGCAGCGTATCGGGACCGCTCCGGTGCTCCACCAGGAGGCGCGCTCCCTCAAGGGGGTGCGCCGCTTTTTTTGCACGCCTCGGGAGGCGACGGACGCCTGATGTCCCAGGAGGCCCTGAAGCGTTCCGTGGCGGACGCCCTTCGCACGGTCACTCACCCCGGAACGGGGACCGATGTCGTCGCGAGCGGGCATGTCGGCGAGATTGAGGTCGACGACAATGGTCGCGCCCGCTTCTCCTTCCACCTCAGGGGCGATGTACCCGACGGGCTCGTGAGGGCGGCCCGCACGGCTGTCGAGGCGGTCGAGGGCGTCAGCCGCGTCCGCGTTAACCTTCAGCTTCCGCAACCGGCAGCAGATCCCCGCCACGCCGGCGGGGGGCAAAGATCCGGCGGGCAGCTTCCCGGCAGACCCCCGCAACCGGTATCGGATCCCCGCCGCACCGGCGGCGGTCGTCGACGGCTTGAGCCGGGATCGGTCCCGCCCCCGACGCCCGAGCCGGGCGTCCTCTCCGATGTCTCCCACGTCATCGCCGTGTCGTCGGGTAAGGGAGGCGTGGGCAAATCCATGGTGGCCACGAACCTGGCTGTCGCGCTGGCTTCGGAGAGATTGGCGGTGGGCCTGCTGGACGCCGACATCTACGGGCCGAATATTCCGAGAATGTTCGGCGAGACAAGACGCCCCCGCGTCACCGGGTCAAAGGGGAGCGAGATGATCGAGCCCCTCGAGGCGCACGGCGTCCGGCTGATGAGTCTCGGTTTTCTCTTGGAGCAGGAGCAGCCGGCGATCATGCGCGGGCCCCTCATATCGGGGATCCTGCGACAGTTTATCACTCAGGTCGACTGGGGTCCGCTGGACGTCATGGTCGTTGATATGCCGCCGGGTACGGGGGATGCCCAGCTGTCCCTCGTCCAGACGATCGACGTGAAGGGGGCGGTGATGGTCACGACCCCGCAGGCGGTCTCGGTGGGTGATGTCCGGCGTGGCGTGAAGATGTTCGAACGCGTGAACACGCGCGTCCTCGGGATCGTCGAGAACATGAGTGATCTCGTCTGTCCGCACTGCGGCGAGATGGTCGATGTCTTCGGAAGGGGGGGGGGCGAGCGTCTGGCTCGTGAGATGGGTCTTCCCTTTCTCGGGTCCATCCCGCTCGATCCGGCCGTCCGGTCGGGGGGTGACGGCGGCACGCCGATCGTCGTGTCGGCCCCGGAATCCCCTGCTGGATCAGCACTCAGCCACCTTGCCGGCGAAATCCTTCGCTCGGTCCGCATCTCACTCGCCGAGGAGGCCTAAATCAAGATTCCCTTCCACCCGAGGCCGACTCGGGACGAACTGTTCACGAGCCCGCTCCACATGATTGCGCGCGACTTTCCTGAGACGCTCGCCGAGTTTCACGCCCACGGTGTCTCCCTCGAGCACTTCGGGGACCGGACGCTTCAGGAGTTCGAAGATCCGGAAGAGATCCTCGACGACCTGGAGGCGTCTACCGCGTGGCGGCCGGGGTCGGCTTCCGCATAGCTGGGAAATGGCGCGCGTCACCCTCCTGACGGACTTCGGTAGCGCCGACGGCTACGTCGGGGCGATGAAGGGGGTCATCGCCTCGATTTTCCCCGGCGCGATTCTTGATGATGTGAGCCACGAGATTCCGTTCGGCGCCGTGGGAGCCGGAGCGCTAGCTCTCGCCCGCTACTGGAACCGGTACCCGCCGGGGACGGTGCACCTCGTGGTTATCGACCCCGGAGTGGGCACCAGACGGCGGGCGCTGGCGGCAGAGGCGGACCGGAGATTCGTTGTCGCACCGGACAACGGGATCGTGAGCCGTGTCCTCGATGCCGCTGACGAGTTCCGGCCCGTGTCTATCGAGAATCCCGGTTTTCTGCCAGAGGAGAGGAGCGCGACCTTTCACGGCCGGGACATCTTTGCTCCGGCCGCAGCGTATCTCGCCCGCGGTGTCCACCTCTTCCGCTTCGGTCCGGAGATCGCCGATCCGGTCTATCTTCCCGAACCGGGTGTGAGCTGGGAGGCGGAGGCGATCATTGGCGAGGTCGTCTTGACGGACGGCTTCGGAAATCTCGTCACGAACCTGCCCGGTGCCAGTGTCGACGAAGCGTCAGGCGTCGAGATAAAGGGACTGAAGATCCCCGTGGTGCGTACCTACGGCGACCTGCCGTCCGAAAGCCTCGCAGCGCTCGTAAACTCGGACGGACGCGTAGAGGTGGCCGCGAGGGACAGCTCGGCTGCGGAACTCCTGGACGCCGATGTGGGGACGCGCGTGCGCATCCCGAAGTAGGAACGGCTGTCCGGGGGTGGTCCCCGATTGCGGTACCCCGTCCTAGCGTCTTCCCTGAAGCCAAGCCTCGTCGGAGGCCGTGATTCGCCCACGGGGCTTCCGGTTGCGCGCGATCCTGTAGACGATCCAGCAGAGAAGGACGAGCGGGGCCACCTTGAAGAGGAGGATGCTTCCGAGGGTGATCGCCAGCGCGAATGCCGTTCCCAGGGCGGAGAGAAGAGCGAGCAGGAGGCCGATCGCGACGAGTACGATCAGTACGGCGCCAAGGAGCTTGGCCAACGGTCCGAGCATGTTTCCTCCGCTGCATCGGCTGGATGATCGATCAGGCATCCTAACACTACAGCGCCCGGTGTCGAAGGTTCAGGTGCGGCCCGGCCCGACGGTGGGTCTCGTTTCCCAGGTGTTCGCGCGTTGCGCTCCCGCGAGACGGGGGAATTCGGCTGCGACGGTGTAATGCAGGAAGATGCGGCATCCTCCTGCCTATCGATGGCATGGCACCCAGCCCGCCGTCCGGTTGACCGTGTAGTGGATCGGATTAGCGCGAAACGATCCACCGCATCTCAGGGCTGCGCCGGCACGGTTGGGGGGCTCTGGGACGGCGATGCCATGGGAACGGTCCGTCACCTGTGACCGGGGCGGTTTCCGCGCGTCCCGCTCACCAAGGTTGGAGTGAAGTGCATCCTGTCGATCGAGTTATGTCCGGTTGTAGCCTCAGCAGGCATTCCACTACGCCGCTGACGGAGTCGCCCGCAGAGCATGGAGTTCGCTTGATCGCTCGGAACGCTAGGCCGAGGCGGCCTGACATGGCATCGGCATTCCGCCGTCTGGGCGTCGTGTGGGGTTGCGCTGGTCCACGGTCCGCCGTTCCATGGAGGTCCTACCGGCGCACCGAAATCCCGCCCGGTAGGACGGAGAGTACGCCGGGATACAGGTGTCACGTCTTTATCTGACAAACAGACAGGGGAGCATTGATGCCGTCATGGAGGTCGTGGTGACGAGCGCAGCTGACTGCGATCCCGGGTCCGGCCGGAAGGTCCGCACGATCTTCACCGAGATTGCCCCCCGCTACGATTTCTTGAACCACCTGCTGAGCGCCAATGCAGATCGCCACTGGCGGCGCCTCGCCGTGGACGCGCTGGGGGAGTTTGCCGTCGGTCCTCGGAACGTGCTCGACGCCTGTGCGGGCACCTTCGACATGAGCCTTGAGCTGATCGGTCGGCCGGGGTTTTCCGGTCGCGTGACCGCGGTCGACTTCGCGTTTCCGATGCTCGTGTCGGGTCGGCCCAAGCTCGACGGCCGCGCTGTCCTGCCTGTCTGTGGCGACTGCCTCCGCCTGCCGTTCCCGGACGGGAGCTTTGATGCCGCGATGGTGGCCTTCGGCATCCGGAACCTAGCGGACGTCGGCGCCGGGTTGTGCGAGTACCGGCGCGTGCTTCGGCCGGCCGGCCGGCTCGCCATTCTTGAATTCACCACCCCGCCGAACCGGCTGGTGAAGGCCGGCTACCACTTCTATTTCCATCGGATCCTCCCGCTCATCGGGCGCCTGGTCTCGGGGCACCCGTGGGCCTATTCGTACCTGCCGGCGTCCGTGAAGGCGTTCCCGGGTCCCGGCGGCATCGCTCGGCAACTCGAGGAAGCGGGGTTTGCGAACGTCGGGTGGACCTACCTCACGGGGGGGATTGCGGCGGTCCACCTAGCGGATCGGCCGGAGTGACCCAGGGCCGGAAGCTTCCGTCCGGCCGGAGTTCGTAGACCGGGCCCACCCGCTCCGCCCCGAGTGTGAACCGCGTCGGATCACCGAGGATGAGAACCGTCATCGCGTCGGGATCGAGGTGCGTCCGGATCACATCGGCGACGCTCCGCGCCGTCACCGCCTCCAGACCTTCCCAGTATCGCCAGAGCCAGTCGGGCGGGAGTCCCTCCGCGCGGAACTGCATCTGGCGCGCCACGATCGCCGCGGCCGACTCAAAGGCGAACACATAGCCGGTCGTGATCTCTTCGACGGCCCGCCGCACGTCGGATTCGGACGGCGGGGTGCGCCGATACGCCTCGAGTACCTCGCGAAGCAGACGCAGTGCATCGGGCGTGGTTTGCGCGCCGGTTGCCGTGTAGGCACCGAGTAGACCCTCGTGCCGGGCCGGGGTGGTCCACACCGAGCTGGCGCCGTATGCGAGTCCCTCCGCGGTGCGGATGCGCTCTACGATCCGGGATCCAAACCCGCTTCCGCCCAGGAGGTGATCGGCGACCCGCGAGGCGAAATATTCCCTGGAATCTCCCTGGCGAACGGCGCTCGGCTGGGCCAGCAGCACGGTACTCTGCTCGATGGCCTTCGGGAGGATGAAGGTGCCGGGTCCGCTGCGGATCGCGGGCTCCGGAAGAGAGGAAAGCGGCGCTTCGCACTCGGGCCACGAATCCAGGAATTGCCTGACGAGCGGCTCGGCGTCCTCCCACGTCACGTCTCCGGAGATCCCGACGAGGACCCGGTCGCGGCAGGCGATCACTGTGTGCAGACGGCGCAGGACGCTGCGGCTGAGCCGCTCCGCGGAGAGGTCGCCTTCCCCGAGAACCCACCCGACGGGATGATCCCCGTACATCAGGCGGTTGAATTCCGAGAAGGCGAGGCTGCCGGGGTTGTCGTCCCGCCGCCGGATCCGTTCCCGCGTCTGGCCCCGCCAGACCTCAAGAGCGAGGGAGTCGAGTCCGGGTTCCAGGAGAATCTCGCCCAGAAGATCCATCGCCGGCTCAAGTGTCTCGCGCAGCGCATTCATCCGGAATCGCATTGCGCCCCCCCCTCCGCTCACCGAAAGCTGCAGCGCCAGCTCGTCCAGCGCGCGTTCGACGGCATCGGGAGTTCGCGTCCGCGTCCCGCCCGACCTGAGGACGAATGGGAAGGCGGAAGCGGCTGCAAGGCGAGTGCGCGGGAAGTTGCCGGGCCCTCCCGCCATCTGAACCTGAACGTCGATGAGCGGGAGGAGCGGGTCGTAGAGGTGGAGGACCGTAACCCCGGCGATCTCGTGTGCCTCGGGCGCAGGCGGATCGAACTCGAGTGGCCGGAAGGTGAGTGCCTCGAGTCCTGCCCTACCCGAGAGCGAGAGGTCCTCTCCGGCTGGCGCGTCCAGCGTATCGGCCCCGGGTGCCGGGGACTGGACGGGATAAGCGGGGGGCACCCTGCCGGTGGGCGGCGGGGACCCTTCACCGCGGAGGAAGGCAGCGGGCAGAAGAAGGAGCGGGAGAAGCGGCACGGCCCCCGCCTACGGCTCCTCTGCCGGGCGCAGGATGGCGACAGTCCTTCCCTCGGGCCGGAAGTACACGTCGAGCACCCGTGCAATCTCGTCGCGCCCGACCGCCCGCATCCGTTCCTGCAACCGGAACGTCTCCCGCCAGTCTCCCCACGCCGCCTGGGATGAGGCGAGCTGGAATGCCAGTCCCTCGGCGGATGCGAGCCTCCGGACTTCGGCCGCGAGCAGAGCCCTCCGCACCCGCCGCAACTCACCGTCCGTGGGCGGAACCCGCCGGAGGCGTTCGAGTTCGTTGTAGATCGCCGCTTCGACGTCTTCGGGGGCGTGCGGGGCGATGGGGACCGCCTGGATCGTGAAGAGGCCCGGATGGAGCCTGCCCGGCCCTGTTCCGGCGAAGACGGAAGCGGCGATCCTGTCGTCAATCACGAGCCGCCGGTGGAGGCGCGCGTCCCTCGATCCGACCAGCAGGTTCGCAAGCACCTGGAGGGCGGGGGACTCCGGCGCGAGCCCCGGCGGTACCTTCCACCCGATCCGGATCGCAGGCCCGGCGTCGTAGCGGGTCTCGACGCGCCTCGGCTCCACCTGGAGGCCCTCGGGCGGCGGAGCGGGGGGTGCGGATCCCCGGGGCTCGATAGCACCGAAGTAGCGTTCGGCCCAGACGGTGGCGGAGTCCGCCTCGAAGCGGCCGACGATCGCGACCGTTGTCTGGCCGGGCCCGTAATACCGCCGGTGGTGCGCCTCCACCTCGCGCCGGGAGAGGCGAAGGAGGTCCTCCCGGTATCCGATCGGGGGCACACCGTAGGGGTGGTCGGTGAACGCGGCACCGTAGTAGGCGGCCGCGAGGAGTGCCGGCGCCGAAGTCTCGGTTCGCAGACGGCGTTCCTCCATGATCACGCGGCGTTCCGTGTGGAACTCCCTGAAGACGGGGCTCCGCATCCGGTCGGATTCCAGCACAAACCAGAGCTTCGCGCGATTCGAAGGCAGCGAGACATAGTAGGTTGTCGCCTCGTAACCCGTCGTCGCGTTCGGCCCCCGGGCACCGTGGCTCGCGAGGATCCGGTCGTATTCGTTGGGAATCACGTACGCGCGCGCCGAGTCCTCGAGCGCCTCGAGCCGCGCTTGGAGACGTTCCACAAGCCCCGGCCCGGCAGACGGCATCGCGTCCTCCTGCACGATCGAGTCGTGGACGGCGTCCATTGCGTCCATGTGGATCCGCTCCAACGCGACGTCCGTGGTCCCGATCGTAGTCGTCCCTTTGAAGAGGAGGTGCTCTAGGAAGTGGCTGACTCCCGTCTGACCCGGTGGATCGTGGATGCTTCCCACGGCGACGTGAACGACGAATGATACGGTAGGCGCGCCCGGTCTCTCGAGGAGGAGGAAGCGCATCCCGTTCGCTAGAACGACCTCCTCGACGGGAAGCCCGGTGCCGTCCGCGATTCGGTCGGCGTCCACCCTCTGGAGGGCAGCGACCTCAGGGGCGAGAAGTGACCCGGCGAGGAGAAGGGCCGGGGCGCATGCGCCCGCGGGTGCCCGGCGCCTCCGGCCTCTATGGCCGGTCGGGCGTACTCTATGCCGGTCGGGTCCGTCGGGATTCATGCTGCTATCCGGCCGGCTGGCAGCGTGGACACAGAAAGGCGGAGCGGCCTCCGAAGCGAATGCGAACAATCGCGTCCGCACATCTCGTGCACGGGTGCCCCTCCCGGCCGTATACCCGGAGCGCATCCGCGTAGCTCCCCTCGCTCCCCTCGGCGGTTCGGTAATCGCGAAGCGTCGTTCCCCCGGCATCGATCGCTTCCCTCAGGATGGAGCGGAGTACGCGGTGGAGTGTCCGGCCCTCATCCGGAGAGAGGTCCCGCGCAGCCTTTCCGGGGTGGATCCGGGCCCGGGCGAGCGCCTCGTTCGCATAGATGTTGCCAACGCCTGCGATACGCCTCTGGTCCAGGAGCCAGGAGCGAACCGGGGAGCGGGAGCGGGAGAGGGCTCCGATCAGGTGACGGGCGCGGAATCCGTCGGCAAGCGGCTCCGGGCCGAGTCCCCGGGACCAGTCTCGGTAGGCGTCTGGCGGGAGGACAGTGAGCCGCCCGAAGCGTCGGACGTCCCGATAGATGAGGGCCGATCCATCATCCAGCCGGAAGTGAAGCCCGGTATGCTTGGGGAGCGGGCTTGGCGCAGCGGGTCGCCGGTGGATGAGACGGCCGGACATTCCGAGATTCACGACCAGGCGGTCGGGGTCGCGACGGGGCACCGATCCGGGTCCGACCTCCACGACGACGTTCTTGCCCCTGCGGCAGACGCCGTGGATGGACCGGTGCCGGAGAGAGGCACGGAACTCCGCCTTCCGAACGGAGAGAAGGTCATCCCTCAGCACCTCGACATCCTTAATGGAGCGGTTGAGGAGGGAGGCACGGAGCCCCCGGACGATCGTCTCAGCTTCCGGTAACTCTGGCACCCGACGAGAACGCCCGCCATCCGATGTCCCGCCGCAGCGTCTTTCCCTCGAAGCGGATCAGGTCTGCACCCGCGAGACTCCTCGCCCTCGCCTCCTCCAGATCGGCGCCGACACCGACCACCGACAGCACCCGGCCACCGCTCGTTTGCAGCTGCCCGTCGGCTTCCCGCGTGCCGGCGTGGAACACGAGGAGTCCATCCTGTAGGGCCAACTCGGGCGGCAGGGTAATCTCCTTCCCGTTCTCGTAGGAGCCGGGGTAGCCCGCCGAGGCGAGAACTGTATTGAGCGCCGCACCGTCGTTCCATTCGCATGCGGCCCCCAAGATGCTCCCGTCCCGTGCAATTGGAATCATGAGATCCAGAAGCGAGCTCTTCATCAGGGGGAGAAGTGCCTGGGTCTCGGGGTCCCCGAAGCGGCAGTTGAACTCGACGACCTTGGGCCCGGAGTCGGTGATCATGAGGCCCGCGTAGAGGAGTCCGCGGAAGAGCGCGCCGGAATCCCGCAGGCCCTCGAGCACGGGGGACACGATCCGATCGCGAACCAGCTCAACCGTCGCTTCGGTTGCGACGGGAACGGGTGCGTAGGAGCCCATGCCTCCGGTGTTCGGTCCTGTGTCACCCTCGCCGGCCCGCTTGTAGTCCTGGGAGGGGAGCATGAGTACGGCATCGCGCCCGTCGGTAAGGGCGAACACCGAGAGTTCCTCACCATCCATGAACTCCTCGACCACGATTTCGGAGCCCGCCGTTCCGAATGCGCCGCCCGTGAGCATCGACTTGGCGGCTGCGAGCGCCTCGCCGGTCGATGGGCACACGATCGCTCCCTTCCCCGCTGCAAGCCCGGAGGCCTTGACGACGATCGGGGCGTCCGCCGCCGAGATGTAGGCTCGCGCCTCCGGCCAGCTCGTGAAGGTGCGGTGGGCTGCCGTCGGCACGCCCGTCCGGGACATGAGGTCCTTTGCGAACGCCTTCGAGGCTTCGATGCGCGCGGCCGACGCACCTGGGCCGAAGACCGGGAGGCCGCGCTGCCTCAATGCGTCGCCGAGCCCGAGGGCGAGCGGGACCTCGGGACCGATGATCGTCAGGTCGGGCCTCGTGCCCTCGGCCCACGAGGTGAGGGCGCCGACATCGGAGGGCGGGAGGTCCACGGCGGTCGCGAGGCGGGCGATGCCGGGGTTGGGCCGCGTGGCGAACAGCTCCGCCGCCGGGGCGTCCCGCCTGAGCTTCCAGGCGAGAGCGTGTTCGCGCCCCCCGTTTCCGACGATCAGGATTCTCACGGTGCCATCCTATCCGGACTGGCGGGGGAGGTCAAAGCGTCCCGGCGACGGTTTCCCGCATCCTGTGGGCTCTCATCCGTGCAGGATCCGGGCGGGCGAGGCGTGATTCTGCTCGCGCCCCCGCCGCGCTCCTCCGGTTCCTCACCCTTCGTCCGGAGACCACCTCAGTCCAACTGGGCGATCTGGCGGCCCCGGGTCCAGCCGAGTCGCGCGTGAGTAGCATCCCGTGCTCAGACCCCACGGCGTGAGCTGCCTGTACGGGAGTCCGAATAGATCGGCAAACGGATCCGTCCGCTCCAGCGGGGTGTTGAACACACCCCGGTTGCCGAGCACGACGGCGAGATTCTTGCCGAGGGCGACATTGGCCTCCAGATCCACAATAGTGGCGGTCCTGGGGCGGTTGCGCGTCCATCGCGCACACTCCAGCCGGTGTCGGAGTGGTCAGCCCGGCGTCGGGGCCGGCGATATTCGAGAGGGGGCACAGGTCGTCCGCGGCGGTCTGCACCGTCATGCCGCCGGAGGGCCGCGCCCGCGACCCTGACCCGGCTCGCAGTCCAGACGCGGGTCGTTGCCGACGGGGGAGCGAGGCGATGGCGAGGCCTGCGCATCCGCGCGAGGCGACTTCGTTGGCACGACATGAGGTATCGAAAGTTACGCTGCACACAGGCTACGGGCACCAACTGAACGAAGGAATGGTGATGTCGAGCAAGGTCGGGATCTGGGCGAACGCGCGTGCGGCCGCAGTGGCGGCTCTGGTCATTCTGACTTCAGCGTCGGGCGTCACGGCCGTGCAGGTGGCGGACGGTGCCGCGAACACTGGGGAGGAGCCGATCCTGCTCGCGCCCGTCGTGGTGGTCGGGAGCCGGAGTCGACCGCGCTCGGTGACCGAATCACCCAGCCCAATCGACGCGATTTCATTTCAGGATGTTATCAGCCAGGGCCCGCGGACGCTCGATTACCAGCTCCGGACGCTGGTACCCTCATTCAACGTGGCCACGCACCCGATCAGCGACGCGGCGACATTGGTACGGCCGGCCAGCCTGCGTAATCTCGCGCACGACCACACGCTCGTGCTCGTCAATGGGAAGCGTCGCCACCGCTCGTCCGTCATCGCCTGGTTCGCTGGCGTGACGGACGGGGCTCAGGGCCCGGACATCTCGACCATTCCGTCGATCGCCCTGCAACAGGCGGAGGTGCTCCGGGACGGCGCCTCGGCCCAGTACGGCTCGGACGCGATCGCGGGCGTGATCAATTTCCAGCTGAAGGATGCCCGCGAAGGAGGTAGCCTCGAGCTCAACACGGGCACCTACAGGGCGGGCGACGGCGATAGCTATCAGATTGCCGGCAACGTCGGACTCCCGCTTTTCGACAACGGATTCGCCAACCTCAGCCTCGAGTACGGCAATGCGGACCCGACGGACCGGAGCGTCCAGCGCGCCGATGCCGCCGCGCTGATCGCGGCGGGGAACACCGACGTCCGCGACCCGGCGCAGATCTGGGGCAACCCGGCGATCGACGACGAGGTGAAGCTGTTTGCCAACGTGGGTGTGCCGTTCTCCGATCTCCTCGAGGTGTACGGCTACGCCAACTACGCGGAAAAGAAGGTGACGGAGGGGTTTTATTTCCGGCATCCGAACAATCGGGCCAACGTCTACAGTCTGGACGAGGGGGAGACGCTCCTGATCGCGGATGTGCTGGACGCGCAGGATGGAACGGCCGACGGGTCGGCGAACTGCCCCACGGTACGCGTGGCCAGCGACGTGCCGGACCCGGTGGCCCTGTCGCAGGTGTTCGCCGATCCCAACTGTTTCTCTTTCCAGGAGATGGCTCCGGGCGGCTTCACCCCGCGCTTCGGCGGGGTGGTCACCGAGATGTCCGTCGTCTCCGGCCTGCGGCGGACGTCGGAGAGCGGGCTGACCTGGGACGCGAGCGCCAACTACGGGGTGCACGAGTCGGACTTCTTCATCCACAACACGGTCAACGCCTCGTACGGCCCGAATACCCCGCGCGATTTCGATCCGGGCCTCTACCAGCAGGAGGAAGTGAGTCTCAACCTCGATGCCTCCTATGCCGCCACGGAGCTGGCCAACATCGCCGCGGGCGCGGAGTGGCGTGACGAGCGTTTCACGATCGGTGCCGGCGGGCGGCCATCATGGGACGTCGGCCCCTATGCGGAGCAGGGCTTCGTCTCCGGCTCCAACGGTTTTCCCGGGTTCCCGGACTACACGGCCGGCACCTGGAGTCGTAACAGCACCGCGCTCTACGGCGACGTTGAGCTGCGGGATCCGGGTGAGCGCTGGACCGTCGGCGGCGCTCTCCGGTTCGAGCACTTCGACGTGTTCGGCAACACCGTCAATGGCAAGCTGTCAGGCCGCTACGGGCTCACCGGCGCGGTCTCGATCCGCGGCGGCATCAGCACCGGGTTCCGTGCGCCGACCCCCGGGCAGCAGAACACGCTAAACGTGCAGACGACGATCGACCCTGAGACGCTGCAGCTCGTTGACAGCGCGAACGTGCCTTCCACCTTCCGGGCCGCTGAGCTGGAGGGAGGACGGTCGCTTGAGCCCGAGAAGTCGATCAACACGACCGTCGGGGTGGTTGTGGACACCGGGTTCTTCACCCTTACGGCAGACTACTTCCGCGTCGATATCGACAACCGGCTCGCGCTCTCGCAGACCTTCACCCTCGACGACGACGAACGCGCGCTCCTGCTGTCGGAAGGGATCACGTCGGCGGGCACGCTGAAGTTCTTCCGCTTCTTCGTCAACGACTTCTCGAGCCGTAACCAGGGCCTGGACCTCGTTTCCACCTACAGGCCGCTGGCGCTCGGGGGCAACACGCTCCTCAGCTTCACGCTGAACTATACCCATACGGAGCTGACCGAGGAGTCCGAGCTGCTGACGCCGGGAGACGTGCTCGGCCTGGAGCGGGGTGTGCCGCGGATCCGCTGGAATGTTGCTGTCGACCAGGAGCTCGGGCGAGTGGGGATGCTGGCCCGTCTGAACTACTACGGCAGCTGGGCCGACCACTTCGATGCCCGCTTCGTGCGAGGGACCGACTCGCCCATGCTGGAAGGCCGTTACATCGTCGATGTCGAGGCCAGTGCCCGGATCAGCTCCGGCCTGACGCTGGCGTTCGGCGGCCAGAATGTCTTCAACACCTTCTCGGATCGGATGGACCTTTTCGCGGATATCTTCGGGCTGCCCTACAGCCAGTTCACGCCCTGGGGACTGAGCGGAGGCTATTACTACGCCCGCCTCAACTACAGCTGGGGCAGCAACTAGCCCGGATCCGTGTGAGTGTGAACCCCGTCCAGCAGCTCATCGCTCCAGCCGGTGGTGGTCAAGGCGGTCTGACGGATGCAACAAGCACCTCGGTAAGGGCTGCGGCCGATTTGCGGATCTCCGAACGGGCACGGATTGGAAACGGCGGATACGGCCAAGGGGGATCTAAGTCGTCAGCCGGCTCAGTGACGACTCGGACCGGAATCTGCCGTGAACGTTGAGCAGGTCTCGGGAACAGTGCCTTTGGCAACCCCTGCCTTCCTGCATCACGCTGTTGTTACGGTGCACGAAGAAACAGACAAGGCGGCTAGCGCACCCCGTCGGAGTACCAGCCCTTCCAGGCGGCCTTCCGGCGTCGGAATAGCACAATGAAGAGCGGATTGGTCCAGAGTAGGATGCGCCAGAGGGGCCACTTGTCGAAGCGTCGGCAGGAGGGCTGCACGCGAGGATTCCGTAGGAACCGGACGGTGCGGTGCTCTCGTTCCGCGAGTCCCTTGAGGGCCCAGTAGAAGTCGACATCCTCGCCCATCCAGGCTCTCTCGTTGTAGCCTCCCGCCTGCTCGAAGATGTCCCTGTGGCAGAACTGCGTGGCTCCCTGGACCATCCCCGTGAGGCGGCTGACGAGCCGCCAGCCATGTAAGTATAGCCTTACCAGTAGACGTCGCGGCTGGTAGTCGACATCCACGCCGCCTCCGACGCACGCGGAGTCGCGCATTGCGCCGTGGACCGTGTGGAGCAGCGTCTGCGGCACGGTAACGTCCGCATCGACGAAGACCAGCACCTCCCCGATGGCGTGGCGTGCGCCGGCGTTTCGCGCCCGGGCGATGCTCCGCACCGGCTCATGAACCACCACCGCGCCCCTGCTGTGGGCGACAGAAGCGGTCCTGTCCTCGCTGCCGTTGTCGACGACAATGACCTGGACATCGGCGTCGGAGCGGGTGTAAAGGTGGTCGGCGGCGGCTCGGACCGAGTCCAGAGTTGGCCCGAGGTACGCCTCCTCGTTGAAGGCGGGAACGATGACCGTCAACCTCACCGCGAACGGTGCCGTGGGGCACGCCTGACCGTCCCGAAGCCACGGGGCGACGGACCGGGAGGCTCCAGCGGAGAGGAGATGGCATAGTCGACTTCGATCATGATCGTGTGTCCGCAGAGTTGCCCTGCAGTTGTCAGCAAGGGCTACTTCGAAGTGCGTCGCGACGAGGGCCGCATGGTACCCGGGCGGACTGCAACGAACTGTCTTCGGTGTCCGGCGGCGTTGGGTGCCAGGCGCGCATGGTGCTGATTGCCCGGACCTTGGTTGACCGGATCGCCGGCCTCGCGCACTCCATGTTCCGGAGCCCGGTCGTGGCCGTGGGGCTCGGACAATCGGCCCTCGGAAGCTGCGCGCGCCGTCCTACTACAGAACGGAGCGATGAAATGGCCGCTCCAGTCGGCTTGCACCCAGAACAGCACTCCCGTCCCCACCCCCAGCACCACCGCGAGAGACGATATCTCCACCCCGAAATCCCTGCCGGAGAGGGTTGTGGGTCCGGTGGGCTCCGACTCAAGCAGCCGCTCTGTCGTGAACCCGGAGGCCCTTACCCCGAAGATGCTGCCTCGGGTGAAGTACTAGGCGAAGTGGATACGGACCGCGAGCCAGAGCCGCCCGGTGAGAACATGGGCAGCTTCCAGGAGCACGTCGGCCTCGACCGCGGTTGAAGCGCTCCGTGACGACTGTCCAGGCGAGCCCTTTCTTCCGTATGCCAAAGGCCGAATGGAGAGCCTTGCCGCACACCGACTCGCTTGAGTTGGAATGGATGGCGGACCTCTCTGGCCCCGGGGAAGCAGATCCGGGATTCATCGGGTCCGTCGCCCTGGGCGTCAGGATCGCTCCCGCTTTCCGCTTCCCCCTTGGAAACCAGCCGGCCATGGGAGCGGCGCCGATCCAATTCCGCGAGACCCCCGGTGGGCACGCAGTCCTTCTCGGCGCTCGCCGCCGGGTGGGAGAGCGGGGAGGCGGGGTCGGGGATCTCGCGGTGGCCAGTCATCCCCACGGATCGCGGGCCCAGCCGTCTGGGATCCTCAGCCTCCATCGAGTGACGAGCTGCGGGCAGACGAGTGCCGGAGTCAGCCGAGTGTGGCCCTCGGTTAGGCGGTTCTGACAGGCCGGCACCAGGGGATCATCCGTCGATAGGCGCTCCGTGAGGAAGCCCAGCCGCTTGAAGACCGCGCCGTTGCCGAGCCGGTCACCATAGGCCAGCATGCTCTCGTCGTTGCGCTCGCTGTGTGCCAGGTAGGCGGCGACGCAGTCAGCTACGCGTCCAATCCCGCCTCCAATGGCCGGGTCGTCGAGTACGTCGATAACGGTCCGGTGGAGGTCAGAGACGGCGACCCTAGTACCTCCCCGCTGGATCATGGTCGTGCCGAAGAAGCGGCGCCGGTCGATGTGCTTGAGCGAGAAGGTCACGCCGTGATGCCGCTGCGTCTTCGCCCGCACCGGGCGAGCCGTCAGGACGACGATGTGGCCGGACGCCTCTCCGGTTAGTTCCCAGTGTCCGGCGGCGCTGCGTCCCCCGATGTAGCCGGGACCGTAGAGGACAGGGACCAGGATCCAGGGATCCTCGAGAACGTGCCCGCTCTCGGGGGCGTCGAGTGGTACGGGAGCATAGATCCCGGGACCGACGCGGCGCACCCAGCCTTGGCCGGTCCACCGCGAGAGGATCGTGGCAGCCTCGACGCGGGTGACGGCCAAGGCATGTACCGCATCGCCGATGCGGATCACGTCGCCCGCCGTCCTCAGGACCTTCGCAAGGCGCCGGCGGGAGGTCGACTCTCCTGGTTCTATCCCCATGACAGCAATTCCCCAGGGTGACACACACGATCTGGAACGGGCCCGGGACCGGTGGCTCCACCGACGTCCAGCGCGTGCGCCCGAGTCGGATCGGCTCGCGGGAGATCGCGGAGTCCGGTCCGGAAACCGCTACCCGCCAATGGGCAAGTGGGTGCGTTTTCCGAGGTCCGTCAGTCCCGGGCGGGTGGTTGCCCACCGGATCCTCCCTTGAGGCGGATGGGAAGGGTGCCTCGGTGGAGCGCCGCACGGTGGCCGCCTCTGGGGGAGGTATTCGAGGATCACGTCGGCGAAGTGCAGATCATCGAGTCCATCGCCATGCACGGCCAGGGAGCTGTTGGTGGTGGCGACATAAGGTTGGTGCCAGAATATTGTGGCTGCCCGCCGGGACTGCCGGGGAATCCACGAGGGAATTCTGGGAGGTTGGAAGCATGCGTCGCTCTCGAAGGCGATCCAGCGCTGGCGCCTGTCCATTCCAGGGGCGACGGCTTCCGGCGGACCCGTTGGACGGCTTCCGGCGGATTCGGCGATCGATCGATCGATATGACGATGCCTCGCCACCGTTGTCCGGCGTGCCGGGGACCGCGACAGTCCGCAGGAGCGCGCTTCCTCGCCTCGTACTGCTGGTGTCGCTCGTCGCACCGTTCTCCATCGCGGCGCAGTCCGACGACCCCGACCCGAGCACGCAGGCTGCCGAGGCCCTCGCCGGTTTCGAGTTGGCGGGAGGCACTCCGGAGGGGGTGGCCAACGAGCTCCTCCCCTGCCGTCGCGGGAACGAATACGGGAGCTGGTTCCTGGGCGGGCTCCTGGAACGGGAGTGGACCGAACCGCGCGAAGACATCATCGCCAAGGCGTTCGGGCGGATTCCCTGGGCCGCCTGCCGGGACCCGCGCATCGACCGCTGGCTCGCGTCGCGTCTCCTGGACCGGCTGCAAGCCGGAGACAGCTACGAGGCGTTCTGGCAGGCCGTCATCGAGCGCCGGGCACCGACCGGCTACCGGGTCTGGGAGGAGATCGCAGATGATCCGGATCTGCCGGCCGAGATCCTCTTTCGGGCCAGTCAGCAGCTTGGCTGGCGTCGGTAGCTGCACCGGGGCACTGCAGCGGAAATGGCGGGACCCGTTCCGGGCGGCTCATAGTTGGTGTTGGTGGTCGTCCGTGCAGGTGGACGGCAACTCGTCCGGCGCTACGTGACAACGAAGGAGGTTGGCCCCATGGGTACGCGCATCGCGGCATCAGGTCCGGCCCTCGTCGCAGTTCTTGCAGCGCTCGGGTGTGGGAGCACCACCGGGCCGGACGACGTCGATTTCACGCCGGGGCCGCTCGGTGCGGTCACGCTCGAGGCGGGCGAGGAGATCAGGATCCGCATGCTCTTCTCGGTCACGGTGGCGACCTCGCTCGGCGCTGTGGCCCGGCAGGGAACCGAGTTGGCGGCCGCGGACATGGGCCCCGTCCGCGGCCGCCAGGTCGATCTCGGCGATCCCGTCGACACCTCGTGTTCGCCGGAAGGCGGTCGCGCGGGTGCGCTCGGCATCGTGGCGGACCCGAAGGTTGCGGGCGTGGTCGGGACATCCTGCTCGGCAGCGGCCGTGGCGGCGGCGCCCGTAATCAGCGACGCGGGCCTGGTCATGATTTCTCCGAGCAATACCTCGCCACGGCTCACCTCCGATCTTGCCGGAAACGCCGCCGCCGACCATCACGCCGGCTACTTCCGGGTGTCCTCCAACGACCTCCACCAGGCACGCGCCCTCTCGGATTTCGTCTACAACCGGCTGGAGCTGAGACGTGTCGCCACGCTTCACGATGGAGATCCGTACACGTCCGCACTCGTGGAAGCGTTCGCCGATGCGTTCTCGGCCCTTGGCGGCGAGATACCGGCCGAGGCCGAGATCGAGAAGGGCGATACCGACATGGCAGACGTTCTCGGGGAGTTCGCGGCGGCCGGCCCGGACGCGATCTTCTTTCCGCTGTTCGTGACGGAAGGAACGGCCTTTGCCGCGCAGGCGCGGATCTTCGAGGGCCTTGAAGGGACGACCCTGATCTCCGCGGCTGCGCTCCTGGTCTCGGCGTTCTTGGAGATGCCGGAGTCGGAGGGAATCTACTTCGCCGGTCCGGAATCGGACTTTCGCTCGAACGTCAACGAGCTGACGGGCCGAAGCGGAGCCCAGGTTCTTGCCGCCTACGAGGCCAGGCACGGCGGTCCTCCCCCGTCGCCCTACTGGTCGCACACCTACGATGCAACGTCGATCCTCATCTCCGCCATTGACTCCGTCGCTGTCGAGGACGGCGACAAGCTGTTCATAGACCGGATGGCACTGCGCGAAAGGGTGGGGGAAACCGCCGTGGACGGACTGGTCGGGGCCGTCTCCTGCGATGAGTTCGGCGACTGTGGCACGGGACGGATGAACATCTATCACCATACGGATGCCAGCGTCTCCGACATCTCCCAGCTACCGGTTGTCTACGTGTACAGTCCCTGAGCCGGCAGGGGGCGGCCTCCGCGGAGCGACAGTTGCCGAGCCGGTGCGCCCCACCGGCTCCACCCGCAGACGGTCGGTGTCCAGCTCCGGCCCTGGCGTGCCCGTCGCGACGGGTCCAATCCCGCCGCCGGCCCAGGGTTCCCACGCACACTATGGGCACCGACACGTCTCCCGTGTGCCGACGAGGTGACGATCACCGACGGTTTTGGATGGCTTCCGTATCAAGCCGGTCTGCCGCCCGCAACAACGCCCACCGGCCCCGAGCGATGCGATGAACCCGCTGATTCCGGCCCGAAGATGGATCCCGCGCGCAGTCAACGGGCTCGGTGGTCTTGAGCCGGTGCTCGACCTCTGCGGACTCAGCTTCCCGAAGAGGATCCGTGTCCGGATCGCGATCCTCAGAGACCCGCGGACGCCTCTCGGAATGACCGCGACGCCTTCGGCAGCCCGGGGCCCACTGGACGAGTTGCAGCACCTGCTCTGGACGGAGGCACGGGTGACTCTCGCCGGAGGGCATGACCAGATCCGCGTACTCCGCGATACTCCCCCTGATTCTGCCCTCCGCGTACGCCGGTCCTCGGATGGTTCCGCATGTGCGGACGACTACTTCCGGAGTCACCTCCGTGATGCCCGCAGGTGTGTCTTCGGCTACGCGGAGCCCGTGACCGTCTTCCTCGCCAATGAGGTCGCGGCCGACCCCGACGGCTGCCACTGCGCAACGTCGGCCGGCTATGTCGTGCTGGAACGGGCGCGCATCGAGAGGGGGAGTCGGATGCTCGCGCATGGGATCGCGCACGCATGTGGACTCCGGCACGTCGGGGATGAGACGAATCTCATGTTTCCGCGGCGCCATGGGAGGAAGCTTCGCCGGCGTCAGAAGACGGTTCTACGCAATTCGCCTCACGTCACGCACTTCTGAGCCCCGGGGGGTTACGGTAAGGCGGCTCCGTCCGACGCTGACGCGAGCGTGGGAGGGGCGCGGCTTGTCCCGTCGCGCGCCTGCGACGCCGCGCTCCTTCGGCGGTATCCGCCTCGCCGGGGTTGGCGTCGCCCCCTGCCCCCGGGACCATCCGGACCGGTGCCGGTGCCGCCCGTTCCGGTGCCGCCTTCCGCCTCTCGGATCGCGTCAGTGAACGAGGTCGCGCTCGATATCCAGGCATTCCCTCTCAAGTAGCGCCATCAGCCTGTCGATGTGAGCATCGGTGGTTCGGTAGTTGACGGCACAGGCCCGAAACCAGGTTCGGCCTTTCAGGCGGGTTGTCCCGATCCAGAAGTCTCCGATCTTCTCGATTCTCTGGACGGCCCGGTGGTGCAGGGCATCAAGATCAGCGCCGGCCAGCTCCGTTTCCGGAATGTAGCGGACGCAGGCCGCACTCATCGGCGGCTCGACGGCCGATGCGAAACACCGGCTCGATTCCGCGATCTCGTGTATCCTTCGGGCGTGTCCGACATTCGCCTCCACCCACCGGCCGATCTCCCGGGTTCCGTAGCGCTTGAAGCTCATCCAGACCTTGAGCGCCCGGAACCGGCGGCTCTGTTCCAGACCGTGGACGTAGTACTGATAACGGTCTCCGGAGGCGTCGAAGTCATCGGTCAGGTACGGGGGCTTGAGGCCGAAGGCGCGCGAAAGCGCCGTCTCGTCCCGGACGACAACCGCTCCGGCGTCGAGGGGGGCGTAGAACCACTTGTGGGGATCGATCGTTACGGAGTCGGCGTGAACGAGTCCGCTGAGGAGGTGGCGCCACCTGCGTGAGACGAGAAGGCCTCCCCCGTAGGCCGCGTCCGCGTGAAGCCACACGCCATAGCGGTCCGCAATGCTGCGAAGGGTGGCGAGATCGTCGACCGCTCCGGTGTTTGTCGAGCCGGCCATCGCGATGATGCAGGCCGGCCGGGTTCCCGCATCCAGATCGGTCTTGATCGCGGCCTCGAGCAGATCGGTCCGGACCCTGAAACGGTTGTCGGTGGGGATCGCGCGGACCGAGGCCCGGCCGAGGCCCACCACGTCGGCTGCCTTGTCGATCGAGACGTGCCGCTCCTCGCTCGTATACACGCCCCACCGCCCCTCGCACCCCGACTCCTGTGCCTCCTCCCCGCTCGCGAAGTCCCGCGCGAGCTTGAGCCCGATGAGATTCGCGAGCATTCCTCCGCTTGTGAGGTTCCCGCCGGCGTCGGGGCCGTAACCGACGAGGTCGCAGAGCCAGCGGATCGTTCTCCGTTCGATCGAGACGGCTCCGGGTCCGATGGAATAGGTGCCGAGGTTCTGGTTCAGCGCGGAGGCGATGAGATCGCCGATGACGCCGATCGGGAGCGGACTCGCGGTGATGAGCCCGAGGTACCCCCCATGACCGGTGTGGACCGAGTGGGGGAGGAGCTTCTCACGGATCTCCCCGAGGACATCTTCACCGGACGACGGGCCGTCCGGCACCCGTTCGTCGAAGAGATCCTCCAGGTGAGCGGGGTCCGAGTCGGGGAACACGCGACGGTCCTCGATCGAGTCGAAGTAGTCGGCGATCTCGTCGATGACCCGATGCCCAAGGCTCCGGAATTCGTCGGAACGCATGCGATGTACCTGCCCCTTCCATGTCGGGATTGTTTGCCGCGACCCGGGATCCGACACACCCCGTGCGTCGCCCCTGCCGTGGCGACGCACGGCGGCGTACCGCCACCCCCCGCTCCCGGTGGGTGTCAACCGCACGATCGTACCAGAGAAACCCGGCGGTGTCGACCGGAAGCGCGGCGCCGCGGCGGAAGGAGCTGTGCGGACGAAGTGTGCGCGCGGCCCGTGCGGAGACCTACAGCTTCTTGGTGAGGAACAACGTGGATCGCTCTTTCTGGTCGGGCGAGCCCGAGAAGCCGAAACTCGAGTACAGGCCCAGCGCCCGGCGGTTGTCCTCCCGCACCTCGAGGGTGACCCGGCAGCATCCGAGACGCCGGGCCAGTGTCTCCACCTCCAAGAGGAGTGCTCGCCCTATCCCCATCCCGCGATAGTCCGCCCGTACGACGAGATCGTGAAGATTCAGCAGCGGGCGGGCCTCGAAGGTGGAAAACCCCACGAAGGAGACGGCCAACCCGACAGGCACCTGGGAGTACCACGCCAGAAGCACACGGGTCGTGGGGTGGTCGCGGAGCGCGGGTATCAGCCGCTCGCTCGCCGCGCGTCCGAGCGGCGCGCCCATACCACCCACATCCGTCGGCTCCCGGGCGTAGACGTCCAGGAGCTCAAGGACCGCTTCGCTGCTCGCGGCCGTGCCAAGATCTGCGCAGGTGATCTCGAGTTGTTCGGCGACGTCCGCTTCGCGCGACCGGCGCGGGGCCGACGGCTCGATTCCCTCGGTCACAGGCACCCTCCGCTGGTTCAGTTCTCCGTTCTCTCTTCTCTCGGGGTTCGCGCCGGGCGACCCTTTCCCGCCCCCGTGCCGGAGCGGCCCCGTTGCCCGACCGCGCCGGCACCCCCACGGACCGGCAGAAAACGATGGACCTGCCATGGCAGGCCGGATTCCATCGTAGGCGACCTGGGCTTCGTGAGCCATCTCAACTACGTCTCGGACTATACAAACGAGGTATTCGCCGAACGGCATGCGAGGGAACCGACTGCTGGTTCTTCACATGGGACCTGAGTGTCCTCGCGCGGAGGGCGGAGGCAGCCGAAATCGCGCTCTCGATCCCCAACGTTCCTGACACCGATCCGCCGCCCGTGACCCGGGAACGGTCGCACGACGGCTTCGCCCACATCCCCGGCAGGCGGCGCATCAAGCCGCCGCTCACCTACCGCCCGGGACGCTGATGCGCCTTCCCGCAGTGTGAGCCTGCCCGGATCTCCTTGCGGACAGCGGGGCGGGGCCCCCATCGCGGCGAGGTGCCGGGTCCTGTCGCCGAGGATCCGAAGCGGGCCCGCTTTGCAGGGCCCGGGTGCCCCGCCTACGTTTTCGTGTATAACGACGTGGCGCGGGCCGGTTCGTGGTGCCGCGCGTCGACGCGCGCCCGGGTCCGTACGCCGCGTGCGCAAGCGAATCGTGGGTGTCTGTGCTGGAGGCGAGACGATGCGGCTACAAACCGTAAGGCGACGCGGGTTGGCTGGACTCACACTTCTCGCAGGGCTCGTTGTCGGATGCCGGTCTGGGGAAGACGCGGCGCCGACAGGCGCGGGGGACGACATCGAAGGCACCGTTGCCGGACCGGCTGGGCCCGAAGCGGGGGTGTGGGTGATCGCCGAGACCCATGATCTCCCGACGAGTTTCGCACGCATCGTCGTGACGGACGATGAGGGGCGGTACCTGATTCCGGACCTCCCCGAGGCCGCCTACGATGTGTGGGTCCGGGGGTACGGGCTCGTCGATTCCCCGAAGACACCGGCGGTTCCCGGCGCGTCCCTCGACCTCACGGCGGTCCCCGCGCCGGATCCCGTGGCAGCGGCCCACTACTACCCGGCGGGATACTGGCTCTCGTTGATCGAGGTGCCGGACAGGGACGAGTTCCCCGGAACGGGGCCGGATGGCAACGGGATCTCGCCCGACATCCGTACACAGGCCGACTGGCTCCGCCGCATGAAGTCCGGCTCGTGCATGGCGTGTCATCAGCTCGGCAGCCTCGGCACGAGGACGATGCCCGGGGAAATCGGTCCGTTCGACTCGTCCGTCGACGCGTGGGAGCGCCGGATCCTCTCCGGACAGGCCGGCCAGGGGATGATGAACGGGGTCGCACAGATGGGGGCCCGAAGGGCGCTCGAGATGTTCGCCGACTGGACGGACCGCATCGAGGCAGGCGAGGTGCCGCCTGCGCCGCCGAGGCCGGAGGGGGTCGAGCGGAACCTTGTCGTGTCCGTCTGGGACTGGGCCGACCCGACCGCATACCTCCATGACGTCGTCTCCACGGACCGTCGCGATCCGACCGTGAACGCGCACGGCCCCGTCTACGGGGCGCTCGAGTTGAGTGCGGACTACATCCCGGTGCTGGATCCGAGCAGCCATGCGGCGTACGAGGTACCGCTGACGGTCCGCGATCCGGAGATCCCCCCCGCCTCGACACAGGCGATGGCGGCCCCGTCCCCGTACTTCGGCGATGAGCCGATCTGGGACGGGAAGACGAATGTCCACAACCCGATGATCGATGCCGAGGGCCGGGTCTGGCTCACGGCCAGGGTGCGCGACCGACCGAACCCGGACTTCTGCCGGGAGGGATCCGGCCATCCCTCCGCCCGGGCGTTTCCGGTCGAGAGTGCCGCGCGCCATCTCGGGGTCTACGACCCGGGGACAGAGGAGTACACGCACATCAGCACCTGTTTCAGCACGCACCACCTCATGTTCGCGATGGACGAGGACAACACCCTCTGGACGAGCGGGGGGGGACAGGTCGTCGGGTGGTTGAATACCCGCATGTTCCTCGAGACCGGGGACGAGGAGGCATCCCAGGGGTGGACGCCTCTCGTGCTCGACACGAACGGCAACGGCGTGCGGGACGCTTACGTCGGTCCCGGGGACCCGGTCGATCCGGCGATGGACAAGCGGATCCTGTCGGGGTTCTACGCCGTCGCGCCCGCCCCCGACGGATCTGTCTGGGCGTCCTCCCTCGGGTATCCGGGCGCGGTCGTGCGGCTGGTCCCGGGAGAGCGGCCGGAAGAGACGGCCCTCGCCGAGATCTACGAACTGCCCCTCGATGCCGACGGGGAGCCGGTCGAGGGCTTCTCGCCGCGCGGGATGGATATCGACCGCGACGGGGTCGCATGGGTCGCGCTCGCGAGCGGACATCTCGGCCGGTTCGACCGGCGGGAGTGCACGGGGCCGCTGAACGGACCGCTTGCCACCGGCCAGCACTGCCCCGAGGGGTGGAGCTTCCACGTCGAGCCTCTGCCGCAGATAGGGGGAGTCGAGACACCCGGGAGCGCCGAGGCGAGCTACTACACCTGGGTGGACTGGTGGGGGGCGCTCGGGCTCGGGGAGAATGTCCCGATCAACACCGGGAACTCCTCGGAGGGCCTGCTCGTCTGGAATGACGGCGAGTGGGTGGTCCTGCGCGTTCCCTATCCCCTCGGCTTCTATACGAAGTGGATGGACGGGCGGATCGACGACCCGTCGGGTGGCTGGAAGGGCCGGGGACTCTGGGCCACCGTGAGCACGCGCGCGCCCTTCCATATGGAGGGGGGGCAGGGGACCACGAGCAAGGTGATGAAATTCCAGCTTCGCCCGGACCCGCTGGCCGGGTAGCGGTCCCGGATACGCCGGGCACGGGATGGGGGTTAGGCGGACGGTCCGCGGCTCCCGGGGAGCAACGCAGGGGCGGAGTGGCGTCCGGAGGACTACCCCTCGCCGCCCATCCAGAGGTGCATCGTGTTCACCGGCTTGCCTTGGAGCTTGAGGTAGTAGAAGAGCTGGCCCTTGTGCTGGGCCAGATGCCAGATCATCCCGTTGCAGTGCTGGAAGAGCGAGAGCTCCGGGCCGCCCCAGGGGGCCGTGCTCCGCTCGTTCGCCAGACGTTCGGGGCTCACCGCGGCGAACGCCTCCGTCGCCACCGCCTCGTCCTCCGCCAGCAGCTCGAGCGCTTCCTCCACGCTCGCCACGCTCGCCATCGCCTCGGCGCTAGGAAGCATGTCCTCGGCTGGCATCTCCGACGCGTCCGTCCCGTCCGGCATCGCCCAGTCCCCCGTCACAAACGAGCGAACCGTCGTACCGCACGCGGCCGTCAGGTGCTTGAGGAGCTGGCCCATCGTCATCCAGTTGCTTCCCGTGGATGGCTTCCAGTCGAGCATGTCCCCGTCAACGAGCCGGATGAGCGCCGCCGTCGTGCGGTAAACGCCCTGAGCGTCCTCCCTGAGTATCTCGTTCAGCGTCAAGGGTCTTTCTCCCGCCGCAGGTCCATGTATGTGCCGCTTGGGTCCGCATATGGGCCGCACGATAGCGGAATGTCCCGTACCGGGAAACGGGCGTTCCGGGCGGGAGGTGGAGTCAAGGCTCGCTGCCGAACGGCCCGCGCGCTGCTCTGGCCGAACGCAGACCGGCACCGTACTATCCTACTCGACATCTACCGTGGGCGTGGCCCGGCCCCGGGGCTTGGAGGGAGGCCCCGATCCGGGTCCGGGCAGCGTGCCACCGGCCTTTCACCGTTCTTTCTTGCGAGGGAACCATGTTTGTATCTCTACGTGGCATCCGCGCACCGCGATGGGTCGCCGCACTCGTCATAGCGGCTGTCGCGGTACCCGCGGCGGCTTGGGCCCAGAGTGCTCAGGAGCGCCGGAATCCGGATGGGCAGTGGCGCTTCCAGAGCGCGGATGCCTGGGGCACACGCTACTCCTCGGCCAACCAGATCAACGCCTCCAACTTCAACGATCTCGCAGTGAGCTGGATCTGGCGGGCGGACAACTACGGACCTGTGGAGGAGCTGCAGTTCAAGGCGACTCCCCAGTACATCGACGGCACGCTCTACACGGTCGCAGGCCACCGGCGGACGGTCGTGGCGATCGAACCCGCGACGGGCGAGACCCTCTGGACTTACAGGGAGCCCAACACCGAGCGCTTCGAGCGCTCGATGCGCCAGAACTACGGGAAGGGCGTGGCGTTCGCGGAGCTGGACGGCCGACTCGTAATCTACTTCTCCTCGCCCGGTTTCTTCCTCCACGCGATCGATGCCGCAACGGGCCGGCCCCTCGAGGGCTTCGGTTCGCCGGTTGCCATCGAGGGCTTCCCGGAGACGGGTGTGGTCGACATGCTCCCGCCCATCCTTGACGGGTGGGGCCCCTGGGAGGACTGGGACCAGCCGTATGATCCGGACTACGGCGTGCCCCGCGAGCTCGGCTACATCACCACCTCTTCCCCGCCGATCGTCGTGGACGGGGTGGTCGTTGTTGGCAACTCCGCCGAGCAGGGCTACAACCAGACAAGGGTCGAGAACATCCCGGGTGACATCCTGGCATTTGACGCCCGGACGGGGGAGCACCTCTGGAAATTCCACGTCATTCCGCGGCCTGGCGAGTTCGGTCACGAGACGTGGGAGAACGATGCCTGGCAGTGGACGGGCGACATCTCTTCGTGGGCTCCGATCTCTGCGGACTACGAGCGGGGAATCGTCTACCTCCCGACGAATCCTCCGACAGTCGACTATTTCGGGGGCTTCCGGCCAGGAGCCAACCTCTTCGGGACGAGCACGATTGCGCTGGACGTGCACACGGGCGAGCGCGTCTGGCACTTCCAGACCGTCCACCACGACGACTGGAACTACGACCTGCCGAACGTACCGATCGTCGCGAACCTGAATGTGGACGGGGAGGAGGTTCCGGCGGTCATCCAGACCACCAAGCAGGGGCTCATCTTCACCTTCAACCGCGAGACCGGCGAGCCGGTCTGGCCGATCGAGGAGCGGCCCGTACCCCAGACCGAGATCCCCGGTAACTGGTCTTCACCGACCCAGCCCTTCCCGACATGGCCGGAGCCGATGGAGCCGCAGGGTCTGGACGAGGACCGGCTCATGGACTGGACGCCCGAGCTCAGGGCGCAGGCGATGGAGCTCGTGAGCCAGTATCGTATCGGGGGATCGTACATGCCCTGGACACATGTGGGTAACGACTCCGAGTCGGCGGGCAATATCCGCTGTGACGGCGGGCTGAACATCCCGAGTCCGGCTGCTCTCGACCCGACAACTGGCATCATGTACGTGCCGTCGGGACCCCGGTGCGGGGGCGGGATGGTCATGCCGGGTGCCGAGGCCGACATCCCCGACGACCCGGCAACCACGGGCACGACGATCTCCGAGTGGGTCGCCGGCCCTGGTGGCGGGCTTCCCAGGATCGACGGGCTGCCCGTTTTCAAACCGCCCTATCGTCGCCTGTCTGCGTATGACATGAACACGGGCGAGCGGCTCTGGTGGGTGCCTACCGGGCAGGTCGATGAGAGCATCCGCAACCACCCGGCGCTCCAGGGCGTGGATACGTCCGAGTTCGGTGGAGGCGGCAGCTCGCTCCAGCTCGTGGCGGGAGACCTGCTGATCACCGAGCACGACGGGGCGGACGGACCCGCGGTGCACGGGTACAACAAGCTGACCGGCGAGAAGGTCGGCGAGGTGCCGATCCCCGGGCCGGGCCAATACGGGATGATGACGTACATGCACGAGGGCAGGCAGTATGTGAGCGTGCAGGTGCAGAACCCCGCGCGGCTCGTCACGCTGAGCCTCCCGTAGGTCGGCAGTCCTCCGGGTCGGTCGAGGCCGGCGCGGAGACAGAATTCCCGCGGGCCCTCCGGCGTTGCCGGAGGGCCCGCGCGTTGCATGGTGCCGGAGTGGACGCACGGCCCGGGAGCGGTCCGCCCGATATTGCGTGAACGGCGGAACCGGTTCCATTATAGCAAGTTAGCCCGAACCCCGATCCGCGATCCGAATTGGCTTGGAGCGCGTCCAGCATCCAACTCTGCCCTGCTTCGCGAATGAGCGTAATCAGAGCCCTCTCACTCCTGTCAGTGGTTGGACTCACCCTCCTCGGCCCGGTCGGCGCCCGGGCCTCCGCTTCGGGAGCTATCTCGGCGGGGTTGCCCCAGGCCTCGCCTGCCGACGGTCCGGTCACCGGGGCCGTCGCCCCTGAATCCGTCGTTCCGCTTACGGACGAGCAGCGTATCTACTACCGGATGCAGAGGCTCCTCGACCGGGACTTCGAGGCGATGAGGATGCACCGTCCCGGCTATTCTTTCTGGCGGCATGTCTACTCGATCCCGGATGGATCGGTCGCCTTCGGAAGTGCACAGGACGGTCGGCTCCTCGGGGTTTTCGCGACACGGGGCACTTGGCCCCGGAACGGCCGGTGGGTCGAGCCGTCCCTGGAGCGGACCTTTGCGGACGCGAGAATCGACGGTCGTCTCCGCGAGCGCCGCAGCCGGATGGAGCTCCTTCTCGAACCCGTGGTGGGTGCGGTCGTGCACAACGAGACGCGGGGGGAGTTTCTAAGGCCGAAGGCTGAGCGCTACGGGAGCTTCCTTCGGGAGTGGGGGGCGATCTACGAGCGCTTCGGCGTGCCGGCGGAGATCGGGCTCGCCCAAGCCGCCGTGGAATCGGGTTTCGACGGCCGGATCCGGTCGGAGGCACGCGCGTTGGGTCTCTGCCAGTGGCTCGACCGGAACTGGAATCGTATGAAACAGCTGGCTCACTTCGTCATCGAGGGCTACAACCAGACGACACAGGCACCGTACTGCGCCGCGTACCTCGTCATCCTTACAGCCCGCTACGGCTCCTTCATTCCCGCACTCTCCGAGCATCATGCAGGGGGCACCAACGTCGGTCGGCGGGTGATCAATGGCGAGTGGCTGGGGGCGGAGGACATCCGGGATCAGTACCTGCTCGGCTCACGCTTGGCGCTGGATCTCAGAGCACTCTCGACCCGCAGGTACCGCGATCTCGTCCGGACGTACGGCCCGCGTTCGTATCGGTATGCCGAGATGGTGTTCGCGAATACCGAGACTGTGCGGGGGTTCATGGCCGACATCGAGCAGGAACCGATCCACGCGATGCGTGTCACGCGGTCGGTCCCGCTTGAGGAGGTTGCGGCAAGAACGGGGCTGTCGGTGGACGAAATCCGGCGGTTCAATCCGGCGTTGGTCCGCCAAGTGCCCCGGGGAGCGAACCTCTACCTCCCCTTCCCGGTCGACGACTTCGGGTCCGACGTGGCCTTCTGGCACCGGCCTGCGCACACGGGATTCGCTGCGGTTCTCGGCGAATTCTTGGACCTCGATCCGTCGGCCCAGTCCTGGGAGGATCCTTCGTTCGAACCCGTGCTGTCGGAGTTCCAGCGTCGCTTTGAGGCCACCGGTTCGGAAGAGGGCCATGTGATGGCCACAGTGCTCGGATACTACATGGACGAGGCGTACCGGAGCCGTCGCTCGGCGATCCTGGCCGAGTTCCGGGCCAGCAATGCGATCCGCCGGCTCTTCGAACAGGGGCTCGAAGAACGGGAGGAGGCGGCCCGCCGCCGCTAGCCGGTCGGCTGGCGGGACCGATTGCGCGTAGCCGCGCCGAGGGAAGCCAGGCGTCGAGAGAGGCCATGGCGTTTTATCAACCCGACGACTATCCAGATGCACATGGAGGCACCATGAGAATCTTGCAGAATCCGATGAATTGCTCCCGCGCCGGGGCGTTGACCCTGACGATATCGATCGCTGCCTGCGGCGGTGGAGGCAGCACACCGGATCAGGCCGGAGGGGCGGAGATGCCGCCGGACGCCCCATCGGTCGCGCAGCAACTCCCCCCCTCGATCCGCGGTGATGCCGGTCCCCTCGGGGGGACGGATCTCCAGTACGTTCCCGGAGACAACGTCTCGACGGGCTACCTTTCGGTGCCCGAGGGAGAGGGCCCCTTTCCCGCGCTGGTCATCGTACATGAGTGGAATGGGCTTGTGGACCGGGTCCGGCAGGTCGCGGATGATCTGGCTGCGGAGGGCTATGTGACGCTCGCCGTGGACCTGTTCGATGCGCGGATTGGTTCCAACCCGGACGAGAACCGCGCGCTGATCGGGGAGGTCCGGGCGAACCCGGAGAAGATGCTCGCCAACATGAACGCTGCGGTCGCGTACCTGAAGGGAAGACCGGACGTGACAGGTCGAGTCGGGACGATGGGCTGGTGCTTCGGCGGCGGGATCGCGCTCTCGTACGGGCTGGACGGTGATGACCATGACGCGACGGCGATCTTCTACGGGGCTCTTGTGGACGACCCCGCACGTCTGGCCGTTCTGGATCACGAGGTGTACGGGACGTTCGCCCGCCTGGATCAAGGCCCTTCCCCCGAGTCCGTGGAGGCTTTCGAGACCGCGCTCCGCCAAGCGGGGATCCAGAACGATCTCCACATCTACGATGCGGTGGACCACGGATTCTGGCTCCGCGTCGACCAGGAGCCCGAGTTGCGGAGCGAGCCGGCCTTGGACGCGTGGCAGCGCCTGATGGCATACCTGGACCGAACGCTCCGGTAGCTGCCGTAGTAGTCCCTGGTTATCGAAGCCAGGGGCGACAGCAACGCTGCACATCATCGGAGCCTCGCGTGGCGTGCCTCCGAATCGCCGCGCCGGGACGGAGTAGTCCCGGCGCGGCTCTCCTGTAGGCCTGCGGGGGTGCGACGCCGTCCGACTTCCGCGCCACAGCGGCGCGTTTTCGGTCATCTGGCCAGCCGGTGGCGCTGGCTTCCCGAACGTGTCCGCCTGCGTACTCGGGAGACTCCCGGCAACACGGGTGCGGCCGGCAGGCAGCACGCTAACGTTCCAAGCGGATCGAGACTGCAACACGCAGAGCGGGGCAGCGGGCGGGTTGCGGGCCCCCTCTCCGGTTCCCGGTCTCTCGTTCCGTGTGTGGAGGTTGTAATGTCGTCGTTCAAACAGGCAGCTGTCACGTGTGCGTTCATCCTCGGACTCTTCGTACAACTCGTGCCCGACACCTTGGATGAGCAGCCAGGCCGAAGGCTCGGGTAGGCCATGGCGCCGGGGGTGCGCACCGACATTGCCGGGTCGGCGCTCGAGAATGCGGACGAGATAGGCCTCATCCCTGGTCAGCTTGAGAGCCTCGAGGCGTTGCGGGTAGACTCCCAGGGGCGCGTGCGGGAGCGGCTCGAGAGCGGCTGGAGGAGTGGACGACCGGTCTCCCTCAGGCGAGAGAGGACGCAGCATCCGTGCGTTCCGACATGCGGCAGTCGGCTGCCGAGCTCCGAGCGATCCTCACCGTGGAGCAGATGCGCGAACTCAGGAGGCTCCGACCGGGGACCGCCGGTCTTCGCGGCGGGGTGCCGAGGTGGCGCAGCCATCGACGCGACCGGCCGTTCCGGCCGCGGGGCTGGTCCGGGGGAGATCGGGGAGGGCGTCGTTGGTAGGATTCGGGAGATGTACCGGTGTCCGGCGCCGGTCCGCCTGTCCGTGCGGATCGGGCCCGAGGAGCAGCAGGCTCCGGATCCGCGGTCGGGTGGTCAGCCGGTGGACAGCTGGTGCGCCCGCCTGGCGGATGCCGCCTGCCGCCGCTTGCGCTTCTCACGCCAGGGACCGATGCGGCTGGCGAGGAGCAGCGTGAGGATTCCGGCGAACAGGAGCGGGAGGCTGGTGTCTGCCTTGACCAACCAGTAGAAGTGAATGACGCCGAGCGTGGCAGTGATGTAGACGAGTCTGTGGAGCGTGGCCCACCGGCGGCCGAGGCGCCGGATCCAGCCCCGGGTAGAGGTGACCGCCAGGGGTATCAGGAGGACAAACGCCGTAAACCCGACAGTGATATAGGGTCGCTCCATGATGTCTTCTGAAATCCAGGACAGCTGGAACCCCAGGTCGAGCACCATCCATATCGAGAAGTGAAGGAAGGCGTAGAAGAAGGCGAAGAGGCCGAGGGGGCGACGTAGCTGGATGAGTCGGTTCCAGCGGGCCATCCGCCGGACCGGAGTGACGGCAAGGGTCAGCAGGAGGAGGACGAGAGCGCTTAGACCGGTAACGTGGGTTACCTTCTCGATCGGGTTGACCCCGAGCCATCCACGGAAAGCGCCCGCTGCGATCCAGGCGGCCGGAGCGAGCGCCGAGACCCACAGGAGGACCTTCAGGCCGCGCACGCTCCGTGCTGTCACGGTAGAGCTGCGCTCAAGGGCTCAGATCCAGCGCGTGAGGTCGAGGTCGGCGTACATCTGGCCTACTTGGTCGGCATACCCGTTGAACATCAGCGTCTCGCGCCGACGGAGCTCGCCGATCCGGCGCTCGCGCGCCTGGCTCCAGCGGGGGTGGTCCACTTCGGGGTTCACGTTCGCGTAGAAGCCGTACTCCCGGGCGTTCGCAGCCCACCAGGTCGTCATCGGCATTTCCTCGACGAAACGGATGCTCACGATCGACTTGATCCCCTTGAATCCATACTTCCACGGAACGATGAGTCGGAGCGGAGCGCCGTTCTGGTTCGGCAGGTTCACTCCGTAGACCCCCGTCACGAGCATCGTCAGAGGGTGCATGGCCTCGTCGAGCCGGAGGCCCTCGACGTAGGGCCACGGAAGCACTCCGGTCCTCTGCCCCGGCATCTCCTCGGGGCGGACGATGGTGGTGAACTCCACGAATTGGGCATCGCCCGTCGGGTCGGCGCGCCGGACCAGGTCGCCGAGGGGAAAGCCGCGCCAGGGGATCACCATCGACCATGCTTCGACGCATCGCATCCGGTACACGCGGTCCTCGATCCGGTGTGGCGCCAGGAAGTCGTCGAGCTCGTAGTCTCCGGGGTTGTTCACAAGTCCTTCGACTCGGACCGTCCACGGCCGGGGCCGAAACGATCCCGAGTTCCTGTGCGGGTCCTCCTTGGCGGTCCCGAATTCGTAGAAATTGTTGTACGTGGTGATTTCCGTCCACGCGTTAACTGGCTCCCCAAGCTCGGACTCGAGTTCGGAGAACCTCGGGTCCTGCGGCGCAGTGCGGCGGGTTCCGGAGAGCGTAGCGGGGGAGAGCGCTGCTGCCGCCGTGCCGAGCGCGGCGTGGCGAATAAAGCTTCGGCGGTCGAGAAAGACCCGCTCCGGCGTGATCTCGGAGGAGGGGATGTCGGGGGAACGGCGGATGAGCATCTTCCCTCCACGTGCGCGGGCAGCGGCGAGAACAATCGCGTTTGGTACCCCGTTGGCGGCGTGGGTTCCAGGGCGGGCGCGCCTCGACGAACGTGACCGGTTGTGACAGCCTGGGCGGTCTCGGTCGCAGCCGACCGGGCTTCGGGTCCGCTTCCGCCGTAAGGGCCGGGGGTCGTTCGATGGACGCTGCCGGGTGATCGTTTGCCGGGTCGGGTTTCTTCAGCGTCGTCCCCGCCCCCGACGCGCCGATCGCCTTGGGAGTTTCGGTGCCGTGTTCACGCCATCGATCCTGGCGATCCTCGGCGTGATGGTGTATCTGCGGCTCGGCTGAGTGGTCGGGAGCGTGAGATTCCTGGTGACCGTCGACATCATCACGGCCTCCACCTTCATCACCTGGCTCTCGGCAGCGACCATCGCCACCGACCGGAGGGTCCGGATCGGCGGCGTCTGTTACATGGTCAGCCGTCCGCTGGGGGTGGAGTCCGGCGGTGCGATTGGCTTGCCGCTGTATATGGTGCTTGCGTTTTCCGCGGCTCTCTCTCCGCGGTCGGCTTTGCGGAGAGCGTTGCAGCCGTCTCGCGAGTTCTCTCACACAGCTGATCACTGTGGCCAGCGTACTGCCCCGGGAGTCCGGCGACCTGGAGTGCCGGACGGCGCTCGAACGCACGGTCCGGTCCTGCCTCACCCGCGGCGGCGTTCATGCGCTCGTTCGACCGGCGTCCGCCGAGGCCCCCTTCCGCGGCTCGTGCCACCTCGGGGAGGCGCACGGTTTGGGCGCCCCAGGCAGAATACGATCGTTCGCGGCGACAGGAGTGGGCCGACGTGCGGGATGGCTACTGCTGGATGGTCCGCTCCTTTCACCGTGCGGGGAGAAATCGATGTGGTCGTGCACGACGGCTCGGATGTCGGGGACCGGAAGCGGGTCTATGTATGGTGGGACGGGAAGCAGGCTGATGGGGCGCTCATGCTCCTCCTGAGCCGCCTGCTGAAGGGGTCGGTCGGCGCGACGCACAGATCCGTGTGAAACTTGTCGTGCCGGAGGATGCCGCGCGCATGTGGGCGGAGAACCTGACCGGCCTTCTCCGGGAAACGAGAGTGCACGCCGGCGGCGAGGTGCTCCCGAGCAGGGGACGTTCCTTTACGGAGATGCTCGGCGCGTCATCCGCAGATGCGGACCTTGTGATGCTCGGGGTGGGCGAACCCGGAGCGGACTTCACCTCCTGCTACGGCCGGCCGCTGAACCTTGCCGACGGGCTCGGGAGGGTCGTCCTCGTCCTTGCCACCCAGGACCTCGCCTTCAAGCAGTTCCTGCGCTGGCGACACGGACCGAGATCGGACTTCCCTGGCTCAGCGTTCGCACCGCGATGCAACCGCGGGCGGCGATCGTCGTGAGCTTGTCAAGCTGGGCCGGGTCGTCGCTCTGAGCCGACACGTTGATCGCGAAATCGGTGAGCTTGGCCGGGGTTCCGTCCGGTACTGCCGAGACCCTCACCTCGACGCCGGTGACAGGGGCGTTCCGCTCCCGGATTGCGGCCAGGAGGTTGCTCATGAAGCAGCCGCCAAGTCCGACCAGGATCAGTTCCCCTCCCATCGGTCCCTGATCCATTCCTCCATTGGCTTCCGGTCGGTCGACGAGAATCGTGTGCCCCCGCACCTCGCCCCTACCCGTGGACGGGCCCACCTGGCGAACGGTCACAGTCGGTCCCTGACTCATGCGCACCTCCTCCGTGGATCGGTCACCAGCGATACGTATAGACGAACTTTGCAGCGCCGCGCCGGTCTTCCGTGAAGAAGCGGTCGCGGATCAGGTCGTCCACCCAGTTCTGCGTGTAGATGACGTAGAGGTCGTTTCCGGGCTCGATCGTCCAGCGGAAGCGGATCTGCCACCCGATCCGGTCACTCACGGTGTCGTACTGGATGTTGTTGACGACATACACCCAAGGGTTGAACTGGTTGTCCAGTGTAAGCCGGTAGACCCGGGTCTGGAACTCACCTTCCACGAGTTCGATCCGGTTCCATTCGGCCGAGAGGTTCGCGACCATACCGACGAACGGCCGGACGCCCAGGTTGACGATCGCTTCACGCCGCGTACCGGAGAAGAAGTCTCCGATCTCGAAACTCGACTGGGTCGACAGGATCCGGCGGTTCGCGGTACGGATGTCGAGCCGGTATCGGTTGAAACGATATTCTGATCCTTCGGGAAGGAGGACGCCCGGATGGATCTCGAAGTCATCCTCCAGGCGCTCAAAGGTGGGGATCACCGACAGATTCACATTGTCCTGGGACTGGGTCTGGACTCCGAACAGCTGCAGCCGGACGTCGCGGGTCACGAGACGGTTCTCCATGTCGGTCAGGAAGTTTGCACCAACATCGAAAGTGAACTGCCGAAAGATCGGGTGAGCCACCGGCCGGGGTCCGAAGCCGGCCTGTCCGCTGTAGGCGCGAAAACCCGTTCTTGGGGTGAATCCGATTGCCGGCCGGTGATTCGGCTGGATCTCGCTGAACCCCAGGCTCCCGAACCAGCGGTCGTTGGGATAGTCGATCCTCGTGCCGTAGGAGAGGGCCTCGCCGAGATCCTCGGGCTCGTTGTTCCAGAGAACGTATCCCGACATCGAGAGCTGGTCGGACCCGCGGAAGGTGGAGGTCGCCAGACGATAATCGAGTCCGGCAGTGTAGAGTCCCGCGGCGCTCTCCGTTGCCCGTTCGTCGCGCCGGCTGAAGAACGAACCGATGTAGGACTGCGTGAGGACCCGGCGCTTCAGCCGGAACACTGTGAAATCCTCCCCCGACACGCGATCTCCCGCACTGTCCCTGTGCTCCCCGGTGCGGACCTGGAGGAGCCCGATATCCTGTGCGCCGGCCTGGCCTGTCAGCTTCCCGCCGACGTCGACCGGCTGGAGATGGCCTCCGGAGCCGAGACCGATCCGGCGGCTGAAGAACGGTTCCGTTCGCGGCACCCCGCTCGGGCGAAAGCCCCTTCCGGGCCCACCGCCTTGGACGGGGTTGGATGCAAAGTCGAAGAAGGTGGCCCCGTCCAGGAAGAAGTCGCGCTTTTCGGGGAACCTGAGCGGAAACCGGGTGAGGTTGACGAGCCGCTGGTCGACCTCGGTCTGTGCGAAGTCGGTATTGACGGTGAGGTTGGCCCGAAGGCTCGGTGTCACGTTGTAGAAGAGGTCGACACCCATGTCGGCCTCACGTTCGCTCGCGGTGGTACTGGTGCTTCCGGGGACCTCCACGGTGGACCCGGCGAGGTAGGGCTTGACATCAAGTCCGTGTCCCTGGGTCACGTCGGAGATTCCGAGGAGGAGACCCGCGTTCGACATGCGGCGTAGCCCCTGGTTCCTCTCGTGGCCCGTCCAGAGGTTTTCCTCATTCTTCCTCCGGACGGTCCTCTGGAAGTTGATGCCCCACGCCGGGGCGTCTGGATCGAAGTTGAGTGTCCGGAACGGTATCTCGATCTCGAGTGTCCACCCGAGTTCGTGGCGTCTGGCGTATGCATCCCAGATCCCGTCCCATGCGCGCTCACCTCCCCCTCCCGCCTGCATGAGCTGGTCGGCCATCAGCCCTGACGGGTTCATCTCGAAGAAATACCCCGTCTGCTGATCTAGGAAAGTGTCCATCGTCCACATGAACCGGTCGTCGGCCGAGAGGAACTCATCCCTCTTCATCGTGTTGCCGAGAAGGAGATCGGGTTCCGAATCGAAGGCGGAAACGCCCATGTAGAGACTTTCGCTCGTGAAGACGATCCGGACTTCAGTCCGCTCCGTCGGTGTGCCTCCAAAGTCGGGGTCCTGTTGGATGAAGTCGGTCGCAGGGATGGCCCGACCCCAGACGGGTTCGTCGAGTATCCCGTCCAGCTCGATGCTCTCGCCCTCCCGCAGGCGTTCGGCTGTCATCGCCCGCCGGCCTTCCGGAAGGATTCCGACCGTTTCCCCTGCGGTCTGGCCCGACGCCGACCGCGGTGCGGGGAAGAGGCACAGTCCGAGTAGGAGGCCGGACGCAAGGCGGATACACGCGCGGTGCACCATGCGGGTCGTTGTTCCGGGGCGATCGCGTCCCATGGCGTTCAACAGGTGTCGGGAGTGTCCGCGTGTCGGGTCGGAATGGAACGGCGAGGCTACCCAGGGAAACCGGCGGGTTTCGGAGGCTCCTGCCGCGGTCAGCGTTTACTCCTGAGCGGAGACGGCTTCCCGGGCGGGCCGGCAAGAATGTAGGCGCCCGCCGACGAAACCGACAAGCCCAGGCGTTGTCCATCGTGAAGCGGTCATGAACCGGGCGCTGGGGGGCGACGGAAGAGGCGTCCGCAGACGGGACCTGCACAGTCAGCCCCGTTGCCGTGTGCCGCCATTGTCAATCGGGTCGCGTTCTTGCGGGGTGCGGAACAGCCGGGGATGCGGGGCGTCCCGTCGGCACCATCGGGAGGTTGGTCTCAGTACACCATCGAGTAGGCTATGACGTTGAAGGCGAGGCTGAAGGCGAAGTTCGACCGGTCAAAGGGGTAGCGGGGACGCTCGGCCCACTCCCACGCGTCGCCCAAGTCGCTGTTGTGCGCAGCGACCACCATGAGCCGTCCGTCATCATCAAAGATCCCCCGGACCGTCGCGGGGCAGCTCGCCCCGTAGTAGCACTCCCCGTAGTAGGCGGGGTTACCCGTCTCGCCCCGCTGCACATTCGGGACTTGGAGCACCTCCGCTATCGGGTAGATGATCCGAAAGATGAGGTGATCCATCGGGATCTCCTCGAGGTGGTGACCCGGAAGAACGCGGGTAATCTCCCGTTCGAAGTTCTCCCACTCGGCCGGGCCCCAGAAGTCGTCCACGAAAAGGAAGCCGCCCGAGAGGAGGTAATTGCGCAGTCCCTCGACCTCGGGATCGGTCAGTCCCATCGCGCCCACTTCGAGGACGTAGAGGAATGGGAACCGCCTCAGGTGCGGGTCGTCGAGGCGGATCGGGTTCTCGCATCCGTATATGTCCCAGTCCAGGGTCCGCTGCATTACGTAGACGAACTGCTGGTCGGCCTTGGGATAGTCGGTGGCCCACGAGCGGCCGCGCCAGCTCCACGGCGAACTCGAATACGCTCCCCTCGTGAAGTAGAAGCTCTGATGCGGGTTCTGCTGCGGACCACGGGCCCCGAAGCGGGTGCAATCCCCATCTTGGCGAACAGGATCGGGGAGGTTGGCGACGCTCACCGTGGCGACCGGCCGCGACTCCGAAGCACCGGGGCGCGCAGGACCGCGAGAGACAACGGCAAGCCCGCCGAAGGAGGCGGCCAGGGCGAACGCGCCGAGCCCTCCTCCGATTGTCTTGGGTTTGATCAGGGTGCGGATCATCGGGTCGGCACCGGGTCCGGGGCGAGCCTAGTCACCATTGCAACTTATACTGCCGGAGCGTAGCGGGGCACAAGGGCGGATCGCACTTGCCCGAAGGGGGTCGCTTCCGTACCGTTCCGTCCCTTAAGAGCATACGAGACCACGGTTCGACAGGCTCCGGCCGCCCTCCGGCACCGGACGGTTCCGCTCTGGTCCGCGGCGACACACCCAAACAGTGGGAATCAAGCGTGGTAACCATGCCCGTAGAGACGGCGGGATATCAGCTCCTTCGCGGAGTGGAGGAGGCGGTCCACCGCAGGGTCGTCGGACAGGACGATGTCATCGAGGGGCTCCTCATCGCCTTGATCACCGGCGGTCACGTCCTCCTGGAAGGGCTCCCGGGGCTTGCGAAGACGCTGCTCGTGCGCTCCCTCGCCGGAGCACTGCACACCTCGTTTCGCCGGATCCAGTTTACCCCGGATCTCCTGCCCGGTGATGTGATCGGAACCCCGGTCTACGACCAGAGCACGGGTGAATTCAGGGTGTACAAGGGGCCGGTGTTTGCCAATGTGCTCCTGGCCGATGAGGTGAACCGCGCCCCCCCGAAGGTCCAGTCCGCGCTGCTCGAAGCGATGGAAGAAGAGCAGGTGACGATCGACGGGATCCCCTATTCGCTCCCGTTGCCGTTTCTCGTACTGGCCACGCAGAACCCGATCGAGCAGCAAGGGACGTATCCGCTCGCGGAGGCGCAGCTTGACCGGTTCATGATGAAACTGCGGATCGACTATCCAAGCAGGGGCGAGGAACTCGAGATCATCGAGCGCGTCGCACTGGCTCCGATCGAGGCCGCCCGGGCATCGGATGAGGAGGGGAGGGAGCAGGTCGATCTTCTCGCCGCGGCGGAAAAGGGCGCTGCCAGCGCCCCCGAGATCCTTGCCGCGCGGGCCGAGCTCAACGGCGTGGTTGTCGAGGACAAGATCCGCGACTACGTGGTCGACATCGTTTTTGCGACCCGTGAGCCGGCGAAGGCCGGCCTACCTGAGTTCAGCACCCTTCTCGAATTCGGCACCTCGCCGCGGGCAACGATCTTCCTTATCCGGGCTTCGCGCGCGCTGGCGTATCTCAGAGGCCGCGATTTCGTGCTCCCGGACGACGTCAAGATCGTGGCCTACCCTGTGCTTCGCCACCGGCTGAGGACGACGTATGAGGCCGACGCGAAGGGAATCGACGCAGACCAGCTGATCGACCGGCTGCTCGACGCCGTTGCTGCTCCCTAGGGGGCAGGCAGGATGTTAACGGGCCTCGCGGCGCGGCTCCGCCGTCTCTTCGCGCTCAGGGCCGGCGGCAGAGAAACTTCCGCGACCGAGGCGCTCCGTGAGGTCCGCCGCCTTGAGTTGCGCACGCGGGGCCTCGTCGATTCGATGTTCGGCGGCGAATACCTGTCTGTGTTCATCGGGCGCGGATTCGAGTTCTCGCACGTCCGCGGCTATCAGGTCGGCGACGATGTCCGCTCGATCGACTGGAAGGTCACGGCGCGGCGCGGCACGCCGTATGTGCGTCAGTTCATCGAGGAGCGCGACCTTCTTGTCGTCCTCATGGTTGATGTTTCCGGTTCGGGCCGATTCGGGCCGGGCGAGCGTAGCGCCAGTGAGGTGGCCAACGAAGTTGCGGCTGCACTGGCGTTCGCGGCCGCGCGCAATCACGATCGGGTAGCCCTGCTTCTCGTCAGCGACCGGGTTGAGCACTTCGTCCCTCCGGGCTCGGGCAGGCGCCACATTGTTCGCCTGTTGGCGGATCTGGTCTCGCACGAGCCGCGTGGCCGGGGGACGGATCTTGCTGTAGGGCTCAATCGGCTGAACAATGCGATTCGTGGCCGGGGTACGGTCTTCGTTATCAGCGACTTTATTCAGAGCAGCGCGGGATCGCCCTTTCGCGACGCGCTGGTCCAGATGGCGCAGCGTCACGACCTCATCGCGATTCGCCTCGTGACACCGGCGACGCTCGAGCTCCCCGATGTCGGCTGGGTTGAGATGACCGATCCCGAGACAGGGCGGCGGGTCATTCTCGATACCCACCGTCGCAAGGTTCGGGAACACTACCGGCACAGCGTCCTCCGCGCACAGGCGGATACGGCCGCGCTCCTCGGAGAGGTCGGGGCGGAGCTCCTGGACGTGAATACCGCCGGCGACCCCCTCATCGTCCTCGCCGGTTTCTTCCGCACGCGCAGGGGGAACTCCCGATGACTCGCGTGGCCGGACGGGTGGTGCTGGCGCTGGGTTCGGCCATATTCGTGGTGGGAGTCGTTCCTTCCCATCTCCCGTCCCAGGATCCAGCTGCCGACATCCGACTGGTGGGCTTCGTATCAGAGCCCCGGGAGCCGGAATTCGGCGCGGTGTTCGATCTCCGGCTGAATCTGAGGATTGCGCCGGGTGTCGTCGCCTTCCTCCCGGATACACTGAATCCGGCTCCAGCGTCGGTGAGTGCGGGGCCGGGGGAGTGGATGGTGGTGGCGGGGCCGTCGGATTCGGTCGACATCAGTGCCCGCTATCCCATCATGGCGTTTCTGAACGGCCGTGTGGTGCTGCCGTCGCTCGAGGCGTGGACGCGAAGTGCCGTGGAGGGGGAGGAAGCGGGTGCGCGGTCGGTGTCCGCGATCCCCGACCAGGGTCCGGCGTCTGCCGACCTGCTGCGGAGCGTTGTGGTTCCGACCGGCGCGGTTCAGGTCGCCCCACTCGCCGAAATGGCGAATGCAGAGGGTCCGATCGCGCCGCGCCCGCCCGCCGATGTCCTGGGGGGGAACTACAGCCCGTGGTTCATCGCGGCTCTTCTCCTCGGCCTGGTCGCGGGTGGAGGCCTGCTCTGGGCCGGCGTGACCGCGATCCGCTCCCCGCGGCAGACGCCGGTCGTCGCCGCGCCGGTGCGCCGGCTCTCTCCGCGGGAGGAAGCACTTTCGGAGCTGGATCGGATTCTCGCAGAGGGGTGGCACCTCGCTGAAGCGAGGGAGCGGCTGGTCCGGTTCTACGCTGCATCGACGGAGGTGGTCAGGGGGCTGGCGGAGCAGTTCGATTCGCAGTGGGGTATGTCGCTGACGAGCAGCGAGCTCTTGGTCGCGCTCCGGGACCGCTGGGGTGACGCCGCGGTCGTGCAGCTCCAGGAAGCCGTCTCTGTTGCGGAGTGGGTGAAGTTCGGGCGCCACTTCCCGACGGCGGAGATGGCCGAGGAGCACTGGAGAACCATCCGCACCTGGGTTGCGGACTCTCCCAAGGAAGAGTGATGTACGTCGAGTTCACTCGGCCCGATCTCCTCTATCTCCTCCTCCTCGTTCCGGTCTGGGTGCTTCTCGTCTGGCCCAGGGCCGGGCGCCGGGTTCTGTACACCCGCGGCGACGCGGCCGCCGGGCACACACGCCTGATCGGCGTGCGGCGGGGGCTCATCCTTCTGGCTCCCCGTCTCCTCCGGATTCTTGCGATTGCTTCGCTGGTCGTCGCGCTCGCCGGCCCGGTCCGGATCGAAACGGTGGAGGAGCTCGCCACGGAAGGGAAGGGCATCGGGCTCGTGGTGGATCTCTCGAGCTCCATGCTTGCCGAAGACATGGGCGACCGCGTGAGCCGGATCGAAGTGGCGCGCGAGGCGGCGGTGCGCTTTACGCGCCGGAGGCCCTTCGATGAACTGAGCCTCGTCGGGTTCGGGGGGGAGGCCTTGACGAGGGTCCCGCCGACCACCGACGCCGAGTTGATCACACAGGGAGTGGAGTCTCTCGAGATTCAGCTCGTCCGAGATGGAACGGACATTTCGGGTGCGGTGCTGACGGCGATTGCCCGGCTCCTCGAGTCTGAGAGGGAGCCCCGGGTCGTGGTACTCCTCACTGACGGTGCCCACAACGGGGTCGAGATGCCGCCGCTCGTGACCGCTCGCGCCGCCGCTGCGCTCGGCGTGAGGATCCATGCGATCAGCGTGCTCTCTGCCGATGAGACAGCGCTTGGACCGAACGCGACGGCAGGGCGGTTACGGCTTGCCCGCGACCGTGAGACCGTCCTGCAGGGGCTGGCGGGACTCACGGGGGGCCGGTACTTCAGGGCGTCGACGGCGAGTGCCCTTGATTCGATCTACGGTGAGATCGACGAAATCGAGGCCCCGGTTCAGCGTCTCGTGCCGCGGGAGAACCGCGAAGCCGACCGGCCGTGGTTCTTCCTGCTGAGCCTGGTGCTGCTCGGCGTGGAACTCCTCCTGAGGGGCTCCCGGTGGGGAGTCGTGCCGTGATTTTTCGCGAGCCGACTCTCCTCCAAGCGGGCCTTGCGCTGACGCTTCTGGTCCTCGTCGGGGTCTGGCGCCACCAGGCCCGGCGTCGTCGTCTCGGAGAATTCCTCGGCGGGCGGCGGGCAGTCGGTCGGTTGTCGCGGACGAACCTCTATCGCGTACGCGTCGAGCGGTTGCTGCTGCTCGGACTCGCGGGGGGCTCGCTGGCGCTCGCTTCCGGAGAGCCGCGCTGGCCAGATGCTCCGGAACCATCTCCGCAGGTCAACCAGGTGATTCTCGCCCTGGATGTCTCCGCGTCGATGCAGGCCGCGGATGTTTCGCCGACCCGGCTGGCAAGGGCCGTCGGGATCGCACAGGCGCTCATCGACCGCCTCGAGGATCACCGCGTCGGACTCCTCCTCTTTGCCGGTACCGGCTACCCGCTCGCGCCTCCGACGCATGATCACGACGCGCTTCGGTTCCTGCTTCGTGGGGTCACGCCGACGATCGCGAGCGCACTCGACCCCGGGACTCGCCTTTCTGCTGCCATCGGGGAGGCCATCGCCCTCATCGACCGCGAGGCGCGCGTCGCGGCCGAAACCAGGGGTCAGCCCTTTGCCCTGGAGCCCGCCGCGACCTTAGGCGTGCGGCACCTCGTCCTGATCGGCGACGGTGACAGCGGAGAGGACGACGAGGGAGTCGAGGGGGCTCTGGAGGCCGCCCTCGAAGCCGATCTCGAGATCCATACGGTCGGTGTCGGTACGGAGGTCGGCGCAGGCATGCTCATGCCTGCCGGAACCTACCAACTCGGGGGTCCCGTTCTGGATGCCAGCGGCGCTAGGGTCGTTTCGCGGATGCAGGAGCCGCTTCTCCGGAATGTGGCGTCGCGGTCCGGGGGACGATACGCTAGCGGGGGGAGCCAGGGTGCGGTCCGGGAGCTCGGAGACGCGATGGCCGAGCCGCAGACTGATGCGGATCCGCGATTGACCGAAGACGTTTCTCTGCTGGGCCGCTACGATCTCCCGTTCGTCTTCGGGCTTCTAGCGCTCGTTCTGGTATTCGCCGAGAGCTTGCTCGACATGGTCCTGCCCGGGAGAAGGCGAAGTCTCTGGTGGGCGCGGAGAACGTCGGCGGGAGCCACGCAATGACAGACCGTGGAACGACGGGGCGACGTGCGGATCCACGCGTCCGTCCTGTGCTGGCTGGCGCGATCCTTCTCGGTCTCTCGCTGCCCTTTTTTCTCTGGAACGACCAGCGGAGTGTCCAGCGCGGAAACAGGCTCTACCGGTCGGGGGAATCCGAGGCGGCAGCCGCAGTCTACCGCCGGGACGCTGAAGAGAACCGCGTCCCGTTGACGGAATACAATCTGGGAACCGCGCTCCTCGGCGTACACCCGGATTCGGCGGAGGCGCATCTGCGGATTGCGGCGGATTCCGGCGACGCCGCCGCAGCCCAGCGGAGCTACTACAACATCGGCTATCGTTACCTCACGATGGGCGGTGGCCCGATGCGGCCTGACTCCACCGTCGCCGCGCTTGTCGGCGCGGTCGTCCACAACCGGGCTGCACTACGCTTGGATCCTCGGGACGGGGCGGCAAGGTGGAATCTTGCGCTTGCGCAACGGCAGCTTGACGCGTTGGTGCCTCCCGACGAACAGGCCGAGCGCGAAGGAGGCGGCGAGGGCGACGAGGAATTTGCGATCGACGATCAGTCGCTGACCCGTTCCGAGTCGGCCGATGCGGTTGCAGGGCTGGAGCCCGAGGACCCACGGCCGGCCAACAACACAGGGGAGCGTCAGGGGGCCGAAGAGGGAGCGCGGGAAGCCTGGGCGACCCAAGACCCGGGCCCGATGACCCGGGTCGACGCAGCCGGACTACTTGACGGGGTGGATGACGACGCAGAGGCCCTGATTCGTGGAATCCTCTGGTCCCACCGCCCCGATATCGCCTGGTGGGAATCCCAGCCGTATCCGGGCGGTGCGTGGTAGCACCGTCTCTCGCCACCCGCCCGGTCCATCTTAATGCTCTGAAAGCTGCGGGCGGGAAGACACCTACTTTATCTGCTCGACCGGGAAAGAACGAGCGTGACGCACACCAGCATCATCCTCCCGGTAGGGTGGGGCGGCTCCGGCTGTAGGGGCCACGAATCAGCGGCCCTCGGCGGCCTGCGTCTCCACCCCGGTGGCGGGAACGCCCCGTGGCAGCCGTAGTCGCCGTAGTTACGGTCTGCACGCTCCGAAAGGTCGACGGACCGTGCCGATTGCCGTGTCGGTGCGTGACACCCCCCGAATCAGGCACGACCCCTCCGTGGAGGCGGACACCTGCGGTGCTTGGGCGCGTGTTTCCCGCCTTCGTCTACTCCGTTACCTGAACCTCCACGTAGCCGCTCGTCCAGCAGCACTGGTCGCCCTGCGAGCTGTCCACGGCTCGGTGATTGTCGAGCATGACCCGCAGGAGGTAGTTGCCGGGCGCGGGGAAGGTCACCCTGAACGTTGCGGAGCCGTCCGACTCCAGCGGAATCGGGGCCGCGTTCGGAGGTGGCGGCCGGTTGAAACGTCCACCGCCTCCGCTCCCTTCGCCCTCATCGCTTTCAGGCTGGTCAGCGATGATCGTCGGGTAGGATGAGTCGGGTCCGTGGTGGACAAACATGGATGCTGTCACCGGTACCAGCTCCTCTCTGGCAGCGTCGGGAGCCATCACATCGCGCCCCCATATCGTCATCACGAGAGGTTCGTTCACCCTCGCGGTCCTGGGCTCACCCCACACCGGCTCGACGATGCCGGTGCCTTCCTCTCCGCCCTCGTCCATCCGGAGCGCAGGACGGTCGCTGCCCATCGCGGCTGGCCCGGTCGTGAGCTGCATTGCATCGGTGCGCCAGGATCCCGGCACGGAATATAGCTGGCCCTCGCTTCGGAATGTCCAGATCACCTCCCGGTCCGCTGGCCAGTCCGGGGGCACCGATACCACGAAGACGCCCCGTTCCCTCCGGATAGGAAACCAGTCTGGTTGCATCCCATCGAACTCCGCAGGCTCGAGGAAATTGTCCTCGCCCCTCGGGATGTATTCCGGGTCGGGGTTCAGATTGCGGTTGAAGTAGCCGTACGAGAACACCTTGCTGCCGTCTTCAAGCTGGTACCAGCCCTCGAAAAACGGATGGATGTACTCGCCGACGTCGACACGCGGAGCCAACGGGTAGCGTTGCCCCTGGACCGCGAGGGGGGCGACCCCCAGCATTACGACAAGCACTGCGAGACGGAGTGAAGAGCGGCTGTGCATCTCTCGGCTCCCGAAGGGTTGTGGCCCGATAACAGCGCCCCGCCCGACCGCAGAGCGGTCTCGCTGTTTCTGCAGGGGATATAAACGATAGGGGCCGGAGAACTGGAACTCAAGCTCTCCGGCCCCTCAGTTTCGTCCGTGATCGGGCGGGGCTAGCTCATCCGCCGCCGCCGGCTGTGTTGCGCAGCTCCTCAAGCGCCTCGCGCTCGGCGACCAGGCGATCGAACCCATCCTGGTCCAGATGCGTGATCGCGATCCAGTCGTGCGACATCTCGTCCGTCGTGCGGCTCCCCCGGCCCACGTAGATCGTCGGATCCGGGTTGCTCCGATTGTTCTCCGTGTTGTCGTACCAGTGCGTCAGCACGAGTACCGATCCGGCCGGAACCAGCGGAGCCACATGATCCTCGTAGACATGGCTGAGATGCCAGTACGCCGTCCAGTTGCTCACCATCGAGATGAGATCACGCTCACCCGTCGCCGGGTGGAAAATCTCGAGCGAGGCCGCCGCGAGCCGGAAATGCCCGTGCGGCTGCCAGCTGTCGATCCTCACCGGATGGTCGAAGGAGTGGAACCCCTGCGTCATCGCCGTCCCGTAGGGCGCCAGGTCGATGTCGCCCTCGCCCGGATAGAGCCGGAGATCCTGCTCGTAGTCATAGGCGTAGTCCTCGGGGTAGAGCCAGAGACCGACTTCCACCTGGTCGCCGGGGACCGCCTCGCCCATCGGGTAGTAGTGGATGTCCCAGGTCACGACCGAGTTCGTCGGCGCTTTCCGGCACGCTCCCTCCGGAATGATCTCGCCGAGCTTTCCGAGCGCGTACTCCGAGAGGCGCGCGAAGTTCTCATACTCGCCCGTCTCCTCATTCCAGACTTGGAAGCGGGAGTTCGCATGGTGTGTGGACGGACGCCCCGGGACTGATGGCTTCGTCTCGATCGCCATGATGCAGCGCTCTTCGGTGATCCCCGTGTCAACCATCGGACGCCACCAGGAGTCACCGCCCGTCGCCGGGATATCGTAGGGATCCGAGCTGATCACCAGGTCGGGCTGGCCGAACTGCTCCGCCATCCGCCACTCCGCGGCATCCGGCCAGACGACCGGGGGCGGCATGTCGTTCAGGTCGCCCGACGGCGCGCCCGCGTCGACCCATGCCACGATCGTCGCGATCTCTTCGACCGACAGCCGCGCGTCCGACTTGAGCTCCTGGAGCCCCACGTTCGTGTCGTAGTGGTAGGGAGGCATCTCCTGGGTGACGACCTTCTCCTTGATGATCGGCGCCCAGGGCCGCGTCTCCTCGTAGCTCATGAACGACATCGGGCCGATCGCACCCGGCTGGTGGCACACCTGGCAGTTCTCCTGGAGAATCACCGCGATGTCCGGGGCAAAGACCGGAGTGTCAGCGGTCTCTTGCGCGCCGACCGGCTGGGCCACGGCAAGGAGCAGACCGAATGCCAGCATGTGGATGTTGCGGATCCTCATAGTTCCACTCTCCTCTCCTAGGCAACGGGTGCGTACAGAACGTCCGAGACTCTTCGCTTAGTGCTACCACTATCGGGGGGCGTGACCCATTATGTCAAGATTGCCTAGGGCTGAACCGGCAACGCTATGGACCGACGATCACCGGAAAGTACGCGTTCGACCAGCAGCACTGATAGTCGAATCCGCTGTCCGGGGACCGGAAGTTGTCGGCGCGGACCCGCACGACGTACTCGCCCGGCTCGCGGAAGGTCACCATCGTGCGCGCCTCTCCCCAGCCATCCGGCTCGATCGTCTGGCGTTCCCGGTCGAAATCCACCGGTCCCGGCCCTTGGTGTTTCACCCAGTGGATCCCGACTGGGCTCCGCGAGCGAAACCGGCTACCAGGGACCTGTTCGCCCCGATCTCTCACCTCGATGGCCAGGATCAGCCCCTGGTGGGCCCGAACGGACTGGCGCGGGGCACGGATTCCCTCCCGGCCCGTGGCGACCACTCCCGCCCTCCCGAGCCGGATCGCCGGCGGGAGAGAGCCGAGACCGGCAGGCTCCCGGCTCAGCTCGTAGGCGGGCGACCGCACACGGCCCGGTACCGAATAGGTGTGCCCCGCGTGGGTCAGGGTCCACACAACATCCTGGTCGGCAAGATCTGCCGGGACGGTGACGGCGAATGCCCCGCGTTCGCGCCGGCCGCTGAATCCACCGTATGAGACGGGTGGGAAATGCGTGGGCTGTGCGCCGTCGAACGGTGCCGGCCGGATGTGGTTGTCGGCACCAAGCGGGATGTCCACGACCTCCTCGGTGTTCCGGTTCATGAACCCGAAGGAGAGGGTGAAGCTCCCATCCGCATTTGCGTACCATCCATCGAAATACGGAGCAACGAGGTCGCCTGACGGCCTGAGTGGAGTCAGGGGGTCGGCCGGTGCCTGGGGATAGAGCGGCGGAGCCGTCAGACCCACGGCCGCGACGATCAGCCCCGCGACCCTCGAGCCCTCGGTCATGGAGGGGTTCGTGCGGGAGCGGGAGGCGTACTCACGGCGGGCCGGAAACTCGGCGGCGTCACTGTGCCGCCTCTCGCTGCCTGGCCTCACGCTCTGCGGCCAGCCGCTCGTAGGCCTCCTCGTCAAGATGGGTGACGGCCATCCACGCGTGCGACATCTCATCGGCCGTCCGCTGCCCGATCCCAACCCACTGATCCGGATCCGGGTTATGCGGATTGTCCGCGGTATTGTCGTACCATGCCGTGAGGATGAGGACCGCCCCGGCCGGCACGAGGGGGGCGACGTCATCCTCATAGATATGGCTGAGATGCCAGCCCGGGTGCCAGTTGCTCACCATCGAGATCATCTCCCGCTCTCCGGTCTGCGGATAGAAGATCTCGAGTGCCATGCCCGTCATCCGGAGGTGTCCGTGAGGCTGCCAGCTGTCGATGCGCACGGGGTGGTCGAAGGAGTGGAACCCCTGGGTGGTCAGCTTGCCGTGAGGCGGGATGTCGTAGTCGCCGCCCTCAAGGAAGTACAGCGTCAGGTTCTGGCGATAGGCAGAATCGCGCCGCGCTTCGCTATTGTCGTGGAACCAGACCCCGACCTCAACCCGGTCGCCCGGGACCGCGGTGCCCGACGGATAGTAATGGATATCCCACGAGACGAACGCGTTCGCCGGGAGTGTCCGGCACGCGTCCTCCGGAACGATCTCACCGAGCTTGCCGAGCGCGTATTCGGAGAGGAAGCCGACCGGCCTGAGGTTGCCTCCGGATGTCTCAACCACCAGGCTCGAGTTCGCGTGGTGCGTGAACGCCCGGCCGGGGACGGAAGGCTTCGTCTCTATTGCCCTGATGCACCGGTCCTCGGTGAGTCCCGTCGGTACGATCGGCCGGTGGTAGATGTCCTGTCCCGTCGCGGGGAGGTCGTAGGGCGTGGACGGCACAACCAGATCGGGTGGCCCGAACCGGGAAGCGAGGCGCCATTCGCCCGGGTTCGGCCACTCCACCGGGGGCAGCAGCTCGGAGAAATCCCCGCGGGGGGCGCCGGCATCCACCCAAGAGACTATCGTGTCGATCTCGCGCGCGGAGAGGCGGCGGTCCTCCTTGAGCCGCTGGATTCCGAGGTCCGTGTCGTAGTGGTACGGCGGCATCTCCCGCCGGCTCACCCGGTCGCGGATGATCGGTGCCCAGGGACGGACCTCCTCATAGTCCGTCAGCGACATCGGTCCGATGGCTCCGGGCCTGTGGCACGCCTCGCAGTTTTCCCGGAGGATCGGCGCCACGTCGGCCGAGAACGTAACGCCGGCACCGTCCGTGGCCTGCGCAAGCGCACGGGCGGGGAGGGATCCCAGCAACAGTGCCGTGATGACCGCAGCACGAATCGGGACGGACCGAGACGCGGGTCGGTGGGAACGGTCCCTCATCGTCGGGTCTCCAGAGCTGGGGTCCGGTCCGGCACGTGGCTGCGACTGCCGCGAGCCAGCGCGCAACGTCCGGTCCCACAACGGAGGACCGGGCGACTGAACAATCTATAGCCTATCGATTGCCGGCGAAAAGTGGATGACTTCGGCGGGTGCCGCGCTTGGTCCGGCGCACGCAAGCGGGATGGCCCGGCGGTGTCCATCTGCCGTTCCGGCATAGTCTTCGGCATGCCACACCCTCCCCTTCGGCGCCGCGATGCCCCTACGGAGCGACCGGCGATAACGGCCCTATCCCGCTCCCTCGGTTTCCGGACAACGAGGAGCGGGCTCGACGACGAAGAGTTGGTGGCGGTGTCCGATCACGTTCAGCCGCCTTGAGCGGAGAACCCTGCCGCCGTGCATCTCGAACGCGGCCGTCCACTCGGGCACGGTCCGGAATCCTGGCGCGCTTCCGCGCGGGGATTCCCGCGTCATCCCCCGGGTACGGTTTGCCCACCGGTCGAGGACTCCCAGCGCCTGCCGCTCCCACTCCCACACGTAGACGGACTCTGTGACGACGAGGCGGTGCCGGGCGACGCGGAGCGCCTCTGCGATGACCCGGTCCGGCTGCTCCGCGTGATGTAGCGCGAGCGAAATGAGCACCGTGTCGACGGAGTTGTCGGCAAGGGGAATCCGGCGTCCGTCGTAGACCACCCCCGGCAGCCGGGTGCGGAAGAAGGCACCCAGGTCCATGAGGACGGTGCGGAGCTGCCCCCTAGCGAGTGCGGCGGCAACGTATCCTTCGCCGGCGCCGAGGTCGAGGAGGCTTCCTCCGCGGAGGTAGCGTGCCACCTGGCGGGCCTTGCGTCTCCCTGCCACCCTCAGCAGGCGGTCGCGGACGGCGCTCTCGTGCTCGGCCAATACACTGACCGTGACGCCCCCCCAGAAGAGCATTGCCAGCGGTCCCTGGGGGACGCCGGTATACACGTAGTAGGTGAGGAAAACGGCCCATGATGCCCACACCCATGCGTGCCGGAAGCAGGGGGCGAGGGGAATGAGCGCGAGTCCCCAGACGAGGTACCACGGATGCAGGGTGGTGGCTGTGAGGAGATAGAGTCCAAGGATCGCGACGCTGCCCCGGAAGAACTCCGCGGTCGCGCTCGACGGGCTCATTGGCCAGCGGAGCCAGATCAGCGCCGCGCCGCCGAGCGAGACCGCCCGGAGGGCCGGGCCCAGTTGCTTGCTCAGGTCCGTACCGATGAGCCAGAGTCCCATCTCCTTCAACAGGAAGTAGGGGCCGGCATTGAATTCGAAGTACCGGACGTAGAGGTCCGCCGACGAGCCCAGCGCGTCGATGATTCCCGGGAAGTAGTAAGGGGCGGTGAGCCCGGCGGAGAGGAGGCCAGACGGAACGAGTCCAGCAAGTATCGCCCGCCATCCCTCGCCCCGAATCCACTGGGAGCGCAGGAGGAGAGGAGCGAGCAGGATCGGGATTCCCTTCGTAGCCGTCGCCAGGACGAGGCCCACCCAGGCGATTGCGTATCGGCCGGCCGACGTTCCGTAGGCGAGGAGCCCGAACCCGAACACTAGGGCGCTTTCGCTGTGCCCACCGGCCGTCAGGGTCACGAGTACGAGGGGGTTCAGCGCATAGAGCGCGAGTCCCCTGACACGTCCGCCGGTCCGCTGAACGGCCCGGAGCAGGAAGGCGAGTCCTGAAAACTCGAGAACCAGGAAGACCGCCTTGATCGCATACGCGGCTGCAGGCCATCCGAGTGCTTGGTATGCGCCGCCTCCGGCCAGGAAGACGAACTGCGAGAAGGGCAGGTAGATGGAGTGGAACCCCGGTGAGTTGAGCTGGCCGAAGAGGGGCGTGTCACGGAACGCCTCGAGCTCCCCGGCAGCCGGAACGTAGCGGTAGGGGTTCATGCCGGAGACGCCGAGCCAGCCGTCCCACACGTACCGGAAGAGATCGTCGGAGAGATCCGGGAGCGCTGGAAAGATCGTCAGCCGGAGGAGCAGGGCGCCGCCGAGGAGGACCCGGGGGCTGTCGAGCAGACCGGTGTCGCTGGCCCAGAGGAGGATGAGCGCGACGAATCCGGCCGAGTATGCAAAGAGCGCCAGCGTCAGGGACTCGCGCGTCGGGCCGAGAAGGGTCAGAGCCAGGACGGACAGCCAGAGCACGGTTCCGCAGAGGAGGGCCGAGTTCGTGCCCCGCGGCCAGCGCCGGGACGGTGTGCGGGTGCCGCTACCGCCCATGCGAGCCGCTGTGTCCGCGAGGTCGGCCGATCACGCCCGTGCCGGCCCGATGGGTCGGCGGCCGCTGTCTGCACTGCGGGGTTTCGCCGAACGCCTCACCGATCCACCGCTCACTCGCCCGGCATCGGGCGGTCTTGGATCCGGCCATACCGGGAGCGCCACCCGTGCGACTGGTGCGCGGCCGGACTCAGTGGTCGACCGCGGACGCGCTCCGCGTGCCGAGATCGAACACCGAGCCGCGCGCGAGCCGATGCGTTCTGAGTGCGCGGTGGGTGGCGTCGTAAAACAGCACTTCGCCGCCGCCGACCACCTCGGCCCGATCTCCCTGGACCACAAGGGCGGTTCCCTCGTCCAGCCCGATGCCGAGGAGGTCGGGTCGGAGGTGGAGCACTTCCCAGAGGTCGGCCTCCCGCCCCCGGGCGGAAAGATGCTGGTCCACGGCGGCCCGCTCTAGGAATCCGAATCCTTCCGGATACTCCGGGGAGAAGACGACCCGGTTCGTGGTCCGGTCTCCCCGGAGCAGCACCGAGGCGAGAATCGACGCGCCGGCCGATGTGCCTCCGACAACTCCGCCTCTCTCGAGAAGGGCAAAGAGTTCCCTGTGGACGGGCGTGTGAAGGTAGGCGTCGACAAGGCGCCAGGGCCGGCCGCCTGGGAGCCAGACCCCGGTTGCCCGGCGAAGGGGCTCGACGAAACTCTCGTCCCCTGCCTGGTCGCGGTCTCTCGTGTGCAGGATCACGAGGTCGCGAGTGCCGGCGGCCAGGAGCGCCGGGTAGCCGCGCCACCCGTCAGGGAGGTCGTCATCCGGGGCTGCCGTGGGGATGACGACGATCCTTGCCTCCTGTCCGCCCGCGAGGCGGATGAACCGCTCCCAGATCTCGCGGTCCAGCTCGCCTCCGCCGGCCACGACGAGGCTCCCCTGCGGCGGTCCGACGAGAGGGGCGTCGGTCCCGGGTGCCGTCTGGGCCGAGAGCCATGGCGCCAGGAGGAGGAAGAGCGCGCCAGACCGGAGGAGACCGTGGGCGGGACGTGCGGCGTGGAACGGCGGTTCCTTAAGGGGGGCTGCCCCCGGTGGCCGGGATGCGGAAGGTCCAGCGCGTGCCACCTCTCAGTGACTGAAGTACGGGTTCGTGCCAGCCGTGTGGTCGGTGACGTCGTGGATGGCGGTGACCTCGGGCACGTGCTCACGGATCATCCGCTCGACTCCCTGGCGAAGTGTCATCCTCGACATCGCGCAACCCTGGCAGCCCCCGGTCATCTCCATGTACACCTCGGTTCCCTGAACGTCGACGAGGTTGATCTGTCCCCCATGGGCCGCGATGGAAGGGTTGACCTGTTCGTCTAGGATGAGCGTGACCCTGTCGGCGAGCTCGCTCCGGGCCGCTCCGGCGGCCGGATCCCCGGGCGGGCTCGGCTGTGCCGGGGTGATCTCGAAGCCGGATCCGTTGAGCCGGTCCACGAAGTCCACGGTCGCGCCGTCGAGCTTCTCCGCGCTCGCGGTGTCCACAACGACCACGAACCCCTGGACATCGATCTCCACGTCGGTCTCCGCCCGTTCCGACGGGCCGACCAGCGTCAGCTCGAATGAAGGCGCGACGGGGCTGCCCCCGGTGGCCCGGATCCTGAGGGCACTGAGGTCCTCGCCGGTTTGGTCCATGAAATTCAGGACCATCTCGCGGGCGCGACCGGTAAACGTGACCATATGGAAACTCCGGATGTTGGTCGTCCGCTGCCCGGGCTTGCCGGTCCCGGCGACGCTGGTTCTCGACTGCCGGAACCGAGCTTCCGGCCAGCGTCCGTCTTACCCGCGCCGCCGCACGGGGTTCAGTCGTCCGACTCCAGTTGCTCCCGTCGTGGCGCGCTTCTATCATTCCCGCCGCATCCGGCCCCGGGGTCCACCGGGACTGCTTCCTCCTTCCGGTCCTTCGTGCATCGAGCCATGCCCCAGCGCGATGTGATGGACAAGCTCGTGTCGCTCGGCAAGCGGCGCGGCTTCATCTTCCAGTCGTCGGAGATCTACGGCGGGACCGGTTCGGTTTGGGACTACGGGCCGCTTGGCATCGAGCTCAAGCGCAATGTGAAGGAGAGCTGGTGGAGCCGGATGGTCCACCGGCGCGCCGATGTCGAGGGAGTGGACGCCTCCATCCTGATGCACCCCCGGGTGTGGGAAGCCTCCGGACATGTCGAGGGTTTCACGGATCCCCTCGTCGAGTGCCGACGCTGCAAGCTCCGCTTCCGGGAGGACCAGCTTGCCGCGGGCCGCTGCGGGAAGAAGCCCTCCCGGGCTCCGGGGGACCACCGGACGTGCGAGCTCGGGGGGGCGCGCCGCTTCAACCTGATGTTCCGGACCTTCATGGGACCGGTCGAGGACGAGGGCTCGACCGTCTACCTGCGTCCGGAGACGGCGCAGGGCTCGTATGTGAACTTCCTCAATGTGCAGATGGCCTCCCGGCAGCGGATCCCCTTTGGGATCGCCCAGATCGGAAAGGCGTTCCGCAACGAGATCACCCCCGGGCACTTCATCTTCCGCACGCGCGAGTTCGAGCAGGCCGAGATGCAGTTCTTTGTCGAGCCGGGCACGGACGAGGAGTGGTTCGAGCGCTGGCTCTCCGACCGTCTGGCCTGGCACCGCGCCCTCGGTGTCCGGGCGGACCGGCTGCGCCTCGACGAGCATGGTCCCGACGAACTGGCCCACTACGCGAAGAAGGCGGTCGACATCCAATACCGCTTCCCATTCGGATGGAGCGAGCTAGAAGGGATCCACAACCGGACGGATTTTGACCTCAGACGCCACGCCGAGTACTCGGGCAAGCGGCTCCTGTACATCGACTCGGGTCGCGGCCAGCGTTTCCTCCCCTACGTGGTCGAGACGGCCGTCGGCGTCGACCGCACCGTCCTCATGCTCCTCGCCGATGCCTACCGGGAAGAGGAGGTCGGCGGAGTGGGACGGGTCGTTCTCTCCCTCGACCCCGGGATGGCCCCGGTGAAGGCCGCCGTCTTCCCGCTGGTCAAGAAGGACGGGCTCCCGGAGCGGGCTCGGGCGATCGCCGGTGAGCTCAGGAAGGCTGCCCTTCCGGTCTTCTACGACGAAGCCGGTTCAATCGGCCGGCGCTACCGGCGCCAGGACGAGGCCGGAACGCCTTGGTGCATAACGGTGGATGGGGAGACGAACCGGGACGGAAGCGTGACCATCCGCGACAGGGATACGCTCGTACAGGAGCGGGTCGACGCCTCGAGGGTCCTAGCCTGGATGCGGGAGCGCCTGGAGGACCGCGGGTGAGGGGAGGACGCGGCTGGCGGCTTCCCGGTCCCGGCGCGTGACGATGACGCAGTCGGAGCCTGGCGGCGGCTCGGCAGTGTTCGCGACGCGCTGGGGGATGCTCCTGGCGATGATGGGCATGGCCGTCGGCACGGGGAACATCTGGCGTTTTCCGAGAATCGCTGCCACCCAGGGCGGCGGCTCATTCCTCGTTGCGTGGCTCGTCTTCCTCTTTCTCTGGTCCATCCCACTGCTGATCCTCGAGTTCGGCCTTGGGAAGGGGATGCGCACCGGTCCAGTCGGTGCCTTCGTCAAGACGGTCGGTCCGCGATTTGGCTGGATGGGCGCGTGGGTGGCGTGGACGGCCACGGCCATCATGTTCTACTACTCGGTCGTGATGGGCTGGACGATCCGGTTCTTCCTCGCCGCAGTCCTCGGCGAGGTCCCCGACGCGATCCCCGGCGACTTCTGGGAGCGCTACGCGGCTTCGCCCGGAGCACTGGTCACGCATGCCGCGGCCATCGCGCTCGGCGTTGTCGTCGTTTCGCGAGGGGTGAGGGGGATCGAGGCGGCGGCACGCCTGCTCATCCCTTCCCTCGCAGTCCTGGTCGCCGTTCTCGCTCTCCGCGCGGTCACCCTGCCCGGCGCCGCGGCCGGGCTCGCCTTCCTCTTCACGCCGGACTGGAGCGCCCTCGCCGAGCCGGGGATCTGGCTCCAGGCTCTGACGCAGAACGCCTGGGACACGGGCGCCGGGTGGGGCCTCGCGCTCTGCTACGCGATCTACATGCGCAGGCGCGAGGACACGGCGCTCAACGCCTTCGTGATCGGGTTCGGGAACAACAGCATGTCGCTGCTCGCGGGGATCATGGTCCTCTGCACTGTCTTCTCGGTGATGCCCGAAGCCGCGGGAGAGATCGTCGGGGCGGGCAACGAAGGGCTCACTTTCATCTGGGTGCCGCAACTCTTCGATACGATACCGTTGGGCCGTCTCTTCCTTGCAATCTTCTTTCTGGCTCTCGTCTTCGCTGCGTGGAGCTCGCTGATCGCGATGATCGAACTCGCCGCCCGGGTACTCACGGACGCAGGGCTCCCGCGTGGGCGAGCGATCGGCGTGGTCGGGGTCGGCGGTCTCCTCATGGGGGTGCCCTCGGCGCTCTCGATGGAGATCTTCACGAATCAGGACTTTGTCTGGGGCGTGGGTCTCATGCTCTCGGGGTTCTTCTTCGCGTTCGCCGTCCTCCGCTACGGGGTGACTAGGTGGCGCGAGGAATTCATCAACACCGGGGACTCGGACATTCACATCGGGGCGTGGTGGGACTGGGCGATCCGGCTCGTGGCCGTCCAGGCGGTCGTGCTGATCGCGTGGTGGCTCTGGCAGGCCCGTGGAGCCGGGATTGCCCAGACGCTGAACCCGCTCGGCGCCTTCAGCGTCGGGACGGTTGTCGTGCAGTGGGGGATCGTTCTCGTCGTCCTCATCTCCGTTAACCGTTTCCTCGGCGCCCGGTGGGAGAGGCCAGCGTCGGACGCCGGAGACGCCGCCCTCTAGTGCACGCCGCACGCGGATGCCCCGCGGGATGAGCTACGACGAGTTTGCCGAGACGGCGAACCGGATGTGGCAGCGCGTTCCCGACGCCTACAAGGAAGGGATTGACGGCCTTGTGCTGCGCCGGGAAACAGAGACGCACCCCGACCACGGCGACTTCTTCACGCTCGGCACCTGCTCCACCGAGCCGTATCCCTCCGGCTACGGCGGCCCTGAGTCGACCCGTTCGATCCTCGCGCTCTACTACGGTTCCTTCCGGGCGGTGGCCCGCTCCGATCCCGAATTCGACTGGGAGGGCGAGATCTGGGAGACGGTGACCCACGAGCTGCGCCATCACCTCGAGTTCCTCGTCGAGGACGATGCCCTGGAGGGCGTCGACTACGCGGCGGAGCAGGCGCACCTGAGGGAGGCCGGGCTCGAGTTCGATCCCTGGTACTTTCAGTCCGGACTCCCCGTCGCTCCCGGTGTCTACCGGGTCGAGTCGGAGGTCTACATCGAGCAGCGCTGGCGCCAGACGGATTTCGACCGGTCCGACGCGCTCGAGTTCGAGTGGGAAGACCGGTGCTGGCGGCTCCCGCGTCCGGGCCATCTCGGGGATCTCCATTTCATCCGAATCATCGGCGGGCTCTCGACGGACGCAGAATTCACCCTCGTGCTCGTGCGCGACCGTTCGCTCCGCGACCGGGTGCGCCGGGTCTGGCGAGGCGGGTCCGTCCGGCTCTTTGAGTCGGAGGCCTTTGCGGAGGCGCTTCGACGGTGAGCGGTCCCCGGGGCGGGGCGAGGCTGAGCCCGTACGAGATCGGGACCCCCGGGCGGGCCTTCCGCGAGCGCGTGTTCGGGGAGATCCGGGATGAGGCGGGCACCTCCGGGGCTGACTTGGCGGACCCGGGTGCCTTCCTCCGGCTCGAGGCGACCGGTAGCGCTCTCCGGGAGCTTTGTGGAGACTCGGGAGGCGGGATATGGGGCGATCCCTTCGGGGCCTTCATCTTCCACGCCTTCCACTTCTGGGTGGCCGGCGAGCGCCTGTACGTGGTCGGGGAGGGGGCGGCCCGATCCCTCGCTGCTTCTCCACCGGAGAGCTTCCGGTGGCAGGGGGAACTTCCGGCCGTTGCCGGCTACGTACAGCTCCCGATACACCTCTTCTGGTCTCCGGCCGGGGGGGAGGGGAGTGCGGAGCCTGTCGACGGGTTCTTTTGGACACGGTGCGCCGGCCGCACACTCTCGCTCCTCGTGGCGATGGGGATCCGTCGCAACCGCCCCGGGTTCAGCCTGACAGAGCTCCCGCCCGCCGGGATGGCGGGCGCCAGCGAGTGGCCGCGCGCGCAGGTCCGCGAGGAGGGCGAGGATTTCGCGCCGGTCCTCCCCGGTGGCGATCTGGGCCGGCTCCACTCGATCCTTACCCTCGGCGAGATGCTGAAGTTGGCTGCCCGCATCTTCTTCGCGTCCGTGTCAGGGGAGGAAACTCCACTTGCATCGGATAAGACGGTCGTTGCGGGCTCGGGGCTGGAGGGGTCGGCTCCTCCCTTCCGCCGGATCCGGTTTTCCGGCCCCGGCGCACCCGGGCGACCGGACCCCAAGGAGGCCGCGACGTGAGCCGCGAGTCGCGGGCTGCGAGGCGTCGGCGGGCTGCCGAGATCTACGACCGGCTGCGCGAGAGCTATCCGGACGCGCGGTGCGCTCTCACGCACACGAATGCCTACGAGCTCCTCGTCGCGACGATTCTCTCCGCCCAGTGCACGGATGCGCGCGTGAACCAGGTGACACCGGAGCTCTTCGGGCGCTATCCCGATGCCCGCTCCCTCGCCCTCGCCCAGCGGGAGGAGCTGGAAGAGGTGATCCACTCGACCGGCTTTTTCCGGAACAAGGCGAGGAACCTGATTGCGATGGCGCGCGCCGTCACGTCACGTCACGACGGCGAGATCCCGGACACGATGACGGAGCTCGTCGCGCTTGCGGGCGTGGGACGAAAGACGGCCAACGTGGTACTGGGCAATGCATTCCAGATCGCCGAAGGGGTTGTGGTAGACACGCACGTCGGGCGTCTGTCCCGCCGCATGGGGCTGACGCGCGAGACGAATCCGGAGCGCGTGGAGCGGGAGTTGATCAAACTTTATCCGCGGCGGCGCTGGACGCTCCTGGCCCACCTCCTGATCTTTCATGGCCGGGCCGTCTGCGCCGCGCGCACCCCGCGCTGCGAGGCATGCAGCGTGGCGTTCCTCTGTCCCTCGTCGAGAGTCTGAGCCGCATGCCGAACCGAGAAGACGCGCTCGCGCTCCTGGACGCCTGGGTCGAGAGTCCCGGGCTCAAGAAACACATGCTCGCCGTGGAGGCTGCCGTCCGGCACTATGCCCGCCTGCGCGGTGCGGACGAGGACATCTGGGGGCTTGCCGGCCTCCTGCATGATCTGGACTGGGAGTTGCACCCGGAGGAACATCCGGAGCCCGCGGTGGCCGAGCTCAAGAGAAGAGGATACCCCGAGGCCGTGCGACGGGCGATCCTCGCGCACCGTTCCGACTACACCGGAGTCGAGCCGGAGACCGAGCTCGACCGCGTGCTCGTGGCCTGCGACGAACTCTCCGGCCTCGTCGTGGCCTGCTGTCTCGTGCGTCCGAACGGGATCGACGACCTGCGCCCGAAGTCGGTGGCGAAGAAGCTCAGGGACAAGGCCTTCGCCGCAGGTGTGAGCCGCGAGGAGGTCGCGCGCGGGGTGGAGCTTTTGGGGCTCGCGCGGGCCGAACACATCCAGAACGTGATCGACGGGATCCGCGCCTCGGCCGCCGATCTCGGGTTGCGCGCGGAGGACCGGAGGTAGGCGGCTGCATGCCGCTCTCCCGGCTCGCGAGGGCCGCCGCGGCCTCTCTCCTCCTCGTCCCGGGCGGCGTTCGGGGCCAGGATGTCGAGCTCCGGGGCGAGATCCACGGCACCCGTCCGCCGCCGGGGTACTTCCGGCAGCTGCGCGAGGACCCGCGTTCGTTCCGGTTCTCGCTCGAGGGTGCTGACCGCCTCGAGCGCGTGCGCGCAGGGATGCGCGCGGCGTCCGGGCGAGGACTGCGTCCCGGCCAGCTCGCCCTCCAGGGATTGGGCCCGCGGGGGGAGCCGGTGGAAGGAACGTTCCACTTCCCGCTCGTCCTCGGCCTCTTCGCGGACAGCGAGGACCCGCCCCGGTTCTCCCGGTCGGAGATCCAGTCCGAATTCTTCGACGGCCCCAATTCACTCGGTCAGACGATCCCCGAGTTCTATGACGAGATCTCGGGCGGGCGCGTCGATATGGCGGGTCGCACCTTCGAGTGGGAGGAGACCGGGCTCACGCGCGAGGAGGTGACGGTTGGCGACGCGGCGCTCGTCGCACGCCGGACGGGCGGGATCGGAGCGTTCGTCGAGGCTATCCTCGAGGCCGTGGACACGACAGGTGTGGACTGGAGCCGATTCGACCAGTCCGGCGACGGGTATGTGGACGTCCTGACCGTCATCCATCCGGGCAGGGGCGCGGAGTGCGACGGGGCGACCAACCGGATCTGGTCCCACCGGTGGAGCCTCAGCCGTGTCACCGCCGGGAGGCTCGCCGACGGATTCCGGACTTCGACCCCCCGTCCCGACGGAGAGGGATACATCCACATCGACGACTACACCGTGCAGCCGCTGCTGGCATGCGACGGCGAGCGCATCAGCGAGATCGGCACCTTCGCCCACGAGCTAGGCCACGGTTTCGGCCTCCCGGACCTTTACCGGACCGGACGGGGCAGGTTCATCCCGGGGGCGGGCAACTGGGACCTGATGGGGACGGGCGGGTGGGGCTGCGGGGGCACGACCCCCGAGCGTCCGTGCCACATGGGGGCCTGGACCAAGTCCGTGATGGGATGGGTGACCGTCGAGGAGATTGCGGCGGGTGCGGACGAGACCGTGTTTCTCGAACCGGTGCAGCGGTCGCCGCGCCGTGTTCTCAAGCTCCCCGCCAGAGACGGCGCGAACGAGTACCTCCTGCTCGAGAACCGCCAGCGCATCGATTCTGACCGGACGCTGCCCGAGCCGGGTCTCCTTGTCTGGCAGGTGGACGAGGACATCCTGGAGGGGTTCTGGCGGCAGAATGGTGTAAACAACGACCCGGAGCGGCAGGGCGTTTGGCTGAGGCAGGCGGATGGGAGGAACGAGCTTGCCATGACCGCCGCCGGAAGGGGGGACTCCGGGGATCCCTTTCCCGGGTGCATCAAGCCCTCCCCGGCTGACTACCCCGACCCCTCCGTCCCGTGTGACGTCAACCGGGAATTTCACGCCGGGAAACCCCCCGCGGCCCGCTCCCACCTCGGCACGGGCTTCGGGGCCACGCTCACCGGGATCGAGCTTGTCGGAGAGGATGTTCGGTTCCGGCTGCATTCTGGGCTGTCCATGGTCACTGTTGAGGCGGAGCGGGACGGCGTGCCCGCAGTGCTTCCCGGCTTCGAGCTCGATGGCCAGGAGCGGGAAACGCCGATCGTCTTCCGTTCCGCGCCCTTCGAGCGGCATGAGGTGGTGGCGGCGCCCGGGGTCCCGGTCGGGCCCGGCACACGCGAGTCGTTCTCGGGCTGGCGGGACGGGGCTTCCAGGGTCCGTACCCTCACCACTGGCTTCACCGACACGACGTTCGTGGCGCTCTACGGGGGGAAGGAGGTTCGCCTCCTCGTCGCGACGAACGATCCGGCCGGAGGAGTCGTGCCGGCAACATTCAGCACGGAGCCCCGGCCGGCGACCCCCGAAGAGGACGCCTTCTGGTTTGCCCCGGGTACGGAGGTTTCTGTCCTCGCGACCCCGCGGCGAGGGTTTGCCTTCCGCAGCTGGGCCGGGGCCGGGGTTGACTCTCTTGCCAATCCGGCCGCCCTGGTTCTCGATGGGCCGGTTGAGCTGACGGCCAGTTTCGATCTCGTCTTCAGGGTGGCATCCTTGCCCCCACGTTTCGAGATCCGCGCGGCAACTCCTGCCGAGATCGTTCTGGAGGCCCTTGAGGGAAACCTCCCGATCGAGTGGCGTCTTGAGGAGGGACGTCTTCCCGAGGGGCTCGTGCTAGAGTCCGGCGAGGGGATCATCCGCGGTGCCGCGACGGAGACCGGTGAGTTTCTGTCCACCCTGGCCGCGGTCGACGCGATCGGGCTCGAGGCGAGGGCTCTGGTCCGGATCGGAGTCGCGGCGCCGGTGATTCCCGTCGACGTTCTGGTCAGCTCATTCGTGCAACCCGAAGACGGGTTGACGGGTCCGGAGAAGACGTTCCTGGACGCGGCGGGAAACACCGACGGCAGCTACGACATTGGCGACTTTCGCGCCTACCTTCTTTCGAGCCCGGGACTGTCTGCTGGCAATCCCGCAGCCGCGTCCCCGCGCGGGGAGGAGGCCAGTGGCACCGCGCCGTCCCGGGGAGCGCGCTGAGATGTCGCGACGGTCCTGGCGCGTGCTCGCCGCCTGCCTCCTCCTCTCGGTGACGATCATGGCGTGCGACCTCGGGTCCTCGGGCCGCGGGTCGTATGCGGCGTCGCTGACCGGAGACGGCAGGATGTTCGGGGCGGCGCTCCTCCTCGTGACCGGGGAGGGACTCATAGGGGCGGAAGGCGTTGGAGGGACGCTTGCGTGGTCGGGGCCGATCCTTCCGGAGACCGGGGAGATGCGGCTGTTGCTCGTGGATCCGGGATCCTCTGGGATCATGACCTTCCGCCTGACGGTCCGCGACGTGTCCGCACCCGTCCCCTCATTTACCTTCCTCCAGGTAGTGGACCGCGATAATCGGAGGGTCACTCCGGGAGACACTCGGATTCGGCTGGAGCGATGACCGCAGCGACTTGGGTTACAATGATCGGGACGGTGTCCATCGTTTGGGGTGGGTTCGCCTGCGTTCTGCTCCTCGCGTTGCGTAGGGAGTCGGACAAGCGGGAATAGGACCCGGAGCGAAGAGCTGTCCCTCTGCGTCGCTTGGCAGTGGTTGCCGGCGGCGTCGGACGGGGGGCGGCCCCGCACCGTGGTTACCGTCGGCTGGCTCTCCCCTTCTTTGCCTGTCCGTATTCGTCTAGCTTACCCCGCCGGCCTCCCGGGGTGCTGCCCATGCGTCCAGGTCAGTGCGCCGGGCTCCGGACGGCTGGCCGACTGCGACGACCCGCGATGGAAGACGACCCGTGCCCAGACGTGACGATCTCGAATCGATAATGATCCTGGGCTCCGGCCCGATCATCATCGGACAGGCCTGCGAGTTCGACTACTCTGGTACGCAGGCCGTCCGGGCGCTCAAGGAGGAGGACTACAGGATCGTCCTCGTCAACTCGAATCCGGCGACGATCATGACGGACCCCGGTCTTGCCGACCGGACATACGTCGAGCCGCTCACGCCGGAATGGGTGACCCGCATCGTCGAACGCGAGAAGCCGGATGCCATCCTTCCCACCATGGGCGGCCAGACGGCGCTCACGCTCGCGATGGAGCTCGGCGCGGCCGGCGTGCTAGCGGAGTCCGGGGTGGAGCTGATCGGAGCGAACGAGCGCTCGATCCGGATGGCGGAAAACCGGGAAGAGTTCGCCGCGGCGATGAAGCGGATCGGCCTCGCCCTCCCGCACGGCGGGTTCGCTGGGTCGCTTGAGGAGGCGCTCGCGATTGTCGAGCAAACGCGTTATCCGGCGATCATCCGCCCCTCTTTCACCCTCGGCGGGACCGGCGGAGGGATTGCGTACAACCGCCGGGAGTTCGAGCGGCAGATCCGCCGCGGTCTCGATGCGAGCCCAATCGGCGAAGTCCTCATCGACCGGTCCGTAATCGGGTGGAAGGAGTTCGAACTCGAGGTCGTGCGCGACGGCGAGGACAACGTGATTGTCGTGTGCTCCATCGAGAACGTGGACCCGATGGGGGTGCACACCGGCGACTCGGTGACGGTGGCGCCGGCCCAAACGCTGACGGACGTCGAGTACCAGCGCATGCGGGACGCGGCGATCGCAATCATCCGCGAGATCGGCGTCGAGGCCGGGGGCTGCAACATCCAGTTCGCCGTCGAGCCCGGAACGGGCGAACTTCTCGTCATCGAGATGAACCCGCGCGTTTCGCGTTCCTCCGCGCTCGCGTCCAAGGCGACGGGCTTCCCGATCGCGCGCATCGGGGCGAAGCTCGCAGTCGGCTACCGGCTCCACGAGCTGCCCAATGACATCACCAAGACGACCCCGGCCTCCTTCGAACCGACGCTCGACTACGTGGTCGTAAAGTTCCCCCGCTTCGCCTTCGAGAAGTTTCGGGAGGTGGACCCGGTGCTCGGGGTCCAGATGAAAGCCGTCGGGGAGACGATGGCGATCGGGCGGACATTCAAGGCGGCGTGGCAGAAGGGTCTCCGGGGCCTCGAGGTTGGTCGCGCGGGTTGGACGGAAGGGGCGAGCCTCAGCGACGACGGGCTGAAGGGAGGCGACCGTGAGAGTCTGCTTGAGGCGCTTCGCCGACCCACGGCCGACCGGCCTTTCCAGCTGAAGCGCGCGCTCGGGGGCCTCGTGCACGCCGGCCCGGATCCGGACGGAGCCGCTCCGCAGCCGCCCACCTTCGGGGAGATCCACGAGGCGACCCGGATCGATCCTTGGTTTCTCGATCAGCTCCTCGAGCTCGTCGAACTGGAGGAGTGGTTCAGGGGGCTCGCAAGGGTGGATCCAGCCCACGTGCTTCGGATGAAGCGGCACGGCTTCTCGGACGCCCAGCTCGGGTGCCTGCGGGGCCACGACGAGTCCGAGGTGCGCCGACTCAGGTGGGAATGGGGCATCCGTCCCACGTACAACGTGGTGGACACCTGCGCGGGTGAGTTTCCCTCGGCGACCCCCTACTACTACTCGTCCTATGAGACCGAGGACGAGGTCCGGCCGTCGGACCGCCGGAAGGTCATCATTCTCGGGAGCGGTCCCAACCGCATCGGACAGGGGATCGAGTTCGACTACTGCTGCGTCCAGGCTGTGCTCGCGCTTCGAGAGGCGGGCTACGAGACGATCATGGTCAACTCGAACCCGGAGACGGTGTCTACGGATTTCGACGTGTCGGACCGCCTCTACTTCGAACCGCTGACACTCGAGGATGTGCTTGAGATCGTCGAGCGCGAGCGGCCGATCGGAGTCATTGTGCAGCTCGGTGGGCAGACCCCGCTCAACCTTGCCAAGGGACTGGAGCGGGCCGGAGTGCCGATCCTCGGCACCCCGGTGGAGGCGATCGACCGCGCCGAGGACCGCGGACTCTTCGAGGGCGTCTGCCGCAAGATCGGAGCCCTCGCTCCGCCGAACGGGATCGCGGTATCGAGGGAACAGGCGCTTGCAGTGGCTGGCCGCGTCGGGTACCCGGTTCTCGTGCGCCCCTCCTACGTGCTGGGAGGGCGGGGGATGGAGATCGTCTACGACGACGCCACGATGGAGCGCTATTTCCAGCGCGCGATCCAGGCCTCCCCCGATCACCCCGTGCTCATCGACCGGTTCATCGAAGACGCCTTCGAGGCGGATGTGGATGCCCTTGCGGACGGTACCGATGTGGTGATCGGCGGCATCATGCAGCACATCGAGGACGCCGGCGTCCACTCGGGGGACTCGGCGTGCGTTCTCCCTCCTTACCGCCTCGGGCCCGAAGTGCTCGGACGTATCCGTGCCCTCACGCGTGCCTTCGCGCTCGAGCTCGGCGTCGTAGGCCTGCTGAACATCCAGTACGCGATTCGGGACGGTCGCGTCTACGTCCTCGAAGTCAACCCGAGGGCATCACGCACCGTCCCGTTCGTCAGCAAGGCCACGGGAGTGCCGATGGCGCAGCTGGCTGCCCGGATCATGGCAGGGGAAACGATCGCGGAACTCGGGATTCCGAGCGAGCCGGAGGTCTCCGGCGTGGCTGTCAAGGAGGCTGTCCTCCCGTTTACGCGCTTCGACGTGGACATCCTGCTCGGACCCGAGATGCGCTCGACGGGCGAGGTCATGGGCTTCGACGACTCCCTCGGGATGGCCTACGCAAAGGCGCAGGCCGCCGGAATGAATGTCCTGCCTGATGGGGGAACCGTGGTGGTCACGGTCAACGACAGGGACAAGGCTGCCGTAACCCCGATCCTCGTGCGCTTCGTCGATCTCGGATTCGATGTGGCAGCGACCGCCGGAACCCACGATTACCTGGCGCGCCTCGGTGTGCCGTCGAGAAGGGTCTTCAAGGTCGGAGAGGGGCGCCCGGACCTCGTCGACATGATCGTGAGCGGGGAGGTGGACCTCCTCATCAACACGCCCCTCGGCAAGAAGTCGCAGTACGACGACTACGCAATGCGGCGCACGGCCATCATGTACGGGGTGCCGTACCTCACGACAATGTCGGCGACGAGCGCGGCGTGCGATGCGATCGCCACGCTCCGTTCGGTTCCCCCGCAGGTCCACGCGCTCCAGGACCGGGTCGCAACCCACAATGCTCCGGCTCCCCGCTCCTCCTGACTTGAGCCGAGCGAGAGGTATCGGCATCTTGTGGGGTGGTTGGGCGGCACCCGGGGAGTTTCGTGACCCGCATCCGGACATTTGCCATGGATCTCCGACCGTTCGGTTTCGCGCTGGCCCTTTCCATGACTGCATCTGCGGTCCAGGGCCAGATTCCCGAGGGTATGGATGAGGGCGCCTTCGAGCCTCACCCGCAGGCGGAAGAGGCGATCTCGAGGCTCTACTCCCCCTTCTGTCCCGGCTTCATGCTGGAGGTCTGCACGGCGGCGCAATCGGCCTCGCTGCGCGACTCAATCCACGCTCTCGCCTACCAGGGATGGAGCTCCGAGGCGCTCGTCGAGTGGATGATCGGAAACCACGGGGAGGAATACCGTGCGGTTCCCGAGACGAGTGGGTGGGGAGTTGTCGCCTGGATCCTCCCGCCGCTGGCCATTCTGGCGGGCGCGGCGCTAGTCACGGTCGCCGTCCGGCGGTTCCGTCCGGCGGCGGATGTGCGCGGAGAACGCGAGGCCGGGGCCGACCCCGCGTACGCCGGTGCCGGGATCAGCCCGGAGGAACAGGAAAGGCTCCGGTCGGCGATTCGGGACATCGAATTGAGCGAGGATCCATCGTTCTGATCCAGCCGCCACCGTAGTCCCGCAACCATATTGCCGGCCCGCACCGGGTGGCCCGCGCCGGTTCTCCCCCGCAGGATGCGAGCTCTTCCCGGGCGTCGCCGCCAACCGCGAACGGTGGATCAGTGCATTGAACGAAAGCCGTATGCTCCTCACGGGTGACAGTCTTGAGGAGGCATCCGCGCTCCTCCGGGCCCGTGGATGGGACGGATGGCTCCTGTACGATCACCACGGACAGAACCCCATCGCCCACGCGCTGTTAGGTGCGGGCCGAACGAGCAGGCCCGCCTACGCTTTCGTGCCGCGGGACGGTGTGCCGGTGCTTCTCAGGCACGCGATCGAGGCCTCTCCGTGGAGGGAATGGCCCTTCGGGATCCGGGAGTACCGGGGGTGGCGGGAACTGGACCGGCAGCTGCGTGCCCTCCTGGCCGGCGCGCGGACAGTGGCGATGGAAGTGTCGCCGCGTGCGCGGATCCCGGCTCTCGACAGGGTACCCGGAGGCGTCGTGGAGCTGGTGCGGGAGACCGGGGCTGCGGTCGTCTCTTCCGCGGACCTGATCACGGTCACGTACGCGCGGTGGTCGGACGACGGTCTCGTTCTGCACAGGCGTGCTTCGGCGGTGGTGCGGGAGGTCGCGCATGCGGCTTTCGGGCGCGCCGGTGAGGCTGTGGTGGCCGGTGCGCCGCTCGAGGAAGGCGTGCTTGCCGACTGGATCCGCTCCCGGCTCCGCGGAGCGGGTCTGACCGAGCAGGAGGACTGCATTGTGGCGGCGGGTGCGCGGGCGGCCGATCCGCATTACCAGCCCGTGGGCCGGGGCGGCCTGCTCGGACGCGACCAGCTCGTCCTGATCGATCTCTGGGGGGCGTTCGGCGGGGGCGGGATCGCCGCGGACCAGACGTGGATGGGTTTTCTCGGCTCCGCGCCACCCCGGCGCGCGCTCGAGGTATGGGCTGCCGTCCGCGACGCGAGGGACGCTGCGCTCGCGTTCATCCGGGACCGGTGGGCCGCAGCCGGTAGTGTCCGCGGCTGGAAGGTAGACCGGGCCGCGCGGGACCTGCTGGCAGACCGAGGGCTCGGCGATTACTTCGTGCACCGTCTCGGGCACTCGATTGATCGGCAGCTCCACGGTTCGGGTCCGAATCTCGACGACCTCGAGACCCGCGAGGAGCGTGTCCTCATCCCCGGGATCGGCTTCTCGGTCGAGCCGGGCGTGTACATTCCCGGAGAACTCGGTGTCCGGAGCGAGGTGAACGTCTACATGAGCCCGGATGGACCAGAGGTCACCCCGGCCGACTACCAGCGGGAGCTTCTTCTGCCGGCGGCGGACTGACATGCACGTGGAGGTCGCGCTCCCGCTTCCCGTAGCCCAGACATTCACCTACCGACTCGAAGGCGACGACCTCCCCGCCCCGGGGACACGCGTCCTTGTTCCGTTCCAGCGGACCGAGGCGATCGGCTGGGTGGTCGGCCCGGGTGATCCCACGGGCATCAGCGGCATCCGCGGCGTACTCGATGTGCTCGAGCGGGAGCCTTCAGTCCCCGCGGACCTCATGAGGCTCGCGCGGTGGATCTCCCGCTACTACGCGGCTTCCCTCGGCCTCACCCTCAGGTCGATGCTCCCGGCGCTCCTCTCCGATCGGGCACGCGAGTTCGTCTGGCTCACCGCTGCGGGAGCGCGTGCCCTCAAGGGTGGTAGGGGGGACGAAGGGATATCGGGTCGGGCCGCCGCCGTCCTCGCCTGCCTTGAGCGTGCGGGCGGCCGTGCCACGACCCGTGCCCTGCGAAGGACGCTCGGTCGCGGCTCCGCCTGGCCCCAGATCCGGCGACTGCGTGCGGCAGGATTCATCGAGCACCGGACGATACCACCGCGTCAGCCGCGGGCACTGACACGGAGGGTAGTGCGGCTCGAGCGCTGGATCCCGGATCTCGCCACCCGGGAAGAACTCTTTCGCCGCGCGCCCCGGCAACGGGCATGCTTCGAGCTGCTTGAGGCGTCGGGAGGTGTGCGCAGTCTGGCCGGGCTCCAGAGGAAGGGACGCTTCTCTCGGAGTGTGATCCAGGCCCTGTCGAGAAAGGGGCTCGTCCGGATCGAGGACCGGGAAGTGCTTCGCGATCCCTTCCGGGGTGACGGACCCCCAGAGCCTCTCGAGCACGTACCCTCGAAGGACCAGGCCCGTGCAGTTGCCGAGCTGCTTGCGGGGATCGACTACGCGAAGCGCCTCCCCTTCCTCCTCCACGGCGTCACGGGTTCAGGCAAGACATTCGTCTACATTCAACTCCTTCGGGAGGTCGTCACGGTGCGTGGTGGCGGAGCGATCGTCCTCGTGCCCGAGATCTCGCTCACCGCCCAGACCGTGCGGCGCTTCCGCGGGTGGTTCGGAGACGACGTTGCCGTCCTCCACTCCCGGCTCTCCAGGGGTGAGCGCTACGACCAGTGGCGGCAGGTGCGTGCCGGGAAGAAGAAGATCGTGGTCGGAGCGAGGTCCGCGCTGTTTGCGCCGGTCCGCCGCCTCGGCGCGATCATTGTGGACGAAGAGCACGAGGGCTCCTATAAGCAGTCCGAGGTCCCGCGTTACCACGCCCGCGACGCAGCCGTCGTCCGGGCGCATCTGTCGGGGGCGGTGTGCGTACTCGGCACCGCGACGCCGTCGCTCGAGAGCTGGCAGAATGCCCGGATTGGGAAGTTCCGCAAGATCGACCTCCCGGAGCGGATCGGAGGACGGCCGATGCCGGCCGTGGAGGTCGTCGACCCATGGCACGGGGATGGCGGGAGTGGACGGAGGGGGGGCGGACTCCTCTCCGACCGGCTGATTGCGGCGGTCGAGGACCGGCTGGCGCGTGGCGAACAGTCCATTCTCCTGCTCAACCGCCGCGGCTACGCCTCCTTCGTCCAGTGCGGTGGGTGCGGCGCGGTCCGCGAGTGCGCCCAATGCTCGGTCTCCTTGACCTTCCACCGCATCCGGGACCGCCTGATCTGCCACCACTGCGGCCGTGAGGAGGAGACGCGTCGTCGCTGCAGCACATGCAGCGAGTTCCGGCTCCGGCTCCGTGGCTACGGGACCGAACAGGCGGAGCGCGCCGTGGTCGAAGCCTTCCCGGCCGCACGGATCGCACGGATGGACGGGGATACGACGTCCGGGCGGAGGTCGCACGAGGAGATTCTGGAGCGCGTGCGGCTCGGGGACGTAGATCTTCTATTGGGGACGCAGATGATCGCCAAGGGTCTCGACTTCCATCGTGTTACCCTCGTCGGGGTCATCGACGCGGACATCGGGATACACCTCCCGGACTTCCGCGCCAGCGAACGCTCCTTCCAGCTCCTGAGCCAGGTGGCGGGCCGGGCAGGGCGGGGTTCGCTCCGCGGGGAGGCGATCATCCAGAGCTCCATCCCGGAGCATTACGCCATCCGAGCCGCGCTGGGGCACGACGTCGCGGGCTTCGCCGAGCGGGAACTGGAGGAGAGAAAGAGGCTGCGCTATCCGCCGTACGCCCGCCTGGTGAGAGTGGTGGTCAGCTCGGCCGATCCGGAAACCGCCGCCGCCGGGGTCGACGATGCCGTGGGGTGGATCCGGACCCGGCTCCGCCCTGATCCCTCGTCGGATCCCGAGATTGTGGGTCCGGCCCCATGCCCGATCGAGAAGCTTCACGGTCGTTGGCGCTGGCATTTCTTTCTCCGGGGCGGAGGAAACCGGTCGGTCACCGGTCTGCTTCACCGGTTCCTAGCGGACCACCGCCCCTCGGGTGGGGACCTCCGCATCGCGGTGGACCGCGACCCGTTATCGGTCCTCTAGGGTCCGCGCCCGGCGTGCGGGAATCACTGGCCGGGGTTCGTGGGGGCACCTAGTTTGGCCGGCGACCTGCCGGGGTCTCCTGCAGGGGCGGGTGGCGGGGGACCACGCCCGAAACATGGAGTGCGACCTGCCGGGAGTTGGTCTGTCATGGGTTGTCTGGCTCTCAACGCCTCCTACGAGCCGCTGACGCTTGTGCAGCCGCAGCGGGCCATCCGCCTGGTCTTGGACCGCAAGGCCGAGATCCTGGAGGTCGACGAGGGACGCCGTTTCCGCTCCGAGTGGGACAACCTCCCGTGTCCCACTGTCATCCGGCTCGTCCGCTTCGTGCATGTGCCCCGACGCTTCAGGAGACAGGTGACGAACACCTTCCTCTTCGCGCGTGACGCCTATAGGTGCCAGTACTGCGGCAGGGAAAGGCACCAGCTTCGCGGGCGCCAGTTCCTCACCCGCGACCATGTGACGCCTGTCTCGCGCGGTGGTGCCAACGAGTGGCAGAATGTGGTGACGGCGTGTTCGCCCTGTAACACCCGGAAGGGGAACCGGACGCCCGCAGAGGCTGGAATGCCGCTCCGCACGGTGCCTGTCGAGCCGAACCACGTTCATCTTGTATGGGCCGTGCGGAAGGTGACGGCGCCCCAGGCGCGCTGGATCGCGATGTTCTACGGTACCGATGCGCTCACCCTCCTCACCGGACGGCTGTGAACACGACAGGGCTCTGGACACATCGGTACGGCGGACGGTCCGGCGATCGTCCCGCGGACGCGCGCCGTCCCCCCCAACCCGACTCCTCCAGCGGTCCACTGAATCCATGACGACCTCAGCCTGGCACCTGTGTTCCCGTGGCCCGGTCTCCTAGGCGAGCAGGCATGGGGAGGGTGTCGCGGCCCGCAGGACGCGATCCGAGAAAGCCGCTCCCGGCCCGCGACCTCATGGTCGCCGAGGGCGACTCCGGGCCCGAATCGGGTCCCTTACCCGGTGGGGAAGCGGCGTTCGAGGTCAAGGGCGAGGGCTGGATAGCGCGCGTCACCGGCGCGTCGAGGTCGGGAAAGGGTCCGCACGGCGGCGTGCCGCTCATACTCGTCGGGTTCGCTAGGGCGGAAGCGCCCGAGCGTGTCGTGCGGGAAGCGTGGGCAGTCGGGGCGTCGCTTGATGAGATCGGTCCGGTTGAAGCACTCCACCGGCATGCAGCCCAGGCCCGCTCCGAGAGCGGCCCGGCCCGGGGCGGCAAGGGGACGAAAAGCGGCTCGCGCGGCCGCCGCCGCTCACGTGGTAGGCGGCGAAAGAAGCCCCGGAGGTAGCCGCTACACGCCTCGCGGTCGGATGTGTCGTTTCGACACGACCCGTGTTGTCATATGGACACACGGCCTCACGCTGAGGCCGGGCCGACGTTACGCAATCGCCGGTCCCGGTCCCGGCCGCGTGCGGTCCGCGGGAGTGGGGACGCCGTGGCACGGATCTTGCACATTCCGCTGGCATGGACACTCGCAAGCGTGCCGCCGAGCCGCTCCACATCCGGGTCTCCGAGCCTTCGGCTGGCCAGCCCCCCCCTGCCCTCGGGATCGTGATCGCGGTCGGCGTTCTCGGCGATTGCGGCCGTGCCCATTCCCCCCTCGTCCGGGCCTTCGTGTACGGGGAAGAGGTGCCGGATGCACCGACGCTCCCCTTCGGTCGGTGGAGGAAGGCCTCCTGAGCCCGGGCTCTCCGTCGCGGTAGCAAACTCTCTGCCCGCTCCGACCCCGTATCCCCCCGGGTCGTTACGGGATGAAAAAGCTGTTCCGGCCACACCCCTCCGTGGATAGCCGTTAACGGGATCACGTCCTCGGGCGTCCCACCACGCGGAAGCACCCGCCGTCGTGGTGCCTGCATTGGCCAGATTCCACTGCCGAGTACCAGTCATGGTCAGAATCCGCCGTTGTCCGGTCCTCTCGTGTCCCCGTCCGGCGCTCATGCGTCCGGCACTCGTGTTCGCCGTGACCACCTTGGGACTCCCCGGGGGGGGCGGTGCCCAAGAGGTGGTGACGCTTGACGAAGCCATTTCCCTGGCGGTCCCGAGGAGCCCCGCGTATGCACAGGCTCTTGCGTCGGTCGACAATGCGCGCGAGACGAGGAGGACGGCGATCGGAGCCTTCCTTCCCTCGCTCGCCGTAAGCTCGGGAGCCACGATGCGTCCGGGGTCGGTCTTCGATCCAGATCTCCAGTCGTACGTCGACGCGACGAACCGATCGTTCACGGGCGGGGTGAGCGTGGGGATGCAGCTGTTCACGGGTGGCCGGAACCGCGCGGAGCTCGACCGGGCATCGCGGGAGATCGAGGCGGCGGATGCGTCCCTCGCCGGCCAGCAATTCCAGCTGGTTCTGGATGTGAAACGGACCTTCTTCGGGGCGCTTGAGCAGGCCGACCTCCTCGAGGTGGCCGAGGCGCGGGTCTTGCGCGCCGAGGAGAGCCTGGAGCTTGTACGCCAAAGGGTCCTGGTCGGAGCCGCGACGGCCTCCGACTCGTTGCGGGCGACACTGGAGTTGGCCAACGCCCGACAGGGCGCTCTGCAGACCGAGGCGCAGCTGCGCGCGGCCCGAATGGCACTCGGCAGGCGAATCGGAGCACCGGGTCCCGTCGGAGCCGTCGCTCCGGCGGACCTGGATCCGTCGGCCCTTCCGCTCTCCGAAGAGGAGGTCTACCGGCAGGCCGAACTCGCCTCGCCCTCGGTACGCGCGTCGGAACTCGCGAGGGCGGCCGACGAGGCATCAGTCACATCGTCCCGCTCGTCGTATCTTCCCACGGCCCGTATTTCGACTGGGTACAATTGGTCGAACAACGAGTGGGAGTTCGGCGGCGGCGACGGCCGCTGGAGCGGACTCTCGCTCTCGCTCAGCTACAGCATCTTCAATGGATTCGGCCGGGAGTCGACTGTGGCGCGGGCGGAGAACCAGCTGCGGGTCTCGCGCCTGCAGGAAGAGGACATCCGCCTGCAGGCCCGCGAGACAGCGGACGCCGCGCTCTTTGCGCTCCGTACGGCGGAGCGTGCCATCGGGATCGCCGAGGATGCCGCGATCGTCGCCGAAGAAGATCTCCGGGTCGTTCGCGAGCGTCTTGCCGTCGGGGTGGCGACGGCCTTCGAGCTGGTCACGAGCCAAGTCGCTCTCGACGAGGCCGAGGCAAACAGGGTGGCGACCCGTTACGATTACCTGATCGCTCGCGCGGAGCTGGAGGCACTCCTGGGACAGGAACTCTGACTGGAGACGGCCCGGGCAGGACCGCTCCGACCGGTTCCGGAATCGTGGTAGCCGGGTGCTACTACGTATCGCTTCCAGGGGGCACGAGTAGGACCCGGGAGGTGGCATTCCTGAGGATCTGCCGTCCCACGCTCCCGACGAACGCGCCGGGAAGAATACCCAGTCCCCGCGTTCCCATCACCACGATGGCGTCCGCCCGGTAGCCTCCGGCGCCTAGGATCTTCGCCGCGTGGGATCCGACCCGCACCCGGCACTCGACATCCGTGACCCCGCGCCCGCGCAGCTGGTCGCCGAGCTCTTCGAGTCGCTCCTGGGCCTTCCTTCTCCCTTCCTCGGCAGAGAGCACATGGAGGAGCGTGAACGACGGGCCGCTGCCGTTGGCGAGCTGCAACACCCACGGCCAGGCCCGTTCGGCGGTTTCCGAGAAGTCCGTGGGGTAGACGACGTGGTTCGGAAACCCCGTTCCCCGGGTCACGAGGACGGCCTCCGGATCGGAGCGGCTGGGCTCGATCCGCTGGAGCAGGACCGGCCGCCCAGCATGCCGCACGATGTCCCACGCGACGCTACCGACGAAGGCGTCGTGGATGAGGGTCCGGCTCCGCGACCCTACGAGGACGATGTCGGGATCGCGCGCGCGCGCCGCTTCCACGACGGCGTGCGCGGGAGACCCGGTCGGAACGTGCACCGACACAGCGAATCCTTCGGCACGCAGGTCTTCGGCCAGCCGGTTCAGGCGGGCGCGTAGCTCCTCGATGTGGTCGATCGCCTGTGATGCCGTTCCCCGGGGTGGTTTCGTCGCATGGACGAGCGTGAGCTCCTTCGTGCCGAATTCCCGGAGGCCCGGGAGGGCTGACACGAGCGCCGCTGTTGCTGGCGAGAGGGCCATCGAAACCAGGACATTGTCGAACATCTGCTTCCTTCCTCGCATGGGGCCGGGGGCGGGTCCGGCGATCGCCGGGCTGCCCCGGGCGGGGGATCCCCGAACACGTCGGATGCCGCGGTGGATCGTGCCGTTGCCGTTGTCGCCTCCCCGCCGGCGAACGTAACGCTATACCGAATCTTTGCCAGCAGGACAAGGGGTCGCGGGAGGCGTCCCTCCGGCGAGCGGGTGCCGCCGGCAGGCACCGGGATGTCCTCACCTGGTCGGCCGGCTCCGTCCCGGGAAGGAGCGTGACACCGGCGGGCCCGATTGACTCGCAGGTGAACAAGCGCTGAAGATTGGGTCCCGGGGGAGGTGCCGGCCGGCGGGTGCCCGCTTCCGGGCGCGGGGGACTCGGGTCAGGAGTGGGACGATGATACGCGCGGTTCTGTCCGGAGGGGGAGCTGGCCCTTTCAAAGGGGATGAGGGGCGGGTCCCGGGGCTCGGTGCCACTGCGGCCCTCCTCCTCGGGATTGCCGCCCTCTTCCTTCTGGGTGCCCCCCCGCTCTATCTCCTCTTGGGCGAGTTCGGACTCCTCGTCGCTCAGGTCGGGCTGTTTTTCCTTCCGGTGGCCGTGTACCTCTGGAGAGGCGGCTTCGACCTTGCCCGGACGCTGTCGCTTCGCTTCCCCTCCCGCCTGCAGACGCTCGGCGGCATCGTCGTGCTCGCCGGTGGACTTCAACTTGCACTCATTCTCGCGTGGCTCCAGAGCCTGATCTTGCCGGTGCCGACGGAGTATCTCGAGGCGATCTCGGATACGTTGACGGCGGACTCGCTCCTCCGGTACCTCTGGCTCCTCGTGCTGGCCGCCGCTGCGCCGGCCGTGGTCGAAGAGACGCTCTTTCGCGGGATAGTCCTCTCGGCATGCCGCCGGAGACTCCCGACCGCCGCCGCCGTGGTGGTGGTCGGACTGGTGTTCGGCCTCTTCCATCTCACGCCCGAGACCGCCTTCCGCTTCCTTCCGACTGCATGGCTCGGGATAGTGCTGGGCTGGATCGTCGTGGTCTCCGGGTCTCTCCCGCTCTCGGTGCTCCTCCACTTCCTGAACAACGCGTTTGTCCTCACCCTCACGGCGCTCCCGATCGGTGATCCTGCGGGGTCTTCCGTCGGTGAGGGTTCGCCCTACGCGATGATGGTTACCGGACCGGTCATTTTCCTCTGGGGGCTCTCGATCCTCCGGCGTGCCGGGAGGACCTCGGGATGATCGGGATCTGGCTTGCCGGCGCGGCGGTTGTGGCGCTCATCGCAGGGGTTCTCGCTCGAGCGAGGGTGGCGCGCGCCGTGTCGGACAACGAGCCGGTGGTGACCGACGAGGTCCTGAGGGCCCTGTTCGAGGAGGGACAGGTGGAGGTCGCGGATGTGGACGAACCTCTGGACGAGGAGGAGATTCGGCGGGCGGAGGACGAGTTCTGGTCCTCCGAGTGGGAGGATGCGGAGCCGTGGAGTCGGTAGGGATCCGGACGACCCGCTCTCCGGCCGCCCTCTGCCTGCGGTGTGTCTACGGCCTCCAGCCGTAGCGGTAGTACGCTCCGGGAAAGGGCACGATGCGTGAGCCCGGGGGCGCGTCGTCTGTCGGGTCCACCCGGTTGACGGCGACCGCGCGGTTGAGCCCGACCTCTAGGCCGAGCGCGTGGTCTCCTCGGAAGTTCCAGTCCAGTGCCACCGGGACCCGGAGCGTCAGGAGCGATCCGAAGCCTTCGTCGCCCCAGACGGCGACACCCCAGAGCCCCCCGCCCACCACGGGGCGGAGGTTTCCGCCCGAGAAGTAGCGTTTCGCTGTCAGGGCGGCGGAGACGACGCTCCGGAAAGGACCAAAGGTCCCGACGATCAGCTCGCCGGACCAGTCGCCGCGGCGGTACTCGGACACGACCCCGAGGAGGCTCGTGCCCCCCAAAAGGATGCCGACCCGGATCTGGGTCTCGGACGACGCGCCGCCGGTTGTCTGGGCGGTCAGGGGAGGAGAGGAAACGGCGGGGAGTAGGAGGCACGCCGCGAGGACGGAGGCAGTGAGGCGGTCCTGGCGTGTCATGTGGGGAAGGTAACACCGGGATCCTTGCTCCACACAGAGGTGTCCTAGAACGATCACGACCGGATCCGGGTTGCCGGGAGGCGTTCAATGCGGCCACTAAGACAGGCGATGGATCGGCCGCCGTCGCGTTGCGTCACCCGTCCTGCGGCCGGTGCCGCGCTCATCGCTTTCGGACTCGTCGGCTGCGCGCCGCCGGATGAGCCGCCCACCACATCCGGAGAGCTTCCCGCTCCCGCGGTCGCGTACCTCAACCCCGCGCGCGTGTCCGCCTTCCGGCTCGAGGCGGGAGTGGTGTACCGCGCGGTGCGTAGCGCGGCGGAGCCGTGGAACGTCCACCTCGTGGAGGTAGACGCGAGCCGCTGCCGACTCGGATTCGAGGTTGCCCGCGCCAGGTCCGTCGACGGTCGGGAAGAGGTGTCGGCGATGGCGCACCGGAGTGAACCTGGGGTCATCGCGGCGGTCAACGGCGACTTCTTCACACCCGAAGATCGTCCGATCGGCCTTGAGGTCTCCGGGGGAAGCGTGCGGGGTGTCGCCACCCGGCCGGTTTTCGCATGGAGGCCCGGCGAACTCCCATGGGTCGGTCCGGTGGAGTTCCGGGGGGACACCCTTCGGGCCGGCCGCTGGACGGTCCCCGCGGCCGGCCGCGTCAGCGGCGTCCAAGTGGTGTCGGGATTCCCTGCGCTTCTCGCCGCCGGCCGCATCGTCGGGGATCTGGAGATGGGCGAACGACCGGGTTTCTCCGGAGAGCGGCATCCTCGCACGGGTGTCGGCTTCGATCCCGGGCGTATGCGTCTCTGGCTCGCGGTTGTCGAGGGGCGTCGGGAAGGCGTTGCCGAAGGGATGACGCTCCCGGAGTTCGCGGCCCTCTTTCGATCGCTCGGCACGGAGGATGCGATCAACCTGGATGGGGGAGGGTCATCGGTTATGGTGATCCGCGGCGAGGTCGTGAGCCGTGCGTCCGACCCGTCCGGAGAACGCCCCGTGGTGAACGGACTGATCCTCCGCAGCGACGAAGGGTACTGTGTCCGGCGCTTGTGACGGCGACCCTTCCGGGAATCCACTGTCCGGCGGCGGCACGGAACAAGAATCGCTCCACGGCTTTCCTCGCACCGTGTTTCTCGAGCGTCGGCAGCGGGTGCTCGATGCCCTCGGTGCTGGGGCGATGGTTCTTCCCGCCGCGCCCCCTCTGATCCGCTCCGGTGACGCGACGCTCCGGTATCGCCCCTCCTCTGAGCTCTTCTATCTGACCGGGCTCACCGATCCCGGCGCCCTCCTGGTCCTCAGGGGGTTCGCCGACGGCAATCGCTCGGTGCTCTTTGCCCGCTCCCGCAACGCCAAGGCCGAGGCGTGGTCCGGGGTGCGGACGGATCCGGAAGAAGTCGGCCGCCGGACCGGCGTCGACGAGGTGCGGCCGGCGGGCCGCGTCCGCGACCACCTCGGTGCGCTTCTCGCGGGCGCCGACCGGATCTTCTTCCGGCTCGGAACGGACCCCGCCGTCGAGGCCCGGGTCCGGAATGCCCTGGAGGTGGCCCGGCTCAGGGGTGCCCGGCGCGGGACCGGGCCGAGGGGGGTCCTGGATCCCGGGCTTATCCTCGATGATCTCAGACTCCGGAAGGACGCATCGGAGATACAGGCGATCCGGGGCGCGGTCGACATCACGGCGACGGCGCTGCGCGCCGCCGTCGCCCACCTGCGGCCGGGGATCGGTGAGTGGGAGCTCGAGGCCGAGCTCGAGGCCGGATTCCGGCGCTTGGGGGCGGCCGGTCCGGCGTTCGCAAGCATTGTCGGATCGGGGCCTAACGGATGCGTTCTCCATTATGTCGAGAATGCCCGGCGGATGCGGGCCGGCGAACTGGTGCTCATCGATGTGGGGGCCGAGGCACGCATGTACGCCGGGGACATCAGTCGCACCTTTCCGGTCTCCGGCAGCTTCTCTCCGGAACAGGCCGACCTGTATCAGCTGGTCGATGCGGCAAGAAGGGCCGCGATCCGAGAGGTCCGCCCCGGAACGGCTGTGTCGGAGGTCCACAAGGCCGCGGTCGCGACGTTGACCGAGGGACTCCGTCAGCTCGGAGTGACCGGGGGAAACGGTGACGGGGCGGCCCACTCCGCGGCGCACGAGCGGTTCTTCCCCCACCAGACCTCGCACTGGCTCGGAATCGATGTGCACGATGTCGGCGACTATGCGACGCACGGGACGGCTCGGCGCCTCGAGGAGGGGATGGTGCTCACCGTGGAGCCCGGGCTCTACTTCGGCCCCGGAACCGCCGCCGGGCCGTTCGAGGGGATCGGGATCCGGATCGAGGACGATGTGCTTGTCACCGGGGACGGGGCGGAAATCCTCTCCGCCGCGCTTCCGACCGGACTGGACGATGTGGCCGCACTTGTCGGCCGGGCGCCGGATGGATAGCAGCGATCCCGGCGGCGGAGGGAAAGAGCCCTCGGCCGGTCCCGCCTTCTACCACGGGCACGGGCTCGGGAACGACTACCTCGTCTTCGAGTCCGCCGCCCGAGGCGGGGAGCCCGGCTGGCCTGTCAACGGAGGCGCCGTCCGGATGATCTGCCGGAAGGGCGTCGGGCCTGGTTCGGATGGTATCGTTCTCCTGTCGTCCAGGCACCCGGCCGACGGTGTCTTCGGGGCGCGCGGATTCAATCCGGACGGATCCGAATTTGAGCGGAGCGGAAATGGCCTCCGGGTGCTGGCGTCCCACCTCCACCGGGCGGGGCTTGTCGGCCGGAGACCCTTCGCTGTGCGACTGGGCGGTCTGGCACCTGTGCGGATGACTGTGCACGAAGCGCCCGGGGCCGGCCGCTACGATGTCTCTGTCGAGATGGGAAGGGCGGAGGTCGGCCTCACCGCGGTCGATGCGGAGCCGGGCCGGCTCGACGCCCGGGGCCGGGCAGTCTGCCCGTCGGGGGGGACGGTCGAGTTCGTTCCCGTCTCCGTGGGCAATCCCCACGCTGTTGTTTTCTCCGGCGGCGATGCGATAGAGGAGATCGGTCCGTTCCTCTCCACCCACCCGGCCTTCCGTTCCGGCGTGAATGTCCAGCTGGCCGGCGTCGAGGCCCCCGGGCGTCTTGCGATCCGGGTCTGGGAACGGGGAGCCGGGCCCACGAGTGCGTCCGGGACGAGCGCGTGCGCGTCGGCGGCCGCTGCCGTATGGACGGGACGGATCGAGCCGGGTCCGGTGCAGGTCCGGATGGACGGGGGGACGCTGCTCGTCCAGATCTCAACCGGGCTTGACATCGGGCTCCGCGGTCCGGTCGAGGAGATCGCGGACGGTCGGCTCACGGAGGGGTGCATGGAGAGGCTCCGGCACCTGCCCGCATAGGTCGGAGGAATTCGGGCGGGCTGCGTCAGGTCCGGACCCACCGGATCAGCAGCAGTCCGATGATCAGAAAGAAGGCGTTCGGAAGCCACGCCGCGACCCGGGGATCGAGCACGCCCGCGTACCCGAGGTTCTCCGAGACCCGCAGAAGCACCATGTAGACAATCGCCGTGGCAAGTGAGAGCCCGACCCCGAAGGCGGTGCCACCCCGCTGGAAGGATGTGGCGAGCGGTGCTGCGAAGAGGATGATCACGAGGGTGGCGGCCGGCACGGCGAGCCGCTCCTCCATCTTGGTCCGAGTCCTCCCCACGTCTCCCCCGGACCGGAGCAGCCGGTCCCCGAAATCGCTCAGCTCGGCATACGTCATCTCGTCCTCGTCGCGGACCATCTCGAGGAGATCCTCCGGGCGTTCGGTCAGGCTCCGGATGAGTGCCATCTCGAATCCGACCGTGACTTCCGTGCTGTCCGCGTGCACCTCGCGGCTGTATCCGTCCTGGAACAGCCAGCCCTGTCCGGACCAGAAACGTGCCGATCCGGCCTGGATGTGGCGCACCGGGGCCTCGAGGTCCCGCGGCAGCTCCTGGAGCGAAACCCCGATCATGCGCCCGTCGTCCACGGTGAGACGCCGGACGCTCAGCGACTGCCCGTTGTCGGTGACGTAGACGAAGTCGTTCCTCCATGCCTGTCCGATCGGACGGTCGCCGCGCAGGTCGCCGGCGATCCTCGTGGCCCGGGGCGCGAGCTCGGCGAGCCCGAGCCCCGCCGCCGTCAGGACCAGACCCACCGGCAGAAGTGGCGCGGCGAGACGGTGGAAGGAGATGCCACCTGCCTTTGCCGCCATGATCTCCCGGTGAGCCGTCATCGGATGGATCGTGAATACCGCGGCGAGGAGGCTCGCGAACGGGAAGGACCATGAGAGGAATTTCGGATACTCATAGACGTAGGAGAGGGCGGCATCCCCGAGCGTCATCCCCTGGCCGAGGTACCGATCCAGGTTCTCCGTGATGTCCCCGACACTGAAGAGAAGGGGCGCACCGAACAGAAAGAGGAGAAAGAGCCGCAGGAAACTGCGGACGATGAGGCGGTCGAGGATCCGCACCTGCGGTCTAGCTCCGGGCGCCCGGGATCACGCGCCCCGCCGCGGTCGCGCGAGTCGGCCGAAGGTCGCTCCGAACAGGCTCACGACCTCTGCCCACGCATTCCCCCGGTTCGTGGAGATCCGGTCACCGACACCCCAGAGGAGCGTGACCGCGATCGAGAGGAGGACCGCATTAGACGCCCACATGGCGACGATCGGGTCGACCTGCCCCTGGTCGGCGAACCGTTCGCCGCCGATCAGGCCGATCCAGTAGATGCAGAAGACGAGGACGGAAGCCGCGATGACCATTCCCGCCCCGCCCCGGGGAAACCGTATGGCGAGTGGCGGGCCCAAGAGGATGAAGATCACGCAGGCGGCGGCGATTGCGTACTTCTTGTGGATCTCCACGAGATCGCGGGCCCGAGCGAGGCGAAAGACATCCCAGCGGGCGCGGTGGATGCGCATCTCCCCGGCAGCGGAACTCGCGAGCGTCAGCGGGGCGAGAAGCACCCCTTCCTGCTCGATGTCAGGCTCGGACGTGGCCGAGCGCGCTTCGTCCGGTGACAGGCCGAGCGCGATCTCAACGGCCTCCCGGGAAGTCGCGCGATTCGCCTCCTCGATTCCTCGGAGCTGCGCGACGCTCGCTTCCACTTCGTCCTGGAGCATGGCCACTGTCATCTCGCGGTCGCTCCGGCTCCCGTCCGTCGACTGGCGCTCGAACTCCTGAACGACGCCTCGTAGCGGAAGCACCTGGCTCTCGTAGTTGAGCCGCTGGAAGACGCCCGGCCGATCGTCGGTGACCTCGAGCACGATGCCGTCTTCGAGCGTAAGAACGAGATCGCGGAGGTCGGGTGTGAAGGCCATGCGTCCCCTCTCGGCCGTGATGGTCCGAAGCTCGCCCGACTCGCTCAGATCGAAGATCGTGACCTCGGCAAGCTCGTTCGTCAGCGGATCGATGGAGCTGGAGCGGAGGAAATAGCGTGAGGCGTCGTCCGTGTCGATCTCGTTGATCACCTCCTCGCGCAACTCGAAGGTCGGGCTCTGTCTTACGATGTCCGTGAGCAGCGAGCTCAGCCGATGGTTCGACTCGGGAAGCACCCGGTCATTGAAGGCGTAGACGGCCCCGGCGAGGACCACCCCTACCGCGACCAGGGGGAGCACGAGCCTCAGCGGGTGGATCCCTCCGGCGGCCACTGCGGCGACCTCGCTGTTCGCCGTGAGCTCGGAGAAGGCGTAGAGGGTGGCCACCAGGATGGACATCGGGAAGGTGAGCGCGACGACGTGCGGGAGCGAGAGCACGGCGAATTCGCCGATGACGGCGAGGCCCAGTCCCTTGCCCGCCAGATCGTCGAGTCGGGTGGCGATGGCGTTGAGGAAGATGAGGCCCGTCAGCGCGATGAAAGCGAAGAGAAAGGGCCCGATGTGGGCGCGGACCACGTAACGGGTGAGGATCTTCATTCCGGTCGCTCTCGGATAGCGGGGAGTGCATTCCCGCCGCGGTGCACGGCTGTCGTACCCGTCTTCCCGGCTCCCGGTCCGGCGGGATGCCCGTTCGCCTCTGGCGCGTGCGGGAGACCGCTTCGCCCGATTGCCCGGACCCGGGCGGCGTCCGTATCTTCGGGGCCCGGCTCCCACGTTTCCATCCTTGGCGGCGTCGACGCGGCGAATGCGGTGCGTGCTGCCTTAGGGTTCTGTGGGTGTGGCCGCCGGTGGTCCGGAGGCACCGTGCAGTGCATTGCCGGGACTGTCTGGAGCATGCCGGATCCCCGTGTGCGCGACCCGCCGGTCGGACCGCCCGACCCCGTTTCCGTCTGCCCCGGCTCCACATCACCCCCGGAGGCTGGCCATGCAATTCCGCAACGCAATGACGCTCATCATCTCGCTGGGTCTCTTTCCCCTCTCCGGCCGGGCGCAGCAGACGACGCTCAGCCCGGCCACGGACTCGGGGCGCTCGACCGTCTACGCCCCGAACGCAGTGATCGCGACGAGTCAGCCTCTCGCGACAAGCGCAGGCCTCGAGGTCATGCGTGCGGGTGGGAACGCCATCGATGCCGCGGTCGCGGCGGCCGCCGTCCTGAACCTCACCGAGCCCCACATGACCGGGATTGGCGGTGACATGTTCGCGTTGCTCTGGTCGGAGAGGGAGGGGGGGCTCGTAGGAATGAATGCTGCAGGTCCCGCGGGCTCGTTGATGACCCGGGACGAGATCATCAGGCGGGGCCATGACGACGTTCCCGGGAGCGGGCCCGAGGCGGTGACGGTCCCGGGCGCGCTCGCCGGGTGGAATGCGCTCCTCGAGCGGTACGGAACGCTGACGCTGGCCGAGGTGCTCGCGCCCGCGATCCGGCTCGCCGAGGGGGGCTTCCCCGTATCGCCGATCATCGCGCGCGACTGGGAGGGGCAGGTGGAGAAGCTCGCGCGCTATCCGGGTTCCGTCCACACATTCCTCATCGATGGTGAGAGGGCGCCGCGCCCCGGAGAGTGGTTCCGCAACCCGGAGCTCGCGTCGACCTTCCGGACGATCGCCGAGGACGGTATCTCCGCATTCTACGGGGGGGAGCTCGGACGCAGGCTGGTCGACGGCCTCGCCGAGCTGGGGGGGTTCCTGACCTACGAGGACCTGGGCAGGGTCCGGGTCGAGTGGGTCGATCCGGTCGGGGTCGAGTACGAGGGCTACAAGCTCTACGAGCTCCCGCCGCCGGGCCAGGGCATCGCCGCGCTCCAGATGCTCAGCCTCCTGGACGGCATCGATCTCAGGTCGATGGGACACAACTCCGTCGAATACCTCCACCACCTGATCGAGGCCAAGAAGATCGCCTACGCCGATCTGGCGGGGCACGTGGCCGACCCCGACTACATGCGCGTCGCCGTCGACGATCTCCTCGCCGACGACTACATCGAGGCGCGCCGCATCCTGCTCGATCCGCGCACGGCGGCCGAGCGGGTGGACCCCGGCGAGGCCTTCACCGAGAGCGAGACCATCTATCTGGCCGCGGCCGATGCCGAGGGGAACATGGTCTCCTTCATCAACAGCATCTTCGGATACTTCGGATCCGGCGTGAGCATCCCGGGTCTCGGATTCGCCCTCCAGAACCGCGGTGCCGGATTCACGCTCGAGGCGGACCACCCGAACACTGTGGCCCCCGGAAAACGGCCTTTTCATACGCTGGTTCCCGCGTTTGCAACACGCCTCACCCCCGGCGGTGAGGAGCCTTGGATGGCTTTCGGGGTCATGGGCGGAGGGATGCAGCCGCAGGGACACGTCCAGGTGCTGCTCAATCAGATCCTCTTTGGGATGGATCCGCAGGAGGCGAACGATGCGGCCCGCTTCCAGCACTCGGGCGGGCTACGTGTCGGGTTCGAGGCCCCCGTGCCGGCGGATGTGCTCGACGAGCTCGCCTCGATGGGCCACGAGGTCTCGAGCAGCCGGACTGCCGCCTTCGGCGGCTCGCAGATGGTGGTGCGGCTGGAGCGGGGCTGGGCGGCCTCCTCCGACGTCCGGAAGGACGGGCACGCGGCAGGTTACTGACACCCAGCGGGAGCGGGCGTCGGCGCATCCGTAGCGGGCGCCCCTCTCCGGAGTCCCGGCCGATGCCCTCCCTATGCGCTCCCCCTCCGGTCCCGCTCCTCTCCGGCGCGTGGGTGCCCGGTGAAGGTGCATTGCCGCGGCCCGGCGCCCCCGATGCGCCTCTCCCGCCGCGCCATCTCGGCCCCGCTGAGCACCGCGGCGGCGCGGCATGGCGGACGGACTGGTCTTCGGGAGACGCGGCAGGATGCTGAGCGAGGTCCTCGCCTTTCTCCAGGGTCTCCCGCCGGCCTGGATCTATCTGCTGCTCGGAATCGGTGCGGGCGTCGAGAACATCGTTCCTCCGGTTCCCGCCGATACGTTCGTCGTGCTCGGAGGATTCATCGCGGGGGCGGGGGCGGCGGATCCGGGGGCGATCTTCCTTGCGACATGGGCCGGGAATGTAACGACGGCGCTCGCGGTCTACCTTGCCGGGGCGCGCTACGGTCCGCCGTTCTTCGATACCGCCTGCGGCCGCCTCATTCTCCGGCCGCACCAGCTCGACCGCCTCGGAGCCTACTACCGGCGCTGGGGCCGGGTGACCATTTTCGCAACCCGGTTTCTCCCGGGGTTTCGGGCCGCCGTTCCCGTCTTCGCCGGGGTGACCGGCCAGCGCTTCCTTCCTGTAGCGCTCCCCTTGGCCAGCGCCTCCGCGATCTGGTACGGGCTCCTGATATGGCTGGGAACGAGAGCAGGGCGGAACGTTGAGGGCATCGTCGCCTGGCTCGGTGAGCTGAACCGCCTCCTCCTCATCGCCGCGCTGGCACTCGGCGCGGCCGTTCTCTACGGCTGGCACCGCAGCCGGAACGCGGTCGAGGGGAGGCCCCCAGGTTCGGACGGGAGGTAGCCGGACGGCTCCGGCATCCGGACCGGAAGCCGCGCCTTCGCCCGGGCTGCGTGCCCGCCCCCCGTACCGGACTGTCGGGCCCAATCGGGTGCAGCTGCACGTTCGGTGCCGGGAACGCGCGGGACGTCGGGTGGTCGGGAGTCCCGGGCAGGCTGGGGCGGAGTCGCCCTTTGCGGTCGATTCTCTATCCGGCTCCCTACGACGAGATGCTACATGATGGGTTCGAGCCGCAGTATCGGCGAGACGCCGCCCGAAATCTCGGTCGCCAGGTAGATGTAGCCGTCCGGACCCTCCCGCACATCACGGACGCGCGAGCCCCGAACGATCGTTTCCTCACCGACGACGGTCTCGCCGTCCATCTCGAGCCGTGTCAGCTGCTCCCCCGCGAGACCGCCGACGAAGATGTCCCCCTTCCACCCGGGGAAGGCGTCTCCCCGGTACACCATGAGACCGGAGGTGGCGATCGAGGGCACCCAGAAGTAGTGCGGCTGCTCCATTCCGTCGCGCTGCTGGGTGCCGTGGATCGGGGTCCCGGGGCCATAGTTCACCCCGTATCCGACGACGGGCCATCCGTAGTTGCGGCCCGGAAGCACGAGGTTCACCTCGTCGCCCCCCTGGGGTCCGTGCTCCCCCTGCCAGATCGCGCCGGTTTCCGGATCGATCGCGAGCCCCTGGGGGCTTCGGTGCCCGTAGCTCCAGATTTCGGGAAGAGCCCGCGGGTCGCCCGCGAAGGGGTTGTCGGCGGGTATGCTGCCGTCGTCATGCAGCCGGACGACCGTGCCCCGGTGGACGGTCAGGTCCTGGGAGGGATGGGCTTCCAGGTTGCCGCTCGACGGCGCCTGCCTGTCCCCGACCGTGATGAAGAGGTAGCCAGCGGCGTCGAAGGCGAGCCGCGAGCCGTAGTGTCCGTTCCTCTCTCCCCACGCCTCCGCCTCGAAGATCTCCTCGACATCGCTGAGCGACCGGCCATCGAAGCGGGCCCGGGCGACGGCGGTGGTTGACTGGTCCGCCTCCGCGCCCGCTTTCGAATAGCTGAGGTAGATCAGCCGGTTGGACTCAAAGGAGGGGTGGAGCACCACATCGAGAAGTCCGCCCTGGCCCCGGGCGTGAACGGGCGGTACGCCGGTCACGGGATCGGGGTCGAGAACCCCGCTCCGGACCACCCGGAGCCGTCCGGGGCGTTCCGTCACCAACATCTCGCCATTCGGGAGCCACGCCATCGACCACGGCGTGTCGAGCCCGTCGGCAACCGTAACAACCCGGAAGTCCGCCTCCTGCGATCGCACGGTCTGGGCCGCGCCCGGCTGCACGGCCGCGGTCGCTGCGAGGAGGTGAAGCGAGAAGGCGAGCCCGGGTGGGCGGGAGGGCGCTCGGGACATTCTGACTCTCCGGTCGGTGGTTGGCTGCGGGCAGGGGAGGGGGACGGGTTGCTCCGGCGTGGAGGGCTACTACCCGGCCGCGCGGGGCCGGTGCCAGCCCCGCGCGGCCCGTGTCGGCCTCAGGCCATGCTGCTGGGGCCGCCGGTGCCAGACGCCGCGTTCCGCCCTTCCGGAGGCCGCTGCGCGATGCGGGCCCGAAGTTCCGGCGGAAGGTCTTGCGGTCGGTTCCAGCTCCGGAAACGGTCGGCATCCCGGGCCGTGAACCGCACGGATCGCACCCGCCCCTCGCCGGCAAGCCGGGTGAGGAGTGCCGAGGGAGAGCGGCGGGGCCCGCGGACCTCGGCTTCGGCGGCTGCCGCCGCATGGGGGGGATAGACCGCGCAGAGCGCCTCGAGGCGGCCGGACACCGACGGCGCCGCCCCCGCCTCCGCCGTGGAGGCCGTGACAAGCGCTCCGATGATGTCGGGTCCGACGCCCGCCATGTCGACAGCGAGCACGATGAGGTGGAGGTGCGGGTCCCGCATCATCGCGGCCACGATCCCGCCGAGCGGCCCCGTGCCCGGGCGTTCGTCATAGACGACTTCCGGGGCGTCCCCACGGTATCTCGGCACGAGCGCCGCGGACGCCACCGGTCCGTCGCGGCGGAGGGAAACGAACACGCGGTCGGCGCCGGACCGGCGAAGCAGCGCGATCTGCCGCTCGGCAAGCGTGCGCGGGTCGCCTCTCCCGGAAGGAAGAAGCGCCTTGTCCGTTCCCATGCGGGATGAGGCGCCGCCCGCGAGGACGACACCGTTCACTTCGGCGGTTCCGTCACTCGATACCCGGGGCAGGCGGAATCACCCGCCCGCCATCGCCCGGAGTATCCCGTCCGAGAGGATCCTGGCCCTGAGTCCGCCCCTCCCCGCAAGCAGGGCCTTGGCACCCGCTCCGAATGCCTGATCCATCCAGTGGCAGGGGGAGCACTCCGCGGTGCCCCGGAAGCGAACACCCTGAAGCTCGAACTCACGCCCGACATAGCGATTGAGGTTGTCACCCCGGGTGATCACGTTCCGCCGGAACACGCCCGGGTGTCGGTCGTGCACGCCGAGCTTCGCGCAAAGCTCCTCGTACACCTCGAAGGAAAAGAATGTGATCTGGCCGCGATAGTCCTTCCGGTGATCCAGGAACCGGTCTCCCTCGAGGCCCCGGCCGGCCCGGCAACGGACTTGTTCCACCCGGCGCAGCGGATGGTCTCCCGCTGGCCTGCCGTGGTGTCCGAAGTAGTTGTGGCCAGGAGAGATGTAGAGGGCGCTCACCGAGAGCTGGCCCGGCATCGGGTCGTTGCCCCGGCGGTGTGCCGGGACCCCCGCAGCCCGACGCTTCACCGGAGTACGCCGGCCGGACCGCGGGCCAGCGCCGCCGGTTCGAACCATTCGAGCCGACTGGCCAGGGCGGCGACCTCGCCGATGACGACGACGGCGGGAGGCTCGATCCCGAGAGCCGCGCGGGGAATCGTCGCGAGATTCGCGACGACCGTCTCCTGCATTGCGGTGGCTCCGGAGCGTACGACGGCGGCCGGCGTCTCCGGCGAACGTCCGGCTGCGGTCAGCCTAGCCGAGATCGTCGCGAGGCTGCCGAGGCCCATGAGCACGACGAGGGTCGGCGCGGACGCGAGCGCCGTCCAGTCGTGCGGGTCGCTTCCTCCGTGGAGGTGCCCGCTGATCACCGTGAAGGAGCCGGCGAGATTCCGGTGCGTGAGCGGGATCCCGGCATAGGCGGGAGCTGCGAGCGCGCTCGAGACCCCCGGCACCACCTCAAAGGGGATCCCCGCGCCCGAAAGCGCCAGGCACTCTTCGGCGCCCCGTCCGAAGACGAAGGGGTCGCCCCCCTTCAGCCGAACGACGCGGCGTCCCTCACGTGCGTGCTCGATCATCGTCGCGTTGATCTCCTCCTGCGTCACCGACGCGCGCCCGCACCGCTTCCCGACGAAGATGCGCAGCGCGTAGGGAGGAGTGCGCTCGAGGAGGGCGGGATCGACGAGGCGGTCGTAGAGGACCACCTCCGCGGATTCCAGGATCCGGGCTCCGCGCAGGGTGATGAGATCCGGGTCTCCCGGGCCCGCCCCGACGATGTACACGATGCCACCTGTGGAACCCTTCGCCATGCGCGTTTCCCTAGCTTGGTGATCGCGGCCTCGCCAAAGGCGGACCCGCCCCAAGATCTATGCGTCGGGCCGCCGAATCAAACCTGCCGGCGGATGCGCACCGCCCCAGGTGTACTGCCGCGTTGCCGTCCCACCACGACCCATAGGGCCCGCGCTCCTGCCCGAATGCATGCCCTCGAGATCCGATCCGGAGCCGCGGCAGCCTCCTCCCCCTCCCGAAGGGGGCGGCGCGCGCGCCGGCGGCGTGAGCGCACCGGTCCCGTGTCCTTTCTCCCGAACGATTTGACCTCCGGGGGATATAACATCATAAAGTAGATCCGGCTTCTACCGGGCGCGGGGCGTAATCCAGCCTGCATAGGCCGCACACATCCCTGGAGGACCTGTGACAAGCTCCCTCGTTCGGCTTCCTGCGTTTCTTTTCGTTGCGGCGCTCTGTGTGCCGTCCGGTGCAGCCGCCCAGTACTTCGGGCGGAACAAGGTCCAGTACGAATCGCTCGACTTTCACGTTCTGCCGACGCCGCACTACGAGATCCACTTCTATCCGGAAGCGGCGGTCGCGGTCGAGGACGGCGCCCGGATGGCGGAGCGGTGGTATGAGCGCATCGCCCGGATCTTCCAGCACGACATCCGGGAGCCGCGTCCCCTGGTTCTCTACGCCGATCACCCCGATTTCCAGCAGACCAACATTCTCTCCGGGACGGTGGGGGAGGGGACGGGAGGTGTGACCGAGGGGCTCCAGGACCGGATCATCATGCCGCTCGGAAGCTCCTACGGCGACACCCATCACGTGCTCGGGCACGAGATCGTCCACTCCTTCCAGTTCGATCTCGCGAGCGGAAGCCAGGGGGCGGGCCTCAGGGGTCTGATGCAGCTGCCCCTCTGGTTCATCGAAGGGATGGCGGAGTACCTATCATTGGGGCGTGAATCGCCGCTCACCGCAATGTGGATCCGTGACGCGCTCCTGCACGGCGCCTTCCCCACGCTTGACGACTTGGGCAGCAACCCCCGCCGCTATTTCCCCTACCGGTTCGGACACGCCTTCTGGGCCTATGTGGGCGGTGAGTACGGGGATCCGGCTGTCACACTGATGATGCGCACGGCCGCCCGCTCGCAGTGGCGGCCCGCTGTCGCATCGGTTCTCCGCATCGATCCGGATACCCTCTCCTCCCGATGGCGCGAGGCCATGGAGGCGAGGTACTCGCCCCTGATGGAAGGACGCACCCCTCCCGAGGAAGCGGGGACCCTGCTGCTTTCCCCGGCGACGGGTGCCGGGAGGCAGAACCTCGCGCCGTCGCTGAGCCCGGACGGCCGGTACGTGGCCTACCTCTCGGAGCAGGACCTCTTCACGATCGAGCTGTATCTGGCGGATGCACGCACCGGAGAGGTCCTGCGATCGATCACCAGCTCGACGAGGGACGCGCACTACGACGCCATGCGCTTCCTCGATTCCTCGGGCGCGTGGGCCCCCGACGGATCGGCCGTGGCCGTCGTCGTCTATTCCGAGGGGCGAAACGAGATCCAGCTCTATGATCCCGAGGACGGGTCGCGCGACCGGGTCATCCGGGTGCCCTCGACGATCGGCGAGATCCGCGCCCCGACCTTCTCGCCGGACGGAAGCCGGATCGTCTTCTCCGGACAGGCCGGCGGGGTCACGGACCTCTTCATGGTCGATGTGGAGGGCGGCGAGCCCGTCCGGCTCACCGATGACCGTTACGCGCAGCTTCAGCCCACCTTCTCCCCCGACGGGACGCGCCTTGCCTTCGTGACGGACCTCGGTCCCGGCACGGATTTCGACCGCCTCACATTCGGGCCGATGGTGATCGCGTTCATGGATCTCGAGACGCGGGAGATCGAGAGAATCACGCCGCTCGGCGAGACGGCTCACTGGAATCCGCAGTTCACGCCGGATGGCGCGGGCCTCTACTTCCTAGCCGACCAGGACGGCTTCCGGGACATCTACAGGCTCGGACTCGACACCGGCCAGGTCTGGCAGGTGACCCGGATCGTGACGGGAGTCAGCGGGATCACGGAGGCGACCCCGGCGCTCAGCGTCGCCACCCAGACGGGAACGGTGGCGTTCACCGTATTCGACGACGCAGAGTACCACGTCTACGCCCTGACCGCTGTCGAGTCGGAGGGATCGCTCGTCGGCGTGTCGCGGATCGCCGGCGAAACCGGCGCAGAGCTGGCCCCGAGCCCCGGCGGCGCGGCGAACCTCGTCTCCCCCCTCCTGGGCAATGCGGACGCGGGGCTAATGCCGCAAGGGGCGTATTCCGCCGATGCCGCCGCTCCCTTCGACGGGGGGCTTCGCCTCGTGGCGCTCGGCCAGCCGTCTGTAGGCGTCGGCAATGACATCTTCGGCACCTATCTCGGCGGATCCGTCTCCGCCCTCTTCTCCGACATACTCGGAGACCGGAACCTCTACGCCGCCGCGCAGGCCCAGGGCGAACTCAAGGATGTCGGCGGTCAGGTGTTCTACCAGAACATCGGCAGCCGGTGGAACTGGGGTCTCGGGATCGGCCACATCCCGATCCGGTACGGCTTCTACCAGTACGTCGAGCCGACAGTGAGCGGTGCGAGCTACGCGGTCGAATTGACGGACTACCGGATCTTCGTCAGCTCCGCCGAGGGGCAGCTGGCCTATCCCTTCTCGGCAAACCGCCGGGTCGAATTCGCCGCGGGCGTCCGCAGGTACGGCTTCGACATCGAGTCGGACATCTACTCCTACAACCTCTTCAACCAGCCGATCGCGTTCGACCGCACCAGCCGCCCCGCCGGCGATCCCCTGAACCTTGCCGAAGCCAGCATCGCCTTCGTTGAGGACAACAGCTTCAGCGGCTTCACAAGCCCGATCCGGGGCTTCAGGACCCGCCTCGAGGTCGGGCAGACCACGGGGACCGAGAACTTCACGACGGTTCTGGGCGACGTACGTCGGTATTACTCGCCGCTCCAGGAGCTCACCTTTGCTGTCCGTGCAATGCATTTCGGCCGCTACGGAACGGACCCGTCGACATCCGTCGTTCTCGGTGACCTCTTCATCGGAAACGAGTACTTCATCCGCGGATACTCGTACGGATCCTTCTCGGTGCAGGAATGCACCCGGACGGGGGCGGCGACCTGCGCCGAGATCGATCGTCTCCTCGGCCAGAGGCTCGGCGTGATGAACCTGGAGGTCCGGTTGCCGCTCCTCGGGACAGAGCGGTTCGGGTTCTTCGACTTCCCCTATCTCCCCACCGAGCTCGTCGGCTTCCTCGACGGTGGCCTGGCATGGAACGAAGGGTTCCCGGGGTTCGAGGGTGGCCCTTCCCTCGTGTGGGACGGCGCCACCGCGGATCGCGTTCCCGTCTTCAGCGCCGGAGTGAGCGCCCGGATGAGCCTGTTCGGTGCGCTGGTGCTCGAGGTCTACTACGCCAAGCCCTTCCAGCGTCCCGGGAAGGGAATGCACTGGGGGGTGAACTTCGTGCCCGGGTGGTAGCGACGGACAGACCGGCCGCGGGGGCGGCCCCCCGGTCCGGTGCAGCGGAGGTGTGGGCGGGAGCGGGCGGGCGATGTGCCTTTGCTCCGCGGCACCCGCCGGTCTGATGGACGGGAGAGCTGACGGTTGGCCCGACATCCGTGTCGCGTCGCGCCGGGCGTCCGAGGATCCCGCGCGGGAGCGCTGCCTCTCCCACCCGTAGCCGGCTCGAGCACGAGACGCGATACTTGCCCACGATATTGCACCCCGGCCGGCTGACCGGCGCGGGCCGTGAACCGGTCAGCCCGGGGTGCCGGTACCGCTATTCACCCCCTCAGTGGAGAGCTTCATGGTTCAGGCGGACGAGACTCCGGCGGGGACCCCGCCCGCACCTGGCGGTCCCTTTGCGCTCACATCCCCGGCTTTCGTCGAGAACGCAGTGATCCCCACGCGCTATACAGGCGATGGGGCCGACGTCTCTCCTCCCCTCGCCTGGCGCGGCGCGCCCCCGGATACGGAGAGCTTTGCCCTGACGATGGTGGATCCGGACGTGCCCTTCGGGGAGACTGTCCCCCTCTACGGGGAACTGCCGCCGCCCGGTACCGTATCCGGAGATCTCTTTGTCCACTGGCTCGTCGTCGACATCCCCGCGAGCGCCTCCGCGCTCGATGACGGGGCTAGCCCCGGCCATATGCCGCCGCCGACCCGGGAGCTCAAGACGAGCTTCGCGCTCTTCGGGGTCGAGGCGAACCGGTACGGAGGTCCGGCGCCTCCCCCGGAGCTGCGGGCCCACGCATACAAGTTCACCCTCTACGCCCTCGACACGCCGCGACTGTCCGGGCTGACGCCCGACAGCGACCACGCGGCGCTCACGGAAGCCATGGCGGGTCACGTTCTGGCGACGGCGACGCTGACCGGCTACTTCGGACACTGAAGTCCGGGCGCGTCTGACCTCCGGGCACCTGGATAGCTTGCCGGATGGGTAATGCCGGGCCGGATCCACTGGTCGGCAAGGTGCGCCCGGTGGCGATCGTCACCGGCGCCTCGAGCGGCATCGGGGAGGCTGCGGCGCTCGCCCTGGCCGGGGCGGGGTATCGGGTGGCGCTCACCGCCCGGCGTGCCGCGCGGCTCCGCGCGCTCGCGGACCGGATCAATGTGCGAGCTGCGGGGCCTGGCGAGGAAGCGGAGGGAAGCCGGGAGAGTGGGAGCGTTTCGGCGTCCTCCGTCGTGCTTCCGGCAGACGTTACCCGCCGACGCGAGGTGGAGGCGGTCGTTTCCGGGACGCTCGAGAATTTCGGGCGGATCGACGTGCTTGTGAACAACGCCGGCATCATGCGCCTCGCCGCCCTGCGGAAGGTCGCCGTCGATGACTGGGAGCATACCGTCGACGTCAATGTGAAGGGCGTGCTCTTCGCGATCGGGGCCGTGCTCCCGGTTTTCCTGCGCCAGGCGTCCGGTCACTTCGTCAACGTCTCGTCGCTTGCGGGCCGCCGCCCGTTTCCGAACGGAGCCGTCTACAGCGCGACGAAGTTCGCGGTGCGCGCGATCTCCGAGGGCCTCAGGGGTGAACTCTCCGCCGAGACGGGGATCCGGGTGACAGATGTCGGTCCCGGCGTTGTCGAGACGGAACTCTTCGGTGGCACAGGCGACCGGGAAGCGCGCGAACGGTTCGAGGGATACTGGGCCGGCAGGCGGCGGCTTGACGCGCGCGACGTGGCGTCCGCGATCGTGTACGCGGTGACGGCGCCGCCGCACGTCAATGTGAACGAGATCCTGATCCGCCCGACCGACCAGAAGACCTGATCCACCCGGGAACGCCTCCCCCGGCGAACCGCATCCACGCGCTGGCTCTACAGAGGTGCATCCGCTATATATGCGTACACCCGGATAAGAGGATGAATATCGATGCTCCCTGGCGCTGCTCCGGCTTCGAGAGAGGGGGAGGCCGCTGGCGCGACCGTCGGCCCTGTGCTGAGCCGACTCCAGACGCTCGCCGACGGGACCCGCGTTCGGGTCCTGCTGCTCCTCGAGGCGAACGAGTTCTCGGTGGGCGAGATCTGCCGGATCGTGCAGCTCCCGCAGTCGACCGTGAGCCGGCACCTCGGCACGCTGGCGCAGGGTGGCTGGGTGATCTCGCGTCCGGAGGGGACGAGCCGGTATTACCGGATCTCCCGGGCCCTGGCTGACGACGCTCGGGACCTCTGGGCCGCGGTCCGGAACCAGCTTGCCGGCGTAGCCCGGGTAGAGGAGGACCGCCGGCGGGCGCGGGGCGTTCTGGACGCCAGGGCGACGGGCTCGCGGGCGTTCTTCCGCTCGGAGGCGGGCCGCTGGGATCGGTTGCGCGAGCAGCTCTTCGGCACCCGGGTGGATGCCGCCCTCCTCGCCGGGCTGCTCAGCGGCACCGAGGCCGTCGGCGATCTCGGATGCGGCACCGGCCATCTCACCCGGCTCCTTGCTCCCTTCGCCCGCCGGGTCATTGCGGTGGACCGCTCGCCTGCCATGCTCGGTGTGGCGCGCCGCCGACTGCGGAACGAGCCGTCTGCGGAGGTGGTTCAGGGAGACCTTGCCGCGCTGCCCGTCGATTCCGGCGTGCTCGATCTGGCGATCCTCTCGCTGGTCCTGCACTACGTCGTGGATCTCGAGGCGGTGTTCGCGGAGGTGCACCGCGTGCTTGGACCCGGCGGCCGGGTGCTGATCGTGGAAATGAGGGAACACGGACGGCCCGGCTTCGCCGAGAAGATGGGGCACCTCTGGCCGGGTTTCCGGCCGGAGACGCTCGAGGAGCTGCTTGGTGGGATCGGGTTCCGCACGCGCGGCATCCGGCATCTCGCGCCACGCCCGGAAGCGGACGGCCCGGACCTCTTCGTCCTCCGGGCGGAGCGGGAGGGACGTCGGAAGGCCCCGCAGGTAATGGAGCAAGATCCCGGTGTCAGAGCGGAAAGGCCTGTTCCCGGGCGTAGATGATCACGGAGGATGGGGAGGAGCAGCACGATGGTGACAGCGACGGAAACGCAGATCCCGGAAGTGGTCCTGCCGCCGGTGGGGCAGGGCGACTTCAGAGTCAAGGACCTGGGGTCGTGGAGACTCGGACGTGAGGAGATCCGGCTCGCGGAGAAGGAGATGCCCGGGCTCATGGCGCTCCGCTCCGAATACGCGGGGCTCCGTCCCCTCGAGGGCGCGCGCATCACCGGATCGCTCCACATGACGGTCCAGACGGCCGTGTTGATCGAGACACTGACCCAGCTGGGTGCCGATGTCCGCTGGGCGTCATGCAACATCTTCTCGACCCAGGACCATGCGGCTGCTGCCGTGGTCGTGGGTCCGGGCGGCACGCCGGCATCGCCCCGCGGCGTACCCGTCTTCGCATGGAAGGGGGAGAGCCTGGAGGAATACTGGTGGTGCACGGACCGGGCGCTCGGGTGGCCGGATGGCGGAGCGCCGAATCTGATTCTCGATGACGGCGGTGACGCCACGCTCCTCGTACACAAGGGCGTGGAGTTCGAGCGGGCGGGGAGCGTTCCCGAATTCCGGTCGGGCGAGGATTCGGAGGAGTGGGGCGAGGTCCTGAAGCTTCTCGGCCGGATCCAGCTGGAGGATCCGAACCGCTGGACGCGAACGGCCCGGGAGGTACGCGGCGTCTCGGAGGAGACCACCACCGGCGTGCACCGCCTCTACGAGATGATGCGGGAGGGAAGCCTCCTCTTTCCGGCCATCAATGTGAACGACGCCGTCACCAAGTCCAAGTTCGACAACCTGTACGGGTGCCGGCACTCGCTGACGGACGGGATCCTGCGGGCCACCGACGTGATGCTGGCCGGGAAGGTGTGTGTGGTTCTCGGATACGGGGACGTTGGCAAGGGGTGCGCCCAGGCGCTCCGGGCGCAGGGCGCGCGGGTGGTGATCACGGAAATCGATCCGATCTGCGCGCTCCAGGCGGCCATGGAGGGCTATCAGGTGGTCCGGCTGGAGGACGTTGTCGGGAGTGCGGACGTATTCGTCACGGCAACGGGCAATCGCGATGTCATCACGGTCGATCACATGCGCCGGATGAAGGACAAGGCGATTGTCGGGAACATCGGGCATTTCGACAACGAGATTGACATGGCGGGTCTCGGGGGGGAGCGCATCGAGCGCAACAACATCAAGCCGCAGCTCGACGAGTTCATCTTCCCGGACGGCAAGAGCATCCTGATCCTCGCCGAGGGCCGGCTGCTGAACCTCGGTTGTGCCACCGGCCATCCGAGTTTCGTCATGTCGACTTCTTTCACGAACCAGGTCATGGCGCAGATCGAGTTGCACCAGAGGAGCGCCGACTACGAGCGGAAGGTCTACACGCTGCCGAAGCGCCTTGACGAGAAGGTCGCGCGCCTGCACCTGGAGAAGTTGGGCGTGGCCCTGACGGAGCTTACGGAGGCGCAGGCCGAGTATATCGGGGTGCCACGAGACGGACCCTACAAGCCCGAGCACTACAGGTATTGAGACTCGTGGCCGGCTGCCCGGGCTCCGTTCCGGACCCGTTGTGACCGCGCGGCAACTCGTACAGGAGAAACCACCTCTCGCTTGGGAGATACGGGGGGGAAGGAGTCCCGGCGCCGCAGGTCACCCGGGTGTCAGCGGTCGCGCTCTGCGCTCTCCGGACCGCCCGCTGTGCAGTCCCGGCGCGCCCCCCGGATGTTGTCCCCGTGAACCGGTCGCCGGACGGCGACTCGCCTCCACGACGACCCACTCGCCGTCGCGCGCTGAACCCGATGTCCCGCTCTACGGCCCCGGCTCCTGCCCGGACCCAGCCGCGCCCTGTGTGGGCGTTCCCTCCGACGCGATGAGTTTCCGCGGCATCGATAGGATGCCCCTCATCCGTCTCCATTCCCGATCAGGCAGTCCGAGTCCCAGCCGGAGTGTCCGCGCATCCTGTCGGAGCCGGAAACTCCCGAAGATCCGGTCCCAGAACGAGAAGATGCTCGCGTAGTTGGAGTCTGTTTCGGGCCGCCAGTCCGAGTGGTGGACCCAGTGCATCCGGGGCGTGACGACGACCGCTCTCATCCAGCGGTCATGCCGCTCGGGGATCCGGATGTTGCTGTGGTGGAACAGGATGACCGGAAGGAGGATCGTCTCGTACACGAGCAGTTCTTGGATCGTGAGTCCAAGCACGGGGAGAACGCCGAGGCGGGCGATCGAGGAGAAGAGGATCTCGCCGGTGTGGAAGCGGAGCCCGGTGGACGCGTCCAGATCTGCGTCCGAGTGGTGAACCGCATGGAATCGCCAGAGGAATGGGATCCGGTGGTTCAAGCGATGCCAGAGGTACTGCCACGCGTCGAACAGGAGAACCGCAGCGGCGAGGTGCAGCCCGGTCGGGAGGGACAGCTGGTGTAGCAGCCCGTAGCCGTGGGCACCGGACCAAGTCGTGACCGCGAGGGTGGCACCGGCGAAGATGCCCGACGCGACGACGGCATTGAAGACCCCGAGGGTGACGTTGGCGAGGTCGTGCCGGACCCGCTGCCGCCGTCCCCTGAACATCGGCGCAAGACTTTCCGCGCTCCAGAGGAGGGCGAGGCAGACGGCTGCCCCGACGGGCTTTGCGACTTCTTCCAGGAACATTCGTCGTGTGGGCTACCGTGGCCCGGGAGGTGGGACGCTCCTCGCTCCGGAGGTTGTAGGCGCACCGTGTAGGTCGCTACGGAGACTCTCGTCGGGTTTCACGAAGTCCGCGTTCTCTCCCGAAGTGAGCGGTCCCATGTTGTCAGGTCCAGTTGAGCATACCGCGCGCTGTGATCCCAGCGGCGGTCCACGACCACGCGCCCGTTGCGGATGAGGAGCGGCTGGTCGAAGAGGCCAAACCGACCGGCATCCATGTCGGCGATGAGCGAGTCGAGGGCGGCCGCATCGACGCCCTCGGTCTCCGCCGTGGAAGTGGGCCACGCTTCACCCGGCCACCGGGGCGCCCCCGAGGGTGCGCGCGCGGGCGGCCACGACCGGGGATGCGGTGACGCCGAGCCAACCGGCCCGTGGACGTCATCCGCGCGTCTTGCGTGTGGAATGAGTGCATATTGTCATTCGGATTGACAATATGCACATCCCTGATCATGTTGGATCGGGTCATATCGCTCCAGCGCCCTCGCTCGAGACAGCGCCACGGACACCCGACCGTGCCCATCATCGATCGCAACCTCAGTGTGCCGTTGCGCCAGCGGCTGCGCCACTATCCCGTGGTCACCGTCACCGGTCCCAGCCAGTCCGGCAAGACCACCCTGTGTCGCAGCGTGCTTCCGGACCGGCCCTACGTCTCGCTTGAGGGTCTTGACCTGCGCACATACGCCCGGGAAGATCCCCGCCGGTTCCTCCGGGAGTACCGGCGCGGCGCGGTGATCGACGAAGTACAGCGGGCTCCGGACCTCACGTCCTACCTGCAGGGCGAGGTGGACGAGGACTCCACGTCCGGCCGGTTCGTGCTGACGGGATCGCAGCACTTCGGATTGACCGATGCCGTAAGCCAGTCGCTCGCGGGTCGGGTCGGCGTTCTCTATCTGCTCCCATTCGGGTTCGATGAGCTCGGGCGCTTCGGGGGGCCGCCTCCGAATCTGCTGGAGACGCTTTGGACGGGCGCGTATCCGCGGATCCACGACCGTGGGATTCCGGCCGATACCTGGCTGCGCGACTACGCGACGACGTACGTGGAACGCGATGTACGGTCCTTGAGGAACGTCACGGACCTCGACGCGTTCTCTGCCTTCCTGAGGCTGGCGGCGGGACGCACTGCGACGGAGGTGAATCTGTCGGCGTTGGCGGCCGATGCCGGTATCCGACACAATACGGTCAGGGCTTGGCTGTCGGTCCTGGAAGCCAGCTTCCTCGTATTTCGCACTCCCGCCTACCGCCGCAACGTCCGGAAGCGTCAGATCAAGGCGCCCAAACTCCACTTTCTGGATTCGGGGCTGGTCTGCCACCTTCTGGGCATCCGTTCGCCTGAGGAACTTCGTCACCACCCGTTGCGGGGACAGATCTTCGAGAGCTGGGTGGCGGCGGAGATCTTCAAGGCGATCACGCATCGCGCCGTAGAGCCCCGCCTGCGGCATTATCGCGCGGCGGGCACCGAAGTCGGCCTCATCGTCGATCGGGGAACGCGGCTCATCCTTGCCGAGGCGAAGTCCGGCGGCACCGTCGTGCCGCGTTTCTTCTCCGGCATGCGTATCCTCGGAGACACGCTGGAGAAGGCGGGGATGTCCGTCGACAGGCGGCTCATCTACGGGGGCGACCTCGTCCACCGGCGCGGCGCCGGCGATGTCGTGCCGTGGAACCGCATGCTGGAAAAGACCTGGCACTGAATTGCTGGACTGACGCGACTGCTTCCCAGCCACGCTCTCGCTGTCCCTTTCCCCTTCATCCTCACCGCCCGAAAGCAGGGCTTGAACATCCTCGACACCTTTGCCCACCCGGATCCGGACCAGCTGATCGCCGGGCCGCGCCTTGAGCCCGAGTCCCAACCCGCAGAGTCGTCCGGGTGGACTCCCGGCCCCACCATCACCGGCCGCCGCGGCCATACAGACCCCCCGCTTCAATCGCGACAGCAAGGGGGGTATCTGGGCTGTCTACCGCTACGGGCTGCTGTTGCCGGCGGTCCAGCCCTCGCGAAGTGCGTCGCGGTCGATCCGCTCACCGCGGAGGTAGACGTCCGTGATCGTGCGCGTGTTGCGGATGTCGTCGAGCGGATTCTCGTCGAGGATCACGAAGTCCGCGCTCTTACCGGTAGCAAGCGTTCCCATCTCATCAAGCCCGAGATGAGCGGCGGGTCGGCTCGTTGCTGCCTCGAGTGCGTGCATGGGTGTCATCCCCAGCCGAACGAAGATCTCGAGTTCGCGGTGGCCCGTGTATCCGAAGAAATGGTTCGGAGCCGCGCCCGCGTCTGTCCCGAGGACAATGTCCGCGTCCAATGCCATGAGCCGGGCGAGGGTCTCGGCCCGCTCACGCTCGATGCGGTCGGCGTTCCCGTCGGCGGCGTCCGAGCGTCCCCCCATCCGGCTCTCGAAGTCGGCTCGGAGGCGCTCGACGACGCCGGGAGGGGCCGTCTCCTGAAGGAACGGATCCTCACCCACAGCCTCGCTCCGGAGCTCGCCAAGTCCGAGGTTCGGGACGATGAATGCACCTGCTGCCCGGAGGCTCGCGGCCACCTCCTCGTCCAGGGCGGGTCCAAAGCGGCCGTGAAGAAAGCCGGCAACCCCGGCATCGAGGATGTCGCGCATATCATCGGCGCTCTGCTGGTGCACCACCACCCGGATGCCAAGTGAGGCCGCCTCCGAGGCGATGGCGCCGTACACCTCCGGCGAGAGCTTGTCCTGGCTTCCCCCCCGGTCGTCCACCCAGATCTTGATGAAGTCGACCCCCGCCTCGGCGACCTCCCGCGCGATGGCCCGGCCCTCCTCCGGGGTGGCGGCGCCTCGCAGGATCGTCATCCCGGTCGTTTCCGCGAGAGTCAGGGTGTGGCCGACAAAGTTGTTGTTCGGACCCTGGCCCGGAGGGCCGACCCCGGCGGCGAAGAGGAGACGTGCTCCGCCGAGAGATCCTTCGCGCTGGGCGCGGGCGATCTCTGAGGCGAGTTCGGTCGGATCCGTACCCGCGGAGAACACCGCCCCGAACCCGTAGTAGGCGTACCGGTTCAGGTGTTCGATCAGGTTGTCGCGCGTATAGCTGTCGGCACCCCACTCCGTATAGCCCTCGTAGCCGAGGTGAGCGTGGGCATCGATGAACGCCGGGACGATCGTCTTGCCCGCCACGTCGATGCGGACCGCATCCACCGGCGGGTCGATTTCGCCGCTCTCTCCGACCGCGAGGATACGGGCGCCCCCTACGAGCAGGTCCCCGGGTTCCACGAGATTCCCGTCCCCGACGATGAGCCGCGCGCCCTCGAACAGGACTTCCTCTCCCCCGCCTGCGTCATACGCGGGACGGGAGGTCTCGCCCGCGCAGCCGGCCGAGAGCGCTGCCAGGCAGAGGAGAACAGTCAACATCCGGCAGGGGCCGTCTCGTCCCGCTCGGCGCAGACGGCGTGCGCGAAGCGCCCGGGGGCGATTATGAAGCTCAGGCATTCTGGTCCTTGACCGCATCGTGGAGTCTCTTACCGGAGTCGGTGTCCCGGCGTGATGCGTTCGCTTGAATCGAAGAGCGGTCCCACATCCGGTCGACCGGGTGTTCGGTGGTGCCGGTCACCGGGGGTGTGTTGTGTCGCAGGCGAAGGTCGCCGCCCCCTGACGGGAGGCGGCCGTAAGCGATCCCCCGGGTCCTGTCCCGCCACTCTAGCCCGCTCCGGGTCGGATATCAAACGCCGCGGAGCGAAACTCCCCGGAATCGCCCGTCCGCCCCTGTCCGCTCGGTCACCCATGGCCGGAAAGGCGCGAGCCGGATTGCACCGCCCGTTGCAGGAGTTCGAGCGTTCCCTTCTCTCCGTTGACACGGGCGCGAACCCCGATCGGCAACGTCACGTTCCAGGCCATGTGCCCGAAGGGTAGGTCTGCCACGACCGGCACTCCGAGTTCGCGGGCACGTTCCCGGAGCACCGTGTGGACGGCTTCCTCTTCTCCCGCCGGAGGCCCGGTGAATCCGCCGAGTGCGACGCCCCTGACCCCCCGGAAGACACCGGCCCGTTCAAGCTGGACCCACATCCTGTCAATCCGGTAGGCAGGCTCGCCGATGTCCTCGAGGCAGAGGATCCGGCCGTCGGCCGAGAGGGGGCTCGCGGAACCGCAGAGCGAGGCGAGCGTGGCAAGGTTGCCGCCCCAGAGCGGTCCTTCGGCGGTGCCGCCCGCGAGGGTCCCGGCGACCGCGGCCGAACCCTCGATCACGGGCGGTTCCGGCGAATCCTCGGCGAAGAGGACCCGGCGGAAGGCTGCCTCCGTGGCGGCAGGGAATTCCGCGCCGGGGTGGGGACCGTGGAAGGAGACGATTCCGATTTCCGCGTGGGCCACATGGAAGACGGTGTTGTCGCTGAATCCGATGAAGGGAATGGGATCGCGGCGCTGGCGGTCGAGACGCAGCCGGTCCAAGATGCGGATCGCGCCGTACCCCCCCCGCAGCGCCCACACCGCGTCGATCTCCGGGTCGTCGAAAGCGCCCTGGAGATCGGCGAGCCGCTCCGCGTCCGATGCGGCGAGGAACCCGCTGCGCCCGCTGGCCGAGGGGAAGAGAATGGGCTCGAGCCCGAGGCGGCGGCAACGCCTCTGCGAGATCTCCAGGCGTTCGGGCTCGAGTGGTCCTCCCGGCGCAACGAGGGCCACCCGGGCTCCGGCATAGAGAGCCCGCGGGCGCAGGGGCGCATCCGGGCCTCCGGGCTCGGGCACCCTCTGTGCTCTCGGCTGCCCCCGGCCGCGACCGGGTCTCCGGGTTCTGCTAGGGTAGCCGCAGGGCGGCGAGCGACCCGGGAATCCTCTCCCCGTCCCGACCGGTTCCGGCGATCGAGAGCACGATATACTGGTCCCCCTCGTGGAGGAACGTCATCGGAGCGGTGTTCACCGGAGCCGGGATCTCCACCGATCCGATCCGCTCTCCGGTCTGTTTGTCTGCCGCGTACCAGAGCGGGCGCCCGCCTCGTCCTTCGGCGAACATGAGCAGGCTGGCGGTCACGAGCGCCGTGGCGTTGCCCTGATAACCCGTGTTGGGGATGTCCACGCCATCTAGCAGCGGGTGGTTGGCGATATTGTCCGGCGTGTCGCCGTTGGGTATCCACCAGAGGTGCTCGCCGGTGTTCATGTCGATCGCCGTGATCCGGCCGTAGGGCGGCTTGAAGATCGGGAGACCGTCGATCTGTGCGAACCCGCCGCCGGGTGCGGAAACGAAGTCCACGACAGTCACGCCCGGCTGGCTCTCGTCCGGACTGCCGTCATCGCGGTCCGATCCCGGGCCCAGGACGCCTCCCGTGCATGCCTTGCGCGACTGGACATAAAGGATGCCTGTCTCCGGGTCCATGACGGGTCCCCCGGGGATGTTCGTTCCGCCGGTCGCGCTCGGGCACTGCGCTGTGGCGCGGAACCCGTTCGGGTCATCCACCTGGACACGCGGGGTGTAGATCGGGCCCAGCTTGATGTCCGAGACGTTCTCGAGCGCCATCGCCCGCAGCTCGGGAGTGAAGTCCATCAGATCGTCCTCCGTCAGGCCCTGCAGCTCGTAGGGAGCGGGGCGGGTCGGGAAGGGCTGGGTCGGCGCATACCACTCACCGGGGACGTCTCCCGGGGGCACCGGACGCTCCTCGATCGGCCAGATCGGCTCTCCGGTCTCCCGATTGAACGCGTAGACGAACGACTGCTTCGAGGTCTGGACCACCGCCGGAATCTCCTCCCCGTCCACGGTCAGGTCGGCGAGGATTCCCGCGACCGGCAGATCCCAGTCCCAGATGTCGTGATGGATCATCTGGAAGTGCCACCGCCGCTCTCCCGTCTGCACGTCCACGGCGACGAGGCTGCTGCTGAACAGATTGTCGCCGGGGCGGAATCCTCCGTAGTAGTCGTTCGTGGGTGCGTCGGTGGGCAGGTACACGAGACCCAGTTCGGGGTCGGCGGAAAGCGGGGCCCAGACGTTCACGTTGCCCGACCACTCCCAGGCGTCGTTCTCCCAGGTCTCATTGCCGAACTCGCCGGCCCGGGGAATCGTGTGGAAAGTCCAGAGGTGTTCGCCGGTCCTCACGTCGAATGCCTGGACATCCCCGGGAACGTTCTCGATGCGGGTGTAGCCGCCGCCCTGGTGCGCCGAGTTCCCCACGACGATCACGTCGTTGACGATGATGGGCGGAGAGGATGTGGTGATGGCCCCCACGTCGCGGTCGATTCCGGAGAAGACATCGTAGGGGTGCCCGAGCGTCGCCATCATGTCGACGGTCCCCGTCTCTGGAAACCCGTCAATCGGAACCTGCCCCCCGAATCCCTCGATCGGCTCTCCCGTCTTCGCGTCGAGGGCGTGGAGGAAGAAGCCGGGGGTCACGACGAAGATCACGGCCCGGCCGTCCACTTCGTAGTAGGTCACGCCTCTTCCGTAGTTCTTTCTCGTGGAGCCTTCCCACCTCTCCGTGTAGGGCTCCCGGAACGTCCAGAGCGTCTCGCCGGTGGACGGGTCGATCGCGGCCACCGTCCGGCGCGTCCCCGCGACTGTGTAGAGGATTCCGTCCGCATAGATGGGGGTCGCGCGCATGATGAAGTCCGGCGACGGGCTGAAATTGTCGCCCCTCCAGACCCAAGCCACCTCCAGATCCCCGAAATTCTCCGCGTCGATCTGGTCGACCGGAGAGTAGCGCGAGGCGGAGAGATCCCCCCAAATATAGCGCCACTCCCCGTATGGGTTCTCGAAGCTCTGCGCACCGGCGGGAGGCGTGAGGACGCCGAGGAAAAGCATCGAGAATGCCACGCCAAGACCGGTGGTTTGGCGTCGCGCGAACGGGTGGCTGGCCTCAGCAGGTATCATGGGTCTCTCGTAACGATTTACGGATTGTGGAGCCGATTGTGGATGCGGTGATTCTAGGTGGCGGATCCGAGGTCCGTCAACAACATCCGGTAGGGCGGGCGGGCGCGCGGGATATCCCCTTCCGGTGCCGCCGCGCGGCGGGACCCCCGCCGTGAGCGCGTCCGGAGGCTGGCCTCCCGCGTGGTCCCGTGGTACCGGCCGGGAAGTCGTGGCCTCCCGCGCCGCCGTGGCCACGACGGACGGGTATGCCTCGGAGGTTGGCCTCCGGGTGCTCCGCCGCGGCGGGAATGCGGTGGACGCGGCCGTGGCCTCGGCATTTGCGCTCGCCGTCGTGAACCCCGAGGCGGGGAATCTCGGCGGCGGCGGGTTCCTGGTGGTGCGCCGCCCGGCGGGGTGCCTCCTCGCGCTCGACTTCCGGTCGCAGGCGCCCGGCGCCGCGGATCGGGCGATGTACACCAGACCCGGTGTGGACAGGAGCGAGGCGTCCCTCCTCGGGCACCTCAGCGTGGCCGTACCGGGGTCGGTCGGCGGGCTCTGGGAAGCGCACCGGAAGCTGGGGAGCATGGCGTGGAGCGAGCTCGTGGAGCCGGCCGCGCGTCTCGCCCGGGGCTTCCGGGTCGGGGAACGGTTCGCGCGGTCCTTCCCCGAGAGGGTCGTCGAGGGACTGAGGCGGTTTTCCCACTCGGCAAGCGTTTTCCTCCCCGAAGAGAGCGGGGGCCGGCCGGCGCCCCCGCGTCCAGGCCGGCTCTTCTGCCAGCCCGAACTGGCCGGGACCCTTGAACGGATCCGCGACCGCGGCGCGGACGGCTTCTACCGGGGGGAGACCGCGAGGTGCGTCGTGGACGAGATGCGCTCGGGTGGCGGGATCATCACGCATGCGGACCTGGAGTCCTACAGGAGCGTATGGCGCGAGCCGGTCTGCACACACTACGCCGGCCACGGCGTCGTATCGATGCCTCCCTCCTCCTCCGGCGGGATCGCCCTCGCGCTCTCCTTCCAGATCGCGGCGGCGCTGGGGCTTGCCGGCGAGGAGTGGCACGGAGCCGGGCACATTCACCTCCTCGCGGAGACCTGGCGCCGGGCCTATGCGGATCGCAACCACCACCTCGGAGATCCGGGGTTCGTGGAAGTTCCCGCCGACGGGCTCGTCGACCCCGGATATGCCCGTGACCGGGCGCGCACCATCTCCAGGGGGGCGGCGACGCCGTCGGCCGAGGTGGGCCCGGGCAGTCCTGCCGCAACGGGCGGGCGGCATACGACCCACCTCTCGGTCATCGACCCGGCAGGGGGAGCCGCTTCCCTGACAACGACGCTCAACACCTGGTACGGGAGCAAGCTCGTTGTTCCAGGAGCCGGTTTCCTGCTCAACAACGAGATGGATGACTTCACGATCGAACCTGGGACCCCGAACGCCTTCGGTCTCGTGCAGGGGGAGGCGAACGCGATCGCTCCCGGGAAGCGGATGCTCTCCATGATGACGCCGACGGTAGTCCTGAACCCCTCCGGCGGGCTTCAGATGGTCGTGGGAACGCCCGGCGGGGCGACGATCGTTACGACGGTATTCCAGATCATCTCGAACATGCTCGACCACGGGATGACACTCGCCGAGGCGGTCTTCGCGCCCCGGGTCCATCATCAGCACCTCCCGGACCGGATTGCGTACGAGCCGGGCGGTCTCGGCCGCCGCGCGCGGGAGGCCCTTTGCGCCCTCGGCCATCGTCTGCACGAGGAGGAGGAGTCCTGGGGGGACGTGCAGGCGATCGCGGTGCTCCGCGACGGGTCGCTTCGCGCGGTGTCGGACCCCCGGAGGGGTGGGACCGCGCTCGGCTTCTAGCCGGAAGTTTCAGGGCCTCCAGTGGGGTATTTCAGGGCATAAGTCGTTGATGTAACTGATGTTACAGGGCGAATGATGGCCGTTCTGCGTCGTATTGTGTAGCCACTAAACTGTGTTGACATGACTCCCATATATCCCCATATTCCCTATCATGCCAAAACGGTCAGGCGCAGTTCACGTAGCCACCACCACCCGGAAGTACAAGGACAAGGTCTACCGCACCCACCTCCTCAGGCGAAGCTACCGCGAAGGCGGCAAGGTCAAGCACGAGACCCTCGGCAACATCTCCCACCTCCCCGACCACACCATCGACCTCATCCGCCGCTCCCTGAAGGGCGAGACCCTCGTCAACCCCTCCGAGCGCTTCCGCTGTGTGCGCAGCCTCCCCCACGGTCATGTGGCCGCCGTGCTCGGCACCCTCAGACGCATCGGGCTCGAGAGGCTGATCGACCGGAAGTCGAGCCGGATGCGCGACTTGGCCGTGGCCATGATCGCGGCCCGCGTCATCGATGCGCGTTCCATGCTGGCCACGGCCCGTGCCCTCGATCCGCCGAGCGCGATCACCACCCTCGGCGACGAGCTCGGACTCGGCGGGGTCGACCAGCACGAGCTCTACGCCGCGATGGACTGGATCGGCGGGCGTCAGAGGGGGATCGAGGTCCGTCTGGCCCGACGGCACCTGAGCGAAAACACCCTGGTCCTCTACGATCTGACCTCGTCTTATCTCGAGGGCACCAAGTGCCCACTGGCCCAGCGCGGCTACAGCCGCGACGGGAAGAAGGGCAAGCTCCAGATCGTCTTCGGGCTGCTCAGCTCAGCCGATGGGTGCCCGGTCGCCGTCGAGGTGTTCGAAGGCTCCACGAGCGATCCGGCCACGCTGGCCACGCAGGTCGAGAAGATCCGGGGCCGCTTCGGCCTCACCCACCTGGTGCTGGTCGGTGACCGGGGGATGCTGACGGCCGCCCGCATCCGCGAGGAACTCCAGACCCTCGACGGGATGTCGTGGATCACGACGCTCCGTGCGCCGACGATCCGCAAGCTCATCCGTGCCGGGGCCCTGCAGCCCTCGCTCTTCGACGAGCGCAACCTCGCCGAGATCACCAGCGACGAGTTCCCCGGCGAGCGGCTGATCGTCTGCAGGAACCCGCTTCTCGCCGACGAGCGGCACCGCAAGCGTCAGGAGCTGCTCGCGGCCACCGAGCGGGAGCTTGAGAAGGTGGCCGTGGCCACACGCCGCGAGCGCCGGCCACTGCGCGGCAAGGACGCCATCGGAGTGCGTGTCGGCAAGGTGATCAACCGGTACAAGATGGCCAAGCACTTCGTCACCACGATCACCGGGGAGGCCTTCACCTACGAACGCGACCTCGAGAAGATCGCCATCGAAGAGGCCCTCGACGGGATCTATGTCGTGCGTTCGAACGTCGATCCCGACCGCCTCGATGCCGCCGAAACCGTCCGCGCCTACAAGAGCCTCTCGAGAATCGAGTACGCCTTCCGCAGCCTCAAGACCAGCGATCTCAAGGTCCGCCCGATCCACCACCGGCGTGAGGACCGCGTGCGGGCTCACATCCTCCTCTGCATGCTCGCCTACCACGTCGAGTGGCACATGCGCAGGGCTCTCGCCCCGATCCTCTTCGACGACCACGACCCCGAGGCCGCAGAGGCCCAGCGATCCTCTCCCGTCGATCCCGCCAAGCGCTCTCCGGCCGCCCGCAGAAAAGCCGGACGCAAGCAAACCGACTCCGGCCTGACGGTCCACAGCTTCCGCAGCATCATCGGTCAGCTGGGCACAATCGTCGCCAATACCATGGAGCTGGTTGAGTCCGGTGCCACCTTCCAGTTGCGCACCAGGCCGAACCCGCTCCAGCAACGATGCTTCGAACTCCTCGAGATCAAACTCAAAATGTAGCCAGTAAACCGCACCCCGTGGACAACCACATGTCCCTGGTAACACACCACTTATACAATCAGAGACCTGAAACTTCGGGCTAGCCTCGGCGTTCGCGATCTGCGGCGCGGCACGGTGGAGGCGCGGCCCGTCTACCGCAGCAGCCCGTCCCTTGACCGGGAGCCGGCGCACCTCTTCTCCCGGACCGGCGGTTCGCCCGCGCAGGGCTCAACGGCTGCGGAGACGCCCGAGGAGTTTCCCGTGGATCCCGCCAAAGGCACCGTTCGAGAGGATCAGAACGACATCGCCGGGTTCGAGCTCTAGGTCGAGGCGGTCGACGATCTCCTCGACGCGCGGGATGTGCGACGCATGTACACCGTCGTCGCTGATCGAGCGGGCGAGCGCATCCGGATCGAGTCCGGTCCCGGCGTCGTAGCGCTCCGGCCGGAAGAGGCCGGCCACGACTACGCGGTCCGCCCCTCCGAGCGCATCGCGGTACGCTTCCTGAAACTCCCGCCGCTGGGCCGTATAGCTTCGCGGCTCGAATACGGCAACGAGCCTGCGGCCGGGAAAACGGGCCCGCGCCCCGCCGATGACCCCGGTGACAGCCGTCGGGTGGTGCGCGAAATCGTCGACGACGGTGATCCCTCCGGCCTCGCCGCGCGCCTCCATCCGGCGCTTCACGCCCCGGAAGCGGGGGATTGCGGCGCGAATCCGCTCGAGGTCGGCGCCGGCCGCCGCGGCAGCGGCGATCGCAGCGAGGCAGTTCTCGACGTTGAAGGCGCCGACGAGGGGGCTTCGGATCGAGCCGAGGGCGCGGCCGTCGTGGAAGAGGCGGAAGGTCGTCCCCTCCGGACCCTGAACGATCCGCTCGGCCCGCCAGCGGGGGTGCGGCTCCCCGCCCGCGGCTACGCGCGCTTCTCCGATCCCGAAGGACTCGACAGGGGCCAGCGACTTCCTGCTGAGATCCCGGACCGCCGCCGAGCCGTATCCGGCCACGAGTGTCCCGTTCGACGGAATCAGGTTGATGAAGCGGGCGAATGCGTACCGGTAGGCTTCGGAGTCCGGATAGATATCGGCGTGATCGAACTCCACATTCGTGACGATGGCCGTCCGGGGGCGGTAGTGCCACATCTTCGGCCCCTTGTCGAAGTACGCCGTGTCGTATTCGTCCGCTTCGACGACGAAGTAGTCGGATTCCCCGAGCCGGAAGGAAGTCCCGAAATTCCGGGCGATGCCCCCCACGAGGAAGGAGGGGTCGAGTCCGGCGGACCGGAGGATCCAGGCGAGAAGCGATGCGGTAGTCGTCTTCCCGTGCGTGCCTGCCACGGCCAGGACGTGGCGCCCCTCGAGGAACTCCTCGCGCAGGAGACTCGCGGCGGAGGTGTATCGGAGCCCCTGGTCGAGTGCGGCTTCGAGCTCGGGGTTCCCGCGGCTGACGGCGTTGCCGACCACGATGGTGTCCGGGGGCGGCCGGAGGTTCGCGGGGTCGAAGGCGCGCGCATACGCGATCCCCATCTCGTCCAGCAGCGTGGACATGGGTGGGTAGACCCCCTCATCGGAGCCCGTCACCTGGTGGTTGCGGGCCCGGAGCAGGCCAGCGAGCGATCCCATCGCGGTCCCGGCGATACCGATGAGGTGGTAATGCACCCGGACCGCTCACCCGAAGAGGAGGCGCACGGTCCAGACGGCGATGAGCATCGCGGCGAAGTCTGCGGTGAGCCCCACCGCCACGGCGTGGCGTGTCCTCCGGACGTTCACGGCGCCGAAATAGACGGCGATGACGTAGAAGGTCGTCTCCGTGGAGCCGAACATCGTTGCGGCCATCTTCACGAAGAGGGAGTCCTGTCCGTATTCATTGATCATGTCCACGACGAGGCCCGCGGACCCCGATCCCGTGAGCGGCCGCATGATTGCCATCGGCAGCACTTCGCCGGGAAAGCCGACGAGGACGAGAAGCGGATCGAGAGCCGTCACCAGAAAGTCCATCGCCCCGCTGGCCCGGAACATCCCGATCGCGAAGAGGATCGCGACGAGGTAGGGAATGATCCGAACGGCCACGCGGAACCCCTCGGTCGCGCCTTCGACGAACTTCTCGTAGACCGGGACCCTCCGGATCAGCCCGTAGAGGGGAAAGCCTACGACGATCACGGGGATCACGAAGTATGCGAGCAGGCCGATCACGCTCCGGATCGCTTCCACCGCCTCAGTCCCCCGTCGTCCCGGTCGGCGTGGCTTGTCCGGGGTCGGAGGCCCGGACCCCCGGGAGCCGCCCGTACAGCTTCGCGGCCGTGACCGCGATCACGAGCGAGAGTCCGGTCGTGATGATGATCGCGAAGATGAGCTGGTTGATCTGGAGCCCCATGAGCGCCAGGAGGAGGACCGGCGGGACGAGCTGCACGCTCGCGGTGTTGATCGCGAGGAGCATCACCATCGGGTTCGTCGCGGTTTCCTTCGACGGATTGAGGGTCTGGAGTTCCTCCATGGCCCGGATCCCGAACGGGGTCGCCGCGTTGCCGAGGCCGAAGACGTTGGCCGTCAGGTTGAGGGCGATCATCCCGAGAGCCGGATGGTCTTCCGGGACGTCCGGGAAGAGGGGGCGGAGGATCGGGCGGACGAAGCGGACGAGCGCGTGGATGATCCCCGCCGCCTCGGCGATCTTGAGGAGCCCGAGGAAGAGCGCCAGGACTCCGATCAGTCCGAGCGAGATCTCTGCCGCGGTCTCCGCGAAGTCGAGGGCGGCGGCGCTGATCGCATTCATTCGGACGAACCGGACCCGCTCGAACACCAGTGCGGCCGGCACCGGGACTATACCGTCCCCTGCGCTCCCCGCATCGAAACCGGTCAGCGTCCCCTGGAGTTCGCCCTCGCCCGACTGGGAGACCCCGCGGATCGTGGCCAGCGGCTCGGGCAGTGCCCCGGGGCCGCCGAAGCGGAGCTGGCGGCCGGCCTCACTCGAGAGAAGGATGCCGTCGTATGCGGTGGCGGGCTCGACGTCCGTGCCGTAGAAGGTCCGGTAACCGGCGCCGTCCAGGAGGACGCGCACCGGCTGCTCCGGCGTGTCCGCGTCGTAGCCCTCCGGAAAGGCGATCTCGACGGGAAGCGGTGCCCCATTCCGGTATGCGTCGGTCGCGAGGTCATGGAGGTCGTAGCCCAGGGCGAAGACGAAGCTCGTGACGACGAGGCCGGCCCAGATGTAGTTCAGCATCGGCGGCGTGCTCTCGACATGGCGCTCCAAGGCCGGGCCGGATCGGCGCGGCCCGCCAGGGGAATGGGGCGACGCCCGGTGGGCCTCTCATACCGAGCTCGACCCCGGAGGTGCCAGCGCGCGGACCCGGTAGCGCCCGGCAGGGATTGCATTCCTGCCGGGGGGGAGTGACAATTCACCTGATATTTCAGTGATCGGGTCATTTTGCTGACAGCCGTTCGCGCTCCCCACCCGGAGGGATTTTGGCGGGTTCCTGTTTCCGAGGACCGGTGGGTGGCCTCCCGTACCGCCACCGGCCACCCGCCGGAGAGATCCCCGGGTCCTTGGAAGCGGTCACGCGAAGAGAAGCGGCGTGCCCGTGGGCACTCGGCCTCGGCCTCGTTCTGCTCGCCCTCCTCCCCGCTGCCGGAGCCTCCCAGGATCCCTCGGAGGCCTCGGAAGCGACCCAGGATCCGACTCCGGCTCCGCTGACCCTCGTGCCGCGCGTCTTCTTCGATTGCCGGGGCCCCCGCTGCAACAGCACCTACTACCGGACGGAGATCGACTGGGTCGCGTGGATCCGTGAGCCGCGGGAGGCGCACGTCCATGTGATCATGACAAGCCAGCAGACCGGCGTCGGCGGTCGCGAGTTCGTTCTCGACTTCATCGGAAACGGGACCTACCAGGACTACGAGGTCCGGAGTCTCTACCAGGCCCTTCCCACCGATACTGAACGGGAGGAACTCGACGGCGTCGCGCTCGCGCTGGGTCTCGGGCTCGCCCAGTTCGCGACGCAGGCCGGTTTCCGGGATCTCGTTGGTCTGACCGGTCTTGCCCGCGTGGATGAGGTAAGCGCGAACCTGGATGGCGTGCCCGAAGGACTACTGTCGCCCGACGAGGTCCAGGACCCCTGGAACCTCTGGGTCTTCCGGATCAACGCGAACGGGGACATGGACAGCGAGTCGGCGCAGCGGAGCATACGACTGCGGGCCGGGATGCGCGCCTCCCGGGTCACGCCGACCTGGAACCAGCGATACAACCTCAACTACACCTTCCGCGAGCGCAGATTCGATCTCTCCGACGGCTCTACCTTCCAGGACGACCGGTTCGACTGGAACATTTCCTCGCGGGTCGTCTACGCCCTCGCCGAGAGCTGGTCGATCGGATTCACGGGGAATTTCGGTCGCAACACGAGCCGCAACCAGAGGGCGTGGGGACAATGGAACCCCGCGATCGAGTACAGCTTCTTTCCCTACGAGGAGGCGACCCGGCGTGCCCTGACGGCCTTCTACCAGGTGGGACCCGTATACCGGGACTATTTCGAGGAAACGGTATACAACGAGACCGAGGAGGTTCGCTTCGAACAGCAGATTACCTTCGAGTTCTCGCAACGGCAGACCTGGGGCGATGCATCGATCCGGGTCCAGGGATCCACCTACCTCCACGACACGGGGCTCAACAACATCTCGACCCGCGGGAACCTCGGTTTCCGGATCGCCAGGGGGCTGGAACTCGATATCGGGGCCTCCTATTCGAGGGTGCGTGACCAGATCTTCCTCCCCGGGACGGGACTCTCGGACGAGGAGAGGCTCCTCGAACTGCAGCAGCAGGCCACCGATTACGAGGCATCCCTCCGGTTCGGTTTCACCTACCAGTTCGGTTCGATCTTCAACAACGTTGTGAACAACCGCTTCCCGGGCGGAGGCGGAGGCGGAGGCGGCTTCTTCTAACAAATCCCGCGTCGGGAGCCGCCAGACCCTGGTCCGGGTGGCCTGTCGTCCGGCACACGGGCGGGAGCGTCACCCTTCGGGTCCAGCCCAGGGTCCTCCGGTGCTCCCCGGTCGTCCAGCCTGCCCAAAGCGGCTGCAGCCGTGGTGGGCTGATTCCCCACTGCCTCCTGGTCGTGGTTACGGGCCGGGAGAATCTCCCTTTCAGGGCGCCCGGCCGCGCGGTAGATTCACGCGAGGCCGAGGGCCGGATTGCCTCTCGGCGCGGTGTGAAGTGGTGTCAGCGCCGGGTGAACCCGGCCGCCGGGCGATTCCGGTTGTGCCGCGGGACCGGTCCCCCAGGCGGCGGCGAATGCCGGAAATCACCTATCCGGGGAGGGCTCCCAGGTGAAATCCAGAGGGGAAGCGCTTCGCGACTACATCGTTCGGCGCCTCCTTCTCATGGTGCCGACATTCCTCGGCATCACCTTCGTCACCTTCACGCTCTGCCAGTTCGTACCGGGGGGCCAGATCGACCAGCTCAGGATGCAGCTGGCCGGTGCAGCGGCGGGAGGCGAACTCGGCGCCGGCGCCGGCGCTCCGGTGCAGCTCGACATTCCCGAGGAGCAGCTGGCCCGCCTCGCCGAATACTACGGCTTCGACGATCCGCTCCCGGTGGCCTACGCCTCATGGCTCTGGGATGTCGTCCGCCTGGACTTCGGTGACTCCTTCCGCTACAGCGAGCCGGTGCTCCGGGTGATTGCGGACCGGCTCCCCGTCTCGATCTACTACGGACTCATCACCGCGTTCTTCACCTACGGGATCTGTATTCCCCTGGGGATCCTCAAGGCGATCAGACACCGGACCAGGGTCGACAACATGACCTCGGTCGTGATCTTCCTCGGGTACGCGATTCCCGGTTTTGCGCTCGGCGCCGTGCTGAGCAACCTCTTCGCAGTCCGCTACGAGGTGTTTCCGCTCGGCGGGTTCCGCTCGGTGGGTGCCGAGGAACTCGGTGTCCTGGCGCAGCTCGGCGACATCGCCTGGCACTCGGTCCTTCCCCTGATCGCGTACCTTGTCGGGTCGTTTGCGATCATGACGATGCTCATGAAGAACAGCCTCATCGAGAACATGAGCGCCGACTACGTGAAGACCGCTCTTGCCAAGGGGCTTAGCTGGCGGCGGACGGTCTTCGTCCACGCGCTCCGCAACTCGCTGATCCCGATGGCGACGAGCGTGGGGTCGCTTCTCGGCATCTTTCTCACGGGGAGCTTCCTGATCGAGCGCGTATTCAACATCCAGGGCGTGGGGCTTCTCTCTTTCGAGGCGATCCAGGCCCGGGATTTCCCGGTCGTGCTGGGCTTCCTCGTGATCTCGAGCGTGCTCCTCATGGCCGGCAACCTGATCTCCGACCTGGCGGTCGCCTTCGTCGACCCCCGGGTCAGGTTCGAATAGACTGCGCCGCGCCGGAAGGCTGACTCCATGAAGTGGCTCAGGCTCGACCCGATCACGCGAAAGCGCCTTGAGCGGTTCCGCAGGATCAAGCGCGGCTACTACTCGTTCATCGTGCTGGCCGTCGCGGTCGTCCTCTCGGTCTTCTCGCCCTACCTGGCCGAGAGCCGCGCACTCCTCGTCTGGTACGAGGGCCGCCTCTACTTCCCCACCTTCGAGTACCTCCCCATGGAGACCTTCGGCCAGGAGCCGCCGCCGGCGTGGGGCATGGCGGACGTGGAGACCGAGTATTTCCGGCTCCAGCGCGAATGGAGGCTTGAGCGGGAGCTCTACGAGCGCGATATCGCCGCTGCCGGCGACGATGCGGGCGCGGTGGCGGCGCTCGACGGCCGGTATCCGAACCGTGGCCACTGGGTCATCATGCCGCCGATACCGTGGGATCCGTTCCAGAACGACTTCTGGTACAATGAGGTCCTGAACGAGATACAGGATCTGATGGATGCGGGAGACGTGCTCGGTGCGGCCCGGCTGGCGCGGCGCGACCGGCTTGTCCAGCTCGCCGACGCGATCGAGAGCGGCGGTATCGAGCTGATGACGATGAACCCTGAGCTGTCCCCGACCGGGGACCTCCTCGGACTGGTCCGGACGGGGGCGATGCCTTCGCTGGCCGGTCTCGGTGTCGTGCCGCCCACGCCTCCTGATTTCTCGCGGAGGCACTATCTGGGGACCGATTCCCAAGGGAGGGATGTAGCGTCGAGGCTTCTCTACGGATTCCGGATCTCGGTCTTCTTCGCGCTCTTCCTCGTCCTGATCGGCCAGGCGATCGGGACGACCATCGGAAGCCTCCAGGGCTACCTCGGAGGCCGCTTCGACATCCTGAGCCAGCGGCTGATCGAGGTACTGGTCGCGGTCCCGTTCCTCTACGTGGTCATCATCATGGCCGCGCTCTTCGCGCCGACCTTCTGGATGCTTCTCGGGATCATGGCGCTCTGGCAGTGGATCGCCATCACCTTCTTCATGCGCACCGAGATGTATCGGGAGAAGACCCGCGAGTACTGTCTAGCCGCCCGGTCCTACGGGGCCTCGCACCTGAGGATCATCTTCAGGCACCTTCTGCCGAACTGCCTGACCCCGCTCGTGACCTTCACCCCCTTCGCGGTGGTCGGGGCGATTTTCGCGCTGACAGGCCTGGACTACCTGGGATACGGGCTTCCCGCTCCCACGCCCAGCTGGGGTGAGATGATCGATCAGGCGCTTCAGCTGGAGAACCGGGACAAGCTCTGGCTGATCCTCGCGCCGTTCGGCGCGCTGACAGCCACGCTCGTACTCGTCGTCTTCATCGGCGAGTCCGTTCGGGAGGCATTCGACCCGAAGCAGTATGCACGATACGAATAGGCCCCCCCGGGGGGGACCCGGAGCCCGTGGGCCGTGCGGCGCACAGCCGGCGTCCCGAGGATGAGGAAGCCAGGCCGTCCGCACCGACACGATATGCCGGAAAGGAGACTGGGATGAAGGGAGACGGTTGGATTCGCCTCGTGTCCGCAGCCGCGCTGGCCGCGGCGGTATGGGTCCCGGCAACCCCTGGGGCGGGTGCGCAGCAGGGTGGCCAAGGCGGCGCCCCGGGTGCCGGGCCCGCCGAAGAGGCCGTTGTCCTCCCGGAGGGGATCGTCTGGGAGACCAACGACGAGGATCCCCTCATCGGTTCCACCGAGGCGATCCGGGGCGGAACCTTCAACTTCTACATGGGGGCCTATCCGCTCACCTTCCGGCTCATGGGCCCCAACTCGAACGACGCCTTCGCCGGCTGGAACCGAGCCTTCACCATGGCTTTCGGGTTGGTGGGACGCCACCCGGTCACGGACAACTACATCCCCGTGATGGCGACCCACTGGTCGGTCCAGGAGGACCAGCGGACGATCTATTTCCGGCTGGATCCGGATGCGCGTTTCAGCGATGGCGAACCCGTCACGGCAGACGACTACGTCTTCACATGGAGAATGATGCAGTCCGAGCACATCGTGGATCCCTTCTACAACAGCTACGCCCTCCAGTACTACGAGTCCGTCGACAGGATCGACGACTACACCCTCAGGATCGTCGGCACACGTCCCAGCTGGCGGGCGATCCCCGACTACGGGGGCCTCTGGCCGACCCCCTCGCACGCCGTTGTGCTCGACGAGGACTGGGTCACGCGCACGACGAACGAGTTCCAGATCGCCGTGGGTCCCTACACCGTATCGGAGGTGGTCCGGGGCGAATCCGTCACATTCGAGCGGATCGACGACTGGTGGGGGGAGGGGAAGCGGTACTTCATCGGCCAGTACAACTTCGACCGGATCCATCTCCGCGTGATCCCGATCGAGCGGGCCCTGGACTACCTGCGGCTCGGGGAGCTGGACATGATCCTCGAGAATACCGCACGTACGTGGAACGAGGAGTACACCTTCGAGGCCGTGCGCAACGGGTGGCTCAGGCGGGCCAGGGTCTTCGTGGACATGCCTTCGGGGGTGTACGGGCTCCACATGAACCTGGAGGCCCCGATCTTCCAAAACCGGGATTTCCGCAAGGCGATGCAGCACCTGTTCAACTTCGAGCGCCTCAACCGGAACCTGATGTTCAACGAGTACTTCCGGCAGATCTCGTTCTTCGAGGGCACCGAGTATGCCAATACCGACCTCGAGCCCTACGGGTTCGATCCGATCGTCGCGCGCGCATACCTCGAGCGGGCGGGCTACCGCCGTCCGGACGACATCCGGAGCCAGAGCTTTCTCGGAAGCCTCTGGAACACCGCGAAAGGACTGGTTGCAACGCGATCCGACACCGACGACATCCTCGTGAACGAGAGGGGAGAAAAGGCCAGCTTCACGGTGGTCTACGGATCGCCCGGGCTCAGCCGTCACCTGACTGTCATGCAGCAGGAATACCGGCGTGCGGGGATCGATATGAGGCTTCAGCTCCTTGAGCCGGGCACGGCATTCGAGCGGGGCCTCGAGCGAAAATACGAGATGACAGTGACCGCGCGGACGGCCAGCTTTTACCCTGTGCCGAGGCAGTATCTGCACACCGAGTTCCAGGCCGCGACGAACAACAACAACATCTGGGGGTTCGGGACGGGGGAGGTGGACGATCTCATCCGGATCTACGAGGAGGATCTGGACTTCGAGGACCGGCTCGCCGCAGTGCGCCGGATCGACGACATCGTACACGAAGAGGCCTTCTACATCCCCTTCTGGATGGCGCCCTATGTACGGGTCGTCCATTGGGACCACCTGGTGTTCCCCGAGTTCTACCTCCCGCGCCGCACGCAGACCATCACCGACTGGATGGTCTACTGGATCGATCCCGAACGCCGGGCGCGACTGGAGGAGGCGATGGAGCGGGGGGAGGCGCTGGAGCCGGATGAGGACATCGACAAGGACTACTACGGCATTCGCGAGCGCCTGGGTCTGTGAGGCGACCGGGATCGCGGATGAGCCGCGGCGGAGGGACGGAGGCGTCGCGGACCGGACGCGGCGGCGTGTCTGGAACGGCAGCAGCGGCGACGGCCCGCGCGAGCCGTGATTCCGGCGCGGAACCCGCCGAGGCGCCACTCCTCCGTGTGCGGGACCTCGAGGTGGCCTTCGAGACCGAGGACGGGCTGCTTCATGCGGTCGATGGCGTCTCGTTCCAGGTGGCCTCGGGCCGGACGCTCGGCATCGTCGGTGAGTCCGGCTGCGGCAAGAGCGTCAGCGCCGCAGCCATCCTGAGGCTCGTGCCGAGCCCACCCGGAAGGATCCTGGGTGGCGAGGTCTTTTTTCGCGGCACCGACATCCTGAAGCTACCGATCGGACAGCTGCGGGGAATCCGCGGCAACGAGATCTCGATGGTCTTCCAGGACCCCATGACCTCGCTCAATCCGGTCTTCAGCATCGAGAAGCAGATGGGCGAGGTGCTGAAACTCCGGTTCGGGGTGGACGGGGACGAGGCCCGCGCCAGGGCCGTCGAGATGCTCCGAATGGTCGGCATCGCCGAGCCCGAGTCGCGGATCTCGTCCTACCCGCACGAACTCTCGGGTGGGATGAAGCAGCGGGTCATGATCGCAATGGCCCTGCTCTGCGAACCGGCGCTCCTGATCGCGGACGAGCCCACGACGGCGCTCGACGTGACGATCCAGGCACAGATCCTCCACCTCATCCGGGAACTCCAGGAACGGACCGGAGCCGCCGTGATCTTCATCACCCACGACATGGGCGTGATCGCCGAGGTCTGCGACGAGGTGGCGGTCATGTACGCGGGGCGGGTCGTCGAGCAGGCGGACGTCGTCGAGATCTTTGCGCGGAGCCGCCACCCCTACACGCGCGGGCTGCTGGAGAGCATTCCTCGGAAGGGGATTGAGAAGAAGGGGGAGCTACCGACGATCGAGGGGCTCGTGCCCTCCCTTCTCGCACCGCCGCCCGGATGCCGGTTCGCCGACCGTTGCCTCCGTCGCGCCGGGCTTGAAGAGGCAGAGCGGCAGCGATGCATCGAGGAGGACCCCGACTTGCGTGACGTGGAGGGCGGGCTCGTCGCCTGCCATTTCCCGTTCGGCGGGATGCCCGTGTCCGCCGGAGCCGGGGTCCCGTGAGAGCCCAGACGCAGGCCGACCGCGGTTCGGCCCCGCTTCTTACCGCTGAGGGCGTGAAGAAGTACTTCCCCGTCCGCGGCGGTGTCTTCGGTGGACGGGTCGGCGTCGTGCGCGCGGTCGACGGGGTCACGTTTTCGCTCCGCCGCGGCGAGACGCTCGGCCTCGTCGGCGAGTCCGGCTGTGGAAAGTCGACACTCGGCCGAACGCTCAACGGGCTCGAGAAGCCGACGTCCGGGCGCGTAACATTCGAGGGCAGGGACATCGCGCGCGCGGCCGGGAAGGATCTCCACGCCCTCCGCCGCGACATTCAGATGATCTTCCAGGACCCGTATTCCTCCCTCAATCCCAGGATGACGGTCGGAGAGATCGTGCGTGAGCCCCTGCTGGTGCATCGTATGGGGACGAAGGCCGAGCAGCTCGAGACGGTGCGCGAACTTCTCGAGGTCGTCGGACTTACCGGGGATCTCCTAGGACGCTATCCCCACGAGTTTTCTGGAGGCCAGCGGCAGCGGGTGGGGCTTGCCCGCGCGCTGGCGCTCGAGCCGAAGCTCGTCATTGCGGACGAGCCCGTCTCTGCGCTGGATGTCTCCGTGCAGAGCCAGGTGCTCAACCTGATGGTCCGGCTCCAGCGCGAGCGGCAGTTGACCTACCTCTTCATCAGCCATGATCTCTCGGTTGTTGAGTACGTCAGCGACACGATCGCGATCATGTATCTCGGTCGGATCGTCGAGATCGGGCCTTCGACGGCGGTCTTCGAACGTCCGGTGCACCCGTACACGCGGGCGCTGATCCAAGCGATCCCCGAGCCGAATCCCGCGAAGCGGCGCGCGGCGCTGCCGCTTGAAGGAGAGGCGCCGAGCCCGATGAGCCCGCCCGCCGGGTGTCCCTTTCACCCGCGGTGCCCCTTCGCGATCCCCGCGTGCAGCGAGACCGCGCCCGTCCTAGATGTGGTTGGCGGCGCGACGCAGCCGGAGGGCGCCCGTTCCTCGCTCCGGGTCGAGCACCGGGCCGCATGCATCCGCGAGGGCGAGATCTAGGGCGCTCGGCCCCTATCCGCGTTCGCCCGGAGCCGGCTTCGTCGCTGTGGCGTAGATACCGGGCATCTGGATTGCCCGGACCCGGGCCTCCCGGAGCCGCCGGTCGAAGTCAGCCCGCACGCGGTCGCCGGTCTCGTCATCAAGTTCGAGGGCGATCCGCCGCATCCCGCTCCCCATGACCGCGAGCCACCAGTCGTCGGCTCCCGAGATCGTCAGTTCCCGCGGTTCGAGCCGGACTTCCGGGCTCGGGATGCCGGCCCCGCGAAGGAGCGCCCGCACGTAGCTCGGGTTGTCGGTGCGCTCCCAGGAGAACGTGAGCCGGGCGTCGGGCCGTTCGGCCCGGACGGCTTCCTTCCAGATGCCGAATGCAGGCTGGAACGCCCCCTCGCCGAGCGTTGTGATCGCAAGCCGTCCACCCGGCCTGACGAGCTGCCAGAGGTGCGAGACGAGTGCGGGCATGTCCGGTACGTAGAAGACGCCGAGGACCGAAATCACCGCGTCGAAGCTCGCCGCGGGGAAGTCGGCGTGCGCCATGTCTCCCAGCACGGCTTCGACGTTGCCGATCCCGAGGGCGCCCGCCCGCTCGAGCGTCATCCGGAGCATCTCCGCCGAGGAATCCAGCGCGACCACCCGGCCGCTGGCCCCAACGGCCGCAGCTGCTGCGACCGTCGACACTCCCGGCCCGCAGGCGATGTCGAGGACGCTTCCGCCGGGCCCGAGTTCGAGCTGCTCGACGGTCCTGTGCGAGAGGAACTTCCAGTACCGCTGTGCCGCCTCGCGGTAGTCGAGGGAGGCCGCGTCGTAGCCGGGCCCGCCGCCGCCCGCCGGCAGGCCATGTCCGTCACTCATCGGGTCTCGAGTCCCAGCACACCGCGGTGCTGCTCGTCCCCCCGGCCGTTCAGTGTCCAGTACGCGAGGCGTTCCGTCCCGAGGATCTCCGCCCGCTCGCCCATGGAGGTCTCCCATGCGAGCACGCGGCGGGGGGGGGCAGTTTCGACATCGTAGGTCCGCCAGTAGCCCCGGGTCTCGAGCCGGAACCGGGTCACGGGTGCGCCGTCTCTCGTCGCGTCAGTACGGTCGATCCGCGCCGGGACCGGCTCGATGGACCGGTGGCCTGTCCGCAGGCTCCAGAGTTCCCGGACGAGGAACCCCGCCCACGGGCCACCGTCGTGGAAGGGTCCGTCGAGTTCCCGCAGCTGAATGAGGAGGCCGTCCTCATAGAGTGTGTCCTCGGGGACCCCGATCTCGCGCCGGGTCTCCCCCTCGTCCGCGAAGTACGAGAGCCTGATCGAACGCAGCCGTCCCGCGCCGGGAAGGACGCGGTGGGTCACGCTCCCGCACCACTCCTGCACGTCGAGGTTCAGGCGCACGGGCTGGAAGCGCTCGTCCGTCCACTCATCCACGGGCGAGAACGTGCTCGCCATCACGTTGTAGGGGTAGATGCCGGTGTAGAAGTGCATACTGCGGATGAGCTTGAGTACCTCGACCCGGTCCGGTGCCTCCGCACCGTCGTCCTTTACCCACATCCGACGGTCATGTGGTTCGGTGACGTAGATGAGCGAGAGCTCGGCGTCACGCGCCTCCCCGTACCGGTCGAGTGTGACGTGGTATCCCGAGAGCTCCGCGCGCCCGTCGCCCCAGTGGTCCCAGAACGCCGGGGAGGCGGTCCGGCGGGGGCTGCCCGGGAGTCCCGTCAGGCCCCCGATGTCTCCGAAGACGGCAACTTCCGCAGGCGCCGCCTCCGCCCGGTCCGGTCCGCCTCCAGCGGTCGCGCCCGCGTCACGCCCTTCTTTCCCGGCGCTGCAGGCGGCGAGGAGGGTGAGGCCAAGATGCACGCATCCCCTCACGCCCGGGGAGCGACGGCACTGGTTCATCAGCCGCGGGGCGCGGGAGCGGCGCCTAGAGTCCCTCGGCCTCGAGGATGAAGCCGAGGTGCTGTTCCACATGTGCGAGGCCGCCCTCCCCGTCGCCCCATCCGATCTGTCCGTCGCCGTTCACGTCCGCACCCTCACGGAGCTGGTTCGCGAGTGTCCGGATGCGTCCGGTCAGCCCTTCCGCGGTGCTGTACTCGGGTGCGGAGTCCACATCCGCGGCGAGCCCGGCGATCTCTCGCGCCCGTTCGGCCACGGCGCGGGCCGCGGCGGCCACATGTACGGCGTGCCGCCCGACGGCGTCCGAGGCCCCGTCGGATCCGGCGGCGAGTTCGATGTGCTGGGCGATACCCTCCGCGGCCGCAATGAGGCCGAATCCCGAGCCCGGCCCTCCATCCAGCTGGCCCGGATCGACCGCGTGGAGGACGTGGGCCGCGTGCCTCTGCATCCACTCGAGATTCGAAGTGTCTCGCGACGCCAGGTCGATGTGCTGGAGCGCGACGTCGGCATCGCCCGACGCGGTCGCGAGAAGCCCGGACCCGTCCGGCGTGCGTCCGAATGCCGTGGCCACATGACCGATGTGCGTGTGGGCGGGACTCTCCTGGAGTGCCGCGGCGGGAATGGCGAAGAGCACGGCGGTGAGGGCAACCGACGGGACGAGCAGAGTGGCTCTAGTCCTTGTGTCCATCTCGAAGCCTCCTGATTCGCTTGGGAGAGCGGGTGTGCGGCACCGGCGAAACGTGCCACACACAAGGTCGCGCCGCCGGGGTCCGGCCGGCAAGATGGCGGGCCTCGCGTCCCCGCTCCGGCGCGGCCTCCCGGAACCGGCCCCGGGCAAACCGTGGATGGACTCCGGGGTACCCACCACCCTGGGCTCGCGGTAGCTTTGCGACAGTTTTACTGCCGGTCCCCGGGCGTGTCCGGGGTCGGACCAAGGGGAGCGGAGTGCCAGATGATTCAAGGAACGACCGACCAGGGGTGGCGCGCGGTCGCACGGCCCGGGGCACCGGCACTTGCTGGTGTGGCCCTCTCGTCGGGCATCGGTGGATGCACGCTGGCCGGGGACGCGGGTCAGGCGGGGGAAAAATGAGTCCGGCTCGCGTCGTCACGCTCCTTGCCGGGGTCGCGTGGGCGGCACCGGCCGCCGGCCAGCAGCCGCCGGTGCCAGAGCCGTCCCCCGAGTGTCCGTCTCCCGCAGGGATCGCCGGGGAATTCGAGCAACCGATGGCGGCCGTCCGCTACCTTGCCGACGACGCCCTCGAAGGGCGCCTGTCCGGTAGCGACGGAGAGCGTTGTGCCTCCGAGTACATCGCGGCAGAGTTCGCGCGGATCGGACTCGAACCCGGCGGGGAGGGGGGCGAGTACTTCCAGCCGATCGATCTTCAGAGCGCCGTCACTGCCCACGTGCCCGTAGGGATCGGAAACAATGTGATCGGGGTGCTCGAGGGAAGCGATCCCGTTCTCCGGTCGCAGGCGATCGTTCTGGGTGCCCATCATGACCATCTCGGGCGCGGGGAGGTGTTCGGCTCCCTGGCCAGCCCGGAGAATGGGGACGATGACATCCACAACGGGGCGGACGACAACGCATCCGGCGTCGGGGTGCTGATTGCCGCCGCCGAAGCACTCGCGGGCGCCCCCCCCGCCCGTTCCGTCGTCTTCGTCACTTTCTCGGGCGAAGAGTTCGGCCTGCTCGGATCGGCGCACTATGCGCGCAACCCCGCAGTGCCGCTCGACCGCACGGTCGCCATGCTCAACCTCGATATGGTCGGGCGGCTCGAGGACGACCCCCTGATCGTCAACGGGACCGGGACCGCAGAGGAATGGGGAGAGATTCTCGATTGGGCCCGGGTCGAGTTCGGAGTGCCATTCGCGCGTTCACCCAGCGGCTACGGTCCGAGCGATCATACCTCGTTCTACGCCCAGGGGGTGCCGGTCCTCCACTTCTTCACGAACGTCCACGGCGAGTACCACCGGCCGTCCGATCACTGGGAGCTCGTCGACAGGAGGGGGCTCCGCCAGATGGTGCGACTTGTCGAGGGCATCATCCGGACGGTGTCCGACCGGCCCGAGCCGATGATTCACATCGCCGGTGCCGGAACGCCACCCGATGAGCAGCCGGCAGGCTACGGGGCCTACCTCGGAACCGTGCCGGACTTCGCGCCGGCCGAGTTCGGGGTGCGGTTGAGCGGGGTGTCGGAGGGATCGCCCGCCGAGGAGGCGGGCCTGCAGGCCGGCGATATCCTGATCCGGCTCGGGACGCACGAGATCGGGGACCTCTACGCGCTGACCGACGCGCTCCTGGCGATCGAGCCGGGCACCGAGGTCCTCGCTACCTACCTCCGTGACGGGGCGGAGATGCGTCTTATGGTCACGCTTCGCGAGAGAGGTGGCCCCTAGCGGCCGATCCCGAAGCCCGCGAGCCTTTCGAGGGCCTTGGCCAGCGCGTGGTTGCCCTCCGTGCCCAGGCCCGCCCGCTGGAGCGTCCGGTAGAGCTGGAAGACGGTGGCCGTCCCGAGGAGGGGCACGCCCATCTCGTCGGCGGCATCGAGAGCGAGGCGCAGGTCCTTCTGCTGCAGGTCGATCATGAATCCGGGCCGCCAGTCGCGTTCGATCACCTGGGGCCCCCGGTTCTGGAGCATCCAGCTCCCCGCGGCGCCCCCGGTGATCGCGTCGAGAGTCTTCGCCAGATCCACGCCGGCAGCCTCGGCGAAGAGTAGCCCCTCACCGACTGCGAGCATGTTGACTACGACGACGATCTGATTGACGAGCTTGACTGTCTGCCCGGCGCCGATGGGTCCCACATGGGTGATCGTCTTTCCCATCGCCCGAAAGGCGGGCATGGCCCGTTCAACCTGGTCCTCGGCTCCGCCGACCATGATGCTGAGTGTGCCGTTGGCGGCTCCCTCGCTCCCGCCGCTGATCGGGGCGTCGAGCATCGCGAGCCCCTCCTCGCCCAGCCGCTCTCCGACTTCCCGCGTCACGCTCGGGCTGATCGTGCTCATGTCCACGACGAGCGCCCCCGGGCGCGCCCCCGAGATGACACCGCGCTCCCCCAGGACGACCTCCTCGACATCGGGTGTGTCGCTAACGCAGGTAATGACGATCTCCGATCCGGAGGCGACGTCGGCCGGGTCCTTTCCGGCTTCGGCGCCGGCTTGCACGAGGGGGTCCATCCGGGAGGCAGTCCGGTTCCACACGCGCACCGGGAACCCTGCCTTGAGGAGGTTCGCCACCATCCCGCGTCCCATGATGCCCAGGCCGATGAAGCCTATTCTCCGAGTAACGTCCGCCATTGCAGATGACTCCTGTGTTCAGGGGGAAGAGGCCGGCCGGCTCCGGCGCGGAATCTGCGTCCGCTTCCGGACCACGGAAAGAGCCGGGAGAGGCGGCGGATCCCGGCCACCGGCGTGCGCCAGGTGTCCGTCGCGACGTTCGGCGAGCGAGCGCGTCGCGTGCCTCCGGCCTGCCCCGGGGCTTGACGCTCCGGGGACGGGTAGGTACCGTTGCGGGCGCTCGCTTCCCGCAGGAGTGGTCTTCGATGCGAAAGATCGGCGCCCGGACTGGGTGTTTGCACGGTTCCATGACGGTGGCTTCCCGCATGCGGGAAGCCGGGTTTGGGAGCGTCGTGTCCGGAGGGCACCCGCGGTAGCGAGAGGAGTCGACGAGCCCAGACGAGCCCGGCCTTCCCGAGGGAGGTCAGGGCTTTTTTCGTATTCCGGCGTACGTTGAAGGGGGACGCCCTGGCAGCGAGGAGGGGCGGCCGGATACACGGGCCACACGGAAGGGAAGGGACCGGGCCGAGGCGAGGGGGAGAATGCAGGAATCCGCGATAAAGCCGGTGCACCGGAGTGGCCTCGAGGTGCTCAAGTGCAGAATCTGCGCGGCCGTCACCGAGGCGGGTCCCTATCATGTATGCGAGGAGTGCTTCGGGCCGCTCGAGGTCGAATATGATCTTGAGTCGCTCCGGGGCGTGCTGACCCGCGAGGAGATCGAGCGGCGCCCGTCTGACGTCTGGAGGTACCGTGAACTCCTACCGACGGTCGGCGAGCCGAACCGGGGAATCGGTGTGGGCTGGACTCCGCTCCTTCCCGCACCGAGGCTCGGCAGGGCGCTCGGGATCGATGACCTCTGGATCAAGGTGGATTCCTCGAACCATCCCACGCAGTCGTTCAAGGACCGGGTGGTCGCCGTCGCTCTCCAGCGGGCCGGCGAGTTTGGGATCGATGTGGTCGGATGCGCCTCCACCGGCAACCTCGCCAACTCGGTCGCGGCACAGGCGGCGACGGCGGGGCTCAGCGCATGGATTTTCATCCCCGAGGACCTCGAGCCGGAGAAAATCGTGGCCACCGGGGTCCACGGTGTACGCCTCGTGCGGATCCGGGGGGTGTATGACGACGTGAACCGGTTGTGCGCCGAGGTGGCCGACCGCTTCTCTTGGGGGATCGTGAACGTCAATCTCCGGGCCTACTACAGCGAGGGCTCGAAGACGATGGGCTTTGAGATCGCCGAGCAGCTCGGGTGGTCCCTCCCGGCCAATGTGATTGCTCCGATGGCGGGCGGATCGCTGATCACGAAGCTCCGACAGTCCTTTGCGGAGCTCGTGACGGTCGGTCTGGTCCCGGCTGCTGCCGAGCCCCGGTGTTTCGGCGCGCAGGCTGCGGGCTGCGATCCGATCGTCGCCGCCGTGCTCGGCGGCGCGCGGCGGATCACCCCGCTCCGGTCGCCGAGGACGATCGCCCGCTCGCTGGCGATCGGCAATCCTGCGGACGGGATCTTCGCCTTGGCCACGATGCGCGAGACCGGGGGATGGGGGGCCTCGGCCTCCGACGCCGAGATCGTCGAGGGGATCCGGCTTCTTGCGACACTCGAAGGCGTCTTTACGGAGACCGCGGGTGGGGTCGCCGTGGCGGCGGCGGCGAAACTGGCTGCGGAGAGGCGGCTGGCCCGGAGCGGACCGACCGTGATCTGCGTGACCGGCAACGGGCTCAAGACGGCGGAGGCCGCGCGTTCGACATTCGAACTCGGGGAGCCTGTCGAGCCCCGGCTTGCCGAGGTCGAGCGGCTTGCCGGTTCCGTCTAGCGCCTCCCGGGGATAGGATCACGCAGAGAGGCCAGTACGCCCGCCATCGTCGAGGAAGCGGGAACCGACGGCGTCAAGCAGGGAGGAGGTGTGGGAATGAGTGTGACAGTTCGCGTACCGAGCGCGATGCGGAAGCTCACGAACGGCCGTGCGGAGCTCGAGGCGGAGGGCGCAACCGTGCGCGAGCTCCTCACCCACCTCGCGGCGGGGAACCCGGGTCTGGTTGGACGGATCATGGGCGACGACGGTGACGTCCGGGAGTTCCTCAACATATTCGTCAACGGTGCCGACATCCGGTACGAGGACAATCTCGATACCCCGGTAAGCGCGGGCGACGAGGTATCGATCGTGCCGTCGATTGCGGGCGGTGCCGCCCCGCCGGGGTAATCCGGCGAGCACGCGGTGGCCATCCGGGTGTCGGACGCGGGGCGGGGAATGGGCGTGGCGTGGTGCGATCGCGCACCGCGTGAGCTCCACTTGGCCGCGGGTGTTGCGTGCAACCTCGTCGACGAGGCGCGCGTCGCCGGCGACGAGGAGGTGTGCGGACTGCTCGTTGGCCGGAGGGAGACAGCCCAATGCCGGGTCGCCAGGACTGTGGCGTGCAGGAACGCGGCACCTGAGGGACGCCGACAGACGCGGTTCGAGATCGATCCGCGGCGTCTGATCGAGGAGGAGCGCGTCGCCCGGGGGTCGGGGGAAGAGGTGGTGGGATTCTACCATTCCCATCCTGCGGGTGATCCAGTACCCTCTCCGGTGGACCGGACCTACATGGGCCTCTGGCCGGGTATGGTCTGGGTAATCCTGGGTGCGCGTACCCCGGCCATGCGGGACCACGTGCGGGCGTGGAGCTTCGACCCCGGGCGTGAGGCAGTGCCGCGCGAAGTGCGGATCGAGTCCGCCCGGTGGGAGTCAGCAATGGCAGAGCGGCCTATTACGAGGGATCCATGACCTATATTATCGCCGAGCCCTGCATCGAGACCAAGGATGCGAGCTGCGTGGACGTCTGCCCCGTCGACTGCATCTACGAGGCGGACGACCAGTTCTATATTCATCCGGACGAGTGCATCGACTGCGGTGCGTGCGAGCCGGAGTGCCCCGTGCAGGCGATCTTCCCGGACACGGACGTGCCCGAGGAGTGGACGTCCTACATCGAGAAGAACTACGAGCACTTCGACGTCCCGATGCCCTGACAGATGCGCCCGCCGCCGGGGGCGGCCGTGCTGCTCGTGGGGCACGGCTCGCAGCTGAGTCCGGACTCCTCCGAGCCGATCCACCGGTTGCGGCGAGAACTGCATGGGTCCGGATCCTTCCCCGAGGTTCGGGTCGCCTTCTGGAAGGAAGAGCCGGCGCTCCCCCACGCCTTTGATCTCGTCGAGCGGCAGGACGTGTTCGTTGTGCCGGTCTTCATGAGCGAGGGGTACTTTACGCGCACCGTCGTGCCGCGCGAGCTGGGGCTGTCGGGGCCGCCGGAGCATTCTGCGGGTCGGAGGGTCCATTGCTGCCGGCCCGTCGGGACATCTCCTCGCATCGTCGACATCGTTCGGGAGCGGGCGCTCACGTCCGCCGCCGCCCCCGGCCGGACCGACCTCCTCGTGCTCGGCCACGGGACAGACCGTAGCCCGTCATCCGGTGACACGACGCGCTCGGTGGCCGAGGCTCTTGCGACACAGGGCGAGTTTCGACGGGTCCGGGCCGCCTTCCTCGACCAGGAGCCGCGGCTTCCGGAGCTCCTTGGGGCAGAGCGGCTGGCGGCGAACCGTGACGCGGCCGACACGACCGAGGTGGTCATCGTCCCTTTCTTCGTGTCGCGGGGATGGCATATAGGGACGACACTTCCCCGCTCGATGGCCTCCGGGGACGCGCACTCGGGCGGGGCGGGACGCCCGGTCCGGATCACGGAGCCGGTCGGCACCCACTCCGGGCTTGCCGATGTGGTGGTCGGGCTCGTGGCCGAAAAGGCGGCGGAGGTGGGCGCACGGATGTGGCCCGGGCGCACACGGGGCGAGGCAGAGACGGGTACCGGTCGTTGGTCCTGCAACGCAGGCTACCGCAGCGAGGCCACCGAGGCCAAGGAGGCCTTTCTCGCGTGGATCCGCGCGGGGGACGGGCGCTTCCGGAGCTTCATGCAGTCCGTCGCGCGGTGGTCCGCAACGGGCGGCTACGAGGTGCGCCACGCGCGCGACCGCGGCGTTGCCGGTCGCCGGCTTGAGACGGTGGGCGATTCCGCACGTGTGCTCAAGCTCGCAGGGCAAGGCGCGGACGGGGCGCACCGGCCGCTTCGGAGCGCCCCGGATCTCGCCACGGGGTGGCGGATCGCCGGTCTTTCCGGCCGTGCACTGTGGGAGTTCTACGCGGACCTCTACCCTGGGGCTCCGGTTCACTGGCACCTGTTCCGTGAGGGGAGGCTTCGCGTCACACCCTATCGGAAGCTCGCCGGGGTGCAGACTGGAATCTACGCGAAAGCGGCGCACCGGACCGACGCGGAGATCGGGGCGCTAGTCCGGTCGCTCTGCAGTCCCGGGCACTGCCTGCGGGAACCGGTGTGGTGGAGCCGCGACGGCAGCGAGGCCGCCAGGCCGAACGGGACGACCGAGCGCGGCCGCGCGGCTACGGGCGGAGGAGGAAGGAGGCAGGTGCCTCCCTCCGGCCTGCCGATCGGTGTGCCGTGCCCGAGGCCTTGCGCCGTTTTCCTGACGGCGTCTGTCACCGGACGCGCATAGGCCACGCGCCTCCCCCTGGCGCGAGGGGGTAGCGGCTGGATCGTGTCGCCACGGGAGGCACTGGGCCGCGGCGACTTGCGCTCTCTGCGGAACATTCCAATCGTGGCCCGGTGGCCGGTCGGTGTTGCGTGCTCCGCCGGCCGGGTGGTTCGGCCCGAACGCGGGGACGGCGGCAAGAATGTCAGGCGGAGACCAGACCACGGCGGGCCCGTCCGCATCCGTGCCCGGATCGCTCTTCTCCCGGTATGTCCGGGACCCGGCCTTCTACGACGAGATGTTCGACCGGGACGGCGTTCCCCACGAGCATTGCCGGGCGCTGTGGAGCGCGCTACGGGAGATGCCTGCCGAGGAGATCCTGCAGATGCAGGAGCGGGCCGAGCGGTCGTTCCTGCACGAGGGGATCACCTTCTCGGTCTACGGGGAGGAGAGCGCGCAGGAACGGATCATTCCGATCGACATCATCCCGCGGCTCGTGAGCGCGGCCGAGTGGGAGTTCCTCGAGAGGGGGCTCACCCAGCGGCTGGCCGCCCTCAACCGTTTTCTCGGTGACATCTACGGAGAGGGCCGGATCCTTGCCGATGGCGTCGTACCCGTGGACCTCGTCCGTGGCTGTCCCCAGTACCGCATCGAGATGCGCGCAGTTGAGCCACCGTTCGGCACCTTCGTCTCGATATGCGGGACGGACATCGTCCGGACCCACGAGGGCTTCATGGTCCTCGAGGACAACCTCCGCGTACCGTCCGGGGTCTCCTACATGCTGGCCAACCGCCAGGCGGTGAGGACGAGCCTCCGCGGTCTCTACCGGCACCACCGCGTTCGAAGCATCGCCCACTACGGCGCACTGCTGCGGCAGACGCTCGCCGAGCTTGCGCCGTCCGGTGTCTCCGATCCCACGATCGTGCTCATGACGCCCGGCGTCTACAACTCGGCCTTCTATGAGCACATGTTCTTGGCCCAGGAGATGGGTGTGGAACTCGTCCAGGGGAGCGACCTGGTTGTCCACAACGGATTTGTCCACATGCGCACCACGGCGGGCCTACGGCGGGTGGACGTGATCTACCGCCGGATCGACGACGACTTCATTGATCCGCTGACCTTCCGGCCGGATTCCTTTCTCGGCACGCCAGGGTTGTTCCATGCCTACCAGCTCGGCAACGTGACGATCGCGAATGCCCCGGGGACCGGGGTCGCGGACGACAAGAGCGTGTATGCCTACGTGCCGGAGATTATCCGCTACTATCTTGCTGAAGATCCGCTCTTGGCCAACGTGGAAACCCACCTCTGCCGCGATCCAGAGGGCCTTGAGTACACCCTCGACAACCTCGACCGACTGGTCGTCAAGATGGTAGGGGAGTCGGGAGGCTACGGGATGCTCGTCGGCCCGCACGCGACGCCGGACGAGCGCGCGGACTATGCCGAGCAGATCCGGAGGGATCCGGCCAACTTCATCGCGCAGCCGACCCTGGACCTCTCCTGCTCACCGTGTCTCTCTGATGGAGGTGCCGCGCCGCGTCACGTTGATCTCCGGCCATTCGTGCTTCATGGCTGCGAGACGCGGATCGTTCCAGGGGCATTCTGCCGGGTCGCGCTCAGACCGGGATCGCTAGTGGTAAACTCAAGCCAAGGGGGTGGGGGAAAGGACCTCTGGATCCTTCCCGCGTGAAGAGATGCTTGCCCGGAGTGCACGCGGTCTCTACTGGGTCGGCCGCTATCTGGAGCGGGCGCAGCATGGCTGCCGACTCCTCGCCGAGCAGCTGGACGCCCTCGAGGATCGGCCTGTCGCCGAGATCGAGCTGAACTGGAGGCGCGTGTACACCGCGCTGGGCCGGGATCCGCTCGGCGGGGATCTCGCGTTTGGCTTGGACGACGACGCCTTCATGCTGGCTGACGCGTACACGCTCGTCGGCGACCTGGTTTTCGAGGCGGACAACCCCGATGCAATCCGAAACTGCCTCGCGAGCGCACGCGAGAATGCCCGGCAGGTGCGCAACACCCTCGACAGGGAGCTGTGGGGGTGTCTCAACCTTGCGTTTCTCGGGATCCGGGATGTCGGGATTGAGGACGTCTGGATGGACAGGCCCGGCGACTTCATTCGCTCCGCCGAAGACGCGGTGAGGACCTTCTGGGGAGTTGCGGACAGTGCGATGTACCGGGACGAGAGCTGGCACTTTCTCAGGCTCGGCCGCTACGTCGAGCGGACACAGCTCCTCGCGGCGCTCATCGATGCTCAACTGGCGGTCTTCCCCTCCCGCGCGCACTTCTCCGACTCGGACTGGCTCTCCCTCCTCCGGGTTTGCGGCGCGAACGGTGCATACGGGCGCCTCTTCTCACTGCAGGTCCGGCCGCCGCTCGTGATCAACTTTCTCGTGACCGACCCGTACCTTCCGCGCTCGGTCCGCTTCGGCCTCGCGATGATCATCGACGCTCTCGACGTCGTGTCTCTCGGCGAGCCTCTGGCCCTGGAAGCGGGGCGCCGGGCGGGACGGACGGGGGCGAGGATCGACTTCGACTGGCCGAATCTGGATCTCGGGGACCGGTCGGCAACTAGGGCGATGCTTCACGGGATCCGCGAATCGTGCCGTCTTCTGCACGACGACATTCGCGCGGCGTACTTCGCCTACGAGATCGAGGATACTCCCGGCGGATGAGTGAATCCGGAATCCGAAGGTTCGCCGTCGAGCACGTCTCGGAGTTCCGCTACTCGGAAGTGGCGCGGGGAAGCGTCCTGACGCTCCGCCTGAAACCGCGAACGGACGCCTGCCGAAAGCTCCTCGGGTTTTCCCTGGATGTCGACCCGCCCGCGTCGCCGACCGCCTACAGGGACGCGTTCGGCAACGACTGCCACCTCGTGAACATCCACCGCGAGCACAGGCACACGCAGGTGCGCTCCGCGGCCCGGGTGGAGATCGCGGGCACGCGCGGCTATGCGCGCAGGGCGGACAACGCGACGTGGGATGCAGTCCGCGCCCTCTCCGACCCGGTACGTCACTGGGAGTACCTGGCCCCGAGCGGGCTTGCCTATCCCTGTCCAGCCCTCGACGACTTCGTGAGGGCGCACAGGATCGACCAGGGCGACGATCCGCTTGCCGCGCTTCGGAACGCCGCTTCCAAACTTCGCGCCGCGTTCACCTACCAGCTTGGGGCGACCGGGGTCGATTCGACGCTCGAGCGAATCCTCGAGACGGGCCGGGGCGTCTGTCAGGACTACTCTCACGTCATGCTCGCCATCGCCCGGTCGTGGGGGATTCCCAGCCGCTACGTTTCGGGCTACGTCCATACCGAACGGGAATGCTCCGACGTGGCGGAGGCCGGTGCGAGCCATGCGTGGGCCGAGTGCCTTCTGCCGGGCCTGGGGTGGGTCGGCCTCGATCCGACGAACGAGTCGGTTGGAGACCTCTGGCACATCCCCGTGGCCGTTGGGAGGGACTACATAGATGCTGCGCCTACCCGGGGAACTGTCTTCGGGGGCGGTGAGTCACGCTTGGAAGTCCGTGTCTCCGTGCGCGAAAGCGAGGTCCCGACATCGGCAAGTGCAGCGGTCCCCACTAGGGGGCCGGCTCTCCGCCGGCTCGCCCCGGGACCGCTCGCACACCGCGCTGCCTCGGACCAGTAGGGCGACTCCGGGGCGCGCGGGATACGCGGGGTTCGCTGCTTCCGGTGAATCCGCTCTCCGTCGAAGGGGGACCCTGCAGGAGAAGAGGGTCCCCTCCGGCGAGCCAGATGCGGGCGGGTCACTCTGTCGTCACCGGGGCACAAGCCGCATCCGGCTGCCGCCGCGTCTCTTTCCCGGAGCGGGTCACGCGAACCAGGGCGCGTGGATTCTGTGAGGTTCTGCCTGCGCTGACTCGCCACGCGGGGAGCGGCGGGGCCTGGAGCGGGAAACCCGACTCGGTACCGTGCGGCCTGGCCCGACCCGTTCCTGTCAGTTGGCGCGCCGGAGTACGAGGCACGTCATGTCGTCGGCCGCCGGCGTCCCGGTCGAGTAGTTGCCGATCTCCGTCCAGACATGGCCAACCATGTCTTTGGGAGAGTACGTCGATGCGCTGTCGAGCGTGGACTCGAGTCCCGCCTTCCCGAAGAGATCTCCCGACAGATTCACCGCGTCGGTGAGGCCGTCGGTGTACAGGAAGATCGAATCTCCGGGACGCAGCGGTTCGCGGTGGCTCTGGTACTCGAAGTCGTCGAACACGCCCATCGGCATTCCCTGCGTCATCGGGAGCGTCCGCCGGGAGCCGTCCGTGTCGAACAGGTAGGCGGGCTCGTGGCCGGCGCAGACGTACTCCATCTCCGCGCAGTCCAGGTCGAGGACGGCGAGTATCCCGGTCACGAAGAGTCCCATTGGATTCTCACCGGATAGCTGGCGGTTCGCTTCGTTCGCAATCGCCCGGATGTCGAGTGCCTGGTTCTTTGTCGCGGCCGCGTTGATGGCCCCCTGCGAGGCTGCCATGAAGAGGGCTGCGGCCACGCCCTTCCCCGAAACGTCACAGACACAGAAGAAGAGTCGCCGGTTGGTGGGCTGGAACATGTCCACGAAATCGCCGCCCACCTGTTGGGCCGGCGTCATCCGCGCGTAGGCCGAGAATTCTTCCACCTCGAGGTCACCTTCCCGGACGAGTGCGGCCTGCACGACCCGGGCCATCTCGAGGTCCTGCTGCATCGCCTTGTGCGCCCGGCGAAGGCCTTGGTTGCTCTCCTCCAGCTCGGCGGTGCGCGCGGCCACCATCAGTTCGAGCTGCTCTTCCCTGTCGAAGACCTGGATGGTCATCGCGTCGAAGACCCGTGCGAGCCTTCCGAGCTCGTCGGTCCGTTCGGCCACGGGCTCGATCAGGCGTGCGTCGGGCATCTGCCCCATCTCGACCTGACGGGCAGCGCTTGCGATCGCCTCGATCGGCCGGGTCAGCCACCGGGTGCCCCAGAGCGCTCCAGCTGCGGTCAGGGCGAAGAGAACCAAGGCAATCAGCGAGGTCTTCGAAAACTCGCTCATCACGGTGCCCGCGATGTCGTCCAGGCTGATCGCCATGGCGATCGCGCCGATCGGGATGCCTCCCGCGTTGATGACCGGGGAGGCCACCCAGATCCCGCGCTCGGACGGTGCCAGAAGCGATAGGCTCGCCTCGCTCACCACCTCGCTGCGGTCCAGCGCCGATTCCACGATCGACTGCGCGCGATCAGCAAAGACATCCGACGCGCTCACGGTGGCCGTGCCAAGCTGCCCGGCGCGCGGGGCGGACGCAGCTAGTTCGCGGTCGAGGTTGACGACCCAGAGCGCCTCGAGGTTGCGGGATTGGACGAGGAGATCCGCCTCGCGCTGGTACACAGTATAGAGCAGGTTGCCCGAGCTCCCCTCGATCGGGATTCCGATCTGGACCGTTCTCGGGGAGCTGGCACCGGCCACGGCCACGTACTTGAAGATCTCGCCGTCCGAGTCCCGCTGCTGGGTCGCGAACTCGAGGGTTGCCCGGTCACCCTCGAGCAGCGGTAGCATCCCGCGGGCGTGCGGCACCATAGACCCGCCGGCGTGCGCCACGTTCGAATAGGCCACCGAGCCGTCCGGCTCGATGATCCGGACCTCCCCGACGACGGTTGCCCGGGCGATGCGCCCGAGACGGTTCTCGATCTCGTCGGCCGCCCAGCCGGCCTCCTCCGCGGCCGCCACGAAGTAGTCCACCATCGTGGCCTGGACGAGCATGTGCTGGCCGATGATTCCTTCGACGACCGCCGATACGTCCGCCCGCTCGGAGGCGAACGTGTTCGTCAGGATCTCCTGCTCCCCGAAGACGAGCGCGTTACCAATCTGCACGATCCGCGACTGGTCAACGCCCCCGACCCCGACGTACTTGTAGACTTCCTGGTCGATCTCGCGGACCTGTGCCGGCTGCGTGATGAAGCTCTCGGCGTCAGGATCCGCATCCAGCAGCACGTAGAACTTCGACGCCTGAGGCTGCACAGCCGGATCCGGGTCGAACCCGAAGGGCACGAGCTCGCCGCTCTCGTCGCGCACGTTCGTGAGATACGCGAATCCCGTGGCGTCGGTGATCCAGAATTCGTCGAGTACGGTCCGGGCTACGATGGCTTCCAGCGTCTCGATGATGCGGTCCGGTTCCTGCCCCGCGGACTCCGCTGCGGCAACGAGATGAGCCGCGATCCGCGCCTGCGCGATCATCTGGTCATCGAGGGTCGCATCGAGTGTCCGTGCGACATTCGCGAGCGAGATCTCGCCGATATCGGCGAAGCTCGCCGCGAGGAGGTCAGCCAGGTTCACGGCGGCGGCCTCCGCCTCGTCGCGAAGCGCGTTGGCGGAGTTGTACAGCATCGTCGCCGAGGTGGCCGTGATCGTGACTGTGAGGAGGGCGGCGAGCGCGAGGAAGCCCCGCACCGCAAGGGGGAGTCCCGCCCTCTTGGATCGCCCCGCCCCTTGTGACTTCGCCTTCTTTCCGGTCACCGTCCCGAGAGCCTCTTTATTCGAGGGTCGCCTGTGGCGAGAATACTCAAATAGACGCCAGCAGCGACGGTCCGCGCAAGTGATTGCCTTGTGTCGCTCTGGAGGAGAACCTCGCCCTCCGTTGCGTGCGTCTGGGCGCATTCGCCCATCTTCTCCCGACACTGGACCAGCGCCGACCACATGCAGGGCGCAGACAGCCCGCTCCGGTTGCTGCCGGGGTGGCGACCTCGAGTCCTGCCGCCATTGTTGCCGACGGCGTGGCCGGTCAACATCGCCTCGATGCCCGGCCGTTGCCTCCGCGGTGCCCGAACGGTTGTCGCCGCGCCGTTGGCAGGGACGCAGCCGGGTTCGTCAACTTTCGCGTCCAAGGTCCACACGCTGTCTAGCGGGGGAAGTGACCGAGGCGGGACACACCGGACGAGGGCCGAACCTTGTGTGGCCCCGTCCCCCTCAATCTTGTTATACTCCGACTGCTGGTTGCACTGGCCGGTACCCGTTTGGATGCGCTGGAGGGAAGAACCATGAGGAAGACCTGCCTGATTGTGGCATTGTTGCTGACAAGCGGAGCCCTCGTGGTACCCGTCGCGGCCCAGGACCGCGGTCCGGGGACATCTCCGACGTGGGTCTCCGACGTGGGGCCGATCTTGGCGGAAAAATGCATGAACTGTCACCGCCCCGGCCAGATCGCGCCGATGAACCTCCTCACCTATGAAGATGTCCGCCCGTGGGCCCCTTCGATCCGGATGATGGTCGAAGAGCGCATCATGCCTCCGTGGCATGCGGATCCAGCGTACGGGGAATTCGGGAACGATCGGCGCCTGAGCGACGACCAGGTCCGGACAGTCGTCGAATGGGTGGAAGCGGGACTTCCGCGCGGGCAGGGGGAGTTCACCCCGCCTGAGTTCGCGAGTGCCACCGACGGCTTTCTTCTGACGGGTGAGCTCGGTCCTCCCGACTACATCTTCCGGATGGAGGACGGATTCCTGGTGCCCCCGGGAGGCCCGGACATCAATCCAGAGGTCATGGTGCCCACGCACCTGGAAGAGGACATCTGGGTCCAGGCGGCCGAAGTGCGCGGGAATTTCAATGTCGTCCATCACAACGTTGTCTCGATCATCGGCCCCGACGGCGAGTACGCGTCGACGGGCCGGCTCGCGAGCACTGTTCCCGGAAAGCAATGGGACCGCTTCCCCCCCGGCTCGGGCAAACTGATCGAGAGGGGATCGACGCTCCGTTTCGGTCTCCATTACCACCCGAGCAACGAGGCGGTGGTGGACACGTCAAGCGTGGCCGTCTGGCTTGTACGGGGTGAGATCACGCACGAGCTCCATTCCTCGGTGGTGGCAGATGGGGACCTTCAGATTCCCCCCTACGAGCCGAACTACCAGAGCCGGGGCGAGTTCGTCTTCGACTCGGATGCCGCAATCACCCTCTTCAAGCCCCATATGCATTACCGCGGCAAGGACATGCTCTACCGGGTCCACTACCCGGATGGAAGGAGCGAGACTCTCCTATCCGTACCGAACTACGACATGAACTGGCAGATCTCCTACGAGTTCGCCGATCCGGTCCCGGTCCCGAAGGGCACCCGGCTCGAGGTGGTCGCGCACTTCGACAACTCGCCCGACAACCCGTGGAATCCGGATCCGAGCGTGCAGGTGCTCTGGGGGTCGGACTCGCGGGATGAGATGATGGAGGGGTGGTTCGACTACCAGGTCGAGCTGGACGAACCGATCACGCCCAGGCATCTGGGCTCCGGTTCTGAGGCGCTCTAGTCCAATGCGTATGGACTGGCGGAACCGCCTGGCCGCCGCGGTCCTTGGCCTCACCCTCGGGTTTGCGGTCGCCTCGGGCCGAGCGGCCGCGCAGGCGCCGGACCCGTCGGGAACGTGGAACCTGGAGACGCGGAACCTGGCCGAGAGAGCGACCGGGGGTGTGCGCAACGTGCTCCTTCGAATCGAACGGGGCGGAGACGGATACGGCGCGGAGATGACGTCGCCTCGAAATACCTTTCTCGAAGTCCAGGATTTTCGCTATGAGGAAGACACCATCACGTTACGGTTCGGGGCTTTCCTCTACACCCTGACGCTCGCGGGCGATGGGCTCGTGGGAACGATGGTGAGCCCGGTTGACACGGTGGCGGTGTCCGGGCGTCGGCAGGAGGGAACGATGTACGCCGGGGACACGCCGGCCGAGTACGTGGCGACACGGACTGGGATGCTCGGGCACAGGGTCCATCTTCTGCCGCCGGAGGGGGAGGCGGATCCCGGGGGCTGGGTGCGGAGCCGGATCGGCGCGGTAGAGGACTTCGCGCTCATCCTTCGGGGGATACCAGTCTCCTTTGCGAATCCGGAGGCGTTCGAGGCGGAGCTTGCAGCGCTCGCGGGCCGCAGGGTGCGCGTTACGGGCGCATGGGTCGGAGAGCGTTACCGGATCGACGAGATCGAGGCCGACAGCCAGTAGCGCCGTGGCCCCGTCGCCGGCGTCGGCGTCGGGATCTGACGTCGCACGGGCGACGTTGCAACGGTCCGGGAAGGGTAGTACTTTCCGGTTCTTGGAGGCAAAGGCCTGTGGGGGCTGCTCGCCCGCCCCTGTCAAGATGACTGTTTCGTGTGGTCTGCACGCCCAGGAGAATGCCAATGCGGGAAACACTGTCTGTCCTGACCCTCGCTCTCGTTCTCTTCCTCGGGGTCTCCGCTCCCGCGGCGGCCCAGGATGCGGCTGACACTCCGGTCTTTGCCCCGGACATCGCGGTGATTCTCCAGGAGAACTGCCAGGTGTGCCACCAGCCGGGTGCGATCGGCCCGATGTCGTTCATGAGCTACGAGGAGACGCGGCCCTGGGCGCCGATCATCAAGGAGAAGGTCGTCACCCAGGAGATGCCTCCCTACCACTACGACACGAACGTGGGGCTCCAGGAGCTCAAGTCGGACGCGCGGCTGTCGGTCGAAGAGATCGCGACGATCGTGGCATGGGTCGACGCGGGCGCGCCGTCGGGCGACCTGAACGACATGCCGCCCCCGGTCGTCTGGCCGGATGCCGCGGAGTGGCGGATGGCGGAGCAGTTCGGCCAGCCCGACCTGGTGATCAGCTCGGATCCCTACGATATCCCGGCGACGGGCGGTGACTCCTGGTGGCGTCCGATGGTTGACACGGGGATCACCGAAGAGCGCTGCATCATGGCGATCGAGACGAAGCCATCAGTCCCGGGGCGTCCGTCCACACACCATGCGAACTCCCGCTTCCAAGTCTGGAATGAGGAGACGGGCGAGTATGAGAACTTCGCGCGCCTCTCGGAGTACGCGCTCGGAAAGCTCGGCGAGATCATTCCGGAGGGAGCGTGCCGGAAAGCGCCGACGAACTCGGTCGTGACCTGGGACATCCACTACTACCCGATGGGCGAGGCGGTCCCCGGCGACCAGGTGGAAGTCGGTCTCTGGCTCTACCCCGAGGACTACGCCTATGACTACGAGCAGGATCTCCGGCTCTATCCGGGCGAGGGCGACATCGACCTGGCGCCCTACGGGACGGCGATGACGCAGGGGTTCCACTCCTTCGACCATCCGGTGAGGATCGACAGCTGGCAGCCGCACGGGCATTTCCGGCTCGCGGCGGCCTCGCTCGAGATTTTCCACCCGGCGACGGGTGAGCGTGATCTCATCTCGATGGTGAGCAACTGGACGGCGTACTGGCATCTCAGCCATGTCTACGAGGATCATGTGGCTCCGCTGGTTCCGACCGGGTCGGTGCTTGTGCTGACGCACTGGTATGACAACACGGAGAACAACCGGAGCAACCCGGATCCGACGATCTACGTGGGTCGGGGGAGCCGCACGACGGACGAGATGTCGCACGACTGGATCGCGATCACCCACCTGGACCAGGATGGGTTCGATCGCCTGGTCGCCGAGCGCGAGGCGCTCGAAGAGCTGCGCAACACAGCCGGCGGCGGCGGATGATGTAGCCGTCACGGGCAACCAACGTACCCTGCGCGTGCCGCGCGAGGGGAACGGGCCGGGTGACGCGCAGAGCGTCACCCGGCCCGTTCCGTGCAACGTCGATTATGGACATGTGACGGCGCGTCCGACTCAGCCGCCTCGTGGCAGTCTGCATCGGCTGCAGCCGTTCCTGTTCTGGCTGCCGGCCGGCTCTACCCGGGTGCTCCGAGGGTCGGGTTGCCGTGCGAAGTCGGCGTCTCGGCGGCTGCATCCAGTCGAGGAGGCAGCTCCGCCGGGTCGTCCCGCCCGGCACCCGGTGCGCATCGGCGCAAGAATGGGGCGGCCCGCCGATACCTCCCGGGGCCGGCGTTGGGACGGTAGGAGAAGGCGTGTGCACATCCTTCTCTGCTTCCTCTTTGTAGGGATGGCGGCGACACTCGGTCCGCGCCCGGTAGCCGGCCAGGGCTTCGGTCTCGGTGCCTCGGTGCACGCCGGATCGCTCGGCCTCGGAGCGCGGATGTCTACGGGGCTGTTCGGGAGCCCCCTGCGACTCCGTGCCGGCTTCGACTACCAGCCCCTGGAGATCGAGGTCAGTCTGTCCGGCGTGACGTACGGGCTCGACCTCCCCTCTCCCAGCCTGACGGCTCTGCTGGATTGGCATCCCGGGGGCGGGAGTTTTCGGGTGAGCGGAGGCGCGGTCCACTTTTCGAGCAGTCTCGAGCTCAGCGCGACGCCCACAGCCAGCGTGGAGATCGGCGACCGGGCGTATGAACCTGCGGAGCTCGGTTCGCTCGTCGGCGGGCTAGCAACGTCCGAGTCGGGCCCATACGTGGGAATCGGTTGGGGACACCGCAGCGGGCGGAGGCTGGGCCTCTCGCTCGATCTCGGCGTGGTCTACCACGGCGTGCCGGAGGTCACATTGCGGGCGACCGGGCCGATCGCCGACGTACCGGCGTTTCAGTGGCAGCTCGAGCAGGAGATTGACGAAGTCAGTGACCTCGTTTCGATTGCGCGCGTCTACCCGGTCCTGAACCTCGGGATCGCCGTGGGCCTGTAGCGTTCGCCCCAGCAAGACTCGAAGGGCAGCCCGGAAACTCGAGCCCGCCGCCGACAGGTACCGGGGAAAGAGGGGTTGCCCAAGCCGCCGGCTGTCGCGTCCCGTAGGCACTTGGTGAGGCGTACGCGGGACTCGCAGGGGGTGTCCGTGTCGGCATGGCCCGAAGCGTAGTGGGTGTTGCCCGACCGGCACGGCGTGCGGCGGAATTTACTGTGACTTCGGGCTGTCCGCCGTTGCGCACACTCTGTAGTGCCGGCACGATCTTGAAAAGGCGATCCAACCGTGAGTGTCGGCAGCGTTCGACGGGCAATCGCCGATTACTGCGACGGGTGCGGACCTGGTGAGAGGGTTTAATTGGCACTGGGCGGGAGGGCGGCCCCTTCTCTTCGGTGCGACCGTGGTAGCAGCGGCGGCAATCAACTGGCTGGCCGGCCTGATCGTGAACACTGCGAGGCTCCCGATTTTCGGGGACACGATCGGGACCGTGCTGGTCGGGGCGCTGTTCGGCCCGGCGGCGGGAGCGGTGGCTGGAGCGATTAGCAACCTAGGTGGTGCGATCTACAATCCCCTACTGCCGTGGTTCATCATGACCGCCGCGACGGTCGGGTTCCTGGCGGGGATCGCGGGCGGACTTGACTGGATGAGGCGTCCGTGGCGTGCGGTACTCTTCGGGGGAGGAGTGGGTCTGGTCAGCGCCGCGATCTCAGCACCGGTTAGCGCCGCGGTCTCGGCCGGTGCAACGCCGAGCGGTCTATATACAGTGCTCGTGGCGACCGCGAGGACGCAGGGGCTCTCGATCTTCCAGTCGACCTACGTGGCGAGTTTGGCAACGGATCCGCTCGACAAGGCCGTGACCTTCGGTCTCGTCTCGACCATCGTCTCCCTCCTGCCGGGCCACCTGCATGCGCGATTCCCCGGTGCGCGAGCCGAGGATCCGAGTTGAGCGAGCCCAGGTTCAATACGCGGAGGTCGCCGGTCGGCAACTTGCATCCGATCTCCAAGCTGGTGGCGGTGCTGGTCGCCTCGTTGTGCGCCTTTGTGCTTGCCCCGCGTCCGAATGGCGGTCTCCTCGCCGCCGTCCTCCTCACAGCCATTCTGCACGGGAGCGGCTGCCGTTTTATACTCGGGCTGGTCGCGGTCGCAACACCCTTCGCTGTCTCCCTCCTCCTGATAGCCGCAGCCGATCCAGCTGGTACCGGCGACTGGTGGTCCATTGGCCCGCTCGGGCTCGGTCCGGACCGGCTCGCCTGGGCGTCAGAGCTCCTGGTTCGGGTGATGGTCCTCGTCGGACTGCTGCAGCTCTATGTCATCACGACCCCGCTCGACGAGTTGCACGCATGTCTCGTCCGCGTGGGAGTACCCAAGCCGCTGGCCTACGCCCTCGTGGCTGCCGCCGGGTTCGTGCCCCACCTTCGGCAGCGCGTCCTGGATATCCGTGACGCACAGACATCCCGCGGTGTGTGTTTCGGATGGGGCACGCTCGGAGCCCTCAGCCTAGTGGGCCCTCTCCTTCTCTCCACGCTGGAGGAGGCGGCCGACCGAGAGGCAACTCTCCTCACTCGCGGATTCGGCCTCCCTGGCCGCGCGACCACTCTTGCCGAAGTCACTTGGGGGCGGGGGGATACCGCAGTCGCCACGTTGGCCGTCCTTGTTCTGATCGTGGTGTTCCTTACGCACGTACCCGGTTGATGATCGCCGAGGCGTGCGATCTCACCTTCACCTACAGGGGGTCGAAGCGTCCAGCGGGATCGCCGGTGAGCCTCGCGATCGATGCAGGGCGGATCCATGCCGTCACGGGTCCGAACGGAGGGGGGAAGACCACGCTGCTGCGTGTCCTGTCAGGTCTTGCACCAAACGTGTTCAGTGGCCGCGTCGGAGGGTACGGTGAGGTCGTCGGGTCTCGCCTTCCGTTGCGCGCGGGCCCGCCGCCGGAGGTCGGGATTCTCACCGACGCAGCGGCTGCGCAGGTCACCGGAGTACGGAGCACGGTTGCCGGAGAGATCGGCATCCCTCTGGAGAATCGCGGTTGGCCTCCGGGCCGGATTCGCCAGCGCGTCAACGACCTCCTGGCTTCATTGGGCCTCGGGGCGTTGGCCGCGCGACCGCCAATGATGCTCTCGGGGGGCGAGCTGCAGCGCGTTCTCGTCGCCTGTGCCCTAGCCCATGAGCCTAGGCTCCTGATTCTGGATGATCCGATGCTGTACGTGGATCCGGCGGGGTTGCGCGATCTCGGCCGCCTCCTGGCGCGGGAGGCGCGGCGCGGGCGCGCGGTGCTGTTCACCGCCTCGTGTGCGGAGGAGGTGAGCGTGCTCGGAGCAGGCGAGCCAACCCGGCTCTCGCTCCTGCATGCCCGCGCGGAGTCCGACGGGTGGGAGGACGACCTCGCGCCCGGCGGAACCGAGACCGTCCTTCTCGCGATGCAGGATGTATCGTTTGCCTATCCGCGCGGGCCGGTTGTGGCACGCGGTCTGAACCTCGTACTCCGGCGCGGGGAGGTCGTCGGTCTGGTTGGCCGCAACGGGAGCGGGAAGACGACGCTCGCGAGACTTGCGCTCGGACTCTTGGAGCCAGACTCCGGCCGAGTGGAAGTTCGCGGGCGCGACCGGCGTGACAGACCGGCAAGCGACGTCGCCGCCGACATCGGCGTCGTCTTCCAGAATCCTCAGGACCAGCTCTTCAAACGATCGGTGTTGAGCGAAGCGGCGTTCGGACCGACACTTCGCGGTGCATCCCGTGAGGAGGCCGGGCGACGGGCCAGGGCGGCCCTTCGCGCGACCGGGCTCCTCCGGCACCGTGCCGCGAACCCGCGTGATCTGATCCCGTCGGAGCGGCGGCTCCTCAGCCTCGCTTCGATGCTCGCGGCCGAGCCGCCGCTGCTGATACTCGATGAGCCGACGGCGGGCCTCGACTCGCGACAGCGGACGCTGGTGCGCCGTGCGATGCGCCTGTGGGCTGGATGCGGTGGCGGAGTGCTGGCCGTCACCCACGATCTGGCGTGGGCCGCACGCTCCTGTGACTCGATGCTCCGGATGGAGAACGGGCGGCTTGGTCCCGCTGGGCCGGTAGCGGGGGTAGGTGCCTGAGCAGATCGCTGGCGGCACGTCGACGTCAGCGCACGAGCTGTCTCCGGCGCGCCTCCGCAAGTCTGGCGGCCGGGCTCCGGGGTCAGAGCGACGACAAGCCGCGATCTCCTATTGACCCATTATCGGGGAGTGTGTAGGCTTCCAGCTTAGCTAGAGTGATCTCCCCGAATCGGGGAGCGCCGTCGGGCGGCTACAGCGCGTCCATGGGGAGCACCGGTTGCCGGATGGCAAGCTGAAAACCTGAAACCCAAGGAAAAAGATGTCTCAACTGAACTGTAGGGCGGTGCTCGGGGTGGCGTTCTCGGCCCTGCTGGTGGCCGCGCCGCAGCTTGCAGCACAGACCGGTACGATCTCCGGAAGAGTGACGGATGCGGGTAGCGGGAGCCCGGTGCCCTCTGCGCAGGTCTTCGTCGCGGATCTTGATCTGGGTGTCCTAAGCCAGCAGAACGGGACGTTCACTCTTCAGAACGTTCCCGCCGGGACGCAGACGGTAACTGTACAGCGTCTTGGGTTCCGCGAGGCCAGCCAGACGGTCGCCGTAAGTGCCGGAGAGACTGTCGTGCTCAATTTCGCCGTGGCTGAAGCTGCGCTCCAGCTCGATGAAGTGATCGTCACGGGGACGCCGGGCGGCACCCAGCGGCGGGCCTTGGGAAACTCGGTTACGTCGCTTGACGTGGCCGATGTTGTGGAGGTTGCTCCCCCTGCGAATATGCAGGAGCTGCTCTCCGGGCGGACCCCGGGGCTGCAGTTCACGCGGAGGACCGGCAACGTCGGTTCGGGTTCGCCGATTCGTGTGCGGGGTGTCGGGAGTTTTCAGCTCGCGACCAACCCGCTCATCTACATCGACGGTATCCGAGTCAACAATTCTTCGTCAGCAGGCCCCTCGGTCGGGGAGGGTGGTGGCACCGGGTTGAACGAGCAGCAGGGTACGTCGAACGTTCTCGACGACTTGAACCCGGACGACATCGAGAGCATCGAGATCATCAAGGGGCCTGCGGCGGCGACGCTTTACGGAACTGAGGCTTCGGCCGGGGTGATCCAGATCATCACCAAGCAGGGCGCGGAGGGAGATGCGCAGATTACAGCATCGGTCCGTCAGGGATTCAACTACATGGTAGACCCTGCCGGGAAACTCGGTGACCAGTATGCATGCCGTACGAGTTTCAGGCCACCGTGTTCAGAGCAGGACCTCTTCCGGTATAACATGTACGATGAGGCGAACCGGTATATCAGCGGCGAGATCCTCGGTCCGGACGGTGGACCGTACTTTGATTGGCCCCAGTCCCAGCTTTACCAATACGGCCACGTCCAGACCTACAACGTGGATATCCGGGGTGGGACACCGACCATCCGCTACTTCGCGTCGGCCAATTGGGACCGGGAAGAAGGCATCGAATGGTACAACTCCGATCAGACCGGCCGGGTCAGGCTGAACCTCAGCGTTGTACCGTCCGAGAGCTGGACCGCAGACATCTCGCTGGGCTATGTGGACGGCAATACGCGATTCGGGTTGCCGGTCGAAAACCAGGGTGGACCGTGGCAGGACATGCGGTGGTCCAACGGCTTTTGCCTGCTGCGCATCAACCCCAATGAATGTCCTCGTCTGGGTGGTTTCCAGGAGCACCTTCCAGACGACGTCGCGAAAGTAAATACGACTCGCGAATACAGCCGGTTCACGGGCGGGTTGACCCTCAATCACACGTGGGGTGAATGGCTTAGCCAGCGGCTCGTGCTTGGGATCGACAAGGGCTGGGACATCAACCAGGTGCTTTATCCCGTCGAGACCGAACGCACTCCCGTCTATTCCGAGTCTGCTGAGGGACAGCTTCAGTACGCGCAGCCCATTTCGACGAATTTGACTTTGGACTATGCCGCCACTGTTGACTACGACCTCAACGACTCTTGGAATTTCCAGACCTCGGTCGGGGGCCAGTTCTATGTGAAGCGATACGAGGAGCTTGAGAACATCGGGCGCAAGTTCGCGTCACCTCTGTCTTTCACGGTGAATCAGACCGCGATTCCGGAGGCCACGATCGACTACGAGTTCATTGAGAACCGCTCGCTCGGCCTCTACGTGCAGGAACAGATAGCGTGGAACGGCAGATTTTTCCTGACCGGCGCCGTGCGCTTCGACGACAACTCGGCATTTGGAGCCGATTTCGAGGCACTCGTGTACCCGAAGGTGTCGGCGGCGTGGGTGATATCGGAAGAGGACTTTTTCAATGTTGATCAGATCAACTCATTGCGTTTCCGGAGTGCATGGGGTCAGGCCGGACGCCAGCCGGACATTTTTGCGAAGACGAACGTTTGGGGTGTGATTCCAGGGATCGGCGGAGCCTCCGGGCTGTCTCCGGTGAGCCCGGGCAACCCCGAGATCGGACCGGAGGTCAGCACTGAGTTGGAGCTCGGCTTCGATATCGCGCTGCTGGACGAGCGGATCTCCGGTGAGTTCACCTATTTCAGGCAGAAGAACGAGGATGCCTTGCTGCAACAGTCTCTCGCTCCGAACATTGGATTCCCTGGAGCCGTTCAGCGCAACGTAGGGCGGATCGACAACTGGGGATGGGAAGCGATCGTTACAACGCGGGTCGCCGAGGGAGACTCTTGGGCATTCGACCTGGCACTGAACGCTGACCATACCGACAACGAGGTCGTGGACTTGGGCGAAACGCCCCCCACCACGACGATTCGGGAAGGGTGGCCGTTCCCCGCCCACACCGGACGATACATCGTAAAGTCTGCCGAGTTCGATGCGAACGGCAGGTTCGTGCAGGGCCCGAATGACGGAGCCATGTGCGACGGGGGGACGCCAAGGTACGATCCCAATGGCCCTGATGGCCAAGCCCAGTTCCAGGGCGGCGAACTCGTGCCGTGTGCGTCGATCGCCGGGGCGCAGCGTATCCTGTTTGGGCGTGGGTTCTACACCCACAAGTTCGGGATCGCCCCGACAGTGAGTCTGTTCAACAACGCGCTCCAGATCTTCGCACTGGCCGAGGGTCACTACGGTCGGCTGGGCCAGGACAACGTTCTGGAGTGGGGTCACATCTACAACAACACCAGGCATTCGCAGCTCGAGAATGATCCAGTCTGGGTGGCCTCGGATCGTCAGAACTACCAGGACGATCACTCGAAAGAGTATTTTGACGGGGACTTCTGGCGGGTTAGAGAGGTTGGGCTCCGGTACTCGCTCCCCGAGTCTCTCGTCCAGCGCTCAGGTGCCGACCGAGCCAGCATCGCCTTGTCGGCGCGGAATGCCATTGATCTGTGGGTCGCGCAGCGCGAGGTCTGGGGCGGTGCAGTTGGGGATCCGGAGATCGGTAGCTCGGATTCCCTTACAGGTGGCGGAAACTTCAGGTCGATGCCGCCGCTGGCCAATGTCAGCATGACGTTGCGTGTCGCGTTTTGACGCTGGGCCTGTGAACGGAATGCGTATCCTAACAACACGTGGATTAACCAGAGGCGATATGTGTAAGATGACGACTTCGGGCCGCGGAACCCTGGATCGGAGGGGACGAGGGACTGTTTTCCTCGCCTTGGCCTTGGCGATGGGGGCGCTGAGTGCCTGCAGCGATCTTCTGGAGGTGGAACTGCCTTCTTCTCTGACGGATGACGTGCTCACCGATCCGAACAGCGCGTCCACCCAAGTGGGTTCGATCATTGCGAATATCGAGTGCGGCTACTCCGCGTTCGGCTGGGTTAGGACACTCGGCGCAGAGGGTGTGCTCGAGTCGGTTGCGGGTCGTGGAGGCGGTCACGCAGTGCACGGGTCGGTACCTGACACTGGCTCTGAGTGTGACGCTGGCGGCGATTCATCGAACGGCAACTACTATGACCAGTTCCAGATAGCGCGGGCGATGGCCTACGGAACGTACGAACGCCTTGAGAACTGGACGGATGCCGAGGTGCGCGAGCGAGAGCAGCTAATGGCAACTACCGCTCTCTATGCGGGGGTCGCATTGGAGCATTTCGGCACCTACTATTGCGAGATGACCTTCGATAACAGCGCGCTCATGACGCCTTCGCAGGTGATGGATCTGGCAGAGGAGTGGATCAACAGGGCCCTAGGGCACATCGGCAACACCGGAGATTACGAAATTAGCCATGGCGCGAGCAACAGTGCCAGGACGATGGCCATGGCTCTTCGGGCGCGAATCCGATGGCACAACGGAGACCATGCCGGAGCCGCGGCAGATGCCGCGCAGATACCAATGGGGTACTCGGCGTGGATCGTACGGGATCCGGGCCCGCAGCGCCGGAACAAGATCTACGAGTCTGGCACGCAGACCGGATGGGGAGGGATGCTCGGCATCAACGACTGGTGGAATGAGACCAGCGGGGTAACGAACCGGACCAATCCCGTCACGGGGAGCCCGTGGCCGGATCCCATTCCCTTTACCGGCTACCTCTTCCTCGGAATCATGCCGGACGGCCGGGCGGTCGACGACAACGGCTATGCCGTCACATATGCTGAGGAATTCCGCGCCACTGGCGCTGAGCCGACATTGCTCAACAACGGCGCCGTTCCGGATGTCCGTGTCCGGCATTTCAAGAAGTCCATCCAGGGTCCTGAGCCCAGGGAGGTACCGGACCGCTATACGGATATCGGCGACGATATCCCGCTCGTGGACTGGGAAGAGATTTGGCTCATTCTTGCCGAGATCGAAGGAGGCCAGCAGGCTATCGATCGGGTCAACGCTATCCGGAGGCACTACAGCCTGCCTGAGGTCACCTACGCCGATCCTGGGAATGCCGAGCAGATCCGGCACATGATCATCGAGGAGAGGCGACGCAGCTTTTTCGCGGAAGGGGGCCGCTTCTGGGCGACCAAGATCCTGAATACCGACATCCTCTGGTTCCCCCGGACCCAGGGTCTCACACCGTCTCAGGGTTACGACCTGAATGGCGGCGTCCGACTGGTCATGCCCGGTGACGAATATACGTTGAACCCCAACATCAACTTGGACGACCGGGCCACTGGCTGCAGTCCCGATCAGGCACCCACGCAGGATCCCGACTGGAGCTTCTAGCACCGCCCAGCGGCCGGGACATATCCCGGGCGGGGAACCTGACGCCCGGTTGGCGTGGTACCAGCAACATGGCCACGCCAACCGGGTGTTGTTCTTGCTCGGGTAGGACTACGTTCCATGCCCCCAGCCAGTCGGCCAATGGAATCCATCACATATCGCGGCATGCGGATAGTATCATCGGTGATTCTCACGCTCGCTTCAGCAGCGTCCATCGGTGGTGCCGCTCCGGACCTTCATGGACAGGCTCCGGGCGGGGTGCTGGGCGGAGTGGTGCTAGACGAAGGGACGATGGAGCCCATCGACGCGGCGACGGTATCGATCGTCGGAGCCAACATGAGCGCCGTCACCGATCAGCGGGGGACGTTTGTGTTCAACGAGCCGCCGGTCGGACGGTTCTCGGTGCGGGTCGTGGCAGCGGACCACGTCAGCGTGGTGCAGGAACTCGAGCTCCAGCCGGAGGCAGTCACTCACGTTCAGTTTTTCCTCCCCGCAATCGACGCCGTGGTGTCGGAACTCTTGGTCCGGCAGCTGCCCGAGTCTGAGGGCACGATCAAGGAGCCCCTCAGCGCAGTCGACGTCCTGGCGCGCCAGGTGCCCGGCGCATTCGGAGCGCTCCCGATGCCCGGCGACACGGATCAGCTTGTGATCCTCCGCGGACTCGGGACATTCAGTGACAACGTCGAGCCGGTCCTGCTTGTCGATGGGATCCGGGTATCGGCTGCGGGTGTCTATGACGCGCTGAGCCAGATTCCAGCGGCGGATGTGGAGTCGATCGAGGTGCTGCGCGGGGCAGCCGGTGCATTCCTGCACCCCAACGGGGCCAATGGAGTGATTCAGGTCCGCACGCGGGCGGGGCCCAGGCCGGATTCGAATTAACGTTGCGACCCGGCGGGGTGTTGCGCGCAGGCACTTTGTGAGATCTGGGTACCATGAACTCCAACGGCCCAAGTAGCGCGCGGCCGGATCCGGATGGCTCAGGTGTGTTGTCCCAAGGTGCTGGGGCACCTGCTGCGCCCGGAGTAGGCGCACCCGTTCCGACCAGTGTCGTGCTACGCGTCCCGTAGCCATGCGTGTGCGGCCGCAGGAACACCGGTCGGCGTGTGCCCGCGCTCGCGGACACAATTCAACCGGTGGTGGATCCGCGAGAGGAGCGCTGCCTACGTCGGGTAGCCGAGGGACAATTCGTTCACACTGTGTCGCGGGCGAAGGGCTTTGACCGCTGCGGCGTGAGAGAAGGGCAGGGTGAGCCGGTAGCCACGCCACACTTCCGTCACTCGTACCTCAGCGCTTCAATGGGGTCCATCCTGGCTGCGCGCCGCGCAGGATAGAATCCGAAGAAGATCCCGACGCTCGCCGCGAAGCCGAGGGCGAGTCCGATTGTGGCCGGGGAGACAAGGGTGCTCCACCCCGTAAACGCTGCGATAGTCTGGCCCCCGGCGACGCCGAGAGCTACTCCGAGGACCCCGCCCGCGAGACTCATCACCACACTCTCAACCAGGAACTGGACCATCACGTCCGAGCCTCTCGCGCCGACGGCGAGCCGAAGGCCGATTTCCCGGGTTCTTTCGGTGACCGAAACCAACATGATGTTCATGATTCCGATGCCTCCGACCAGAAGCGAAATGCTTGCGATCGAAGCTAGGAGGAGGGTCATGACCTGCGTCATGCCTTGGGCGGCATCCGCCAGTTCGCCCTGATTCCGCACCGTGAAGTCATCGGGCTCGTTCGGGGCGAGACCATGTGCGTCGCGTAGGATCTGGCGGATTTCCCCCTGGGCGGGGCCGAGGTCGTCCGGAGACGACGTACTTGCGAGAATCTGTCCGATGAACTGGCGTCCCGCCATCCTCGTCTGGACCGTGGTGTAGGGCGCCAGGATCGCGTCATCCATGTCGTTGCCCCCGGCTGTCTGTCCCTTCGGCTCGAGGACCCCGATGACGGTGACCGGCACGTCGCGCAGCCGGAGCCTCTGGCCGACGGCGTCGCCGTTCGGGAAGAGGTTGTCGGCCACAGTGCTGCCGATGACCACTTCGCGGCGCATGGAGCGGACGGCCGCCTCGTCGATGAACGTGCCCTCACGGAGGTTCCAGTCGCGGATCCGCTGGTAGTCGGGTGAGACCCCGAGCACCGACGTGCGCCAGTTGCCGGCGCCACCGACGGCCTGGGTGAAACTGTTGATCACCGGTGACACATGCGCGAGGAGGAACGCCTCGCTCGCGAGCACCTCCGCATCCTCCGTGGTCAGCCTGGGACGACTCTGCGCGCCCATGCTGACGCCTCCCTGCGATGCGGCCTCGGGCGTGATGACCAGCATGTTCGTCCCGAGGCTCTGGATCTGCTGTTCGATCTGACTCTGGGCACCTTCTCCGATCGCCACCATGACAATAACGGCACCGACTCCAATGATGATGCCGAGCATCGTGAGGAGCGTGCGCATCTTGTTCTTGAGGATGCTCACGCCGGCGACCCTAATGAGATTACTCGTCTTCATGCCATGGCCGTCCGTCCAGCGCTAAGCAACGCCGCTGCATCCTCCTGGGCATCTCCCCGGTCCTGCACGGGAGTGTCCCGGGTAACGCGACCGTCGCGCAATTCCACGATCCGCTCGGAGTACCGCGAGATCTCGGATTCGTGTGTCACGATCAGAAACGTGACGCCCTCCGCATGCAGTTCTTGGAAGAGCGCCATGATCTCGAGCGACGTTACCGAGTCGAGGTTGCCGGTGGGTTCATCGGCTAGGACGAGCGAAGGCCCGGTGACCAGCGCCCGTGCGATGGCGACCCGTTGCTGCTGGCCCCCGGAGAGTTCTGACGGATCGTGGTCCATTCGGTCCGCCAGCCCGACGCGGTCCAGCGCCTCTGCGGCGAGACGCCGGGAGTCGATCCGGTGTCCGCTCCGGTCGTAGAGGAGGGGCAACTCCACGTTCTCGAGCGCGCTTGTGCGGGGGAGGAGGTTGAAGCCCTGGAAGACGAAACCGATCCTCCGGTTCCGGATGTCGGCGAGTTCGTCCCTGTCCAGCGTCTCGACCTGCGTACCCTCGAGCCGGTAGCTCCCCCGGGTGGGTTGGTCCAGGCACCCCAGGATGTTCATGAGGGTGGACTTGCCGGACCCGGACGCGCCCATGATCGCGACGAGTTCACCTGCCTGAACCTCCAGGTCCACACCCCGTAGGGCCCGCACCTTGGTGCGTCCCATCCGGAACACCCGCTCGACGTGGCGTGCCTCGATCAGCCTCGGCTGATCGCCCGCCTTCGGGTTCATCAGAAACCGCCGAAGCGTCGGAATCCCCCACCGGACGCGGGCTGGAAGGGATTCACGCCGTCTTGCGGCACCCCTCCGCTTGTCACCGAGGCGATCACCTCCAGCCCATCCGCCATCTCGGGTGAACCCGACCGAATCGCAGTCTGGATCCCATCGGTGAGCCCGGTGCGGACGCGCGTCATCCTGAGTTCCCCGTTCTCGTCCAGATACCAGAGGGTGCCCGGGCCTCCGTCGTCTCCCGGCGGCCCCAGGAATCCGCCGCCGGGGCCGCCACCCCCTTCGGCCCGGAAGCGAGCACGGATCCTCTCGATCGTCTCCGCGTCCATTCCGCCGGAGGCGAATCCGCCGGACCGGGGACCGGCTCGACGCTCTCCGCCTGGCCCTAAGGGGAACGGATTCTCACTGTCGCCATCTCTGTCCGCCCCAACGTCGGATGCCTGAGGCCTCTCGAAGTCTTCGAGCATCGCCTCCGTCGGGCGGAACCGGAGAGCCGTATTCGAGACCCGGAGCACGTCCACCTCGCGGTCGAGGACGATATCGAGGGTTGCCGTCATCCCGGGCAGTAGCGCTCCGTCTGGGTTCTCTGCATTCACCACGACGCTGTACGTCACGACATTGTCCTGCGTAGTCGACTGGAGGCGTACTTGCTGTACCGTCCCTTGGAACTGGCGCTCGGGGTAGGCCTGGACGGTGAAGCGAACGGGCTGCCCCTCGCGGATCTGGCCAATGTCGCTTTCGTCGATCGATGCCAGGATCTCCATCTCGGCCAGGTCCTGGGCGAGCAGGAAGAGGATGGGGGCGGAGAGACTCGCGGCGACCGTCTGGCCGACCTCGACATCCCTCGATACCACGACACCGCTGATGGGGGCACGGATCTCGGAGTATTCCAGGTTCCGGCGTGCCCGTTCGAGATTTATCTCTGCGGAACGGAAGGACGCGTCCGCCAGCTCGAAACGGTAGCGCGCCAGGTCGAGTTCGCTGTCCGTGACGACCTGCGTCGCGTGGAGTTCAACCGTCCTGTCGAGCTCGCGCCGTGACTGGTCCAGCTCGGCCTGATTCCTTGCAAGGTTTACCTCGGCCGACCGTACCTCCTGCTGGAGGATTGTGGGGTCGATCAGGGCGATCAGATCGCCTGCAGTGACTCGATCATTGAAGTCTATGAAGATTTGGGAGACCTGCCCCGAAACCTGTGTACCGATCTCAACCATTTCCATGGCCTGGACGGCGCCCGTCGCCGTGACCGTCGACTCCAGGTCGCCCCGGGTGATCTCCACGAACCTGTACTCGATGTCGTCGGATCCACCGCGGGTCGTGAGCCACCATCCCCCGGCCACGCCCGTCAGCAGGAGTCCGACGATCCAGATGCTCTTTCGTCTCATCGGTTCAAAATATGTCCGAGTGGAACATTGGCGCGAACGGTCGAAGCATCGCCAAGCGGTGCTACCGGTCGCCTCGCCGAAGCGCCCGCGGTCGGCCGGGAGGCCGCCGCGAGTCAACAAACGCCTCCACAACCTCCCACTGTTCTACCGCAAGCACCTCCTCACGCACCACTTCGAGCACTGCGGCAGTCTCCGTCCGGATCGTCTCGAGGTGAGGCCGGAGCGCGCGGAGCCTGCTACCGCCTGCCCGCCCACTCTGCGTCCGGGCGTCTTCCAGTGCTGAACGGGCCGAGCTTGTCGCCTCGTCGAGTTCAACTGCGAGTTGCTCGAGACGTTCCGTCTGGTCCGGTGAGAGGGCGAGCTCGAGGCTGTCGGCGTGCTGCAGCAGGGCCGCGACGGGGTTCTGGAGCAGGGGTGCGAGGGGTCGGTCTGGAGGGGCCTGCTGGCCAGCGAGGAGCTGCGGTGCGATCAGGGCAGCGATGAGGATCGCGGGTCGTCGCAGGGGATAGTTCACGGGGCACTCCAGTCTGGGTATCGGATGGTGTGTCGCGGGGGGCGTCCGCCCCTGCCTATCCGATTGAAGGCCAGGCAGGTCGAAACGTTAGGGGGATACGATCCCACGTGGACATCGTCCATCCCACGCCGTTCCCTATATCGATCTCCTGAACCGTGCTACGGCGACCGACATCCCGGCCGCCGCCATGCATGCCAGCACCGTGAAAGGGACCCCGAGGTCCGCGAAGCCATGGCCCTTGAGGAAGATGCCCCGGACCACCTCGAGAAAGTGGCGGAGGGGATTAATCAGCGTCAGTTGGCGGAAAACCGACGGCATCGTGTCAATCGGGTAGAGGAGCCCGGAGAGTATGATCGCCGGGAGGAGGAAGAGGAACATCGCGAGGAAGGCCTCCTGCTGAGTCCGCGATATCGTGGAGATGAGGAGCCCGACCGCGAGGCCCGCCAGGATAAACAGACCAGCCGCGAGGACGAGTGCCGGGATGGACCCCCGGAACGGGACGTCGAACCAGAGAAGCGCGACAGCCGTGACGAGCGCGAGCTGCATCATGGCGATTCCGGCGGCCGGAAGCGTCTTGCCGAGAATCAGTTCCGTCGGAGTGAGCGGAGATACGAGCAGCTGCTCGAGGGTACCCACCTCCCGCTCCCGAACCACGGCCATTGCTGTCAGGAGCAGGCTCATCAGGAGCACAACCATCCCGATCACGGCAGGCACGTTGTAGGCGCGTGACTCGAGCGAGGGATTGTACCAGGCGCGGGCCCGGAGATCGATGCCGGGTTGGGTAAGTAAGCCCGGAGACAGGTGCGTTGCTTGGCGCAATCCCATTTCCCGGATGATCCTTGCGGCATTGCCCTGTGCTACCGTTGCCGTGTTCGAGCTCGTCCCGTCGACGAGAAACTGTACCTTCGCTCCGCGGCCCGCGCGCAGGTCACGTGCGTAACCACTTGGAATCTCGAGGGTTGCGACGGCTCGTCCCTGGTCCAGCGCAGCTGCGAGATCTCCTCGCCTGTCCGTGGTTTCCACGATTCGGAAGTGTCCCGACGCGGTAAACGCGTCCACGAGTTCACGCGAGTTCCTTGTGCGGTCATGATCAGCGAGGGCTACCGCCACGTTCCGGACGTCGGTGTTGACGGCGTAGCCGAGCAGGAGGAGTTGTATGACGGGCGAGACAAAGATCACCCTCTTGGTCTTCGGGTCCCGGAAGAGCTGGCGCAGCTCCTTTTCCACCATTCGGCGGACACGAAGGATGCCCGGGTTCCGGGATTTCCCCCTCATGTCGGGAGCTCCTTCCGGAATACGGCTGTTGCCAGTGCGAGCCCGAGTGTGGCAAAAGCGGCCATGAGGATCGCCTGCGGCCAGAGGACCTCCGGGCCGACCCCCTTCAGGAAGATTCCCCGCGTGACCGTGACGAAGTAGCGAGCTGGAACGACGAAGGTCACGCCCTGAAGCGCTCGGGGCATGCTCGCGATGTCGAACATGAATCCCGAGAGAAGGAGGGCGGGGAGGTAAGTCGCGAGCATGGCGACTTGGGTGGCGAGTACCTGCGACTTCACCGCCGCCGAAATGAAGATGCCGAGCCCGAGCGCGCCGGTGAGGAAAAGGACCGTATAGAGGGCCAGCAGAACGATGCTCCCGTTCATCGGAGTACCGAAGATCGCCATTCCGCAAGCAACCGTGGCCGCCACATCGAGCAGTCCGATCGCGAGGTATGGAAGCAGCTTCCCGAGAACCACTTCGATGCGGCTCACGGGGGTGGATGCGAGCACTTCCATCGTTCCCCGCTCCCATTCGCGGGCGATCGTGAGCGCGGTCAGCATCGCGGCGATCACCGACATGATCACGGCGATGAGTCCGGGTACGATCATGTGCCGGCTCACGAGGTCGGGGTTGTACCAGGTACGGGTCTCGATTGTGACCGGGGGGACGGCGTCCCGCCCGAGCGGGAGGAGCCGAGCCGCATGCCGTGCCACGATCGCATCCGCGTAATTCAGAGCGATTGTTGCGGTATTCGCGTCGCTCCCGTCGAGCAGGAGCTGCACCTGCGGCATCTGTCCGCGTGCTTGGAGATCGCTCGCGTAGTTCGGCGGAATCGTGAGGACGCCCTTAACCGCTCCCCGGCTCAGCTGCTTTCCTGTCTCGCGCGCCGAGTCAAGATAGAGTTCGGGGACGAAGTAGCCGCTCGCGACAAGGGCTTGGATGAGCTCGCGGCTGGCGTCGCTCCGGTCTTGGTCGAGAATGGCAACGGGGATTTCTCGGACATCCCAGTTGATGGCGTATCCGAAGAAGAGGAGGAGGACGATCGGCAGCAGAAAGGCGAGGATCATACTTCGGGGATCGCGCCGGAGCTGGATCCACTCCTTCCTGGCGATCGCTCCGAGGCGGTGGGTATCGATCATCCGGATCCCGGCCCCGGTTTCTGGCCGCGCCCGGCGCGAACGATCGAGACGAAGGCATGTTCCAGTGAGGGGTGGATGCGGCGGATGTCCCTGGCGTCATGCCCCACTCCGGCGAGGACCTCCCGGATCGTCTCCCTGCCCCGGTCCGCGTCCCGGAGAGTGACGTGGAGTGTCCGCCCGAAGAGCGAGGCATCCAGGATGCCAGATGCGCCGGCGAGGTCCTCGACCGCCCTCGGGGCATCTTTGGTGCTGACCTCGAAGACGGGATCCGCGACGCGGCCGCGCAGTGCCTCGGGCGTATCGAGCGCAGCGAGCCGTCCCCGGTCAAGCAGCGCGAGGCGGTGGCAGTACTCGGCTTCTTCCATGTAGTGGGTGGAGACGAGGATCGTTGTGCCCTCCCGCGCCATCGCATCGATCAAGTCCCAGAATCGTTGGCGTGCCAGCGGATCAACGCCCGAGGTCGGCTCGTCAAGGAACAGGATGGGCGGTTCGTGCACCATCGCGCACCCGAGTGCGAGGCGCTGCTTCCACCCGAGGGGGAGTGTCTCGGCGAGGCAGCGCTCCTCTCCGGCGAGCCCGGACATCTCGAGGACCCAGCGCCGCCGCTCACCGAGTGTCCTGCCGGCTATTCCGTGGAGGCCCGCGAACAGATCGATGTTCTCCCGTACGGTCAGATCGGTGTAGAGCGAGAACCGCTGCGACATGTAGCCGATCCGGCGACGGACCCTGCGGCGTCCCGATGCGATGTCGAGTCCCGCGACCGTCACTGTTCCCGATGTCGGGACCAGGAGACCCGTCAGCATCTTGATGATGGTTGTCTTCCCGGCGCCGTTCGGTCCAAGGAAACCGATGATCTCTCCCTTCCGGACATCGAAGCTCACGCGGTCCACCGCGGTGAAGGGGCCGAACCGTTTCGTGAGGTTGCGTACCCGGATCGGGTCTCGCGAGTCATCAAACGTCATCGGGCGTTACCGATACCGCCCCGTCCGTGCCTGCCGCTACCAGATGCACGAAGACGTCCTCGAGCGACGGAGAAATCTCTTGGACGCCGGACACCTCGATGCCGGCATCCGTCAGGGGCGAAGACATGTCGGCAGGGTCGAAGTCGTGCGGGAGGAGCGCGTGAACTGCGTCTCCGGAAAGCGAGGCGGACCGGCTTCCGAAGAGGGCACGCAGGAGATCGCGGGCCTTGCGCGGAGTGGAAGAGCGGAGCGAGTAGAGCCGGCCTCCGAGCGAGTCCTGGAGCCGGACCGGTTTGTCGAGCGCAAGGGCGCGGCCCTCGTTCAGGAGAACGACGCGGTCGCAGCGCTCCGCCTCGTCGAGGTAGGAGGTCGAGACAAGCGTCGTAACGCCCTCGGCGACCATTCGGTGAAGGATCAGCCAGAGTTCGCGCCTCGATATGGGGTCGACGCCGAATGTGGGCTCGTCCAGCAGGAGGACCTTCGGGTGATGGACCAGGCAGCAGGAGAGGGCGAGCTTTTGCTTCATCCCGCCTGACAGGTGGCCTGCCAGGCGCTGCTCGAATTCCCCTAGGCGGCTGAACTCGTAGAGGCGCTCGAAGCGCTCCAGACGGTCCTTCCGGGACACCCGGTATAGGTCGGCGTAGAATTCCAGATTTTCGCGCACCGTCAGGTCCTCATAGAGTCCGAAACGCTGCGCCATATACGCCGTGTGCGGTTTCGCCGCCTCCGGGTCGCGGCCGACGTCTACTCCCTCGATCCACGCCCTTCCGCCGGTTGGTTTCAGGACGCCGGCTAGGATCCGAAGCGTCGTGGTCTTCCCCGCGCCGTCGGGTCCCACGATCCCGAAGAGTTCCCCGTGCCCGACCTGCACGCTCAGGGATTGAAGGGCGACCGTCGTTCCGAATGTCCGACGTACGCCATCGAGCGCGACGGCGCTTCGATTCACGGGCCGGTGTCTACTAGCGTGACATCAGCAGGGATCCCGGGCTTCAGCACAAACTCCGGGTCTCGCGTGATCCTGACCCTTACCGCGTAGACAAGCCGGGTCCGATCCTCCGCGGTCTGGACGTTCCGGGGGGTGAATTCCGCCTCGTCGGCAATGAACACCACCTCGCCCGGATAGGCCCGGTCCGGATACGTATCCGAGACGATCTCGGCGGGCATGCCGAGCCGGACCCGCCCGATCTCGTCCCCGGGAACGTAGATGCGCACCCAGCGGTTCTCTGGATCGAGAACCGTGAGGACCGGCATACCGGGTGCCACCGCTTCCCCCGGTTCCCGGTGCCGGACAGTCACGATCCCCGGGAACGGGGCGTGGATAACCGTGTTGGCCAGGGCGGCTGACTCCCGGGCCACATTCGCCTCTGCCTGCTCGACGAGGGCGCGCTGGACAGCCACCTGTTCGGCGCGCGGCCCTTCGCGGACGAGCGCGAGCGTCTGCTCGGCCTGGTCGCGCCCGGCTCTGGCGAGCTCGACTCGTGTTTCCGCCTGGTCAAGGTCCTGCTGGCTGATGGCTCCGCCGTCGTGGAGGATCTGCGCTCGCTCCAGCTCCCGGGCGGCCTCGTCGGCTCGCCGGGCGGCAGCACGCATCGCGGCCTCGGCGGTTGCGAGCTCCTGGGGCCGGGCTCCTCGGCTGAGCTCCTCCAGCCGCGCTTCGGCTGCCACCAGCTGCGCCTGCGCCGCGTCCAGCGCCGCGTCGCGCTCCCGCGCATCGAGGCGCGCGAGCTCGCTCCCCTCCTCGACCATGGCGCCTTCTGCAACGCGGACTTCCAGGACTCTTCCCGCGCCCTGGAATCCCAGGTCCGCGTCCGTGGCCTCGACCGTCCCCGATGCCCGCAACACCGACGCCGTGTCGTCCCGGGTCCCGCGCAGGTACCAGACGACGGCCGTCGCTGCCGCGAGCACTAGGATGAGCGGCCGGATCCGGTTCTTCATCGCCGCATCTCCAGCGAGCGGTTCAGCCACTCCCGACTCAGCACTCCCTGCGCCCGCGCGAGATCTATACGGGCGAGAACGGCGTCGTAGCTGGCCTGTGCGTGGCCGGCGCGGGCCTGGAAGAGACCGGCCTGCGCGCGAAGCAGGTCGCTCTGGACTCCGGCACCCGCCTCGAGGGCAAGCGCTTCGATGCGGGCAACTTCCTCCCACTGCGCGATCGAAGACTCGAGCGCGGCAGCCCGCTCATCGGCCTCGAGCACACGCGACTTGGCCGCATCCGTCTCGGCGTTGACGGCGAGCAGGATCGTCGCCATCTCGCTCTCAGCTACCCGGAGCTCCGCATCGGCGCGGCGGATAGAAGCCCCCCGAATGCCACCGGTGAAAACTGGCCAGGAGAGCCGGATGCCGGTCTGCCACTCCGTTACGTGTCCTCCGGATACTGTTCCGAAGTCTTGGAGGGCGGCCCGAAGATCGAGCCGCGGCAACCGTCCCGCCCGCTCCTCCCGCAGCTGCGCCTCCGCGCCCCGGATCGCCTGCCGTGCCGCCTCGACGACAGGGTTCGCGCGGATGCCGTCGATCAACCCGGATCCTGCAGTCAGGATATAGCAAAGCACCGTCCAAGCCCCTAAGTT